>JAPSJV010000058.1 GCA_031178005.1 Pseudarthrobacter sp.
CCCGGTCGCTCTTCCTGTTTGGACTGGTCAACGGCTGGATCAGGGAAGGCACCACGATTGTGGAGGCCTCCAGCGGCAGTACTGCAATTTCTGAAGCCTACTTTGCGCAGCTGCTGGGCCTGCCCTTTATCGCGGTCATGACCCGCACCACGAGCCCGGAAAAGGTCGCCCTAATAGAACAGTTCGGCGGCGCCTGCCTCCTGGTGGACCACGCATCCGAGGTCTATGCGGCAGCAGCGGAGGTGGCCACCACCAGCAACGGCCACTACATGGACCAGTTCACCTATGCAGAGCGGGCAACTGACTGGCGGGGCAACAACAACATCGCCGAATCCATCTTCGGCCAGCTCGCCCAGGAGGATCACCCGATCCCCCGGTGGATCGTGGTTGGAGCGGGCACGGGCGGGACCAGCGCCACGATCGGCCGGTACCTCCGGTACCGCCGCCATAAAACCCAACTGACCGTCGTGGACCCCGAAAACTCGGCCTTCTATCCGGGCTGGCAGAGCGGCGCAGCCGGCTTCAACACCGGCCGCCCTTCCCGGATCGAGGGCATCGGACGGCCCCGCATGGAGCCTAGTTTCGTACCGTCAGTGATCGACCGCATGGTCCAGGTGCCGGACGCGGCGTCAGTTGCCGCCATGCGGCACCTGCACACTTTGGCGGGACTCCATGCAGGACCTTCCACCGGCACCAACCTGTGGGGCGTCTGGCAGTTGATCGCGGAGATGATTGCCCAGGGCCAGCGGGGAAGCGTGGTTTCGCTGATGTGCGACGGCGGCGACCGGTACGCGGGCAGCTATTACAGTGAGCCGTGGCTGGCAGCGCAGGGGCTGGATCCCCGCCCCCACGAGGACACCATCAGAGTGCTTTTCGATTCGGGCGCGTGGGAACCGTAGCTCAGAGGTCTACGGACTCCCGCGCGGCCAGGTGCTCGTACGCCGTACCGTACTTTGCGCCGAGGCGCCTGACATGGCCTTCCACCAGGTCAAGGCCGGCGCTGTTGAGCAGCGCGTCATGGATGGGGAACGCCCGGGGCGCGCGGACTCCAATGACGAAATCCACCACTTCGCTGACCTTGTTCCATGGTGCGTGCACGGGCACCAGCAGGGTTTGGACGCTGATGCCGTCCGGAATGATGAACGAGTCCCCGGGGTGGTACACGTTGCCGTCCACGAGGTAGCCGATGTTGGCAACCAAGGGGATGTGCGGGTGGATCAGGGCGTGTTGCCCGCCGAAGCTTCTCACATCGAACCCGGCAGCCTCGAACGACGTTCCGGGCTCCACGGTGTGGATGCGAGACAAGGCATCGGCTGCTTCCCTGCGCATTGTGTCGGCCACTCCCAGCGGCGCGAACAGCTCCAGTTCACGGTTCTGAATAAGAGCGGACTTCACAGCCGCCACATCGAAGTGGTCGTGGTGTTCGTGCGTCACCAGGACCGCCCGTGCACCGTCCAAAGCCTCGGCCGACTCCGAGAACGTTCCAGGATCAATCACAAGGGCGCCGCCGCGCTTTTCGCCGCCGTTCTTGTCGAGGCGAATGCAGGCGTGCGTGTACTTAGTCAGCTTCATCCGGCCAGCCTAGGCAAGGCGCCAATCAGTGTCCACGGCAGTTTTCACAGACGGCCGGCTGGTAATCTTGAACACTGCAAGTATCCCTGAGCGAAGCGAGTCCATTCATGCCACACGGCGCCAGCGCTGACGGCAGGCCGCTGACCCCGCTGGTTGCGGCCGGCGGCAAAGAGCAACGGGTCACGAAGCAGCGGCTTGCGGTAAGTGCCGCGCTGGATGAGCTTCATGACTTCGTCAGCACGCAGGAACTGTACCGGATCCTGCAGAACCAGGGTGTCTCCGTTTCCCTGGCCACGGCCTACCGTATTCTGCAGTCCCTCGCCGATGAAGGCCTTGTGGATGTGCTGCGCAACGGCGACGGGGAAGCCGTCTACCGCCGCTGCGCCGTCACCGGCCATCACCATCATCTCCTCTGCCGCAACTGCGGCAAGGCGGTGGAAGTCGAAGCCCCCGCCGTGGAAACGTGGGCGGCGCGGACGGCCCAGGAGCACGGTTTCACTGAGGTGGCGCACACTGTCGAGATTTACGGACTGTGCCCTGCCTGTGCAGCCCGGCAAGCCGGCACCGGGAAGTAGGCTACCTGCCGCCAGCTACTCCCCGTTGCCGGCGCCCAGCCGGCGGATGCCCTTGGCTTGGGTTGCGTCCCGGATCTCACCCACAAGCTGCTCGATGACATCTTCCAGGAACAGCACCCCGTCAGTTTGGCCGTCCGGTCCAATGACTCGAGCCAGGTGCGAGCCCGTGCGCTGCATGACGGACATGGCGTTCTCTATTTCAGCATTCCGCGGGAGATTCGCCAGCGACCGGATCCGGCTTTCGGCAATGGGATGCCCGTAGCCGGACTCTGGAATCGACAGCACATCCTTGATATGCAGGTAGCCGGCCAGCATGCCGTCGTCGTCTACCATCGGAAACCGGGAGAAACCCGTACGGCTCACCGCCTTTTCAAACTCCAGCGGTGTTGCCGAGGTTTTCAGCATGACCAGGCGCTCCAGCGGAACCATGACGTCCGCGGCGGTGTACTCAGAGAACTCGAGCGCGCCGGTGATAAGGCCGGCGTCGTCGTCTACGAGCCCGTGCCGCGTGGACTCCTGCACGATGGACTGCACTTCCTCGAGGGTGAAGGACGAATTCACTTCGTCCTTCGGCTCAATCCGCATCAGCTTGAGGATGTGGTTGGCAGACCAGTTCAGCGTGACAATCACCGGGTTCACGATGCGCGCCACGAACATGAGCGGCGGCGCCAGAACCAGGGCCGCCTTGTCAGCGACCGACACCGAGATGTTTTTTGGGACCATCTCCCCAAACGTCACATGCAAGAACGTCACGGCCATGAGCGCAATACCGAAAGCGCCAACGTCGGCAACCTCCTTGGGCACGCCGAGTGCTTCCAGCGGAACAGCAAGCAGGTGATGGATTGCCGGTTCGGCAACCAGCAGGATCAGCAGTGAGCAGACGGTGATGCCCAACTGGGCACATGCCAGCATCAGCGAGACGTTCTCCATGGCCCGCAGCGTGGTCTGGGCACGTCCGGAGCCAGCCTCAGCCAAGGGTTCAATCTGGCTGCGGCGCGCCGACATCACGGCGAACTCGGCCGCCACGAAAAAGGCGTTGCCCATCAGCAGCAGCACCAGCCACACAATTCCGGCCCAGTCACTCATGCCGCACCGCCTTCCGGGAACCGGCATCTTCCGGCCCCACCGATCCGGCTTCCGGATTTTCCGGGCCGCCGTTCCTCTGCTTGGCCCTCGGCTTGGCGCCGTTTACCGGCTTTCCGTTTCCGGGCTTTCCGTTTCCGGGCTTTCCGTTTCCGGGCTTATTGCTTCCCGTCTTGGCACTTCCGGTCTTGGCATTCCCGGCTCCAGTGGGAATGGCGCCATAGACCGCCTCCCCGCGGTCCGGCTTGTAGCAGATCCTGTCTACCCGGCGCCCGTCCATCCGGGTCACGGTGAGCGTTCCGCCCCCGACATCCACGGTGTCTCCCACCGCTGGGATGCGCCCAAGCTCACTCATGACGTAGCCGCCCACCGTTTCGTAGGCCGCCTCATCGGGAACGGTGAGGCCGGGTATCTGTTCAGAGAGTTCATCGGGCCGGAGGAGGCCAGGGAAGTACCAGTCGCCGGAGGCGCTTTGCAGGAGTCCCGGGCGAACCCTGTCGTGCTCGTCGGCCACTTCTCCGACGATCTCCTCGACAAGGTCCTCCAGGGTGGCGATGCCGGCAGTTCCGCCGTACTCGTCAAGCACCACTGCCAGCTGCAGGTTGCCTTCCCTAAGCTCGGCCAGCAACGCGTCGAGGTGGATGGTTTCCGGGACGCGGAGAACATCGGTCATGATCGCCCCGGCCTCAAGGTTAGGCCGCCGCTCCCCTGGCACGGCAATCGCCTTCTTGACATGGACGAGCCCTCGGATGTCATCGGCAGAATCACCGATCACCGGAAAACGCGAATAGCCGGTGCGCCGGGCGGCGTCGAGAATGTCCGAAACGGGCTGGTCGGCGTCGATGGTCTCGACCCGGATGCGCGGAGTCATCACATCGGCAGCAGTCCTCCCCGAGAAGTTCAACGTCCGCGAGATGAAGTTTGCCGTGCCCGGATCCAGGGTGCCCATGGCGGCCGACCGCCGCACGAGGGAAGCGAGCTCCGCCGGGGTCCGTGCTCCGGATATCTCCTCTTTAGCTTCGAGGCCAAAGACGTTGAGCACCCTGTTCGAGAAGCCATTGAGAAGGATGATGGCGGGCTTGAAGATCGCCGTAAACATGAGCTGCGGACGCGCCAGCGCCCGGCCAATGCGGAAGGACAGGGCAATCGCCATGTTTTTCGGGACCAGTTCGCCAAGCAGCATCGACAGCAGCGTTGCCAGCACCATGGCGAGAATGAGCGAAACAGACTTCGCAACGGCCTCGGGAAGCCCGACGGCAGCCAGCGGCGCATGGATCAGCGCGCCGACCGATGGCTCCATCACGTAGCCGGTCAGCAGGGTTGTCATTGTGATGCCCAGCTGACAGCTGGACAACTGCGTGGACAGCGACTTCAGGCATTTGAGCAGCGGGACCGCGGCTGTGTCGCCGTCGTCCACCGCGCGTTGCACTGTTGGTTGGTCAAGGGCAATCAGTGAAAACTCGACAGCTACGAAGAAACCGGTGCCGAGAATGAGCAGGAAACCTGCTCCGACAAGAAGCCACTCCATTCAGCAACCTGCCCTGAACCGCAGGAAAAAGCGGCTGGCGAGGTAGTCTCTGTTTGCTCGTGAAGAGCCCGGCGGAGGCTGGTCGGCAGCGGCTTGCGCTACCTCGCTTGAGGCCTGCGTGAAGGGAAGCGACAGACGTTGGGATCGTGCACGGGGTTTGCCGGCGCTGTGGTCAGGCTGTGCCGCGGTGCTGATTCTGCCCCGCTGACAGCCCCCAGGCCGGCACCTAGATTTACTGTCCATAAGAATTGCAGTTTACAG
>JAPSJV010000033.1 GCA_031178005.1 Pseudarthrobacter sp.
CAAATCAAACACTCCAGAGATATGCAAGCACCCCAGCCACCCTAAGCTCCAAAAGCTTAGCCACCCCGGAATTCCCGCGCCGATACAAGAAAGCAATCCCCTCCCATACACACGTTTTGTCCTATAACCCCTAATGCTGCTTAGGGTCGACGTAAGCGGCATTATGTCGCCGCTCGACGGAGTGTGGGGCGGGCGACGGCGCGCTGGGGTGGTGCGGGCGGTGATCGGAAGCGGGTTTGGCTTACCGGCCGCGGAGGCGGGCGAAGCCCTTCCACAATCCGTAGACGGCGCCGCCTACCGTGGCGGCCTTGAGGCCAAGGGTTGCTGCGCGGCGGCCGGAGCGGAAGTCGTACACAGGCCAGTTGTGGTCGCGGGCGTGCTTGCGGAGCCGGGCGTCGGGATTAATGGCGACCGGATGCCCCACCAGCGTGAGCAGCGGAATGTCGTTGTAGGAGTCGCTGTAGGCCCAGCAGCGCTTCAGGTTCAGGCCTTCGGACTCCGCCATTGCTTCGACAGCCGAGGCCTTCGCGGAGCCGTGCAGGATCTCTCCCACCAGTCGGCCGGTGTAGGCGCCTTCTTCCACCTCGCCCACTGTGCCCAACGCCCCTGTCAGGCCCAGCCGGGTGGAAATGACGGTGGCAACTTCAATGGGTGTAGCAGTGACCAGCCAAACGCGCCGGCCCACGCGCAAGTGTTGCTCTGCTAGGGCCTTGGTGCCCGGCCAGATCCGCGAGGCAATCATTTCGTCGTAGACTTCCTCGCCCAGCGCCTTGATGTCAGCCACCGTGATTCCGGCAGCCAGGACCAAGGCCGAGTCGCGAACTGCATGGACATCGCTGAGGTTCTCGCCGCGCATCACAAACTTGAACTGCTTCCAGGCGAATCCACTGGCCTGGCGGAGTGTGAAGGCCTTGCGTTCATACATCTTGCGGGCCACGTGGAACAGGCTGGCACCCTTCATCAGCGTGTTGTCGACGTCGAAGAATGCGGCTTCGCCACGAGGAGATGGAGGGGCCGGGCGCGTGGCTACGGCGACGTACTTCTCCTCGGGCATGCCTTGAGTCTAGCTAATGGGGACCGCCCTCCCCGCCGCCGCACCGACCTCGGACGGGCTGGGCACCCTGTGACGACCAAGCAGTGCCGCCCGCAGGTCCCGGCGGCGCTACCTTTAAGTCATGGCAAAACCTGTAGTGGTACTCCTGACAAAGTCAGACTGCCACCTGTGCACAGCGGCGCGTGCCGCCGTCGAACGCGTTACTTCGGGGCTGGGACTGGACTGGTCCGAACAACTGGTGGACCAGGAGCCTGAGCTTCGCGAGAGGTACGCGGAGGAGATTCCCGTGCTGCTGGTGGACGGCGTGCAGCGGGACTTCTGGAGTATTGACGAAAACCGCCTGGAGCGCCTGCTGCGGCGGATCCTTGCAGGGCAGTGAACGGCTTAGGGTCCAGGCGTCCGCTTTGTTGGCTCCCGCGTCCTGGCCCTAGAGTGTAGAAACAACGCGACTCAACGGAGCAGGAATGACCTCCTTGGAATCAACACCCTCTGCCTTCGACGGCGATGGCGGAGCGGCTGCGAAGCAGATTCCACCGGCAGCGGTGGCCCGCCTGACGCTTTACCTGCGCGCCCTGAACTCGTTTCTGGCAGAGGGAATCGAGACTGTTTCGTCTGACTCCCTGGCAGAGGCGTCTGGGGTGAGTTCCTCAACCCTGCGCAAGGACCTGTCCTACATCGGCTCATACGGAACCCGGGGTGTGGGCTATGAAGTCCAATACCTCAGCAGGCATATTGCCGCTGCGCTTGGCCTGACCCACGACTGGAAAGTGGCCATTGTGGGCGCCGGCAACCTGGGCAAGGCCCTGGCCCGCTATGGCGGGTTCGAGTCCAGGGGTTTTGATGTGGTGGCAATTTTCGACGCCGACCAAATGGTTGTGGGAAATGAAGTGGGCTGGTTGCGCGTCAGCGATGTCCAGGACCTGGAGCCGGTCCTGAAACGGACGGGCGCCAACATGGTGGTCCTGGCCTTGCCTGCGACGGTGGCCCAGGATGTGTGCAACAGGGTAGTGGCCGCCGGTGTGCGGAGCATCCTGAGCTTTGCCCCGGTAGTCCTGCAGGTTCCCGACGGCGTTAATCTCCGCAAGGTGGATATGGCCACCGAACTCCAGATCCTGGCCTACCACGCACAGCGGACGCAGACCCCGGGCCGCACAGCCTGAGCTGCGGGCCCGCGGGCTGCGTCCGCGGTGTAAAGCGTTTGTTTGGCTTAGAAGCCGGTATGCCTAGCGGCCGTACGGGTTGCCGAACGGCTGCTGCTTCTGGAAGTAAGGCGCGTTGGCCGGCAGGTAAAGCAGCACAATGGCCGCAATGCCCAACAGGATCGCGATGAGCTGCATGACGCCATAGAGCGGGCCGAACTGGAACAGGCTGAAGAGACCAAAGACGGAGATGGCAGCAAATACGGTTCCCAGGATGCGGGCCCAGTTCTTACCCTTCCGAACCGGGAATGCCACCAGGGCGTAGAGGCCGATGGAAACCAGCGCACTGATGATTCCACCGATCATCACAGCACTCTTCATACCCTCAGCCATCCCGGGAGGAATTTCCTGGCCCTGTGACTGCAGCTGCTCCTCCATGGCGGCCCAGAAGAAATCGCCGCCGGCAAATGCGAGGACCAGCGAACTGATAGCCGAAATGATGCCCGCCCCAAGAATCATCTTGAATGACAGGTCAACCTGCGGGGGGATTCCGGTGGCACCAGCGGGCTGGGGCTGCTCGGACGGGTAGTTGAACGGCGCAGCGGGCTGGCCATAGGGCGCCTGCTGGCCGTAGCCCGGCTGCTGCTGACCGTACTGCGGCGACTGCTGCCCGTACTGGGGAGCATTTTGGCCGTACTGCGGCTGTGGTGGCGACTGCTGCCCGTACTGGGGAGCGTTCTGGCCGTACTGCGGCTGCTGCGGCGCGTTTTCCGGGTCGTTGCCCTGCGGGGGCTGGACAGGAGGAGTGGTCATGAGCGTTCCTTTGCGTGACGGATAAAACATCGGAAGCCGGGAACAACACAAGCCGTGCCCCCAGCATGGCTGATTCCACCGTACCTCCCACCGGGAGGCTAGTGGGACATTAAAAGCAGGAAATTCCTCCGCTGGCCTGCACTGATGCCGGGCGGGCGGAAGAATTTCCCACGGAGTGCCATGCGCTCGGCAGGTGGTTAGCCGGCCGTCGACGAGCGCTGTGCAAACCACGGCTGGGAGTTGGGCAGCCACATCAACACGGTTGCCACAATGCCGAGAATGGAGCCGAACCAGCCGCCACCACCGGTGCCGTCCATTCCGGACTGAACAATGGAGATCACCAGTGTGATTGCCACGATGGCGGTGAGCGCCATCCTCGCCCAGGACTTTTGTTCCTTCATCTTCATCGCGAGCACAACCTGGGCTGCAGAGAGGGCAAGGGTCACAAGGACCAGCAACAGCACCACCACCCCGACGGCGGGTGCTACTGCAAGGGCGAGCAGGGAACCGAAGAACCCGAGTATCCCCAACAAAATGCCCAGCAGGCCGCTGATTACCCAGATCCAGTAGGAGACCTTGAGCTCCGTAGGCATGCCGGTGACACTGAAGATTCCGGAGAAACCGCCTTTGGGCATTACCTCGTTGAAGCTGTGTGGCGCGTCGGCGGGCATCTGGAATTGGAAACCCTGCTGCTGCCCGCCCTGCTGGGGCTGTGTGGGGTAGCCCTGCGCCGGCGGGGCCTGGTAGGCGGGCGGGGGTTGGTATCCGGCGGGCGGCTCGTAGCCGGCCGGGGGAGTGGCGGGGGTCTGGCCGGCGGAAGTCCCGGCCGGATCGGGCTGCGGTACGTCGCTCTGGTTGCTCATGGCTTCACTGTAGGCCTGGGCTGCCGTGTTATCTACGAATTAAGCAAACCACCCGCCGTCGAACATTAATGTCCGACGACGGGTGGTTGGCTTTTTGGGAATGCTGCGGTGGATCAGGCCGCCGGGGCGATGAAGGCCAGTTCCAGGCTGATGCCCACCTTGTCGCTGACCAGCAGGCCGCCGGTCTCAAGGACGGCGTTCCAGGTCAGGCCGAAGTCCTTGCGGCTGATGGTGGTCTGGGCGGTGACGCCGGCGCGGGTGTTGCCGAACGGGTCAACGGCTACACCGTTGAATTCGGTCTCCAGCGTGACGGGGCGGGTAACGCCCTTGATGGTGAGGTCGCCGTTCAGTTCAAAGCCGTCGCCGTTGTCCACGAGGCCCTTGGAGGCGAAGGAGATTTCCGGGAACTTCTCCACATCGAAGAAGTCTTCACCGCGGACGTGGCCGTCGCGGTTGACGTCGCCGGAGTCGAAGCTGGCGGTCTTGATGGTGGCGTTGATCGCAGAGTCGGTGACGTTCGGGGCGAGTTCCAGAGTGGCTTCTGCGTCCTTGAACTGGCCGCGGACCTTGCTGATGCCTGCGTGGCGGACAGTGAAGCCGATCTCGCTGTGCGAGTTGTCGAGGGTCCAGGTGCCGGTGGTGATGTCGGTGGGAAGTGCCATGATGGTGCTCCTTCAATTAGTTACGGGCTCAGGTGGAGAGCGTCTGATCGTTGGTTGAAGCCTCATCTGTTGAAGTATCAACTAACTGCTGCATCCAGTATAAACATGCATTTGCATGTTTTGTTCCCCTGGTCGGCAACTTTTTTGAAAATCTTTTTGAACGTCCGGGGAACTACTTCACCCGGCATCAAGTTCTACTTCCGGTAGAAGATTTCGAATCGACCCATATCTTTGAGAAACTGGTAGACATGCCCCAATCCACGGTTCATCTGCTCCGCCATGGAGAGGTCCATAATCCCCAAGGGATTCTCTACGGCAGGCTTCCTGAGTTCCACCTTTCAGAGCTGGGCCGACAAATGGCCCAAACTGCTGCAACCTACTTTGCGGAGCGCGCTGCCCAAGGCGCCAACATTGTTTATCTCGCTGCCTCGCCGCTGACCCGCGCCCAGGAGACGGCACTGCCCACAGCGCAGGCTTTGAACCTGGAGATCGCCACCGAGGACCGCATCATCGAGGCGGAAAACCACTTCGAGGGGCTGAAGGTCACCAAGGCTGAGCTCCGCAGGCCCCGGCACTGGCAGCACTTCGTCAATCCGTTGCGGCCGTCCTGGGGTGAGCCCTACAAAGCACAGGCCCTCCGCGTGATGGCCGCCGTCCACGATGCACGGCTGCATGCCATGGAGCTGGCCGGTGCCGACTTTGAGGAGCGCGGGGCCGAGGCCATCCTGGTCAGCCACCAGCTCCCCATCTGGGCCACCCGGCTGAACGCCGAGGGCAGGCGCCTGTGGCACGATCCCCGCAAGCGCGAATGCACCCTGACGTCCGTCACCTCCTTGGTGTTCGACGCCGACGGGTCCCTTTTGCGCGTCGAATACCACGAGCCTGCTGCCGCACTTCTTCCCGGTGCGTCAACCACTCCGGGAGCTTGAGCATGGCTGTCGAGAAGAGCCCAAGCCAAGGCGGTGCGTCCCGCCGTGCTGTCCTGGCTGCCGGTGGTGCGGCGCTGGCCGTGCTGACGCTCGGTATGTCCGGCTGCGCCCAGGAAGACGCCCTCGCCAAGCAGGCCAAGGCGGGGGACAACAAGAATTATGTGGCAGGCGATGGGTCCGTCACTGAGTTTGCCGCCGAGGACCGGGCTGCCGCCGTCGAAATTAACGGCACGCTCTTTACCGGCACGGCCATCACGCCCGCGGATCTGCAGGGCAAGGTGACCGTACTGAACTTCTGGTTCGCCGCCTGCGCCCCGTGCCGGGTGGAGGCGCCGCAGCTGGAAGCGCTGCACCAGGAATTCAACGACCAGGGCGTGCAGTTCCTGGGCGTGAACCTGCGCGATGAGAAGGCCACCGCCGAGGCCTTCGAGAAGTCCTTCAACGTGACATACCCCAGTTTTGATGACAAGAACGGTGCCGTCCTGCTGGCCGTGTCCGGCATGGTTCCCCCTGGTGCCGTCCCCACCACCCTGGTGCTGGACAAGCAGGGCCGGGTTGCGTCGCGCGTTTTGGGTGAGATCCAAACGGGCACCTTGAGGGCCCTGATCAACGCCGCCGTGGCAGAGTAGCGGGCGCATCTTCGTGAACAACCCCTTCGCCGAGACCATCCTGAGCGGCTCACTGCTGCTGGCCATTCCCGTTGCCCTGTTGGCCGGACTGGTGTCCTTCCTGTCGCCTTGCGTCCTGCCGCTGGTTCCCGGATATCTCGGCTACGTCACCGGACTGACGGGCGTGGACCTGGAACGGCAGAAGAAGGGCCGGATGCTGGCCGGGATCGGCCTGTTTGTGCTGGGGTTCTCCGTTATTTTTGTGCTGCTGGGCGGAGCGTTCGGCCAGCTGGGCACCCTGATTTCCGGCCCCCAGAACGCCTGGATCACCCAGGTTTTGGGCCTGCTGGTGATCCTGATGGGTGTGGTGTTCATGGGCGGCTTCGGCTGGTTCCAGCGTGACGCCAAAATCCACGCCAAGCCACCTGCCGGGCTCTGGGGTGCCCCGCTGCTGGGGATCACCTTCGGGCTGGGCTGGGCCCCGTGCATCGGCCCTACGTACTCAGCTGTCCAGCTGCTGAGCATGTCCGGCGGATCTTCTGCGGCCAAGGGCGCCTTCCTGGCGTTCGTCTACAGCCTGGGCCTGGGCATCCCGTTCCTGCTTATTGCCCTGGCGGTGCGCCGCGGCGTGGGCGTGATGTCCTTCTTCCGGAAATACCGCCTGGCCATCCAGCGGATCGGCGGCGCCATCCTGGTGCTGCTGGGCCTGCTAATGGCGAGCGGCGTGTGGGGCACCTGGGTCACCGAACTGCAGTACTGGTTCCAAAACGACGTGAAATTGCCAATCTGATGAGCGAGCGTGTGAAGACTAATAAACGGACCGTAGCGGACGCCAAAGCGGAAACCGCGCTGCCGGCGCTGGGCCCCTGGGGCATGGTGCGGTGGGGCTGGACGCAGCTGACCAGCATGCGCACGGCATTGTTCCTGCTCCTGCTGCTGGCGGTGGCGGCCGTACCCGGATCGCTCTTCCCACAGCGGCCGGCCAACCCTTCGGTGGTTACGCAATACATCAAGGACAACGGCGACTACGGCAAGGTCCTGGACACCTTCCAGCTCTACGACGTGTACTCCTCGGTATGGTTCTCCGCGATCTACATCCTGCTGTTCATCTCGCTGATCGGCTGCGTTATTCCCCGCGCCATCGCGCACTATAAAGCCATGCGGTCGCAGCCGCCGCGCACTCCCACCCGCCTGTCACGGCTTCCTGAACACGGCACCCTGGTGCTGGAGTCCGACGCCGGGATCCCGCCGTCGGAAGCCGTCTCCGATGCCGCCGGGCTGCTGCGGAAGCGCGGCTACCGCGTGGACGTGCGGGACATCGACGGCGCCAAGCCGTCCCTGGGTGCCGAGCGCGGTTTCCTCAGGGAAGTGGGCAACCTGGTGTTCCACACGTCGCTGATCGGTGTGCTGGTCTCCGTGGCCGCCGGCGGACTGTTCGGTTACAGCGGGCAGCGGATCCTGGTGGAGGGCGATACCTTCGTCAACACGCTGGTGGGATACGACCAGTTCACCCCTGGCACCAACTTTCAGACCAGCCAGCTCCAGCCCTATTCAATCCAGCTGGATTCCTTCGACATCCAGTTCGACCGCGAATCCGTGGGCAAGATCGGCCAGCCGATCGACTTCACGGCCAAAGTGACCACCCGCGAAGCTCCCGAAGCCCCCGCATTGCAGCAGGTCCTCAAAGTCAACGAGCCGGTTTCCCTGGGCGGCACCAGCATCTACCTCACGGGCAACGGATACGCCCCGGTGGTGACAGTCCGCGACGGCGCGGGCAATGTGGCCTTGCAGGGGCCCGTGGTAGCCAAGCTGCAGGGCGACAACTACTACTCGTCCGTGGTCATCAAGGTTCCGGACGCCAAACCGGACCAGCTCGGGTTTGTAGGATTCTTCTTGCCTACGGCTTTTGTCGGCAACGACGGCATCTCCTTCAGCGGGGACCCGGCGCTCCTCAATCCTCGGCTGACCCTGAACTCGTTCCACGGTGACCTTGGCTTGGATGCCGGCACGCCACAGAATGTCTTCGAACTGGACGTCGCAGACCTGACCCCGCTGAACGCCCGCAACCTGGACGCGGGCGGTCTCACGCTGGCGCCCGGCATGAGTATCGACCTTCCTGACGGCAAAGGCAGCATCAGCTTCGACGGCGTCAAGCGCTATATCGGTGTGGACATCCACCACAACCCGGGCCAGGGTTACGCGTTGGCCTTTGCGTTGCTGGCCGTGGCCGGCCTGGTGGTCTCGCTGTACGTGAACCGCCGCCGTGTGTGGGTCCGCGCCGCTACTGCTCCGGACGGCTCCACGACCGTGGAATACGGCCTCCTGGCGCGCGGCGAGGACCACCGGCTGGCCGCCGAAGCCACAGCCATTGGGGCGCTGCTTGCCGACGAATGGCAGGTGGACCCCGCCACCCAGCAAAGTCCCAGCAGTTCCGGGGATAATAGCCCCGACTCTGTTTCCACCCCTGCAGGCTCCACCACCGCGACGGGCTCCACCAAGCCGACGAAGGACCAGTAATGCCGCTCTCCATCAACGAAACCGCAGGCGCATACAGCGAACTGTTCATGCTGCTCGCCGGAGCCACCTACACCGTGGCATTCATCGCCTTCGCGTGGGACCTCGCCAAGAGCAGCAAGGCGCTCCGCCTTATCGATGAGAAGGCTGCAGAGGCCGCCGCGGCTGAGTCTGCCGGCACCTTGTCCTCGTCCAAGCAGCCGGTAGCTGCCGGCGTCGGAAGTTCCGCGGGTTCAGTTTCCGAGTCTGCCTCTGGATCTGTCTCTGACAGGACCGACGGTCACGTGGCCGGGCCTGTTGACCGGGCCGAACGCCCCACGTCGAAGGCGGCCACCGCCAAGGGAACAGGCGCAGGAATGGCCGACGGCGATATGCGCTACGCTGCCGAGCGCCGCGTTCCTGCCCGCGTGGCCGTCGCGCTGACGATTCTGGGCGTGCTGATCCACGGCGCCGGCGTCGTTCTGCGTGCCATCGGTGCCGGGCGGGTGCCATGGGGCAACATGTACGAGTTCCTGACCACCGGCGCGTTTATGGCCGTGGCAGTCTTCCTGCTGGTGCTGATCAAGCGCGATCTGCGGTTCCTGGGCACGTTTGTCCTGGGGCTCGCTGTGATCATGCAGGTTGCCGCGGCGGTTTCCTTCTGGACTCCCGTGGGCCACCTGGTGCCCGCGCTGCAGAGTTACTGGCTGATCATCCACGTTTCCATCGCCGTGCTGTCCTCGGCCCTGTTCACCCTGACCTTCGCGATGTCAGCCTTGCAGCTGGTGCAGTCGCACCGGCAAAAGACCGTCGCCGCCGGCGGCGCGGACAAGCTTGGCTTCATGCGCCTGGTGCCCTCGGCTTTGAGCCTGGAAAACCTGTCCTACCGGATCAACGCCATCGCCTTCATCGGCTGGACGTTCACGCTGATGTTCGGTGCCATCTGGGCTGAAAAGGCCTGGGGACGGTTCTGGGGCTGGGACACCAAAGAAGTATGGACCTTCGTGATCTGGGTGGTCTACGCCGGCTATCTGCACGCCCGGGCAACCCGTGGCTGGACCGGCACGCGCGCGGCCTGGCTGTCGATCGTTGGCTACCTGTGCATCGTCTTCAACTTCACGATCGTCAACCAGTTCTTCAGCGGCCTGCACTCGTACTCAGGGCTGTAACCGGGCTGTAACCGGTTCGGGCCGGTCCAGGGGCGCGCGCCTCTTGGGCCGGCCCTGCTTGTTTCACTCGTTTATGGCGTTGCTTCGCCGTTATCCCCGGGTGCGGAGTCGCCTTTGAACCTGCGCTCCTTGGCGTCGAGCTCGTCTTTGAGCTTCCGGAGCCGTTCTGCTTCTGCCTGGTTTCGGCGCTTCAATTCAAGGTTACGCAGGAAGTCAGGATCGTCGTCCGGGGCATTGGTGCGCGGGTACGTGCGGGCTGCCGGCTGATCGTCGGTGGGGCGGCCCAGCAACAGCCACAGGATGGCACCCAGAACAGGCAGCAGGATCATGACCACGATCCAGGCCGGCTTGGAAATGCTCCGCGTACGGCTGGCGTCAGTCCTGATCACGTCCACCAGTCCGTAGACGAAGATGGCGAGTACTGCAATGGCCAGAACCACACGGAAGAGCATGTAACTAGTCTATCGTTCACGCCGCAAGGAGGGCTCCGGGATGGCGGCTAAACTTGGATAGTGGCCTTTTTGAAATACTCCCTGATCCGGCTGGCGCTGTTCCTGCCACTTTTCATTCTCTTTATGGTCCTTGAACTAGGTGCCATGTTGTCTGTGGTCTGCGCGGCGCTGATCGCCTTCGCCGTCAGCTACCTGTTTTTCCAGAAGCAGCGCGACGCCGCTGCCGCCTCCTTGCAGCATCGGTTCTCCGGTAACGCCAAGCCGTTGCGGACAGCCGGCGAGGTGGAAGACGCCGCAGCCGAAGACGCGTTGCAGGACGCCAACCCGGACACCCCGAAGGACAAGTAGCCCCACCAAGGGCCCAGCCCGCGCACCAGGCCTGTTGGGGTGGTTTTGGGCCGCCTAGAAGCCCCGGCTCAAGAACAGGCCTGCTGCGAAGAGCACGCTGTACGCCAGGTTGATGAGGCCGGTCTGCTGCAGGACCGGGATGAGGCTCTTGCGGCGCCGCCCGTTGATCATCAGCCAAGCCGGCATGAGGCAGGCCGGAATCACCAGGAGTACCACCAGCATCCAGGGCCGGGTGGGGGCCAGGATGAGGACCAGCAGGATTGCGATGGCCAGCATCAGGACGTAGCTCTCGCGGGCGTGCCGGTCGCCCAGACGGACGGCCAGGGTCTTCTTGCCGGCCTGTGTGTCAGTGGGGATGTCGCGGACGTTGTTGGCCATCAACAGGGCGGAAGCGATGAGCCCGGTGCCGATGGCGCCAATAACTGCGGGCAGGCTGATCTGGCCGGCCTGGGTGTACGTGGTTCCGAGCGTGGCAACCAGCCCGAAGAAGACAAACACAAAAAGGTCACCCAGGCCCATGTAGCCATACGGGTTCTTGCCGCCCGTGTAACCCCAGGCAGCCAGCACACAGCCCAGGCCCACCAAGATCAGCCACCAGCTTTGGCTGATGATGATCAGGGCCAGGCCGGCCAGCATGGCCAACCCAAACGTCCCGAAGGCAGCGAACTTGACGTGTTCGGGATGGGCCGCGCCGGATCCCACCAACCGGAACGGGCCGACGCGGTCGTCATCCGTCCCGCGGATGCCGTCCGAGTAGTCGTTGGCGTAGTTCACGCCGATTTGCAGCAACAGTGCCACCAGGGCTGCCAGGACCGCGTTGAGGGGCTTGAAGGCATCCAGCTCATAGGCGGCAGCCGAGCCGATCAGGATAGGCGCGATCGCGGCTAAAAGGGTGCGGAGTCTGGCGCCTTGGATCCATTGGGCGGCTGTTGCCACGGGAGTACCTCGTACTGGTTCGGTGTTGGGCTGGTGCGGTGGGCGGGGGTGCAGGTCTACTTTACTTTCCCCCATGGGCATCGTTGAGCCGCGCGGACATGGCCATCCGGTCCGGCTTGCCGTTGGGCAGCATCAGCAGTTCCTCAGCGGCCAGGACAGTCTTGGGAGCCGTGAAGCCCATGGCGGCGTGCCACGAGTCCTTGAGGGCTGCCGCAGACTCCGGGGAAGCGCCGGAACCTGACACTGCCACATAAGCCGCAACGGCCTGCCCCCATTCCGCGGACTGAACCCCTGCTACGAAAGCCGCCGTGACGCCGTCGGACTTCTCCAGCTCAGCCTGCACCTGCGCGGCCGAAACCTTGACGCCGCCGGTGATGATGACGTCGTCGGCGCGGCCCAGCACCGTGAGGTGACCGTCGCTGTCCAGGGTGCCGAGGTCGTTGGTGCGGAACCAGCGAGTGCCCTCGACCTCGAAGAACGCTCCGGATTCGCGGTCGGGAGCCTCGAGGTATCCCGCAGCCACGGTGTCCCCGCCCAGGAGGACCCGGCCGTCGTCGTCGATGCGGACCTGGACGCCTTCGATCGGGACGCCGTCGTACACGCAGCCGCCGCACGTTTCAGAGGAACCGTAGGTGGTGATGACGCGGACGCCCGCCTCACGCGCGGCGTCGAGAAGGGACGGCGACGCCGGCGCGCCGCCCAGCAAAATGCCGTTGAATCGCCGGAGTACGGCGAGGGTGTCCGGGGACGGGTCTTCCAGGAGGCGCTGCAGCTGGGTGGGCACCAGGGACGTGAACCGGATCTTGTCCGTCAGTTCCAGGGCCGCTGCAGTGAAGCGTTCGGGGGTGAATCCATGGGAAAGATCCATGGCCCACGGGCGGGTGCCGGCGAACAGGGACCGGACCAGCACCTGGACTCCCGCAACGTACTGCACGGGGACCGCGAGCAGCCACTGGCCCTCGCCCCGCAGGGCGATCGCCGTGGCCATGGAAGACGCCGCGAGCGCCTCCACCGGGAGGACCGTTGACTTGGGCTCCCCTGTGGAACCGGAGGTGCGCACCACCACAACGGCGTCGTCGTACCCTGGGGTTTCCACGTGTTCCACCACCAGGGTGCCGTCCGGAGCCTGGGAAAGTTCGACGGCGGGACCCTCACCGTGGAGGGCTGCGGCAAGGGCCGTGAGGGCTGGTTCGATGTTCATCGGGGCCTGCCTTAGAAGTAGTAGGGGAAGGCGGACCAGTCCGGGTCGCGTTTCTCCAGGAAGGCCTCTTTGCCCTCCACCGCCTCGTCCGTCATGTAGGCCAGGCGGGTGGCTTCGCCGGCGAAGACCTGCTGGCCGGCCAGGCCGTCGTCCGCAAGGTTGAAGGCGAATTTCAGCATGCGGATGGCCTGCGGGGACTGTTTGGCGATGTCCGCAGCGTATTCGAGGGCAACTTCCTCGAGCCGGTTGTGGTCCACGGCCTCGTTGACTGCGCCCATCCGGACCATGTCCTCGGCTGAGTATTCGCGGGCCAGGAAGAAGATTTCGCGGGCAGATTTCTGACCGATCTGGCGGGCCAGCAATGCCGAGCCGTAACCGGCGTCGAAACTTCCCACCGTGGCGTCGGTCTGCTTGAACTTGCCGTATTGGCGGGAGGCGATGGTGAGGTCGGCGACAACGTGCAGGGAGTGCCCGCCGCCGGCCGCCCAGCCATTGACGACGGCGATGACCACCTTGGGCATGGTGCGCATCAGCCGCTGGACTTCCAGGATGTGGAGCCGGCCGGCGCGGGCGGGGTCGATGGTTTCCCTGGTTTCGCCTGGGTTTTGTACGGCGTACCTGTAGCCGTCCCGGCCGCGGATCCGCTGGTCACCGCCCGAGCAGAAGGAGTGCCCGCCGTCCTTGGGGGAGGGGCCGTTGCCCGTGAGCAGAACGGTGGCCACGTCCGGCGTCATCCGGGCGTGGTCCATGGCCCGGTACAGCTCATCCACGGTGCCCGGCCGGAAGGCATTTCGGACCTCCGGGCGGTTGAACGCGATCCGGACAGTAGGCAGATCCCGGACGGTGGTGTCACCGCCGGACGTGGAAACCCGCTGCACCTGCCGGTGGTAGGTCATGTCCTGGAAGTCCTCGAATCCTTGGACGGTACGCCACCGCGAGGGATCGAAGACGTCGGACACTTTGGCGGGAAGGTGGTTGCTCACCGTCCAAGTCTAGTAATCAGGGCCGGGGATGAAGAACCGGGCCTTTCACGGCTATAACGTTGGAAAGTCCTCTTGACATATTGTCATGACATACATCACAGTGGGTCGGGAAAGGCTTTTCCACCAAGCGTCACGGGGTGGACAACCGTCCCCACCCCGGGGCTGGCGGTGCGAGGCCACAACAGTGAGAGACAGGACAGAGCATTGTCAAAGCAGACAACATTCTCCAACATCAGCCGTCGGCAGTTCGGCCTCACAGCCTTTGGACTCTCAGCGTTGGCCGCAGGCCTCACCGCATGCGGTGGCGGCGGCTCGTCGGAAGGCGGTTCTAAGACCCTCCAGCTGGTGCTGTCCGGCGATACAAACCAGGGCGGCGCTTTCGCCGCGGCGGCCAAGAAGTACCAGGAAGCCACGGGCATCACCATAGAGGTTGTGGATGTTCCCACGGCGGACATCGCGACGAAACTGAAGAACGCAGCCACAGCCAACGATCTCCCCGCACTGGCGCGTGTCACAAGCATCGACCCCCTGTGGGTCAACCAGCTCCAGGACCTGACAGAAATCGCCAAGTCGCGGAACATTGACCAGAACTTCCTGCAGGAGGCACCGGACGGGACCCTGCCGGCCATTCCTTCGGACCTGACTGCCGTAGGCCTATTCCTCAACAAGTCCCTCTTCGAGAAGGCGGGCGTCGCATTTCCAACGGACATTGAGAACACCTGGACGTGGGATGAGTTCGTGGCCGCCGTCAATGACGTCCGCGAGAAGGCCGGCGCCAAGTACGGTGTGGTCATGGACCGCTCGGGGCACCGGCTGCGCGCCATGATGTACGAATTCGGCAGCAGCGCATTCGCCAAGGAAGGCGACAAATACGTTGGCGACGACGAGGCAGTCGAGACCCTGGAGTACTTCCAGAAGATCAACGATGACCTCATTATGCCCAAATCCGTCTGGCTCAGCGGCGAAGACGGAAACGCAATGTTCAAGAGCGGTCAGGTTGCTGCCTACTATTCCGGCAGCTGGCAGGTTGCCGACTTCAACAAGAACATCAAGGACTTTGAGTGGATCTCCGTACCGCTGCCGAAGCAGCCGGTCAATGCCACCAACCTCGGCGGCGGTTTTATGGTCGCTTTCAAGGACACGGGCCAGGACGAGGAAGCAAAGAAGTTCATCGACTGGTTCTATGAGGACGCCAATTACACCGAGTTCTCCAAGCTGGGCGGCTACCTGCCAGTCAAGGAGCTCAAGGTGGAGTACCCGTTCCAGCAGGCCTCTTTCGAGCTGTACCAGAAGCAGATTGCCAGTAACGAAGGTAAGGGAGACAACGCGATCCGCCGCGTGGTTTCGGAGGCCTACGCGGAAACACCGTTCTCTGGAGACCCCCTGCGTGAGGAAACAGTCAAGATGCTGTCTGGCGGCCAGGATGCCAGAACCACTGTGGACAACATCGTGAAGCTCTACAACGGTGCCTGATCAGTGGCTAATTCAACCGTAACCACTGCCGTGGCACCCGGCGCGCCTGGGGCCGGAGCCGTACGGAGCTCGTCGCAGCAAAAGCGCCGGAACCGTTACGTTATTGCGCCGCTGATCCTGGTCAGCGTAAACGTCGTACTCTTCCTGGTGTTCTTTGTCTGGCCTGGTGCTCTGGGTCTGTTGTACTCCTTCACGGACTACCGGGGCGTGGGCAAGCTGAACTTCATCGGCCTGGCCAACTTCCAGAAGCTCTTTGCGGACAGCACGTTTTACGCCGCACTGAGCCGCACGTTCCTCTACACGGTGCTGTCCGTTCCGTTGGTGTATGTCTGCTCACTGGGTGTTGCAGCCCTGCTGGTGAGCAAGGCCGTCAGGGGCCGGACAGCGGCGAAGATTGTCATCTTCCTGCCCTGGCTGATTTCACCCATCGTGGTGGGCGTCATCTGGAAGTGGTTGTTTGGCCAGGACTTCGGTTTCGTCAACTTCGTGATTTCCTCGCTGGGCGGGAACCCGCTGCCGTGGTCCAGCGACGGGAACCTTGCCCTGGCCGTGGTCATTTTTGCCACGGCCTGGGGCGGAACCGCATTCAACATGCTGCTGTTCATCGCGGCGCTGAAGAATATCCCGGAGGCCCTGCTGGAGGCAGCGGAACTGGATGGCGCCAATGCCTGGCAGCGGTTCAGGAACGTGACGCTGCCCGGCATCGCCCCCACCTCATTTATGGTGATCCTGCTTTCCACCATCCATGCGATGAAGGAGTTTGCCATGATCCAGGCGCTTACCAATGGCGGCCCGGGCACGGAAAACACCCTGATTGTCCAGTACATCTACAAGACCGGCTTTGAGCAGTCCAAGGTGGGCTACGCCAGCGCTGCTTCCATGGTGCTGATGGTGGTTCTGCTGGCCATTGCGCTGATCCAGCTGCGGTTCAACCGGAAGAAGGACTAACCCATGGCTACAGCTGCCAATCTCCCTCCAGCCACCGCACCTGAGGCCGAGGCTGTCGCCGGGCCCGCGCTCCGTACCGGAAAAGCCGCGGGCATCCCGCGCGCTCGGAAGGGCCGAAGCAACCGGGAAGCCCGGGCCAAGCTGTCAGTTCCGCTGACGGCCCTGATGTGGATTATCGCGGCCGTTTACGCCCTGCCGCTGCTGTGGTTCCTCCTCAGCTCGTTCAAGCCCGGAAGCGAGCTGTTCAGTTATCCGTTGTCCATGATTCCGAGGGAATGGACATTCCAGGGCTTTGTGGACGCCTGGGAGCGGGTGGACTTTGCCCGCTACTTCCTCAATACGGCAACGGTTGCGATCGTCACCACGGTGCTGACAGTCTTCTTCAGCGCCAGCACCGGTTATGCCCTCGCCAAGTACAACAATGCCGGCACCCGGCTGTTCTTTGTGTGCATCCTGGCTACCACCATGCTGCCAACGGAGGTCATCCTGAATCCCACGTTCTCGGTTATCCGGGACCTCGGCCTGTACAACTCCCTGGCGGGCATCATTGTGCCGTCGGTCATTACTGCCACGGGCGTTTTTATGTTCCGGCAGTTCTTCCTGACTGTTCCAGATGACCTGCTGCATTCGGCGAGGATCGACGGCGCTGGCGAGCTGGCCATTTTCTTCCGGATTATGTTGCCGCTGTCCCGGCCGATCCTGTTCACGCTGGCTATTTTTTCGTTCCAGTGGCGCTGGAACGACTACATCTGGCCGCTGATCGTGCTCAATGATCCCAAGTGGTACACCCTCCAGGTGGCACTGCGGAGCATCGTTGGCGCGGAGAACATCGACTGGGCGGTGCTGCTGGGCGCTTCGGTGATCTCCATTGTGCCGCTGGTACTGGTGTTCTCCGTGTTCCAGAAGTACGTACTCAATGCCGATGTCAGCGCCGGCCTCAAGGACTAACGGAATGCACAGCGTGAAAGGCACCTCCATGAAGACACCTCTGATCGACGATGCCTTCCTGGGCCGGCTTGTGGACGAATCGGACCACTATGTGAAGGCACTTCTGGGAATGAACGACGGCGCCGTGGCGGCTCTCCCGCACCGGGCCGCCATGGCCCGTTTGCTGGCGTTGGTCACGGTCTATTCGGAGCCTTCCTCCGCCTTTTACCAACAGGAGGAGGCAGCCGGTGCCATGGCCGCGTGCCTTGACCGGCTGGAGCTCCTGCAGGGTCCGACAGGGCTTTTTGACGGGACAAATCTGTGCTCGCCGCCGGACTCCGCATTCACTGTCAACGACCTATGCCTGGCGGTCCGCCTGATCCGGAACCAGGAGGACGACGGCACGGCAGCTGGAGTATTGCCGGGGGTTGACGAACGACTCAACGGCATAGCCTCACGGGCCGCGGACGCCATGATCGGCGGCGGCGTACACACACCCAACCACCGTTGGGAACTGTGCGCCGCGCTGGCCCAAATGAACCAGCTCCACCCGGTTGCGGAAATCCCGCCACGGATCAGCGAATGGCTGGCCGAGGGGATCGACCAGCTCCCGGACGGCATGTATTCAGAGCGCAGCCCGCTGTATGCAACGGCCGTGACCAATCCGTCGCTGATCACCATTGCGGACTGTGATGGACGGCCCGAACTGCTGAATAACGTGCGCCGGAACCTGGCAGCTTTCCTGCCCTGGTTCAACACAGACGGCAGCGTGGAATCCGTCTTCTCGCGCCGCCAGGACCAGTGGTTGGTGTTCCACGCGGCTCCCTTCCTGCCGCTGTATCGGCGCTTTGCCAACCAGGACTGCCGGGAGGACTTCGCCGCGGCGGCGCGCTGGCTGGAGTCGTTGCCCATCGACGAGCCTGCCCATCTCCTGGCCCTGACCCGGGTGGATCCCTGGCTGGGCCAGGCACTGCCTGGCATGCCGCCGTCGTCCGCTGATTTCCTCGACGACGCCGGAACTGGCGCACAACCGCCCGCTGCCCTGACGCCGTCCAAGGCGTCGTTGGACAGCTGCGGGCTGTACCGGTTCCGTAGAGGCGCGACCGTCACCACCGTTTTCGGCGGGTGCGACGATCTTGCATCGGGAGTGTCCTCCGGACTGGCGAGCAACCCTACCTTCCTCAGCTTCGGCCACGGAAGTGCCTTGCTGTCCAGCGTCCGGCTGTCCCGTAGCTTCTTTGACCTGGGCCCGTTCCGCAGCGGCACGACCGTCCCAAGTGATGACGGCGTACAGCTATCCGAAACACTGGAAGCAGGTTTCTATCTGCCCCTTCCCGTGGAAAAACGCCGAACCGACGGGATCTACGCCCTGGAGCACGAGGGCAGGTTCAGTGCCGGCATGGGCTTCAGCAACCGGCCCGCAGTGATCCACACGTTGGAGACCAAGGCATCGATTCTGCTCGAGGGGGACAGCACCATCCTTGAGCTGGCCTTCGACGGCGCGGATACTGCCTTCGCCCTGGAACTGACGTTCAGGCCGGGCGGAACGCTCTCCGGCGTGGAAGCGCTGAAAGAGTCCGGAGCCTCCCAGCTGGTGGGAGAGTCCGGCCGTTACCAGGTGGGTCCGGACGTCATCGAGTTTGGCCCGGGACAGCCGGCCGATCCTGATGCCCCACCGCGCTATAACCCGGGTGAGAACTACCGCTATCTGGGCGGCACAAACGCGGCCGACGGAGTAAGGGCCTACATCACTGGCCGGACCCGCGGAACCTTCCGGATAACGCTGCGCGGCTTGAGTCTGGAGTCCTGAGGGGGCTGCTGCGGGTCCCGCCTAGGGCTGGACCTGCTGCAGCTGTTCCAGCATCTCGGGGGAGATTGCGTACAGCATCACTGCGGCCAGCAGGTTCTTTACCGCATGGACGAAATAGGAGAACATCACATTCCGGCCGGTCCAGAGGTAGACCAGCACCAGTGTGGCTCCCATGGCAAGGTACGGCAGCAGTGCGGGAAGCGAAAGGTCTTCCTGGCCCACGATGTGCATGGCGGCGAACAGCACCACGGACAGGATGCTGCAGATCCAGACGTTGATCCGGCGGCTGAGTTTGCCGATCAGCAGGTGCCTGAAGATGTACTCCTCGACGAAGGGCCCAACCACTACCAACAGCGGAATCATCAGCCACGCCGGGACTTGCTGCACCAGGTCCTGCAGGCCTTCCTGGTTGGCGGATGTCTGCACCTCGCCGCTGGCAGCCACGACGAGTGCGGTCAGGATCATCATGGCAATCACCGCAGTGGGCACCATGGCCAGGGTGAACCAGGGCCTGGTGCCGAGGACTTTCAGGTCCCGGGCCAGCACTTTCCGGGCTGCCAGCAGCGCTACCGTCCCGACGAGCCCGTAGAAGATCAGGTTCACGGCGTATGAAGCGGCGGCCGGGGTGGGGGCCAGCTCCAGCAGCAGCGGCAGGAAGAGCGCACCGGCCAGGCTGAAGAACAGGGCCACTGCAACGTAGAGGCCCAGGGCCGTGAAATCGAGAGTGTTGAACCGGTAGAGCTCCGGCGCTGCGGGTGGTGGGGTTCGGCGGGGAGTCATGTTTTCAGCCTATCGCCCAACTAGGTCGCATTTGTTGCCCTTTACAGGCCTCTAAAGGGCAACAAATGCGACCTAGTTGTATTACCCACTGAGGTTGGTGACGCGTGTGGCTGGTGGCTGACCTTTGAGTGCGGTGTGGCCTCTGTCGTGATTGTAGTGGTGGAGCCAGGCTTGGAAGGCTTGGGTTCGTTCGGTTTCG
>JAPSJV010000034.1 GCA_031178005.1 Pseudarthrobacter sp.
AGCCAAACGCAGGGCATCCTCAATACGGACGATTCCTACCTGTTCACCTGCAGGGCCGACCAGCCGCACCTCGGGGACGCGGATACGCTCATTGATTCTTGGCTCGCTAATGTTAAAGCTCCTGTGTCTGTTGTTGGTATTCCACCGGCAAACAGAGAAGGCCTCCAATTGCCGGAGCAATCGAAGGCCTCGAAGATCGGAACCGCCGGGGTCCTGGGCTTAGCCCAAGCACCGGCCGATTTACCGGCACAACCGGTAAACGCCGACCTGTACCCGGCAGCCTTGCGTCCTGGACTGGATCCTGGACAACGGCCGACGCGGGTGGGAGAGAACTCCGCTTGCAAACTGAAGATGATTTTTCAATGATGGACCCGGCACACATAGTGGTCCGGGTTCCGTTCATTACAAAATAACGACATCCAGTCGGTCTGTGACAAGCTTACCAGTATGAGCACCCCAGATAGTAATTCACATGTTTACCAGGCTCCGGAGCAGGCGGCAGCCGGCGTTGCCCAGCAGATACGCGACATCGCGGAAGTTCCGGCCATTGAAGTAATCACGACGGCGGCAGTGCACCTTATGAGCGCTTCAGCAGTGAAGCTTGGCCTCGCCGAGGAGGCCAACGCAGCTGAGCTCAAGGACCTTGATGAAGCCCGCAAACTGATCACTGCCCTTGCCGGACTCGTCACCGCAGCGGCGCCGGAAATCGGCTCCCAGCACGCCGGTCCGTTGCGCGATGGACTGCGTTCACTCCAGCTTGCATTCCGTGAAGAGTCAATCATTCCGGATGCGCCGGGCAAGGGCCCTGGCGAAAAGTTCACCGGCCCTGTCAACTGACCCGGACGAAAAGAAGTACCAACGACGGCGGCATGTCCCCTTTTGGGTGACATGCCGCCGTCGTTCTGTCTGCCTGAGCGTTTGCCAGCCGCCCGGAGCGGTCAGACCGCCAGCCGCCGTCGGCGGAGCGCCTGAAGCACCAGCCCCACGAGGCAGATCAGAACGCCGGCGATCCCAACGGAAACGAAGCCGCCGGACGGCCCCATCACGTCAATGAACACACCAGCCAGCGGCGAACCAAAGGCAACCCCGGATGTCAGCGCGGACCCATACCAGCCCATGGCCTCTCCCCTGCGTTCTTCGTCGACCAGGTCGGCCACCTTCTCCGAAGCTGCAGACAGCACCGGCGCGCATAGCAGACCGGGCAGGATGGACAGCAGCGCCAGGTCCCAAGTGCTCTGCGCGAACCCCATGGGAATGCTGAGGGCAGCCATTCCCAGCAGGAGCAGGATGGGTGAAATAGGCCGGTGCATGGCGCCGTAGATCAAGCCGCCCACTACTGACGCCGCGCACCAGAAGAGGAACACCAGGCCGATTTCGCCCTGGCGGCCGCTGAGTTCGAGCGCTGCCACAATGCCAACATCGGTACCACTGAGCACCAGTCCCGAGCCGGCCGCCACCGCGAACACTGCTGCGACACTGGCCGTGAACCACGTGAAGTTCCGTGCGACCCTGGATTTGAGGGCAGCCCTCTTGCTGTCTGTGGCACGTTTGGCCGCCGGAGCGATCTCGGCAGCCGCCTCGGAAAGATGGGCCGGCGCCGCACAGACCACTGCGGCTTCGGCAGCATGCAGCTGCTCGTCCGCGGGGGCCAGCGCTGATGCAGGGCTGCGGGTGGGTGGATTGAACCACATCAGGAACAGCCCGGCCAGGGACGTTGAGATACCCACAATCGTCAGCCCGATAACACTATGGCCGGTGGTGGCAACCACCGCGCCCACGGCTGGGCCGATCATAAACACCACCTCGGTGGTGATCGAGTCCAGCGCGAACGCCGTGCGCCGCTGATCGCCGTCGGCAAGGACACCCAGGGACTGGCGCAGGACGCTGAAGATGGGAAGTGTCAGCAGTCCGCCAACAAACACCAGCGGCAGCAGCCATTGGTAGCTGACGTGCGGAACGATGGACCAGATCACGGTCTCTGACACCACTGACGGAATCAAGGCCCGGCGGAGGCCTACGGTATCAACGCGACGTCCCCGCCACGGCGCACCCAGCGCAATACCGATGGTCATCACGGCGGCCGCGGCCCCGGCGGCGGCATAACCCTGGCCAAGCGAAATCACAATGTGCAGTGTCAGCAGCACGCCGGCGGCCGAGTGCGGGATACGGGCAATCATTCCTACCAGCAGCAGCCGACGAATGGACCGGATGGCCAGCAGTTCCCGGTAGAGGGCGAAGTTCACGGAAGTGTCCTTTTGGTCTGCTGCCGGGCAGCACGAGGACCACCCCCACTGACCGAAAGCTATTGCGAAGCGCGCCTGATCTTGATTTCGATTGAATCAACGCGCTCTGAAAACAATACATTCTGCGCCCAGCCAGCGTGGAGCTCCCCCACCAGGGCCTGCACGGCTTGAGCGTCGAGGCCGTCTTCAAGGTAAAGGACGGCACGCAGCTCCGGTCCGGCCCCGCCCCCGGGCACGGCTGTACCATCCGCAGCCTGAGCCGCGACTCCCCCGCCGGGAAGGATCTCAAGACGCCGGACTGCTGGATGGTTTTCAAGTCCGAGGGCCATGACTTCCGCCACTTCGGTATCTGCGTAGGACGGACGCCAGGCTGTCTGCTGTGCGAGCGACCAGACGGCAGGACGGCGCAGGACGAACGGCAGCAAACTGCCCGGATCCAGGACCATCAGATCCGCGCCCTCGGCGACTGCCGACAATGCCGCCCGGGCAGCATAAACGGCGACGGGGCGAGCCTGCGGATGCCACTCTGACAATGCCTTGGTGTTGGTGAAGACCGGCAAGGCCTTGCGGCCGTCTGCTGCCTGGAGGGTGACCAGGGCCATGTCCGCCTGTTTGTCTGACACCAGTCCGCCTGCGCCGGCAGCTTCCTCCGCCACCGTTGCGACGATCGGGACGAACACCCGTGCAGCCACCAGCGAGGCAACAACGTGTTCTTCGCTGCCCGTTCCTGCCAGGAGGGCTGACAGTGCCGCCACAAAGTCCGGGTTGGCGGATCCGTCGTCATCCTCGAAGTTATGGATGACGGCGTCTTCGCCGGCAAGGCTTCGGCCCGCCCATGGCTGGCCGGCTGAATCTGTGCGGCCTCCCGCACCGGCAAGTGCAGCAGCGATGTGCCCCGGCAGGTGCCGGACCCCGGAGGGGCCGGGTTCACTCATGAGTTTGGGATCCTCACTGCTTCCCATGGTGCTCAGCGACGGCCTGCAACGTCCAGCGCCTCAGGAAGGGTAAAGGCAGGGGCGTACAGGGCCTTCCCCACGATTGCGCCTTCTACACCCAGCGGAACCAGCGCCCGCAGGGCAGCGAGGTCGTCAAGGCTGGAAATACCGCCGGAAGCGACCACGGGCTTGTTGGTCTTTTCCACCATCTGGCGCAGGAGTTCAACGTTGGGCCCCTGGAGCGTTCCGTCCTTGGTGACGTCAGTGACGACGTAGCGGGCACACCCTGCGTCTTCCAGCCTGGCCAGGACCTCCCAGAGGTCCCCGCCTTCCTTGGTCCAGCCGCGTCCTGCCAGCGTGGTTCCGCGGACATCGAGGCCGACGGCGATCCGGTCGCCAAAGCGGTCAATAACGCTGCGGGTCCATTCGGGATTCTCCAGTGCGGCGGTGCCAAGGTTCACCCGGGCAACGCCCAAGTCCAGGGCGGCCTCAAGCGAGGCGTCATCGCGGAGCCCGCCGGACAGCTCCACCTTGATATCCAGGCGGCCTACTACCTCCCGCAGCAGTTCGGAGTTCGAGCCGCGGCCGAAGGCAGCGTCAAGATCCACCAGGTGCACCCATTCAGCACCCTGTTCCTGCCAGTTAAGGGCAGCTTCGAGCGGCGTTCCGTAGTTCGTTTCGCTACCGGCCTCGCCCTGGACCAGGCGCACCGCCTGGCCGTTGACGACGTCGACGGCGGGAAGCAGTTCAAGCACGGGCAATTCTGTTGCGGTGGTCATCTCAGTCCTCAAGTAGGTGGGAAGCGGGCCGTGTTTCAATCCCGGTTCGGAAGTTCAGCAGTGCAGTTCAGGAGACTCGCTCAGGTGCCTGGCTCAGGTGCCTGGAAGCGTCAGCAGGTAAGCGGCAAGGAGCGCCATGCCGGCCAGGACGTAGAACGAAACCTGGGTCCAGAGCGGCCTTCCCTGCTGCCGGAAGGACAGCGCCCCGCCAACCAGGAGGCCCCCCAGTCCCATCAGCACAATGGACCACATTCAGGCAGCACCCGTTCCAGGCTGGTCCGCTGTGGGCTGACCGGCTGTGGGCTGACCGGCTGTGGGCTGTCCGCTTGTTGGGCGGCGCAGTCCGTCCACCCAGTTGCGCAGCAGGCGGGCGCCGGCGTCGCCGGACTTTTCCGGGTGGAACTGCGTCGCGCAGAGCGGACCGTTTTCAACGGCGGCAATAAACGGCCCCCCGTGCTCGGACCACGTGACCAACGGAGCGGCCATCCGCGACTGGACAACGTCAAAGTTCCATTCCTGGACGCCGTAGGAGTGCACGAAGTAAAAGCGCTCATCCTCCACGCCGGCAAACAGCCGCGAGCCTTCCGGTACCTTCACGGTATTCCAACCCATGTGCGGAACAACTTCTGCCTTGAGCGGCTCAACTTTGCCGGGCCATTCACCAATACCGGCTGCCTCGGTCCCGTGCTCGACTCCGGCTTCAAAAAGCACTTGCAGGCCCACACAGATGGCAAGGACCGGCCGGCCTCCGGCCACACGTCGCCCGATCAGCCGGATGGCATCCACTGTCTTGAGCTCATTCATGACAGTTTCGAAGGCGCCGACTCCGGGCACCACCAGGCCGTCGGCGTTCAGGACATCTTCGGGCTTGGAACTCAGCAGGACCTGTGCACCGGCGCGTTCCAGGGCGCGGACGGCGGAGCGCACGTTACCGGAACCGTAGTCCAGTACCGTGACGGTCGGCTTCCCCTCCGGAGACTCCGGCTTCTTGAACGCGGACGGATCAATCACTGCACCGTCACGAAGAATCTGGCCGCTCACAATGCCCCCTTGGTGGAAGGAATTCCGTCCACGCGCGGATCGGATTCGATGGCTGCCCGGAGCGCACGCGCAAAGGCCTTGAACTGTGCCTCAACGATGTGGTGGGGATCGCGGCCAGCCAGGACGTTCATGTGCAGGCAGATTCCGGCGTGCAAAGTCATGGCCTCGAACACGTGGCGCGTCAGCGACCCTGTGAAGTGCCCGCCGATCAGGTGATATTCCTGGCCGGCCGGCTCTCCGCCGTGGACCAGGTAGGGCCGGCCTGAGACGTCTACAACCGCGTGGGCCAGGGCTTCATCCAGGGGAACTGTGGCCTCGCCGAACCGGCGGATCCCGGCCTTTGTGCCCAGGGCCTCACGCAGCACCTCGCCGAAAGTGATGGCTACATCCTCCACCGTGTGGTGGACGTCAATGTGGGTATCCCCCGTTGCCTTGACCGTGATATCGATCAGCGAATGCTTGGACAACGCCGTCAGCATGTGGTCATAGAACGGTACGGAGGTGCTGATGTCCGATACCCCTGTGCCGTCCAGATTGATTTCCACCAGCACAGACGACTCGCTGGTGGCACGCTCGAGGCGGGCAGTCCTGGACTGGGCGGCGTCGGAACCGGCATTGCTCATGGTGAAGTGTCCTTTGGAGATGGTATTCAGGCGTGGACTGGCTTGTTCTAAGTTTATGCCGGAAGCCGGGTAGCGCCGGCCAGGATGCTTTCAAGGGAGGTAAGGAAGGCTGTGGTCTCAGCCTCAGTGCCCGCCGTGACCCGGAGATGACCCGGGATGCCCACATCTCGGATCAGGACGCCGGCGTCCAGGAGGCCCTGCCAGACCTCATGCGGATTCTCCAGTCCTCCGAAGAAGACGTAGTTGGAGTCCGAAGCCGCGGGCTTAAGGCCGAGCCGCAGAAGACCGTCGACGATCCTGTCCCGCTGGCGTTTAATATCTTCGACGTCAGCCATAAGCGCTTCGCGGTGTGCCAGGGCAGCGAGGGCTGTTGCCTGGGTGATGGCCGAAAGGTGATAGGGCAGGCGCACCAGCCGTAGCGCATCTGTAACTTCCGGTGCAGCCGCCATGTAGCCCAGGCGCGCACCGGCGAGTGCGAATGCCTTGCTCATGGTCCTCGAGACGATAAGGCGCTCCCGGCCGGGCAGCAGGGTGAGGGCGCTGGGCGTGCCATCGTGGGCAAACTCGTGATAGGCCTCATCAACAATTACGATGGTTTGAGCTTCCTCGCCTGCCTGGTACACGGCCTCAACCACGTCGAGGCCCAGACCGGTACCCGTGGGATTGTTGGGCGAACACAGGAAGACGACGCTGGGCTGCAGCTCCCGTACCTGACGGGCCGCGGATGCAGCGCTGAGGCCGTAGTCGTCCGTGCGTTGACCCTTGAGGTAGGCAGTATCCGTGCCGCTGGCCAAGAGCGGGTACATCGAATACGTGGGCGGAAAGCCCAGTGCTGAACGCCCAGGGCCGCCGAAGGCCTGGAGGATTTGTTGGAGTACTTCGTTGGAACCGTTGGCCGCCCAGATATTGTCGGCGGTCAGCCCGTGGCCAAGATAGCCGGCCAGGTGGGTGCGAAGTTCCGTGAACTCGCGGTCGGGGTACCTGTTCAGTCCGGCCGCCGCGGCCGTGACTGCCTCGGCAATGGCCGCCTGCACATCCGCCGGAACGCCATGGGTATTCTCGTTCACATTCAAGAGAATCGGAACATCAAGCTGCGGAGCTCCATAAGGGGAAAGTCCACGGAGGTTGCTCCGCAACGGGAGTCGGTTCAGGCGCTCAAGCTTTTCACTCACCGGACAAGCTTAAGTCCGCGGGCTGCGACGACAGAAACTGTGACGGTTTCCGCACGTATCCACGGCGTCCGCTCGCCCCCGATTCCACACGTCTCCACTTCGAACCAACCGATCCATGGACTCACCGGGCTGGCAAGCCCTGGCTGCACGGCCGGAGTTGCCACTGTGGCTGTGGATGTAGCTGTGAGGGCTAGCTTTGCCCTGCGGGGACGAACAACTGCTGCCCGGCAACAACGGTGCCACCGGAAAGGTTGTTCAGTTGCACGATCTCGGCGACCACATCGCGTGGGTCCCGCTCTGGTGCCACTGCGGCTGCGATACCCCACAGGGAAGCACCCGGCTCCACAACCACGGAGATGGTGGGCGTGACGGAGAGATCCTGCGCCGAATCCGACGCCTTTGCAGGCGAGAGTACAAATCCGGCGAGTGAAAGCAGGACTGCTGCCACAAGCATCAAGGGAAGCCCGATCAGGACCACCTGACCGCGCCGGGTGAGCCTGAGGGGTGCGTTGGCGCCCACCGAAGGAGACGAACCCTTCATGGATGCCGCGTGCCCGTAGTGCCGAGCCGGCGCGACTGATGCGCCGTTGCGGATACCTGCACCGTGAAAAACACTTACAGCTGACATGGACTGACCCTCCTGGACCTGCGATGCTTCCCGACATGTTCCGGCCGCCCCTTCCTGGGCCGGCCTTTCCGTTCCTCCGCTGTGCCGGTTTTCGAACAGATAACCGAACCCAGCACCGCGACTAGAACACATATTCGAAGTTTGCTAGTTCATTTTTAGCACCTATGAACGAACATTGTCGAGACTCGCTAGAACAAATGTTTGAAAAAGACCTGCGGCTGGCCTACTTTGGATCAAGAGAACAACCACTACTGCAGTTGACCAGCGGGGTCTGACATTTTTGATGGGACCGCCTGACGGCCGGCGGCGGTTGTGCGAATCAGGGGCACGCATCAGCGGAGCCTTCACAGCAGGAAAGGCACGGGAACCACATGGCAACACAGGCCACGGGAGGCAAGCCGGCGTCCCGGAGCGCACCGGCTGCCCGCGCCCCCAAAGGGCTGACTGCCCGGCAGAAAAAGATCCTGGAAACCATCCAGCGTTCGGTCAATGACAACGGCTACCCGCCGTCCATGCGCGAAATCGGGGACACAGTTGGCCTGGCCAGCCTGTCCAGCGTCACGCACCAGCTCTCGCAGCTGGAAAAGCTTGGCTACCTTCGCCGTGATCCCAAGCGTCCCCGGGCCATGGAAGTCTTGATGCCGCTCACCCTTGACGGTGGCATCGGCAAGGCTGCTGCACCAGACCCGGGATCAGCGCCAGTGGCCACCGTGACGCAGCTGCCGACAGCTGTGGACACTGCCATGGTGCCGCTGGTTGGCCGGATCGCCGCAGGCGGACCGATCCTCGCCGACCAGGTTGTGGAGGACGTTATGCCCCTGCCCCGCCAGCTGGTGGGCCAGGGAGAGCTGTTTATGCTTAGGGTCGCCGGCGATTCCATGATCGACGCCGCCATCTGCGATGGCGACTGGGTGGTAGTCCGACGGCAAAGCGATGCCAGCAACGGGGACATCGTCGCCGCGCTGCTGGATGACGAAGCCACTGTCAAGACCTTCCGGCAGCGCGATGGCCACACTTGGCTGCTGCCACAGAATACCCAGTACGAGCCCATTCTGGGCGACCACGCAAGCATCATGGGCAAGGTTGTGTCGGTCCTGCGCTCCCTGTAGCCGCCTGCCGCAACGCGGCCAGTAACCGACGCAAAGGGTTCCCCGGATCAATCCGGGGAACCCTTATTTTGTCTCCGCCAGCCGTGCCAGCGCCGCGTAAGCGATTTTGGCATCCCGTGTTGGCCAGAACGGTGGCAACGCCGAGCGCAGGAAGTTGCCGTAGCGCTCGGTGGACAGCCGCGAGTCCAGCACGGCCACTACTCCCCTGTCCCGCGTGGAGCGGATCAGCCGGCCGGCGCCCTGGGCAAGCCGGACTGCGGCATGCGTCGCGGAAACTGCCATAAATCCGTTGCCGCCCGCCTGGGCCACCGAACGCGAACGCGCCGTCATCAGGGGATCATCCGGCCGCGGGAACGGGATGCGGTCGATAACCACCAGCCGGCAGGAATCCCCGGGCACGTCCACGCCCTGCCACAGCGACATCGTGCCGAACAGGCACGTATCTCGTTCATCACCGAACTGCTTGACCAGGGCGGTCATGGTGGACTCCCCCTGACAAAGGATCTTGACGTCGAGTCGGACGCGCATGGCCTCGGCAGCCTCCTCGGCCGCACGACGCGACGAAAAAAGGCACAGGGCACCACCCGCTGAGGCCTTTATCAAGGCTTCAAGTTCATCCAGGGCCTCTGGAGACGTTCCCCGGCCCGGTTTGGGGAGGTGCCCGGCAACGTAGAGGATCCCTTGTTTCGGGTAATCAAACGGCGAGCCAACATCAATGCCGGTCCAGGACGGCGCACCATCGCCAACCAGGCCCAGCCCACCCGCCGTAGGCTCAAAAGCAGAGCCTATGGCCAGCGTGGCGGAGGTCAGGACCACGGTGTGGCCGGCAAACAGGCCTTCCCTCAGCTTCCCCGCCACGCTGAGCGGGGCGATATTGACCAGGGCAGGGGCGGAATCGTCCGGTTGCGTGTAGCCCTGCGCCGGATCGAAGGAACTGGCCCGGGAAATCCAGACGACTTCCCGGTTCTCTCGGGCAAGCACCAGCCGTTCACAAAGTTCGAGGATGACCATCAGCCGGGACCGCGCCAGCTGCCGTCCGCCGTCGGCAGTTCCCGACGAATCTCCCTTGGAATCCGAGAGCGCGGCACGGCACGCTTCGCGGAGCTGATCGACACAGCCCAACTGTTCGTCGTTGAGGCCGTTGGGGAGGAGCCGGTTGGCAGCGCCCAGGAGGGATAGTTCGAGGTTGGCTGCAGCAGCGTTGAGGGCGTCAACGGTGATGGCCGTGTGCTTCCGCGCTCCCGCAGCTGCAGCGTGGACCATTGCGACGGACAACTGCCCGGAAACGGCGCCCGTCACCCTGTCCTGGAGCTCGTGGGCCTCGTCCACCACCACAACGTCGTACTCAGGCAGGACAGCCAGCCCTTCGAAAGCGCTGACCGCCAGCATGGCATGGTTGGTTACAACGACGTCTGCGTCAGCGGCGTCCTGGCGGGCCAGCTCGCTGAAGCACTCTTCAGCCAGGGGACATTTCTGGGCGCCGAGGCATTCCATGGATGTCACGGATACCTGGCGCCAGGCACGGTCGGTCACTCCGGGGAGAAGCTCGTCCCGGTCACCCGTTGCCGTCTTCTCCGCCCACTCACGCAGCCGGACAACCTCCTTGCCCAATGCAGAGGCTGGTCCACCCACTGCAGCGGCAAAATGCGGCACGCTGGTGTCTTCACCGAGCGAAAAGAGCTGGCCTTCCGACGGCTCCTCAGAGGGGAACCCACCTTCGACCTTGTGCCGGCAGACGTAGTTGGAACGGCCTTTGACCAGCGCAACTTTGACCGGCCTGTCCAGGGCAGGCGTGAGGGTCTTCAGGAGCCGGGGAAGGTCCCTGCCCACAATCTGGGTCTGCAGGGCCAGCGTCGCTGTTGAAACCAGCGTCGGCTTGTTGCTGACCAGGGAATGCGCAATCAACGGAATGAGGTAGGCCAGTGATTTACCTGTGCCTGTTCCGGCCTGAACCAGCAGGTGTTCTCCTGTTTCGATGGCACGCGCCACCTCACGGGCCATCTGGTGCTGGCCCTCGCGGCTCTGGCCGCCCATCCCGTCAACAGCCCTGTCGAGCAGTTCCAGGACGAACTGCTCGACAGCGCCGTTTGCGGCAGGCTGTGCTCTGCCGGCCGCCACCTCAGTCATTGTTGATGAACGGTTCCAGCTCCGCCGCAAGTCCTTCGCGGACCTTGACGAGGGCACGGGTTCCCGTTTCCTCGTGTTCCAGGCTCAGGATCTCGACGTCCGAATCGTGCAGCTTGCTGACCAGGTCTCCGCGGTCGTAAGGGATCAGGAGTTCCAGTTTGACCTCGGGACGCGGAATGGATTCGCTGATGACCCGGAGCAACTCGTCAATGCCTTCACCGGTCCGGGCGGACACCACCACATGGCGCGGCTCGCGCTGCTTCAGCCGTTCAATCACAAACGGGTCCGCGGCGTCGGCTTTGTTCAGGACGATGATTTCCGGCACCTTGCGGGCATCCACCTCGCTGAACACCTTGCGGACAGCGGCAATCTGGCCCTCAGGATCCGGATGCGAAACGTCCACGACGTGAAGGATGAGGTCCGAATCGGCGACTTCCTCGAGCGTTGACCTGAAGGCCTCCACCAGCTGGGTAGGCAAGGACCGGACAAATCCAACGGTGTCCGCAAGGGTGTAGTTCAGGCCGTCGGCCGTCTCCGCCTTGCGCACGGTGGGATCCAGGGTGGCGAACAGCGCGTTCTCCACCAGCACTCCGGCGTCCGTCAGGCGGTTGAGCAGCGACGACTTGCCGGCGTTGGTATATCCGGCAATGGCCACTGACGGCACGGAATTACGACGGCGGTTTGCCCGCTTGGTCTCGCGTGCCGGCTTCATCGCGGCGATCTCACGACGCAACTTGGCCATCCGGGTACGGATGCGGCGGCGGTCCAGTTCGATCTTCGTTTCACCGGGACCACGAGAGCCCATGCCGGCACCGGCGCCACCAACCTGGCCACCGGCCTGGCGGGACATCGACTCGCCCCAACCGCGCAGGCGCGGCAAGAGGTATTCGAGCTGGGCAAGTTCAACCTGGGCCTTGCCCTCGCGGCTCTTGGCATGCTGGGCGAAGATGTCCAGGATCAGGGCCGTCCGGTCAATAACCTTGACCTTGACAATGTCCTCAAGTCCACGGCGCTGGGACGGAGCGAGCTCGGCATCTACCACCACGGTGTCGGCACCGGTGGCCATGACGATGTCCTTGAGCTCCTGGGCTTTGCCCGAGCCAAGGAATGTTCCCGGATCCGGTTTGCTGCGTCGCTGGACGAGTCCGTCGAGGACTTCCGAGCCGGCGGTTTCTGCCAGCGCCGCCAGTTCGCGCAAGGAGTTCTCTGCGTCCGCGAGGGTTCCTTCTGCCCAGAGACCGGCAAGAACAACACGTTCGAGCCGGAGCTGCCGGTATTCGACCTCGGTGACGTCCTCGAGTTCAGTGGACAACCCAGCAGTACGGCGCAACGCGCGGCGGTCCTGCAGATCCTGCTGGTCGCCGTCGTAATCGCTGTGCTCTTTGTCCTGCAGGGAAATGGCCTGTGCCCTGCCAAAGACGCCGTCCTCCGTCTCCTCAGCGGCCTCGGTGGCGCTGCCGGCAGGAACGTCCTTTGACAGGATCCGGTCGATGACCGCCTGGATCTCCGCAGGGCTGAGGTCCTCCGCTGACGGATCGGATCCGGTGCTTTGCTGTGTGCTCATGGTCTCCTTTAAGGGTGTGACACTTCCAGAATAGTGCCGATTCTGCTCTTGGGACGCGGAATTCGCGCTGGGCTGACGTGCTGGGGTCATGGTTCTCCTGGTTGCCGCGCCATCGACGCCAGCGAGGCTGGATTACTGCTGATGGGAGGCAGTTCTAGAACGGCCGGAGAGGCCACTGACGCGATGCCGACGGGTTCCTCTGAGGGTGGCCCGGGGGCTGGTAATTGTTTTGATTCTCCGGCCGGGGCGGTACTTTGAGTCCGCCCGTCGGTTGCTGTGGGAAATCGCCGGACAACGGTCACGACGACGGCGGAAGGCACGGCAAGTGCCTGCATCGCCGCTGGAGGAAAGTCCAGCTACTGGAAAATCAAAATCATGGTTTCCATCTTAGCAGAACGTGTGCACCGGCCCCGGCCCCGCACTGCGGCCATGCGGACACTACCGGGATTCCCGCCGGAACCCCGCCGTCGGCGATTCGTATTCGGCCCGGGCCGATACTAGTCTGGCCCATTATGGAGTCTGCACACTATTTCACTGCCTCGCCTGCCGGGCCCTTCCAGCGCAAGCCGCTCACCGTCGAACTCGCAGGCCAGACACGCCACCTGCAGACATCCGCAGGCATCTTCAGCCCCGACGGCATTGACAAGGGAACAATGATCCTGCTCTCCGAAGTTCCGCCCCCGGCTCCTACCGGCAACCTGCTGGATATCGGCTGCGGTTGGGGACCCATCGCCCTCACCATGGCCCTGCAGGCACCCCACGCGCACGTTTACGCAGTAGACGTCAACGAGCGCTGCATCACACTGACCAACGAGAACGCAGCACTGCTGGGGCTCGGCAACGTCACAGCGGGCACGCCCGATTCGGTGGATCCGGACCTTCGTTTCGACACCATCTGGTCCAACCCGCCTATCCGGATCGGCAAGGACGGGCTGCACGCACTGCTCCTGCAGTGGCTCCCCCGGCTTGCTCCGGGCGGCACAGCATGGCTTGTGGTCCAGAAGAACCTGGGCGCCGATTCACTTCAGCGCTGGCTGGGCGAGACTCTTGACTCCAGTTACGCCATCACCCGCGAGAGCACGGCTAAGTCGTTCCGCATCCTTCGGGTCAGGAAAGCTGCCCTTTAGCCACGATCACGGCAGGGCCACTGAGCTCGACGTGCTCGTGGCCTTCGGGACCCGCGAAAAACTTGACGCCCACAACCCCGCCGGGAACGTGCACATTCCAAGAGTCCGGTGCACCGGATCCGGCCCAGTGCCGGATCGCAACTGCGGCAGCACAGGCACCGGTCCCGCAGGACTGGGTCTCCCCCACGCCGCGTTCATGGACACGCATGGTGATTCGACCAACGCCATCGTGAACCAGCGGCTCTGAGGGAACTACGAATTCAACATTCGTTCCGTTGGCAGGAACAGGTTCAACAACGGGAGCATCGAACAGCCGGGTGGCTGACAGTTCGGCAAGCTCAGCCAAGGCCACCACAGTATGCGGGTTGCCCATGCTGACGGACAGGGCTGGCCGGGGAACGGACAGGCCGTCGACCGTGACGGTTGAGTCCATTGCCTTGGCACCGGCCTCGCCTGGATAGATGAACTCCCAAGGTCCCATGTCCACCGCATAGCCATTACCGGTCCGTACAACAGTTTTGAGGCCGCCGCGGGTGCCGATCGTGATCGAAGCACCGTCAGCCAGGCTGATCAGGCCCTCCGTGCGGAGGAAGTGCACAAATACCCGCACGCCGTTGCCGCACATTTCCGAGAGCGAGCCGTCCCCGTTCCGGTAGTCCATGAACCACTCAGCCCCCGGGTTAGTAGCCAGGAGGGCCTCCCCTTCCGGCAGGAAACGCGACGGAACAGCTCGGATCAGCCCATCGGCCCCAATCCCGCGGTGCCGGTCACAGAGGGCGGCTACCTGGTCCGGGCTAATGGTCCGGCTGCCGTCAGGATCCGCAATCAGCACAAAGTCGTTGCCGGTTCCGTGGCCTTTCGCGAAGTCAAGGCCTGACAGTTCCGACTGTGCGGATTCACGGGTATCTGTGGCTGTTGCATCCATGATTCCAGCCTACCGGGATGGCTCGTGCGTTGACGAAACCGAACGGTGGCTGCGGCAATCAGCCGCGTTCCGCCGTCGGAGTCTTTCCCGCAGCCACTTTCACTGCTTCTTCCAACAGTCCGGGATGCTGCCAGTCCAGCCAGCTGATCCGCGGGTCTGCACGGAACCAGGTGAGCTGGCGCCGGGCGAACTGGCGGGTGGCGACGATCGTTTCCTCGGCAGCTGTGGGAATGTCCGATTCACCATCGATGACCCGCAGGAATTGCGCATAGCCCAAAGCGCGGGCGGCGGTACGCCCCCGACGCAGCCCAGCTGCATCCAGGCGACGGACCTCCTCAACCAGGCCTGCTTCAACCATGCGGTGAACCCGGTCGGCCAGGCGCTGCCTGAGCAGGTCGCGGTCCACCGCCAACCCGATCTGCACGGCCGGACGAAAATACTCCCGCGTGGGCATAAAGGAGCTGAAAGGACGGCCTGTCAGTTCGTGCACCTCCAGCGCGCGCACGATCCGGCGTTCATCGCCCAGCCGGGACGCGGATACCGGATCTACGGCCTGGAGGCGGGCTTGCATGGCGGCGGGACCGTGTTGGGCCATCTCTGATTCCAACCTGTGCCGCACAACAGGATCAGTTCCCGGAAATTCCAGGACATCCAGGGCTGAGCGGATGTAAAGACCAGAGCCGCCTGTCAGGATGGCACGCTTCCCACGTCCATGGATGTCCTCAATGGCGCCCCTGGCCAGTTTCTGGAAGTCAGCGACGCTGGCTTCCTCAGTGACGTCCAGAATGTCCAGCAGGTGGTGCGGTACTCCACGCCGCTCTGCGGGTGAAATCTTGGCGGTCCCGATGTCCATGCCACGGTAAAACTGCATTGCGTCCGCATTGATCACCTCGCCGTCCAGGGCAAGGGCCAGCTCTACAGCCAGGTCTGATTTCCCGGAACCGGTGGGGCCGACGACGGCGATTACGGGCTGTGTGGCGCCCTCTGCGTCGTGTGCCACCCGGGTCAGCCCATGCGGGGTGGGAGCGCGGGCATGCCGAGGGACACACCCGTCTTGCCTGCCTGGCCGCTGTTGCCGCCTGCAGAAGGTGCAGGCACGCCGCACGAGTCTGCCTGCGAACGGTCCCAGGCGTCGCCGGCGCGGGAGCGTCGCAGGCTGTAGTCCGCGAGGTCCGGGTCAGCCACAAGGTGGAAGGCGGCGGCCTCGGTGATGGTGACCGTGACCAAGTCACCGGGACGGGGTGTTTGCGCACCCTCGGGCACCGAGAAGTGAACCAGGCGCTGGTCCTGCGAGCGGCCGGACAACCGGTGGGTCTCTTCGGACTTCCGGCCGGAGTGGGCTGTCACCATGACCTCCACCCGGCGGCCAAGCTGCTTGGCATTTTCTTCCGCGGCGATCCGGTCCTGCAGTGCCGTGAGGCGTTCGAAGCGTTCCTGAACCACGGCCTTGGGCAGTTGTTCGTCAAGGTCCGCAGCAGGGGTTCCCGGCCGCTTCGAATACTGGAAGGTGAACGCCGTGGCGAACCGGGACCGGGCAACGACGTCCAATGTGGCCTGGAAGTCTTCTTCCGTTTCACCTGGGAAGCCCACGATGATGTCCGTGGATATTGCGGCGTGCGGGATACGCTCCCGGACCTTGTCCAGGATCCCGAGGAACTTGGTGGACCGGTAGGAGCGTTTCATCGCTTTCAGGATGGAGTCAGATCCCGACTGCAGCGGCATGTGCAACTGCGGCATCACATTGGGAGTCTCGGCCATGGCGTCAATGACGTCGTCAGTGAAAGCTGCTGGGTGGGGGCTGGTAAACCGGACCCGTTCCAATCCCTTGATTTCGCCGCAGGCCCGCAGCAACTTGGAGAAAGCGTGGCGGTCACCGAATTCCACACCATACGAATTTACGTTCTGGCCCAACAGAGTGACCTCGATGGCGCCGTCATCCACCAGCGCCTGGATTTCTGCGAGGATATCGCCCGGCCGCCTGTCCTTTTCCTTGCCCCGGAGTGCCGGCACGATGCAAAAAGTACAGGTGTTGTTGCAGCCGACGGAGATGGAAACCCATCCCGCATACACGGAATCCCGCTTGGTGGGCAGCGTGGAGGGGAAGACATCCAGGGACTCCAGGATTTCCAGCTGGGCTTCGTTGTTGTGCCGCGCGCGCTCCAGGAGTGCCGGCAGCGCGCCAACATTGTGGGTGCCGAACACGGCGTCCACCCAAGGTGCCTTCCTGAGGATGGTGTCGCGGTCCTTCTGGGCCAGGCAACCGCCCACTGCAATCTGCATTCCGGGATTCGCCGCCTTGACAGGTGCAAGCATTCCCAGGTTTCCATAAAGTTTGTTGTCTGCGTTTTCCCTCACGGCGCAGGTGTTGAACACCACGACGTCAGCCTGCGTACCAACCGCCGGAACCATCCCGGCGTCTTCGAGGAGGCCGGCCATACGCTCGGAATCATGAACGTTCATCTGGCAGCCGAAGGTCCGCACCTGATAGGTACGCGGCGGAAGGGCTTCGGTTTTATCCTCCCCGGGTTCGGGGGAAGACAGCCTGGCAGCGGGGGAAGTAATGGTCAAACTCACCCATTAAGGGTAACGGCTCGGCACCTGCCGTGCGTCCGGTCAGTTGCTGCCCGGCAGTCCGTCGCTTCCTCAATCCTCAGGCGCCAGATCCGCGACATCGAATTCCTCGCCTACTATCCGGAAGGCCAAGGACGGCTGATAACCCTTGCGGGCCAGCATACCGGCGACCCGGCGAGTGACCTTCTCGCGTTCCGCCCTGTCAACGGGCAGCGGTTTACCACGGAGCTTCTTCCGGACCAGATCCCGGGCAGCCGCTTCCTCGTCCTCATCAGACACCTGACTCAGTGCGGCCTCGGCAAACTCCTCCGCGACACCCTTGTCTGACAGCTCCCGCCTCAGGGCTCCCCTGGCCAGCTTGCGGCTTGCCGCCCGGCTCCGGACCCAGGCTTCTGCGAACTCAGCGTCGTCTACCAGCCTGACTTCCTCGAAACGGTCCAGGACTGAGCTGGCAATGTCCTCCGGAATGCCGCGTTCCGCCAGTTTGCGGGCAAGCTGCAGCCTGCTTTTAGCAGAAACGGTCAGCTGGCGCAGCACAATATTGCGTGCCTGGGCCGCCGGATCCTCGTCAGTACTGGGTGCAGAGCCCGGCTCCGCACCAGGCCTGGATCCGGCTTTCCTGGCCCCGGCAGACCAGGAACCGGATGGCTTCTGCGCAGACGCGGAGCGCCCAGGACCCGAGGCGTCCGACGGGCCAAAGGGCTGCGAACGTGATCCCCTGGAACCAGCCACCTTAGAACCCGTCGACGGCCTTCAGCTTGGGGCTGTCCTCGGTTTCGGTTGCCGCGCTGGCACCAACGCCCAGTTTCTCCTTGATGAGGCGTTCCAGTTCTGCAGACAGTTCAGGGTTGTCCCGCAGGAAGCGCCGCGAGTTCTCCATGCCCTGGCCCAGCTGGTCACCGTCATAGGTGAACCAGGAACCGGACTTCTTGATGATGCCGTGCTCCACGCCCATATCGATGATGCCACCCTCACGGGAGATGCCCTGGCCGTAGATGATGTCGAATTCGGCGATCTTGAAGGGCGGAGCCATTTTGTTCTTCACGATCTTGGCCTTGGTGCGGTTGCCTACCGAGTCCGAGCCCTCCTTCAGCGTCTGGATCCGGCGGACGTCGATCCGGATGGAAGCATAGAACTTCAGCGCCTTACCACCGGTGGTGGTTTCGGGTGAACCGAAGAACACGCCGATCTTCTCGCGGAGCTGGTTGATGAAGATGGCCGTGGTTTTGGTCTGGCTGAGCCGGCCGGTGATCTTACGCAGCGCCTGGCTCATAAGCCGGGCCTGGAGGCCAACGTGGCTGTCGCCCATGTCACCTTCGATTTCAGCACGCGGCACCAGTGCGGCCACGGAGTCAATGACGATGACGTCCAGGGATCCGGACCCGATCAGCATGTCCATGATTTCCAGGGCCTGCTCACCGGTATCCGGCTGCGAGACCAGCAGCGCGTCGGTATCTACGCCCAGCTTGGCAGCGTATTCCGGATCCAGGGCGTGCTCGGCATCGATGAAGGCAGCGATGCCGCCCTGCTTCTGGGCATTGGCCACGGCATGCAGTGCCACGGTGGTTTTACCCGAGGATTCCGGGCCGTAGATCTCCACAACACGGCCACGGGGCAGGCCGCCAATTCCCAGGGCTACGTCCAATGCGATGGAACCGGTGGGAATGATTTCGATGGGGGCACGGACCTCGTCCCCCAAACGCATTACCGATCCCTTGCCGAACTGCTTGTCGATCTGGGCCAGTGCTGCTTCGAGCGCTTTTGCACGATCCGGGGCTGCCGCCATGGTTCACACCTCTAATTTTCTCGCTGTGGAGTGGCCTCACGGGCCGACTGTCTGGTCATCTCTGACGCTAACGGCACCCTCTGACATTCACCCGGGATGACTTTGCGTATGTGGATAAGTCTTGAAAAAATCATAGCTTTATCCGAACAGATATTCGAACATGCGGGTGGGCGTGTCAGCCCTTGGGTTTGATGTCCCGGCCAAGGCGACGTTCCGGCGGGACATCCTGTATTTCGCAGACGGCGTGCCACACGTCCTTGGGACTGGCTCCCGAGGCAAGCGCCTCCTGGGCAGTCCGGCCGGCTATACCCCGTTTGCCGGCCAGAATCAGCGAGGAGCCCAGCACGCGGGAATACCCGGCACCAAACTCGTCGTCCATCAGGCGCCAAAAGTCACTAATCCTCACGGAAAGAGTCTCTCACGCGGGGCCGTACCGCTTAGACCCGCGTGGTCCTTCCGGAGACTCCGCCCGCTCAGCTCCGCGGCCATTTCGAACACCCTGTGGGACTTAGAATTGTTGCCATGAGCAACCGCGATGCACACGACCAGGCCCTGAACGCCGTCGAGGACCAGCTGAGCCTCTTCTGGCGACGCGCCCGCTCGCTCTCAGCGCAGCTCTCCCGGGAGGTCCATCCGGACATGGAGCCGGCCGCCTACGGGCTGTTGTCCGTGCTTCGTCGGGAAGGGCCCATCCGCCTGACGGAACTGGCAACCTGCCTTGGCGTGGGAAAGCCGTCCGTCAGCCGCCAGGTTGCCTTCCTTGAGAACATCGGCCTGGTCTACAAGGAAGCGGACCCGCTGGATGGGCGGGCGTCTTCCATCCGGCTCACTCCTGAGGGTGAATCCAAGATGAGCCAGGTGCAGGACGCCCGACGCCAGGCGTTCCGGGAACGGCTCAACGAGTGGCCTGACCAGGACCTTGAGACCCTGGCCGGCTATCTCGCCAGGCTCAACGACGTACAGGCCTAGAAGGTCAACGGCATGAGAAACGGCATAAGAATGGGCCCCGCCGCTGATAGTCCAGGGCGGGTTCTAGCGGTCGTTGCAACACCCAGAATTTTTGGGAGTTGCAACGACCGTGTCGCCTTTAACGAAGGAAGCTGCCAGCCGGAGGAAATACACGCCGGAGCAGAAGGCTAAGTTCTTTT
>JAPSJV010000059.1 GCA_031178005.1 Pseudarthrobacter sp.
GCCGGCTGCACGATGGTGCAGCCGGCCGTTCCCGGTCTGTCTGGATTCAGGGCTCCTGAGTCTGTCGCTGTTAGCTTCTATCGTGACGCAGGCACATAAGCGCGTACGCGCGGGCGGCGGCTACGAGCTCCGCGATGCTGACCGATTCATTCACCTGGTGCGCCTGGTCGTTGAGGCCGCCGGGTCCCATGACAATCGCGGGAATGCCGAGGTCCCGGGCGATGAAACCGCCGTCACAGGCAGCCGTCCAGCCAGTCACGGCGCTGCTGACGCCGGACTCGGCCAATGCTTTGACCGAGTTTGCCACCAGGGCGTGGGTTTCGGGAGTGCGGAAACCGGGCATCTCCATGGTGACCTCCGCCTCCACTCGGATGCCGTCGGTATCGATACCGGCCTCGCTGATCTGGCGTTGAAGGCAGTCCAGGATCAGGTGGGCATCCTCGCCGGGCATGAGCCGGCGGTCCAGGGACAGGGTGCACTCGGCGGCCACCATCGACGTGCCGGTGCCCCCGCGGATGAGGCCGGCGCTCCAGGTTCCAGCTCCAAGCAGGGGGTCCTGGGTGGTTTGGAGTCGGGCATGGTCCTCCCGGACAAGCTCCAGGATCTTGGCTGCAGCGTCAATGGCGTTCCGGCCGTCCGCGGGCCGGCCGGAGTGGGCTGATTTGCCGGTGACTTTCAGCTCAATGTAGCTATCGCCCCGGCAACCGATGACTGTTTCAAGGTCGGTGGGCTCCGCGACGACGCACGCCGAGTAGGAGAATGTCGGATCTTTGAGGGCGGTTGCCGTGTAGGCCCGGATGCCGAGTCCCAGGTCCTCCTCGTCCACCGTGCATGCGAGTGCGGCGTTCCCGGAGAGCTCCGCACCGGCATCCTTGAGGGCCTTCAGCGCGATGAGCACTGCAGCCAGGCCGCCCTTCATGTCGGTGGCACCGCGGCCATAGAGCCTGCCGTCCCGTACATGCGGCTCGAACGGCGGGCGCTCCCAACCTGCTCCTGCCGGAACCACGTCGGAGTGGCCCAGGAACAGGACGCCAGGCCGGGGACCGCCGGGCAGGATGGCGGTGAAGTTCGGCCGTCCCGTGGCCACTGTCTCCGTTGACACCTCCAGGCCCGCAGCCAGGCTGAAGTTCGTCAGGACGTCCACCGTGGCTTCCTCGGTGCCCCCGGGATTTTCCCCGCCAGCACCCACCAGGGCCGTGGTCAGCGAGACAAGTTCGGCCTCGCTGACCAGATCCAAAACTTTCTGTTCCAGCCGCTGTTGTTCAAGGGCTTGTTGATTCGGCCGCTGTTGTTCCGCTGCGGTCCTCAAGCGTTGACTCCGCCCTTCAACCCTGCGCGTTCCAGGTCCATCGCGCGCCGGAGCCGGATTACGCCTTCCTCGGCCCGTTCGGGTGTGGTGGATGCGAAGCAGAGCCGCAGGGCGTCGTCGAACTTTCCGCTGGCGGAAAGGGCCGGACCGGGGATGAAGGCGACGCCTTCGGCAAGGGCCGTCTCGAAGAGCTTCCGAGTGGAGATCTGTGCGTCCTGTCCCTGGAGTGTGAGCCAGAGGAAGAAGCCTCCCTCGGGATCGGTGGTGGTGACCCTGTCTCCTAGATTGCGACGCAGGCTCTCCTGCATCGAATCCTTGCGGCGCTTGTATTCAGTCCGCAGACCCGCGAGGTGGTTGTCCAGGCCTCCGCGGCGGATGAATTCGGCAACGATGTGCTGGGCAGGAACGTTAGTGGATGTGTCCATTGCCTGCTTGGCGTTGATAACCAGCTGTCGCAGCGCGGGGTCCGTGTCCACCCAGCCCACGCGCAAACCAGGAGCCAAAATCTTGGAGAAGGTCCGGACCGAAAAGAGCAGCGGATCCCCGGGACTCAAAGCTTGGAGGGAGGGGAGGTCCTCGCCTTCAAAACGGAGCAGGCCGTAGGGGTCATCGTCGATGATGACGGAGTTCCACTCGTGCGCCAGTTCCAGGAGCTGGTGGCGGCGCGGCAGTGACAGCGTGGTGCCGGAAGGGTTCTGGAAGTTTGGGATGGTGTAGATGGCTTTGGGGGTGCGGCCCGCTGCCGCAACCAGGTCCGGAAGGGCCTCGACGATGAGGCCGTTCTCGTCGATGGGCGCCTCGAGAAGTTGGGCGCCGTAGCTCAGTGCGGTTGCGCTGCCATTGGTGTAGGTGGGGCTTTCCACGATCACCAGGTCACCAGCGTTGACGAAGATTTTGCATGCTAGATCCAGGCCCTGCATGCCACCGGCGGTAATGGTGATACGTTCCTCGTCCGTGGGGTCCGAGGTGCCGGCAAGGTACTCAACAAGGGCCTTCAATAGCACGGGTTCGCCCTCAGTGGCCCCATAGGTCATGGAACTGTGGTCGATGACCTGGTCCGCGATCTGACGGAATTCGGCGAGCGGTACCGCTTCGTCTGCGGGTGAGCCCATGGCGAAACGGACGATGTCATGTGTCTGGGCGGCTAGCAGGGAGGTGCTGGAGTCGATGACAGAGCCGACGAGATTGGCTGCGCGGTCGGCCAGGGGCAGGGGGGCGCGGGAGCGGGTGGCGAAGTGGTCAACGGTCATGACCTAACCGCCTTTCTGGATGAGTTCCCGGGGGAAGCTGGTGAAGGTTTCCACGCCGTCTGCGGTCACGCGGATTGATTCGGAGAGTTCATAGCCGTAGTTGTCCATCCACATGCCCCCGATTACATGGAAGGTCATGTTCTCAGCGAGGACGGACTCATCCTCGGAGCGGATGGAGATGGTGCGCTCGCCCCAGTCCGGCGGATAGCCGATGCCTATTGAGTAACCAATACGGGATGGCTTTTCAAGGCCGTACTTGGCCAGCGTCCAGTTCCAGATTCGGGCAAGTTCGCTGACTGGAACGCCCGGCTGCACTTCTGTGAGCACGGCGTTCAGGCCGTCGGCGACGGCGTCTGCCAGCTTCGCAAGTCTGTCCGGTTTCTTGCCGAGCGTCAGGGTGCGGGCCAGCGGGGCGTGGTAGCGCTGGTGGGCGCCCGCCAGCTCGATGACAACGGCCTGTCCCGCCTCGAAGCGGTCCTCATTCCAGGTTAGGTGCGGGGTGTCCGCTGCTTCACCGGTGGGCAGCATCGGCACGATGGCGGGGTAGTCCCCGCCGATGCCGTTGGCACCCTGAATTTGCGCCTGGCTGATGGCTGCCGCGGCATCGCACTGGCGGACCCCGACGTCTATGGTTTCTACGGCGGTCTTCATCGCCGCCATGCAGACCTGCGCGGCGCCGCGCATCAGCTGGATCTCCGCCGGTGATTTGATGGAGCGGACCCAGTTGACCAGCTCGAAGCTGTCCACGAAGGTCCATTCCGGAATGGCGTTGACCAACGAGCGGTATGCCTTAGGGGAGAAGAAGTGCGAGTCCATTTCAAGGCCCACACATCCCTTTGCTGCCGCGGCGATGAGGTACCGCTCACGGAGGGCGAAGGCCACCCAGTCGAAGGGATGCACGTGCGGGCGGTGAACGTACTGTTCCGGGTACCCGACGATGCTGTCCTCCGGCAGCCAACTGGTGCGGAAGGCGCCGCTGGCGTCCATCGCCCTGGTGAAGAGCAGCATGGGCCCTTCGGCGGGAAGGAAGACCATCTGGGGGGTGTAGAAGGACCACGCGTTATAGCCGGTCAGGTAATAGATGTTGGCAGGATCGGTTACCAGCAAGGCCGCGAGGCCCTGCTTGGCCATGCGTACGCGCACTCCGGCGAGCCGGGCGTCGTACTCCCCTTGGCTGAACAGCAAAAGACACCTCCATAGGAATAGTAGATTGTTTACAATCTATTCTACGTGGCGCCAGTCACACAAGTTCGCGGCGAATGGCGTGTGCCGAGGCCAGGTTTGGTGGGGAAGTGTGGCTTGTCCTTGCCGTAGGAGGCCAGCCCGCAATTCCCATCCCGACGGCGCCAAGCTGCGCGGGCGCGAGGAGAATTCCGGACCAGTGCACCGGTCCGTCATGAGATCACGGAAGCGCCACGCCTCGTCTCATCCGGGAGAGCAACCAAGCTGTTCGCGGGACCGCCCACAGGATGGCCAGGCCGAGCGCCGGAACCAAACTGAAGCCGACGTCGGGAAACTGGTGGACTATGACGGCAAGGTTGGTGTCGAACTTGGCAGGGGCATAGAGGAGGCACAGCCACAGCACAAAGCCGTCCAAGGCGAGGGCGAGGGCCGCCAGGCCGGCCTGCAGCAGCCGCTGCCCTGCCCCGCGACTGCCGTGGCCGGAACTGCCGTGGCCGGAACTGGCATGGTCGGGTCCCAGCAGAAAACGCAGCGCCAGCACCAGGCTGAGAAGTTCCGCGAGCAGCAGTCCCAGCGCCACTGCCCAGCTGTGGCGCTGCAGCCAGTCCTCGTGCACCACGGCCGGCACCGGCTCCTGCCCGTGGAGAATCCGGAGGATGTTGGTGTCGATGGCCTTGAGCCGTGAGGGAGCCGACGTGTCGTTCGCGTTGATGACCAGGGCGACGCCAAGGCTGGAGGAGGGGACCATGGCCAGATAGGTGTGCGAGTTGCCCCATTCGCCTTGGTGCTCCACGAGCAGCGGCAACTCGTCGTCCGATGGCGGCGGCGCTGCAGGGTTCACGGACTCTACGAGCGGGCGGGTGAACCAGCCCATGGCGTACATCTTTGACCCGTCCACCTGCATCCGCGGCTCGAGCATGGTCTTCACGCTTTCTGGCCGGAGGAGGCGGCGGTCCTGGTACCGTCCCCCGTCCAGCAGCACCATGAGCTCGTGGCCCAGGTCCTCGGCCGAGGCGTACATGGTGCTCGACGGCATACCTGTCGTTGGGGCGGGAACCTCAGTCTGGCGCCAGAA
>JAPSJV010000035.1 GCA_031178005.1 Pseudarthrobacter sp.
GGGTGGGACACGAAGACCTCCGTTTGTGGAATTGGACTCTAGACAAGCCCCACTCCACTCGGAGGTCTTTTCCGTGTCACCCCGCCACGCCGAACGTCACCAATGTCCGTGGTCAATACAACTAGGTAGCAGTAGATGTCGCTATGGGCACCCATAACGACATCTACTGCTACCTAGTTGGGAATGGCAGGAACCCTTGACAGCCACCGGCAGGCGGCAATAAGTTGTTGACAACAACTAATCATCAAACCATGGAGGATTCATGACAACGACGCCTACTCCCCAGGACCGCTTCACCTTTGGACTCTGGACTGTCGGATGGACAGGTGCCGACCCGTTCGGCGTCGCTACCCGCGCCGGACTTGACCCAGTAGAAGCCGTGCACAAGCTCAGCGAACTGGGCGCTTACGGCGTCACCTTCCATGACAACGACCTGGTCCCGTTCGACGCCAGCGCTTCAGAGCGCGACCTGATCCTGAAGAACTTCAAGGCTGCGCTCGCGGAAACCGGCTTGAAGGTCCCCATGGTCACCACCAACCTGTTCAGCCACCCCGTGTTCAAGGACGGTGGCTTCACGTCCAACGACCGCTCCATCCGCCGCTTCGCCCTCAGCAAAGTGCTGCGCGCCATCGATTCCGCTGCCGAGTTCGGCGCCGAGACCTTTGTGATGTGGGGCGGCCGCGAAGGCAGCGAATACGACGGTTCCAAGGACCTCTCCGCCGCCCTGGACCGGATGAGGGAAGGCGTGGATACCGCCGCCGCCTACATCAAGGAGAAGGGCTACGGCCTGCGCATCGCCCTGGAGCCCAAGCCCAACGAACCCCGCGGCGATATCTTCCTGCCGACGGTGGGCCATGGCCTGGCGTTCATCGCCCAGCTGGAGCACGGCGACATCGTGGGCCTGAACCCGGAAACCGGCCACGAGCAGATGGCCGGACTGAACTTCACGCACGGCATCGCCCAGGCGCTGTGGGCGAGCAAGCTCTTCCACATCGACCTCAACGGCCAGCGCGGCATCAAGTACGACCAGGACCTGGTGTTCGGCCACGGCGACCTGACCAGCGCGTTCTTCACCGTGGACCTCCTCGAGAACGGCTTCCCCAACGGCGGAGCACGCTACGACGGCCCCCGGCACTTCGACTACAAGCCTTCCCGCACGGACGGCTATGACGGCGTGTGGGACTCCGCGAAGGCAAACATGTCCATGTACCTGCTCCTGAAGGAACGCGCCCTGGCATTCCGTGCGGATCCGGAAGTCCAGGCTGCCCTGGCCACGTCAGGCGTCTTCGAACTGGGCGAGTCCACACTCTCCGCCGGCGAGACGGCAGCGGACCTGCTGGCGGATCCGGCGTCGTTCGAGTCCTTCGACGCCGACAAGGCAGCAGAGCGTTCCTTCGCGTTCATCCGGCTCAACCAGCTGGCCATCGAGCACCTGCTCAACGCCCGCTAAGGTCAGTCACATGCCACTTGTAGCGGGTATCGACAGCTCCACCCAGTCCTGCAAGGTGGTGGTCCGGGACGCACAATCCGGAGCACTCGTGCGCCAGGGCCGCGCCTCTCACCCCGAAGGAACAGAGGTGCACCCTGACCACTGGTGGACCGCGCTGCAGGAAGCGATCAGTGAAGCCGGGGGCCTGGATGACGTGGCCGCGGTCTCGGTGGGCGGCCAGCAGCACGGCATGGTGGTGCTGGACCGTACAGGTGAGGTCATCCGTCCGGCGCTGCTGTGGAACGACACCAGGAGTGCGGCGTCGGCAGCAGAGCTGGTCCGCGCCGCCGGTGGCGGTGATACTGCGTTGGGTGCCCGCTACTGGGCTGACACAACAGGTACCGTTCCGGTGGCATCGCTGACCCTGACCAAGCTGCAGTGGCTGGCTGACAACGAACCGGAGAATGCGGCACGTGTCGCGGCAGTTTGCCTTCCCCACGACTGGTTGTCCTGGCGGCTGGCCGGATTTGGTCCGGGCAGCGGGGCCGAAGGTCTCGCTGCCCTGGCCACGGACCGCTCGGACGCGTCGGGGACCGGTTACTACTCGACGGCGGGAGGGCAGTACCTTCCGGAACTCCTGGAAGCATCACTCGGCCACGTGCCGCAACTGCCTGCGGTTCTTGACCCGCTGGGGGTCGCCGGGAAAACACCTGGCGGGAGCCTGATCGCCGCCGGTGCCGGTGACAACGCGGCAGCCGCCCTGGGTGTGGGTGCCCGGGTGGGTGATGTGGTGATGTCGCTCGGGACCTCCGGGACGGTGTTCGCCGTATCGGACGTTCCCTCCGCGGATCCTTCCGGTCTCGTTGCCGGATTTGCGGACGCGGCGGGAAACTTCCTGCCGCTGGCTTGTACGTTGAATGCCACCCGGGTCTTTGACGCTACCGCGGCATTGCTGGGCGTCAGCCTGGCCGGCTTTAATGAGCTGGCGCTCGCCGCCGGTCCCGGCGCCGGCGGGCTGACGCTGGTCCCCTATTTCGACGGCGAACGCACCCCGAACCTCCCCGATGCCACGGGTTCACTGCACGGCATTACCCGGGAAAATTACACGCCGGAAAACCTGGCCCGCGCCGCCATTGAAGGTGTCGTATGTTCTTTGGCAGACGGCTTGCGCGCCCTCCAGGACCAAGGTGTGACGGCGGAGCGGATCATCCTGGTAGGTGGCGGGGCGCAGTCGTCCGCGGTCCAGCAGTCGGTGGCCGAAGTGCTGGGACTCCCCACCATGGTGCCAGCTCCGGGCGAGTACGTGGCCGACGGCGCCGCCCGCCAGGCAGCGGGGATTCTGGACGGAAAGTTCCCCGACTGGGACCTCGACGCGGTGACCGTACCGCCGTCGAACACTGTGCCGGAGGTGCTGGAACGCTACCGGAGGTGGGCGGCGATCCACACCGCCTGACCGGACAGCAGCCACAGCACTGAAATGGCCCGTTTCCCCTTGCAAAACAAGGGAAAGCGGGCCATTTTCGTGCGGCGTTATCAGAGCGGGACGCTTAGGCGTACGGGAGCACCAGTTCCGCGTAACGCGCCTTGACTGTCTCCAGCACGGTGTCGCCGTCGGTGTCCCAGATCTCCTGGTTGAAGATCTCGACTTCGATGTCACCCGTGTAGCCCGCATCGCGGACCCAGGTGCCGATGGTCGCGAAATCCACGACGCCGTCACCCATATATCCGCGCGACAGCAGCGGATCTGCAGCGATGGGCATGTTGAAATCGCACACCTGGTACGAGGCAATCCGCTGCTCGCGGCCTGCCCGCTCAATCTGGGCCCTCAGCTCCGGGTCCCACCAGACGTGGAAGGTGTCCACCGCGACGCCCACCGTGCTGGCGTCGAACGGCGCAGCAAGGTCAAGTGCCTGCCCCAGGGTGGAGATCAGGGCCCGGTCCGCCGCGTACATCGGGTGCAGCGGTTCCAGGACAAGGCGCACGCCGTTTTCTTCGGCGAACGGAACCAGGTCGGCCAGCCGGTCGGCGACGCGCTGGCGCGCAGCCACCACGTCCTTCTCCCGCGGCGCCAGTCCGCCCACCACGAGGAACAGCTCCTTGGTGCCCAATGCCACGGCTTCCAGGATGGCCGCCCGGTTGTCAGCCAGTGCTGCTGCCTGACCCTCGGCGTCGGGCGCCGTCAGGAAACCACCGCGGCACAGCGACGAGACACGCAGGCCCGCGTCCTTGATAAGGCGAGCTGCTTTGTCGAGGCCGGCCTCCTCCACGCGGTCCCGCCAGGGGCCGATGGACGGAATACCGGCCCGGACGCAGCCGTCAACTACCTGGGCCAGGGTCCACTTCTTGGTGGTGGCGCTGTTGATCGCCAGGCGGGAGAGGTCGCTCATACTCCCACCCCATTGATCCGCAGGTAATCGGACATCCGGAAGGCAGCCAGGGCCGGGTCCTTCAGCAGGCCGGCCCGGTCCGCCAGTTCGAAAGTGGTGGCCAGGTGGCACACTGAGCGCCCGGAGTGCAGGCCGCCCACCATCTGGAATCCGGGTTGCTGGCCGTTCAGCCAGGACATAAAGGCAATTCCGGTCTTGTAGTAGAACGTGGGGGCGCTGAAAATGTGCTTGCCCAGCTCGCGGGTGGAATCCAGGATTTCGCGCGCCATCACCGCGTTGCCTGCATCGTAGTTCTGCAGGGCAACCGAAGCCGCCGGGTAGATGGCCGCAAAAATACCAAGGAGCGCGTCCGAGTGATGGCTGCCGTCTCCGTCGATCAGCTCCGGGTAGTTGAAATCGTCCCCGGTGTAGAGCCGGACACCCTCAGGCAGGCTGGCGCGAAGGGCCACCTCGTGGCTGGCATCGAGCAGGGAGACCTTGACGCCGTCCACCTTCGCCGCGTTGTCCCTGATCAGGCCCAGGAAAGTAGCGGTGGCCGTATCAACATCATCGGAACCCCAATAGCCCGCGAGTGCCGGATCGAACATGGTGCCAAGCCAGTGCAGGATCACCGGCTGCTCCACTTCCTGGAGCAGCGTTGTGTAGACCTTCAGGTAGTCTTCCGGACCCCTGGCTGCCTTGGCCAAAGCCCGGGAGGCCATCAGGATGACCTTGGGGCCAGCCTCGCTGACCACGGCAATCTGCTCCCGGTATGCCTCGATGACGGCGTTGATTCCGGCATCGCCTTCAGGCAGGGACTCAATATCCAGCTGGTCGGTGCCCGCGCCGCAGGAAACCAGGTCCCTGACGGACTTGCCGGCCGTGGCAGCATTGCCGGAAGCCACCACCGAGGCGGCTTCCACGCCGGTGCGCTTGATGAGCTGCTGCGTAGCTGCCCAGTCAAGCCCCATGCCGCGCTGGGCTGTGTCCATGGCATCGGCAACGCCCAGGCCATAGGACCAGAGTTCATGCCGGTAGGCCATGGTGGCGTCCCAGTCCAGCCGGGCCGGGGCGCCGGGCGTGTTGTCCGCCAGTACCTCGGGAATGACGTGGGCCGCGGCGTAGGCCCGGCGGGCGGTCAACGGTGCGGTGGGGCGGGTCCAGGTCACGCCGCCCTGCAGGCGGTACTCGCGGGTACCGCCATCGTTTGAAGGAAGGATCAGGGAAGTCATCAGAGCGTGATCTCCGGGATGTCAATGGTGCGGCGCTCATCGTTGGACTGCAGCCCCAGCTCGGCGAGCTGCACGCCACGGGCTGCGGACAGCAGGCCAAAGCGGTGTTCCCGGCCAGCCACTACGTCGCGCAGGAACTCTTCCCACTGCAGCTTGAAGCCGTTGTCCAGCTCAGCGTTGGCCGGAACTTCCTGCCACTGGTCGCGGAAGGATTCGGTCACGGGCAGATCCGGGTTCCAGACGGGCTTGGGGGTGTGGGCACGCTGCTGGGCAACGCACTTGTTCAGGCCGGCGACAGCGGAGCCGTGCGTGCCGTCGATCTGGAATTCGACCAATTCGTCGCGGTAGACGCGGACGGCCCAGGAAGAGTTGATCTGGCCTACGACCTGGTCGCCGCCCGGGGTCTCGAGTTCGAAGATGCCGTAGGAGGCGTCATCTGCCGTGGCCTTGTATTCCTTGCCGGACTCGTCCCAACGCGCGGGAATGTGGGTGGCGGTCTTGGCGCTGACGCTCTTGACCTTGCCGATGATCCCTTCAAGGACATAGTTCCAGTGGCAGAACATGTCAGTAGTCATTCCGCCGCCGTCTTCCTTGCGGTAGTTCCATGAGGGTCGCTGCGCAGCCTGGACGTCGCCTTCGAAGACCCAGTAACCGAATTCGCCGCGGATCGAGAGGATGCGGCCGAAGAAGCCTTCGTCAACCAGGCGGCGAAGCTTGACCAGGCCCGGCAGGTACAGCTTGTCGTGAACAACGCCAGCCGTTACGCCGGCTTCCTTGCCGATGCGGGCCAGTTCGATGGCTTCTTCGAGGGTCTCGGCCGTCGGCTTCTCGGTGAAGATGTGCTTGCCCGCCAGCATGGCCTTCTTGAGGGTGGCGGCGCGGAGGCTGGTCATGGAGGCGTCGAAGATGACGTCCACGGACGGATCGTTGATGACCGAGTCCAGGTCCGTGGTCCATTCGGAGACCTTGTGGAGTTCGGCGAGCTCGCGGATCTTTGCCTCGTTGCGTCCCACCAGGATCGGCTCAACCTGCACACGCGTTCCATCGGCCAGCGTGAAGCCGCCTGCATCGCGGATGGGCAGGATAGAACGCAGCAGGTGCTGGCGGTATCCCATCCGGCCGGTGATGCCGTTCATGGCGATACGGATGGTCTTTGTTTCCAGGCTCATGGGTCCTCCACGGTGAGTTGAGCGAAATTACTCAAGCAAAAGGGCAAGTTCTAGTGGGAAAGCGCATTCCCGATAGTCATCATCATGCCCTGTCGTCCCGGACTTTGGCAAGCGCTTTCCGACAACACCCAAAACTGCCATACTGTTGCCCTTAGCAAACGAGTGGACAAAGGAGACGCCGGTGGCAGCAAGCACCCTGACAGAGGTGGCACGGCTGGCCGGAGTTTCGCCCGCCACCGCCTCCCGGGTCCTCAATGGTTCGGCGCGCAAACCCGGTTCGGACATCGCCGAACGCGTTCGCCGTGCGGCCGATTCCCTCGGCTACATTCCCAATGCACAGGCACAAGGCCTGGCCAAGTCCAGTTCGGGTCTGATCGGGTTGATCGTTCACGACATCGCCGACCCGTATTTCGCGGCAATTGCCCGTGGCGTCCAGGAAGAGGCCCGGTTGCAGCACCGCATGGTCCTGCTGGCCACCACGACGGGAGGTCCGCAGGAGGAGAGGGAGGCGGTAGCCGCTTTCGCGGCCCGCAGGGCGGACTCGATCGTGATCGCAGGTTCCCGTTCGGCAAAGCCCGGGGACGAAGAAGCCAACACTGAGCTCGCCGCGGAACTGGACCGCTATTGCCGCAACGGCGGCCAGGTCGCCGTCGTCGGACACCCCGTAGTGGGAGCCGCAAACACCGAGGGCTACCACGTGGTCAAGGTGCCCAATGAGGACCTTGCCGCGGCCCTGGCAGCTGAACTGGCCCGCAAGCACCAGGGAGAGTTCCTGATTATTGGCGGCCCGGAAGGACTTTTCACCTCCGATGACCGGATCCGCGGCTTCCAACGCGGCCTGGCCGACGCCGGAAGGACCGCAGCGGAAGTGCTGCATTATCCCTTTAACCGCTCCGGCGGCTACGAGGCCGGAACCGCCGTTGCCCAACGCATCAAGGACGCGCACGTAGGCTCCAACGGACCGGCCCGGCTCTGCATTTTTGCAGTCAACGACGTGATGGCCATCGGCATGGCGGGCGCACTGCGCTCGGCCGGCCTGCGCATTCCCCGGGACGCGGCCATTGCCGGCTTTGACGACATCGAGACGCTGCGGGACTTCCGGCCCGAACTGTCCACCGTGCACCTGCCGCTGGAAGAGATCGGGCGGGTGGCCACGCGGGGCGCCGGTTCGACGCTGAACGGCCAGGGCACGCTCGCCGTGGACGGCCAGGTTACCCTGCGGCGCAGCACCGAAACTCCACTCCCCTAAGGTATTTGTGACCATTCACCCTGCATCCACGCCAATACGGACACCGCCCTTTGGAGTAACTGTCGTTCCAGCCACCGGACCCATCGGGGGCTTCGGTGCCGCGGGCGGGAACGGAGACCCTGCCCCGGCCATCCTGGTCCTGCCTGGCGGGGGCTACGGCCACCAGGCGGACCATGAAGCGGAACCGGTAGCTGAATGGCTTGCCTCACTTGGCATCCACGCTTTTGTACTCCGCTACAGAGTTGCCCCGAACCGGCACCCGGCGCCGTTGGAAGACGCCAAAGCGGCCATGCTGTGGATCCGGCAAGGCTCGCATGGACTGGCCGTGGACACTTCCCGGGTGGGCGTCCTTGGGTTCTCAGCAGGTGGCCACCTTGCTGCAACCTTGTCCACCGCCGTCGCTACCGGCGATGCCGTACTGGACGTTCCGGCAGCGGTTCCGGCCCTGAGCATCCTCTGCTACCCGGTTATTTCCTTCCTGGACAGCAGCCACCAGGGCTCCATCGACAACCTTCTGGGGCCGGAGCCGGCCTCACCCGGACGGGACGAACTCAAAATGGGCCTGTCCGCGGAACGGCACGTCCACGCTGGCACTCCACCGGCTTTCCTGTGGCACACTGCCGACGATTCCGCCGTACCTGCCTCGAACAGCCTGGGCTACGCCGCCGCACTGGCGACTGCCGGCGTTCCAGTGGAACTGCACATGTTTCCGCACGGCAGGCATGGACTGGGCCTGGCCGCTTCGGAGGAGGGTGCCGGGCAATGGACCGGCCTCTGCGCGGAATGGCTCCGCCGTATGGAGTGGACCGGCTAGTCCTCCCGCAGCACTACCTGGTTCAGGAAATCGGCGTCGCTCAAAACGTTCTCCGGCAGGTCGTCGCGCACAAACTCCAGCATCAGGTCCAGTTGCAGGCTGTCCTCGTGCAGTGTGGCCGCTACGGATTCCCACAAGCCGCCACGGGCTTCAAGCGGCCAGCGCTCCTTGGCAGGCGACCAGGAAAAGCAGTGGACGCCCACCAGGAACGGCAGCACCTGTCGCAGTGACGCCAAGGCTTCTTCATCAGACAGGCCGACGGCGGGCTGCCAGTACGTGCCTACATTCGGCGAGTCAATGGATTCCAGGAGCCGGACGGTGCCCTCAGGCGTGTCAGTCAAGGTACCGCCGTGGTATTCCAGGGCAAGGGTCAGCCCGTGCTCTCCGGCCAGGCCCGCGATCCGTTTTGCATCCTCGACGATTTCCTTCCGGTGCACGTCATCGGAATCCGCGCTGGCCAGCGACCCCGCCCACACCCGGATACGCGGAGCCCCGGCCCGGATGGCCAGTCCTGCAACCCCGGCGAAGTCCTCCCGGGATCCCAGCCGGTAGTAGGAGCCGAGGGACAGGACGGACAGGCCGGCTTCTGATGAGACCTGAGCGGCTTCCTCAGCGCTGGCTTCATCAACCACATGCACATCCGTCGCCCATTCGATTCCGGCCAGGCCGGCGTCCGCGGTAAGTGCTGCCACTTCCTGCACAGAAAAGCCGCGCAGCGTCACTGAGCAAAGGCCCGGGACAAGGTGGGCGCGATTCCATTCGGACAATCCGGGCGAGACAGTCATGGCGCCTCCCTAAGCCTTCCGCGGCTGCCGGAACAGCACGTGGGTTTTTGCGTCAAAGAACATCAAATAGCCGGCCATGGAGACACCCACTGCAATCGCGACGGCGCGTACCAGTTCAATAGGAATCCACCGGAAAACGCTCAGCTGGTCCGTCAATGCGATCAGCACGAAGAACGTCGTCAGGTAGAAGACCACCCGGAGCTCCCGGCCTTCGCCGATGCCGGTCACCGCGAACAAGGCCAGCAGCCAGATCATGTACCAGGGTTGGATCATGGGGGCCAGGAGTACGACGGCGGCAAACGCCCAAGCGGCGCGGCGCACCATCAGACGGCGGTAGTCAGCCTCGGAGACGACAGTTCGGGGACCAGTGGGGAAACCGGACGACCAGCGGCGGACGCCCAGCGGACCTGTATTGGCCGGGCGGAGGGTCAGCCAGATAACGATGAGGATAGACGCGACGGTCCCCACCATTTGGATGGCATCTATGACGAAGTCTCCGGAGACGCCCATAAATCCTGTAATCAGGCCAAGCAGGTGCGACACGAGTCCCACGGGGGCGTACCAGATCCAGACCGTACTTGAGGTCTGCAGCGCGCCCAGCCAACCGAAGCCCAGCCCGTTGACCATGCCCGCTACGGCCAGCAGGCCCGTGGATATCGCCAGGGTGCCTGTCCAGCACAGGAACCGCCGTGACCAGCCGGCCTTGTGGCCTGCCCAGATCAGGCCGACAAAAGGCAGTGCGATCAGGGTGATGGGCTTTATGGCAATGGAGGCTGTCACCAGGATGATCCCCAGGACAGGCCGCTTGACCGCCGCGAAATAGATGCCTGCCATGCAGAGGCCCAGCATCAGAGAGTCGTTATGCGCGCTGGCAATGAAATTGATCAGGACAACGGGGTTCAGCGCAACCAGCCATAACGTCCGCTGCGGGTTGAAGCCATTCAGCGCTGCGAGCTTGGGTACGTACACGGCCAACAGCACCAGGCCCACCAGCACCGCTATCCGGAACGGGATAATGGCAATCTCAGGAATCTCGAAGCTGATGGCTACCGAGGCCTGTTCAATCCAGAGCCACAACGGGCCGTAAGGTGTGGGGGCTTCCGTCCAGAGCGTGTCCGGTCCCAGGTTGTAATAGTTACTGAGTGCCGAGATGCCATTGGTGTAGGGGTTGAGATCATGCGTCATCAGCCTGCCTTGCCCGATGTAGGCATAGACGTCGCGGCTGAACAGCGGCAGGGCCACCATCAGCGGCAGCGTCCACATCCAGAAGGCCCGCATCAGCACAGGGGTACACCGTGGGTCCCAGTCCCCGACCCGTTGGGCAAGACGGAGCCAGGCGCGCAGGAGCAGGAGAGCGCCGACGCACAACATGATGGTGGACGCAATGACCGCCACCGGCGATGTCCTCGCAAAAATGAAAACCGGTGTTCTGATCAGACCGCTGCTGCCAGCCAGCCAGCCCACGCCTACCGAGGCCAGGGCCACCAGAACGGCGCCGAGGAAGCCTTGCAGAATGGTGGACCGCGATGAGTCCATCAGCCCCTGGGTGAAGGGGTCCCGGACGGCCCGGCGTCCAGCGAAGATCACCGAACCTCCTGCTTCCGGATCGCGCACGTCCGACGACACCATAAATGAATTGCCCTGTCCGAAGTTTTGTCCGTGGCCGGGAAACACCTGTGGATCCGCCGCCTGCTGGGGAATACTGCCACTCTACACCGGGACCGGACAGCCCGCCGGGATACGATAGACACGTCCCGGCGCCATACGGCATGCCCGGCCACACTCTTTGCTGTCACTAACCAGACTGCCGCCTGTGGGCTGCCGTCGCCAATCGAGAAGGACGTTTCCCATCTCTGCCGACTCCATTTTCAGCGCCCTCACCCGGTTCCGGCACAGGGTCCTTCCGGACAGATGGGAACGTGCCCTGCTGACGCGCCACGGCCTCTTCTGGGGCTTTATGGCGGTCCACGGCGGGTTCCTGGTCTTCGCCTTGATAGTCTCCCTCCGCGGTGAGGCTTTCAGCGATACCTTCATCTACCGTGACTGGGCCGCTGCCAGCTTTGATGACAGCCGTTTGGCGGGCGGCCCCAGCCCCTGGGTCTATCCGATCCTGGCTTTGGTCCCCCTATATCTCGCAGGCATCGCAGGACCGGGACCCTACTTTTTCCTGTGGGTGCTGATGATCGCAGTTCTCGACGCCCTCGCACTGGGCAAACTCACTGACTGGGGCCGGAAATCGTCCGCCTTCGCGGCCGGCTGGTGGTGGCTGGTGTTCGTGGCCATCATGGGGCTGCTGGGGTTCGCCCGTGTGGACGGACTCACCGCTCCCCTGGTGCTGATTGCCTTGGTTTATGGCGTCCAGCGTCCGTTTGTGGCGGGCGTCCTGCTGGCCATCGGCACATGGGTAAAAGTCTGGCCCGCCGCAGTAATGCTGTCGCTATTCACCGTGGTCAGGAACCGCCTCCAGGTGGTACTGGCGGGCGTTGTGGTGTCTTCGTGCGTTGTCGTCCTGGCCGCCGTGACCGGATCCCTGCCCAAACTCCTGAACTTCCTGACGCAGCAAGGCGAACGCGGGATGCAGCTCGAGGCAACTTTCACCACGCCCTGGCTGTGGCTTTCGGTCCTCCGGATCGGCGATTCCCATATGTACATGAACACGGACATCAACTCGATGCAGGTTGACGGACCCGGTACGGCACTGATGGCAACCCTGATGCAGCCACTGCTGATAATTGCCGCCCTGCTGGTAGCCGGATTGACGTTCTGGGCGCTGCACAACGGAAACCGCTTCGGCGGAGTCGACCGGACCGAACTCCTGCTGGCCGGCTCGCTGACCATGGCCACCGCCTTTGTGGTGTTCAACAAAGTGGGATCGCCGCAGTTTATGGTCTGGCTTGCCCCTGCGGTGGCTGTCGGCCTGGCGCATTCCTTCAAGGAGTGGCGCATCCCTGCCACCATGCTGATCGCCATCGCCGTGGCCACCTTCTGCATCTATCCGTTGTTCTACGATGCGCTGAGCCACAACGATCCAGTGATGGCCTTGGTCCTGACCCTGCGCAACGTCCTGCTGGTTGTGCTCTTCTGCTGGTCGCTGCGGAGGCTCTACCTCCTGGGACGCAAGCAGCCAGTTACGCAGCCCGCACTCAAGGAGTCCTGAAATTTCCGCTTCATTCTTCGACCGGCTGGAGCGTGTGCGCGACGCCGTGCTCCCGCCTGCCGCCGTCAAATGGTTCGCCCGGCCGTCCAGCGTCTGGTGGGGATTCGCCGTCGTCCATCTGTACTTCCTGGGGTGGATGGCGAGCTTCTTCCTCAGTGGCAACACCTTCTCCGACACTGAGCAGTACCGCCAGTGGGCCACCGCCGGGTACAACCCGTCGGATCTTGACGGCAAAATCAGCCCCTGGGTTTACCCGGTCCTTGCCCAGCTGCCCATCTTCCTGGCCAACATCGCAGGACCGGACCTGTACCTTCTGATCTGGACCCTGATCATCACGGCCCTCAACGCCGCCGCCCTGGCGTTCCTTACCTCGGGGACCCGCCGGACAACAGGAATTGCCCCGGCTTGGTGGTGGCTGTTCTTCACCGTATTTATGGGCTACCTGAGCTTCGCCCGGGTTGAAGGAATCACCGGGCCGATCGTCCTGGCGGCCCTGCTGATAGCGGCGCAGCGGCCAGTGGTGGCCGGAGTGCTGCTAAGCATCGCCACCTGGATTAAAGTGTGGCCGGCCGCGGTGCTGGTGCCCATCATGATTGCCAGCCGCAAACGAGTGCAGATGCTCCTGGCGGGCATGGCAGTCACAGCCGTCGTGGCGGCCGGGACCTGGCTTTCCGGTGGAGCTGCGCACCTCCTGGACTTCCTGACCAACCAGGGCGAACGCGGGATGCAACTGGAAGCCACGTTCTCCACCCCGTGGGTGTGGCTGAGCGTACTCGGCCTTGCGGATTCGCGTATTGCGGACAACGTTGCCATCAATTCCACCGAGGTCTACGGACCCGGCGCCTCGGTGGCGGCGATGCTTATGCAGCCGCTGTTGATCCTTGCTGCCCTTGGCGGGGCCGTGCTGCTGACCTGGGCACTGCGGAACGGCGCTGAACGCGAGGAGCTTTTCCTCGAAGGTGCCCTGCTGATGACAACCGCCTTTGTGGTCTTCAACAAGGTTGGTTCGCCGCAGTTCATTATCTGGCTGGCTCCTGTTGTGGTTGCCGGACTTACCCACGACTGGCACCGGTGGAAGGTTCCCGCGGCTTTGCTCATGGGCATCGCGATGGCCACGTTCATCATCTACCCGCTGTTCTACACACCGCTGATCCATGCCAACCCCCTGATGGCAGCCGTCCTGACGGCCCGGAATGTGCTCCTGGTGGTGCTGCTCTGGTGGTCCGTACAGCGCACCCTGGAACTTGGCAGGAAGGCACGGGCCGGGCGGCTGGCCAGGGCCTAGCGGCCCGGCCCCTGCCCCTGCCAGCGGAAGCCCTCCAGCCGGAAAGCCCTACGGCAGCGTGGCCTTGTTCCGCCCCTGCAGCCACGTCTGGGGTTTTCCCTCCACCAGCAGCTTGCGGGTGTGGGGGTCGATGACCAGCAGGTACACGGTAAACGCCAGGGTGATCACGGAGGCGAGGGACGACGCCGAGACGTTCAGTTCCACGAAGGACCAGACGAACAGCTGGTCCTGGGCGCCGAACACCACAAAGAACGTAATGACCACGTACAGAGATTTGATCTGCCAGTCATTGCGGATGCCCGTGACTGCCAGGAACGGAATGAACCACAGGACATACCACGGCTGGATGATGGGCGCGAACATCACCACGGCGGCAAAAGCCAACGCAAGCCGGCGCACCAGCAGCGGGTATGAGCCGCGGAACATCAGCACCAGAACCACCACAATACTGAGCAGCTTCAGGCCACTCCGGAGTGTGCTGGCAATGTCACGCCCTGGCAGGCCCAGGCCGTTGGCCAGCCATTCCACCTGTTGCCCGATCAGCCCGGACGGTGAATATCCCGTGTACCCGGGAGTCGGGTCCAGGATGGCCCACGTCCAGCCCATGCCCAAGCCGTAGGGAATCCCGCTCAGGAACAGGACCGCCAGGCTGATTCCGGCGGTGGCGCCCCAGAAGAGGAACCGACGCAGCAGGGACGCTCCGGGCCCAGCCCACATCAGGCCCAGGAATGGCAGCAGCAAGATGGTAATCGGCTTGATCCCGATGGATGCCGTCACCAGGAGGATGCCCAGCAGGTGCCTGCCGCTCGCTGCCGCGTAAACACCGGCAACGGCAAGTCCCACCATCAGGCCGTCGTTGTGGGCGCTGGCAACAAAGCTGATCAGGAACAGCGGGTTTGCTACGGCAATCCACAGCGCGCGTGCACCGCTGACGCCGTGGAGTTCAGCAAGTTTGGGTACATAAATAACGCAAAGCACGACGCCGACCCCTGCCAGCACCCGGAACAACAGCACCGAATAATCCGGCTGCGCCCCGGTCACCGAGACCACCAGCCGCGCCAGCCACAGGAAATACGGGCCGTAAGGGGTTTTGGCCTCCGCCCATGCCGGGTCTGCTCCCAGGGAGAACCAGTTGCTCAGCGAGCTGATTCCGGTGCTGTAGGGGTCCTGGCCCTCAAGCACCAAGCGGCCCTGGCCTGTGTAGGCGTAGACGTCGCGGGAGTAGATGGGAACGGCGAACATCATGGGAGCGGACCAGGCAGCCACTGCTGCCACGACGGACCGCAGCGATCCTTCGCCCCAGTCCTTGAGCCGCTGACCCAGCCGCAGCCAGGACCGGGTCAGCAACATGGCGCCCACCGTAAGAAGCACCGTGGACATGGTGACGCCCCAGCCTTCGGTGCGGAGGGAAATAACCAGCCAGTGCCGGATCATCGGGGAGCCGTTGGCAATCCAGCCGGCCCCGATGGAGCCCACCAGCATCATCAGGGAGCCAATAAACCCCTGGAGGATGGCCACATGGGCGCGGGGAAGCACAACGGCTGACTCGATTGAGCTTGAACCGCGTGCCTTCATGATGGTTTAAGTCCTTCTGGTACGTAGTCGAAGCGGCGCCGGAACAGACTCGAGGAGTGGTTCAACGGACCAGGTGATTATATCAGCCGGTGCCATTCGGGCCGCCGAAGCACGCGCCGCCTAAGGTGCAGCGGCCATGGCAGCCGGTAGGCTGGCGGGGTGCCTATAACTAACGAACGCATCGTCTGGATCGATTGCGAAATGACGGGACTCGACGCCCGCAACGACGCCCTCATTGAAGTTGCCGCCCTGGTGACGGACTCGGAACTGAACATCCTTGGAGACGGCGTCGACGTCGTCATCAAGCCGGATGACGCCGCACTTGCGCAGATGAGCGATTTCGTTCGGGAGATGCACACCACCTCCGGGCTGCTGGAAGAACTCCCGCACGGCAAGACCATGGCTGAAGCCGAAGCGGCCGTCCTTGAATATATCGAGAAGTGGGTGCCGGACCCGCGCCGGGCACCGCTTGGCGGAAACTCCGTTGGCACGGACCGGGTGTTCCTCGCACGTGACATGCCTGCCGTCGTCGAACATCTCCACTACCGGGTCATTGATGTCAGCACCATCAAGGAGCTGTCGCGCCGCTGGTTTGCCCGCGCTTACTTCCAGTCACCCCCCAAGCATGGCGGGCACCGGGCCCTGGGAGACATCAAGGATTCAATCAACGAGCTGCGCTATTACCGTGAGGCAGTTTTCGTCCCGGCGCCGGGACCGGATTCTGCCACCGCCCAGGCGATTTCCCGTCGGGTCGCAGCTTCCGTCCACGAGTAGGGGCAGTGGTGCGGAAGTAATCTGCACCACTTTTCCAGGAAATCTGCCGCAAATGGGTCAAAGTGGTCAAAGCGCCCCCAAACAGCAGGTAAACTATTTGACGTTGCCTTTCCGGACAGCCGATCACCGGCGGTCTTGGTGCGGCACATGGTGGGCTTAGCTCAGTTGGCAGAGCGCCTGGTTGTGGTCCAGGAGGTCGCGGGTTCAACCCCCGTAGCTCACCCGCTCCGAACGGTACATTCCGTTCTCCACAAAGGCTGTACCGGATACCCGGTGCAGCCTTTGTTGTTTGATTCGGTTTCATGCGAAGGACCTTATTATGACCGTTCTGCCAATCACCATCTGGGGCGAACCGGTGCTGCACCGGCGGGCTTCCGAGGTAGAGGTGTTCGACGACGAACTCCGCACCCTGATCGCAGACATGTTTGAAACCAACGACGCCGCCAACGGTGTGGGCCTGGCAGCCCCGCAGGTGGGCGTGGGCAAGCGGATCTTCGTTTACAAGTACTCGAACGATGATGGAGCCCCTCCCACTGGTGTACTCGTCAACCCGGTCCTCACACTGTCCAAGGTTTCCGGAGCGCTGCCTGATCCGGACGAGGAGGAAGAAGGCTGCCTCTCCTTCCCCGGGGGTGCCTACCCGTTGAAACGCGCCGAATGGGCCAGGGTTCAGGGGTTCGACGGCGAGGGCAAGCCCGTGGACTTTGAGGCAACAGGGTGGTTTGCACGGGTCATCCAGCATGAATATGACCACCTGGACGGCAAGCTCTATGTGAACCGGTTGATCGACAAGTACGCACGGAAGGCCATGAAGCAGGCCAAGCGCAGCGGTTGGGGCGTACCCGGCCTGACCTGGCTGCCGGGCGTAGATCCCGATCCGTTCGGCCACTGATGGCTCCCACAGGCCCGGACAGCCTCCCCGCTGACAATGCCGCGTTGGATCCCGGCGCCATTGCCCGGCGCGTGGACCTCTTGGGTGTCGAAGAAGCGGACAAGCCTGCTTGTGGCCGGTTGCTGTCCCGTCCGGCCGCCTCCGAAGTCCGTCAAGCCTTGGAACACCTGAAACGCCGGCTTGGATCCTTTACGGCAAAACCGGTTGATGATTATGGACTCGCCGAAGAGACCTGGATCGAGGCCATTTTGCGCTTCGCTCCCCTGGTGGTCCGCTGGCACACGCAACGAGGAATTTCCCAGGAAGACTCGGCGCTGATCCTTGCGGACATCGGCCGGCAGATGGCCATTCACCGCCGGGTCCATGGGAACTTCGGGCTGGAGACCTGGGCCTGGCTGACCCTGCACCTCACCGGAACCATGTTCCAGCTTGGCAGGCTCCAGTACCACCTGGTTCCCAATGAGGAGCATGGCGGCTGGGCCTTGGACATCCATATCCCGGAACTTACAGGTGAACAGGCCGGCCTCGCCCCGGAGGCCGTGGACGCCAGCCTTGCCCTGGCCCGGGTTTTCTTCGCGGACCATTTCCCGGATAAGCCGGTGGATACCGCCACGTGTTCGTCCTGGATGCTGGACCCGTACCTGAGCCGGGTTCTCCCCCAGGGCAACATTGCCGCCTTTGCCAGCCGGTTCGCCGTCGGGCATTGCACCGAGGCACCCGAGGATGCCGTCTATTTCACGTTCCGCCAGCGCGGGATGGAAGGACTGGAGCGCCTCCCGCGGAAAACATCGCTGCAGCGCGCGGTGCTGGACAGGATCAACGACGGCGGGACCTGGCAGCTGGGCCACGGCCACCTGCGCCTGCCGGACCAGGAGCAGGGCTAGGGCCAAGGCCAGGGCCCGGGGCCAAGCCCGGGGCCAAAACCAGAACCGCGGCCGCGAGCCTGGAGCCTAGAGCCTAGAGCCTAGGCGGTCCTGACCGACCGCTGGTCAGGGCAGGAACCGAGCACTGTCTTCATGGCGTCCTTCTCAGCCTGTGTCACCCACAGTCCATACGCAGCTTTGACGGAAATCTGCCTCGCCACGTAATGGCACCGGATTGATTTGTTCTTGGGCAGCCAGGTGGCGGCGTCACCCGCGCCTTTCTGCTGGTTCGCGTCACCGTCTGCAGCGATCAGGTTGAGGGGATCGTTGGCCAGGCCCTGCCGTTGCGCGGGTGTCAACGCCTGGGCGCCCTTCTGCCAGGCGTCGGAAAGCGCAACAACGTGGTCGATCTGGACTTCCCGGCTGGTCTCTGCGCCGCGCTGGAATGCAACCACTTTGCCTGTGTAGGGCTCAACCAAGGTCCCTGCGGCCACTCCGCAAGTGGAATTGCGGGTGAACTCGATTGCCGTGAGGTCCCGCCGCAGGATGTCGTTGCGCGTATCGCAACCGTTCCTGTCGACGTCATACCAGGCCTGGCCGAACTTTTCGCGGGAGTAGTTGTTGTTGGGCGCCCGGCCCTTAACCGTCAATACGTCCAGGACCTCGGCAGCCCTGGCCTCAGGAACGGGATGGACGGCCGCCACCGGTTTCATCCACTCCGCGTCGAAAACGCGGACCTCGGTTGGACCGGCCACTGAAGGCTCGGCGAGTGCGAACTGCCCATCAGTGAAGAACCAGCCCAGGCCGAGTATGCCGGCGACCGCCATGCCCGCTAGAATCACCCAGGCCTGACGGGAACGGCGCCTGGCACGACGGTAGGCCTGCCAGCTAATGCTCATGCGGGCAGGCCTTTCGGAGACTGGTACTGGGTCTGGCTGGTCGACTGGATGTGTAAGCTAAATCAGGCACTCAAAGAGCCTAGGCCAGGCCACTGACAAACCTTCCGATATCCACAGTGTGGAGGAACAGTGGGACCTTCCCGTGTTCCTACTGTTCGCGCGTGACGCGGCGCAGATCCTCTTCGGCCACCTTCAGCAGCTCTTCCAGTTGCCGGACCCGCTCCGCTGTGACGTCACCGGCGGCATGGCCCGCTTTGGCATTGTCCAGCAGTTTGGCTGCCTGCTTGAGGTTTGCCTTCGCTAGGTCCAAGGCGTGCTCAAGGGTGGTTTGATGCTCGGTAACTGATTCGGTATCCATGACACCAGTGTGAGCCGGAATCCCGGCTGATTCCAGAGGACCAGCCGGGATTCCTTGAGTCTTGCCCGGGCGGGCTACGCCGTGGCGATTGCCTCAAGCGCTGCAGCAGGTTCCTTCGCCGGGAATGCCGGCGGGTTGACGCCCGCCATTTCTTCCATGACGCGGACTACCTGGCAGCTGTAGCCGAATTCGTTGTCGTACCAGACGTAGAGGATGACGTTTTTGTCGTTGGAGATGGTGGCCAGGCCATCGACGATGCCGGCACGGCGTGAGCCGACGAAGTCGGTGGACACAACCTCGGGGGAATCGATGTAGTCGATCTGCTTGCGGAGCTCCGAATGCAGGGACATCTGGCGCAGGTAGTCGTTGACTTCATCCTTGGTGGTGCCGTTTTCCAGGCTCAGGTTCAGGATGGCCAGCGACACGTCCGGGGTAGGAACGCGGATGGAACTGCCGGAGAGCTTGCCCTGGAGTTCGGGCAGGGCCTTTGCCACGGCAGTGGCAGCGCCGGTTTCGGTGATGACCATGTTCAGCGCGGCAGAACGCCCCCGCCGGTCGCCCTTGTGGAAGTTGTCGATCAGGTTCTGGTCGTTGGTGAACGAGTGCACCGTTTCCACGTGGCCGTGGATCACGCCGAACTTGTCGTTGATCGCCTTCAGTACCGGGGTGATGGCGT
>JAPSJV010000060.1 GCA_031178005.1 Pseudarthrobacter sp.
CAGAAGTCCTGACCAACAGGTAAGAAGCCGAGCGGTTGACTCTGTCTGATGATTTTCTTCGGCGAAACCCTGGGCCATGCCGGTCCCGGGGACACTGACCGAAAGTACCTGATTACTCTCATGACTACCTCTACTGCCGTGCGCTCTTTTAAGCAGCTCGGAGTTCCCTCGCCGCTCGTCACCTCGCTGACCGGCAGCGGCATCACCGAACCGTTCCCGATCCAGGTGGAAACCCTCCCCGACACACTGGCCGGACGCGACGTCCTGGGCCGCGGCCGCACCGGATCCGGCAAGACCCTCGCTTTTGCTCTGCCGCTGGTTTCCCGACTGGCCGAGCAGGAAGCAGCTTACCGTCGCAAGCCGGGCCGCCCGCTGGGGCTGGTGCTGGCTCCCACCCGCGAGCTGGCTACGCAGCTAAACGCGACCATCGAGCCGCTGGCCCGCGAAATGGGCCTGAACACCACCGTGATCTACGGCGGCGTCTCCCAGCAGCGGCAGGAAAAGGCCCTGCGCTCCGGCGTCGATATTGTGGTTGCCTGCCCCGGGCGTCTCGAGGACCTGATGAAGCAGAAGATCCTCACCCTGGAGTCGGTGGAAATCACAGTCCTCGACGAGGCGGACCACATGGCGGATCTGGGCTTCCTTCCCGTGGTCCAGCGCCTGCTGGATACCACTCCGACGCAGGGACAGCGCATGTTGTTCTCCGCCACGCTGGACAATGGCGTGGACAAGCTCGTCAAGCGCTACCTGTCCAACCCCCTGACCCACTCCGTGGACAATCCGCAGGCCGCCGTAAGCACCATGGAACACCATGTGCTGGTCTCACCGGACCAGACAGTGAAGAAGCAGCTGGTGAAGGCGCTGGCGTCCGGCAGCGGACGACGTGTCCTGTTTACGCGTACCAAGCACCATGCGCGCAAGCTGGCCAAGACCCTGACGGATGCAGGCATCCCGGCAGTGGATCTGCACGGAAACCTTTCGCAGAACGCCCGTGACCGGAACCTGGCCGAGTTCTCGTCGGGCGACGTCCGCGTCCTGGTGGCGACCGACGTGGCCGCCCGCGGTGTGCATGTTGACGACGTCGAACTCGTGGTTCACGTGGACCCGCCCACGGAACATAAGGCTTACCTGCACCGTTCCGGCCGTACCGCTCGTGCCGGCACCGACGGCACTGTAGTCACCATCGTGATTCCGGATCAGAAGCTCGAGGTCGGCAAGCTGATGAAGGCTGCCGGCGTTGACGTCGCCTTTGAATCCGTCACCGCTTCCTCTCCGCTGGTGGCCAAACTTGTTGGTGACGTCGCGGCCCCGGTGGACCCGGTAGCCCGCCGTGTGGCGATGGATGCCAAAGCAGCGCACCGTGGTACTGCCCACAAGCAGGGCAAGTCCACCGGCGCCAACGCCCAGCGCAAGCGCGCTGCACGCTCCCAGGGCGGCCGCGGCCGCACAGCCGACGTGTCCGCTGGCGGAACGGGACGCGCAGCTGCGGCAGACGGCGCAGGACGCGGACCCGCAGCGCGCAACACCGCCGCTGTCCAGGGTACCCGCCGCGCCGGCGCCGATGTGGCCCAGCCGGGCCGCTCGCGCCGTCCGGCGACAGGACAGCGGGCCACCGGACAGCGGACAGCAGGATCTGCTGGGGGACAGCAGTCATCCAGCCCACGCGGAGAGGGACGCGGCGTCAGCCAAGCGCCCTCGTCGTCCGCTCCCCGTCGTGGCAACCGGCGCGCCTCAGCGCCGGCAAGCAACGCCCGCCGCAGCCGCTAGTTCATTCAGCCGCGCTCAACCGGCAGGCCAAGGCCCTGACCGACCCCGATGAGGGGTCAGTCAGGGCCTTACCTGATAGCGCATCTTGGTTGCAGCGGCCAGAATGGGTGGTATGAGGGCAATTCTTAATATCATGTGGCTGCTGCTCGGCGGAATCTGGCTGGCGGCGGGGTATTTCCTGGCCGGCATTATCTGCTGTGCGCTGATCATCACCATTCCATTCGGTATCGCGTCCTTCCGGATCGCAGGGTACGCGCTCTGGCCCTTCGGCAGGAAGGTGGTGGACAAAGGCGGCCGCACCTATTTCATGTCGACGCTGGGCAACATCATTTGGATTCTGGTGGCCGGGATTTGGATCGCCATCGGGCATGTGGCAACAGCCATCGCGCAGGCGGTCACGATCATCGGAATTCCGATGGCGATCGCCAACCTGAAGATGATTCCCGTATCCCTGACCCCGCTGGGCAAGGAAATTGTGCCCACGGACCGTCCGTTCATTGGCTACGACAGGCAGTACCCAATCCAGTACCCGGTCGTCGGTTACGACAGGCGGTACCCGGGGCAAGGACGCTAGAGCGACTATTCGACGTTGAGCCGGCGGGCGTCGCTGAGCCCGGGACGACGGCGGGCCACGGGCTGCACGCGGAAGCGCCGCCCGGTAATCTCAATGGGGACAATCCGGACAAAGTTGCTCTTCTCGCCACTCTGCCACGGAAACAGCGGCAGCATGGACGAGGCCAGGACATCCTCGATGCTGCTCAGACGCTCGGCGGGTCCCTTAATGACCACGCTCCAGGCCGTATTGGTCGCCGGGGTATAGCCGTCCGTTTCAAACGCGACGTTTACACCGGAGAGCGTACTATCCAACTTCGTGCCCCGCGCTGTGCGGAACACAATGGAGCCATGGTCGACAACATAGTTGATGGGAAAAATCTCCGGGTGCCCCTCAACGACCACGGCGAGCCGACCGAAGTCAGTGCTGCGGAACATTTCCCAGCACTGGCTGGGTGAAAGGTTCTCAATGCCCGGGGATGCCTCACGTGCCGTCATGACTTCAGTCTATTTGAGCTGCAGGTCGGGAAGATAGCCCCGGTAAGCGGCATCCCTGGAGCTCGCTGACGTGCGGAAACATCGCCTTGGCAAGCATTATTCATTGCGGCAAACAGGTGTATTCTGCTCGCGGATATGCTGAAATTACGTGCATAGCCGTTCGGCTATTATCCATGGGCCGGACACATCCATCTGCCTGGGGAGGCAGTGCCTGTGCCCTATATTCAGGAGGCGGCAATGTCTGAGCTCACGACCGATTTATCGGGAGAGTGGCGGTTTGATCCGGCACACACCCGCATTGGATTTTCCACGCGGCACGCCATGGTGACCAAAGTGCGGGGCGCTTTCAACGAGTTCGACGGCGTCATTCACGCGGATGTCGAAAACCCGTCCAATTCGTCCGTTGAGCTCACCATCAAAGTGGCAAGCATTGATACGCGCAGCGAACAGCGGGACGTGCACCTGCGGACCAACGACTTCTTCGATGCACCGAACTACCCGGAGATCACGTTCGTCAGCACCCAGATCGACCAGGTGGAAGAGCGCAATTTCATTGTCAACGGGGACCTGACCATCCGTGGCATAACCAAGCAGATTTCCATTCCCATCGAGTTCGTCGGCGTCGAACGCGATCCCGGAGGGCAGTTGCGCGCCGGATTCGAAGGCTCCCGCCGGATCAACCGCCAGGATTTCGGAGTCAAATGGAACACGGCGATGGACTCGGGCGGGGTGCTCGTCTCGGACCGGATCGTGCTCGAATTCGAAGTCTCCGCGGTCAAAGTCGAAAACAGCGCTGACGATGGCGGATAGCCCGCTGGCCTAGCTAAAGGGCAAAGACAGAGACCAATGCGGCGAAACCCCGGCCGCTGACTTCGGGCGGGCGCGGAACGTCATCTTGCTGCTTGCCCGGTAACGCCGTCGTGGCTTCACGCTGGGGAGTGCTGCCGGCGACAGTGTCGAAGGGCGCCAGGGCATGCGACGCGGTTCCATCTATGACTTGTGCCTGCCCCTGCAGCAGCACGAGAAACTGGTCCGGTTGGACGGGTAACGGTTGCTTCTTGGATAACTCTGCGATGAGGACGCCCGCGCCGTATGAATCCCGGCGGGCCATGACGTTCAGGGCCCGGCACGCCCCGGTGGGCAGCGCACAGGAGGTGGTGCTGCCGCCGTCGAACCTCAAAGGGCGGAAACGCTCCAGCCGGCGGGCAACGCCGTCGACCGTCAGCTCAACTACGTCACCTTCGATCACGGTGAAGGTGCGCTCCATGCCGGGGAAAGCGGAGAAGCCGCCGGGCGCGGTGACGTCGGCAATACTCAGCCGCCACGCAGGTTCCGTTGCCGCGCCGCCCAACGCAATTTCGCGCGTAACGCCGCCGCCATTGCGCCAGGGCTGCACTTTCAACGACGCGAATTCAATGATGTGCATTATTTCCTTATCGGTCAGAGCTGTCTGTCCCAGTTCAGCACATAGACGGCCTCGTACTCGTCATCGGCCGCCAAATCCAGGCCGGCGGCCGGCATGAAGCCCAGGCCCGCAACGATTTTCGCGGAGGCGACATTGCGCGGCTTGACCCTGGCCATGATCGGCGGCAGTTCCAACAGCTCGTTCACATGCACGACGACGGCGCGTACTGCTTCCGTCCCGTAGCCTTTTCCCCAGGATCCGTGTTCCAGCCGGTAGTACAGGTTGAGGACGGGACGACCATCAAGCAGCACATGTTTGACGCCGGCAAAACCGATCGGATCAGGGCGTTCCGGCACCCGGACCGCAAAGTAGCCCACGCCGTGGCGCTCCCACTGGTCCTCCCAATGCGCAAACAATCCTTCTGCTTCC
>JAPSJV010000061.1 GCA_031178005.1 Pseudarthrobacter sp.
GGGAGTACCAGGCTACGGTCCGTGTAGCCGAGGATGAACTCGTCGAACCCGGGCAGTGCCAGAACAGTGCGCTGGCCCGGCACGCGGCCGTCAAGCAGCTCGGCCGTCTGCGGCGACATCCAGTAGTCCGTCCCGCCAAATTCCAGCTTCACGACCTCTCCCCGGATCAACACCAGCGCAGCCCGGGCCTCTGTCAGGGTGATGTTGGACCACCAGGCGAAGTCGCGCACGGTCGCCGGCCCGTGGCTGCGCAGATACCTGAGCAGCAGTTCTCCGATGCCCTGCCCGCGGTCGAGATCGCGCGAAGTGGTGATCCAGTCATCGAACGCCACGAACTTCTGCTGGTTTCCGTCCAGCGGCCCCGGCACGAGCGTGGCGCTTTGACAGAGCAGTCCCAGCAGGTGGATGCCGCGTTGCCCGGCAGGCGGCTGGCCGCCCGCCGCGAACGCCTCGAACAGCTCGCGCCGCGTGGCACCGCGCCTGCTGCCATCACCCGGTGCTCCGGAAAGCAGGTCCAAGGCAATCTTCTTGCAGACTTCAACGTCGCCCGCGGTGATCTCGAGCTGGCGGTGCCGGCTCGACATCCCTTGGACCAGCCGCGGCGTGGTGATATTCAGGATCCAGCGCAGATCCTCGGGTGCGAGCAGGTGGAGGGTGCCGCGCATCGGCCACGACCGCACTACGGCCCCCGAATTCAAGGCCGCCCGCACGTCATTCACGCCGGCTCCGGGGACGCGCAAGCCCACCGCCCAGAGCACCGCCTGAAGGTCCTGCGCCTGCATAGCAGTCATTCCGCGGACGGCCTCAGGAACACTGGGAAATCCTCCAGCCAGCAGACCTTGCGAAGCCAGCCGCAGCCGTCCCATGATCCGGGGAGTTACCCGTACCCGTGTCTCCGTTGCCATGCCCCAATCCTAGGACCGCCCGGGCCGCCGTCCCCGGACAGTGACAAGGGAAGGTAAAGCTAGAGGGCAACGCCGATCAACAGCGGCTCGGGGTGAAGTTCAATGCCGAAACGCCCGACGACGCCGTCCCTCACCTCACGCGCAATGGCCACCATATCCGCGGCGCTGGCGGAACCACGGTTGGTGATGGCCAGCGTGTGCTTGGTGGACAACGAGGCCCGTCCGCCGGACACGCTTCCAGCGTCCAGGCCGAAGCCTTTGCCGAATCCGGCCTGGTCGATCAGCCATGCGGCGGAAAGCTTCACGAGGCCGTCGGAACCGGCGGGATAACGGGGGGCGTTCTGGGGCAGTTCGTCCGCCACGGCTGCCGGGACGATGGGGTTCGTAAAGAAGGAGCCTGTGGAGTACGTGTCCCGGTCAGCCGGGTCCAGCACCATACCCTTGGAAGCCCGCAGCCTCAGCACTTCCCGGCGCACGTCATTGGAGTAAGCCCGTTCCCCCTGCTGAACGCCGAGCACCCTTGCCAGCTCCGCGTAGCGGACCGGGGCGCTCATCCTCCCCAGTGGCAGCTGGAACTCGACCGTGAGGACCACGTATCGGGGTGACCCGTTGACCGTGGTCTGCTTGAGGATGGAATCCCGGTAGCCGAACTTCAGCTCGGAGTTGGTGAAGGTCTTCACCACGTTGCCTTCCCGGTCCCAGGTACGGACGGCAGCTATGGTTTGCGAGACGTCGGAACCGTACGCTCCCACATTCTGCACGGGGGTGGCGCCGGTGGCGCCGGGAATCCCGGCCAGGGCCTCTACCCCCGACCAGTTGTGCAGCACGGCATGCTCCACAAGGGCATCCCAGTTGTGGCCGGCCTGCACCACCACGGACACGCCACCGCAGGAGTCCTCGGCGTTGACGGTGAACCCCTCGGAGGCGATCTTCACGACGGTTCCGGGGAACCCGTCGTCGGAAATCAGCAGGTTGGACCCGCCGCCGAGGATGAGCACGGGCTCGCCGGCGGCGTCGGCCGAGCGCACGGCGTCGATGATCTCTGCCTCGGTGTGGGCATCGACGTAGTTGGCGGCAGGGCCTCCGACGGCGGCCGTGGTCAGGTCAGAAAGCATTGTGGGGGTCACCAGTCCAGCCTAGGGGAAGGGGAACGAAACAGGCTAAAACAGTTGAACTAGGAAGCCTTGCGGGCCACCGGCGACAGCAGGAAGCTCACCACGAGCACCGCCATCACGGCCAGCAGCGAATGCAGGATCCCGACGTGCTCGGCCAGCAAACCCAGCAGCGGAGGACCGCACAGGAAGGCGCCGTACCCGATAGTGGACACGACCGATACGCGGGCGGCAGCCTTGGCCGGATCATCGGCTGCGGCGGACATGCCCACTGGGAAGCCGAGGGACGCGCCGAGGCCCCAGACTGCCAGGGCCGTGTAGGCAAGCCAGGGCTCGGGGGCGAACACGAACAATCCCAGCCCCAGAATGGCCAGCGCGGAACACCAGCGCATCACGGGGACACGGCCGAAACGGTCGAGCACGGATGTTCCGGCAAAACGTCCGATGGTCATGAAGGTGACAAAAAGGCCGTACCCCGCGGCTCCGGCGGCATCTGACTGCTGGTGTCCGTCTGCGAGGGCCAGCGCCACCCAGTCCCCCGCCGCGCCTTCCGCCAGCGCGAGGCCAAGCACCATGACGCCCAAGAGCAGCGTCCGCCTGTCCCGCCAGGCCTGGGCAATCTTGCGTTTGTTGTCCAGCGGGGCGTCATCGATTCCCGGGCGGATCACAGGAATGGGCCCGGTGGACGGGTCCTCGAAGGTGTCGGGGCGGTACGCGGCCGCAGGTTCCACGGGGGTAACGTCCGCGCAGAACCAGCGGGCCGCCGTCGTCACGGAAGCGGCTACCACCAGCCCGGCCGAGGCAAGGTGCCAAAACACAGGGACGCCTGCTCCGGCTGCCCACGCCCCGAGTCCCGCACCCGCCACGGTGCCCAGGCTGAAGGCGCCGTGCAGGCGCGGCATAATATGGCGCCCCACGGCGCGCTCCACCGCGGCACCCTCAACGTTCGAAGCAGTGTTCCAGCTCGCTGTGCCCAGCCCGATGACAGCCAAACCCAGTGCTACGGCGGGCGGGCTGGCGAGCACGGACGTGCCGAAGCCGGCGGCCGCCAGGCCGAGCCCCACCATGATGCTCCCGGTCCGCATCGTGCGTTTGGAACCCAGCCGGAGCACGATCAGCCCCGACGCCGAAACGGAAAGGAACGACCCCGCGGTCATGCACAGCAGCAGCAACCCGACAGTCCCCGGGGTGAGTTCGAGCCCGTCCCGAATCGCCGGCAGGCGGGAGACCCAGGAGCTGAAGGCAAGGCCGCTGGCGGCATACGCCAGCGCGACGGCGATACGCCAGTGCGTGACCTCGCGCTCTGTTACGGCGGCGGAACTCAACGCAGCATCAGTCAGGCCAGCTTCACAAGGACCTGCGCCTTCATGAGGACTTTCTGCCCGTCGAAGACCACTGCGAGGTCAACCCGTGCCGTCCGCGTCTCAGCATCCAGCGCGCCCACGGCTCCGCTGACATCGATCACGGCACCTGCGTCACCGGTTCCGGTGGTGTCGGCAACCAGCACCGGCTTGGTGAAGCGGGTCTGGTAATCGACGACGGCGGCGGGATCGCCTGCCCAGTCGGTCACCAGCTGCACGGCTGCGCCCATGGTGAACATGCCGTGCGCGATGACGCCGGGGAGCTCCACCCCGGTGGCGAAGGCTTCATTCCAGTGGATGGGGTTGAAGTCCCCAGAGGCGCCGGCGTACTTGACCAGGTCCTGGCGCGTGACGCCGATGCTGCGGCTGCCGATGTCCTGCCCGATTGCCAGTTCTTCAAAAACAGGATTCATGGTTACTGTCCCTCCCCGCGGACAAGGATGGATGACTTGGTGGTGGAGACGGGCTCACGGCCGTCGCCCTCGCCCAGGGCGAAGATCTCGGCCCGGGTGGTGATCATGGCACCGCCGCCCATGGCGCGGACGCCGTCAACGTGCAGCTCTGCCACGAGGCGGTCGCCGGCAAAGATGGGGCGGTGATGGGTGAAGCGCTGGTCGGCATGGACCACGCGGGAAAAGTCGATTCCGGCCTCCGGATCCTCGATCAGCTGGGCATCGGCGCGCTGCGCGACGATGATCGCGAACGTCGGCGGGGCCACGAGATCGGGGTGGCCCAAGCCCTGGGCGGCCTCGACGTCAAAATGGGCGGGGTGGGTGGCCTTGACCGCGCGGGCGAACTCGCGGATTTTCTCGCGACCGACGTCGTACACCTCTGCGGCAGGGTAGCTCCGGCCCTGCAGATCCGGATTGATAGTCATGGGCTCAAGCCTACTGGGGGCCGCCGCGGACTACCCAGTTCGCGGCGGCCGACGCCGGGCATCCCCTGCGCGGGTTGCCCGCCGGGCCGCGCATTGTGAGTAATGTGATGGATTGATCATGCCAGCAGTTCGCGCCACAGACCGGCATGGACAGGAACGGCAGGTCACGTTGATTTCCGCAGCCCAGGCACCCTTGTACGAAATCAAGGCGAACCTCTTCAAGGCACTAGCTCATCCGGCGCGGATCCGGATCCTCGAGCTGCTGTCGGCCGCCCCGGACACGCTGCCCCTGTGAGCACCCCAAGATCGCCGAGC
>JAPSJV010000002.1 GCA_031178005.1 Pseudarthrobacter sp.
ACCGGAACCACCGGCACCGGCGGCGACGGCGGCCTCGTTGGTGACATCGTCGCCGACGTCACTGCAGTCGTACCCGTCAACGTCGGCGGCAACGCCATCTCCGTCATCGGCGACTCCTCATCAACCGGCTCAGACTCCTCAGCCACCGGAACCACCACCGGAACCACCGGCACCGGCGGCGACGGCGGCCTCGTTGGTGACATCGTCGCCGACGTCACTGCAGTCGTACCCGTCAACGTCGGCGGCAACGCCATCTCCGTCATCGGCGACTCCTCGACAACCGGCTCAGACTCCTCAGCCACCGGAACCACCACCGGCAACACCCGCACCGGAGGCAACGACGGCGGAGGGCTGGTCGGTGACATTGGCATCGACCTGGATGTACTTGCACCGATCAATGTTGGATGCAACGCCATTTCGGTCATCGGCGACAGCTCGACCAAGAACTGTGGTTCGTCCGCAGTGGTCCCGCCAAACCCGACAGACCCGACCGACCCAGTGGACCCAGTGGACCCAGTGGACCCAGTCGATCCGACTGACCCAGTCGATCCAGTCGATCCAGTCGATCCGACTGACCCAGTCGACCCAGTGGACCCGACCGACCCCGTAGTTCCGGGTTCCAATGGCGGTAGCGGCGGAACAACGGGACCCACGGTTGTGGTGGCGGCAGGTGGCGTCACGCCGATTGCCGGTACCAACGCACCCGCGGCCGGCTCGGCAACAGGCGGCAGTCTGGCACAGACCGGCTTCGATGCATCGATGCTGCTGCTGTTGGCAGGCTTGCTGATGGGAAGTGGTATCGCCTTGGTTTCACGTCGGAACCGTACAGCGCGCGCCTAGGTAACCCCTGCTAAAGAGGCGTTGGCCGGAGTCCCCGCGGACTCCGGCCAACCGTCCTGCCCACACCGAGCCGGGCGCCACTGCTGCAACCAGCGCTACCCGGTGGTGGCTACGGAACCTGTGGGTGACGGGCTCATCTCCGTTTCCGTCTCAGTCATTGTGGGTGAGGCGGTTTCCAAGGGTGACTCAGTGCTGCCTGTACCAGAGGTCGAGGTGGACGTGGGGCTGGAAGTGGCGGTGCCGTCGTCGTCGGCCTTCTCCAGGACCTCGTTGACCAGGTCCTCCAGCTCCTTTTGGTCCGCATCGCCCAGGTCGGCGCCGCTCTTGGTGGCCACCACAAGGAGCCGGCCTTCCGCGCCGGACACCTGCATGAGCATCTGGTGTTCCGCTCCCGTACGCGTACTTACCGTGCCAAATGTTTCCTCCGCGTCGGTGTCCGCCTGGACTTCTTCGGTTGTTACTTCATACGTCTGGCCCAGCACCTCAACCGTGAAGGTGGAGCACTGGTCCAGCTTTCCGCTCACGTCCCGGAGGAGTTCAACGGCGTCGGGGCCTTCACTGCCGGATTGCGCGGACAGCGTGCGCGGTTGGTCGCTTTCCGAAACGGCCACGGCAACTTCACCGTTCTCCACAGTGTCCTGCAGCCCGGCCGTCGCAATCTCCTTGCACTCTTCCGGATCCACGGTTGCGTTGCTCATCAGGATGTTGGCAACATTCTGGCCCTGGTCCACCTGGTCCTTGGAATAGAGCCTGAGTTCGTTGCCGTCCGCGTCCTTCATGCCGGAGATGAGGTCGCGGAGCTCGTCCTCGGTGTAGACCTTTTCATCAATGGCTTCCGGTGCCGTTTCCGTGGGGCTCGCCGTGGAGCCGCCACCACCTCCACCGGTGCACCCGGCCAAGGTCATTGCCGCTGCAGCCGCCACTCCCAGAGCGGATATTTTGCGCATGAGGATCATCCCTTCACAATTTAGGAAGCATGCTTAGTGTTTCAAGCTTAAGACCGCCCCGAAGGGCGCGGAATACCCTTCGCATAACCATTGGGAAACGCTTAAATCCAATCGGTGTAGTATAGGGTAGGTGAGCCATTTGCCTTCCAGAAATCAGCCCGTCTCCCTGGATGCAGTCAGGGCGGTGCTGCTTGGGCTGTTCGCGGCCGTGCTGGGCCTTGCCCCATGGCTGACCACCGGTGCGCAACTGCCGCTGCAGAATCTCTGGGCCACCGAGACCATGCCCGACCAGATGCCGTTTTCGCTGCTGCCGCTGAGCCAGTACAAGCTCACAACCCTGGTGGGCCTGCTCACTGTCGGCGGGGCCGTTGCCGGCTTCGCGGTGCGGCTTTGGGCGCCGGTACGACGGCGGCTGGCCACCTGGTGCGCGGCCGCGGGAGTTTTGGCGGTGCAGGCCACAGCCGTGGTGCAGTCGTTCTCCACTGTGGACTCCGGGCTCGCCGGCGGGACCGAATCCCGCATCTACCTGGTGGGGCTTCTGGCCGGGGTTATCGCTTCCGTTGCCGCGGGCCTGGTTGCTCTGCTGCTTTTTGCTTCCAAGTCACCAACCCGCGTGGCACTTGGCGTCGGGCTGATGGCTGTGCCGCTCGTGGCCTGGGCAGCCGACTGGCTTTTCAACATCGCGGGTGCAGCCAACGTCCCTCCGGCAGTTCCGCTGGCGGTCCGCTGGCTGCCGGCCATACTGGTGGGCGCTGCGCTGGCGTGGTGCAGCTTCCGCCCGTTCAGCCGGCTCTGGGTATGGGCCGTGAACCTGCTGTTGCTGTGGCTGATTCCCGCCCTGTTCATCTCGGTGCAATACGTCTTCGGCACCCGCGTCCATTTGGGCGACGCCAAGGAAATGCTGGCGATGGGCCGCGATATCCTGCAGGCAACCCTAGGTCCCGACGGCGGCGCCGCACCGCTGGTCCTGCTGGCCCTGGCGCTTGGGCTGGCAGGTGCGGGCGCCGTGGTGGCGATGCGTCGCCGTCGGACCGCTGAAGACGCCTAGCGGAACTACCCCAGCCGGCTGCGGACTATCTCGCTGACCGTCTTGCCATCGAACCTGCCGGCAACCTTCGCCGTGACCGGCTTCATGACCGCGCCGATCGAGCGCATGGACAGCTCCTGGCCCTCTGCCTGCAACGCCGCAATCTCGACGTCGACGATTGCTTCCACTTCATCGCGGGTGAGCGCCTTCGGCAGGTAGTCCTCGATGATCTCCGCCTCTGCGATCTCGGCAGCGGCCCGGTCCGGCTCCCCGGCTTCCGTGTAGATCCGTGCGGTATCGCGCCGCTTGGCGGCTTCCTTCTGCAGGAGCGATGTGACCTGCGCGTCGTCGAGCTCAACAGGCGTTTTCCCGGACTTTTCCCGGGTAGTGATCTCGCCCAGCACGTTCCGCACCGTGGTCAGGGCCGTCTTGTTGCCAGCCTTCATGTGGGCGACAACGTCTGTCTTCAGCCGTTCTTTGAGGCTCATGGCATCTGTTCCTTTTTGTTGGGTTTCCCTACCCATTGTGCCCGCCCTGGCTGATCGGCAGGCCAGATATGCGCCTGAACAGGACGCCTGCCGCTAACTTGGCGATCCGGAGGCTATAACGTAGCCCGTCCAGCCACCGTTGCCGATGAGCTTCGAGGGCTGGACGACCCCGTTGGCCACCGGGTAGTAGAACAGGCTTCCGGCATGGGTCCTTGCGATGAAGCCCAGCGTTCCCGCCCCTGCGAAGCCAGACTCCAAGGAAATCCTGTTCATCATGTTCCAGCCCACATCCACTACGGGCCGCCCCTCGTTGAGGATGGTTCCTGTGCCGTTGGTCCGGTAGAGCAGCAGTTCGCCGGCCGGATTCCGGACGATGAGGTCCATGTTTCCGTCGCGGTTCCAGTCTGCCGCGGTGATCTCGCCCATGGGGCTCCAGCCGCCAAAACCGATCTGGATCCTGCCCGCCGCCATGGCTCCGCCGCCGGTGTTGGGATAGTAGAACAGGTTGCCGTTGACCATGTCGCGGGCAACCACTCCCGGGTACCTGTCAGTTTTCCTCAGCCTGGTGGCGGTGATTTCGTAGTCCTGCCAACCGCCCGAGCCGATGTTGATCGGAGCGCGGTAGTCGTTTCCTCCGAGGCCTGCGTACATGGTCACGTAGCCATTGGCCCAGCGGGCAACGATGTCCAGTTTCCCATCGCTGTTCCAGTCCACCTTGATGATCTGCCGGGCATTCCCCCACCCGGAACCTTCATAAGTCCGTGCCCCCAGCGTGGCATTACCCGGGGCGGCGTAGCCCCACAGGGTGCCTGATGTATCAATCGCATTAAGGACACCGCTGACGGCCGGTGGCTGCGGAACCGCCGTCCCCGCGTAGGCAGCAAGGTTGGTGACCACGATGTGCAGGCCGGCATACGGGCCGCTGGTTGGCACGGCGTAGCCGAGTCCGCCGTCGGTACCGCGCGGATCCAGCATCGCAGCCCGGTGCCCGGCCGAACTCATCCACCAGTCGACGATCTGTTTAGGAGTTGAGTTGATTCCGATGTTTTCGCGGTACCAGGTGGCGCCCGGGGGGATGAGGGAACCGCCGGCGTCGGGGCGGTGGATGTTTGCCCAGTTGAAGTTGGGGTCCTTCATGGCAACGCCAAGGTGTGCGGCCCAACTCTGGGAAACATCGGCGATGCGCTGGTTCCAGGCCAAGGTGCGGGACCCCACCTTGGCCCGTTCGGCGTTCATCAAGTCGAACGTCTGCCGGGCGAAGGAATCCGAGTAGCTGGACATCGGAACGGCGTTGGGCAGCGGGCTACCGGAAACTACGCCCGGTTGGACCGCACTGGCAGCCGTTCCGGAAATGGACAGCAGCGTGAGCGCTGTCAACGAGAAAGCAAAAGCCCGCAACCGAGCGCGGTTCGTCTTATTCATAGATTGTGGTTGCCATTCAGTACGGGGCGTCAGGCAACCATTTCGGCACACTGACTGCGAATCCATTGCGCCATCAATTGCGCCTCCACCTTATCCCGGCGCAGGCGTCCCCCGGCAAGAGCACTTGTGGAATAATCCGATCAATGGTCCTCACCGGATCGATCCATAAATCAGAGGAGCTTGAATTGCCAGCCACCCAGAGTAGTGCGGGGAAAGATGCCGGCATGTTCATCAGCAACTCCCAGATTCCCAAGCATGAGCAGCTTCGCTTGATCATCCTCAAGCTGGCCAAGGAAGAACTGGAGCCTGGAGCCCGGCTGCCCAGCGAGCGCACTCTGATGGACTCCTATGGCGTCAGCCGCATAACTGTACGGGCTGCAATCGGACGGTTGGTCAACGAGGGCCACCTGGTAAGGGTTCCCGCCAAAGGCACTTTTGTGGCGGACTCCCCCGTCCAGTCCACCCTGCACTTGGCCTCCTTCACGCAGGAGATGGAGACCATGGGACACGTGCCCAGCACGGTGGTGCTGCAGGCAGAAATGGCGGAAGCCCCGGATCCGATCGCCGAGGCCCTTGGCCTGGCCACACAGTCCGAGGCCATCCACCTGCGCCGCCTTCGCCTGGCCGACGGCCGTCCAGTGAGCCTTGATGACGCCTGGTACAACCCGGAGTATGCAGCGGGCCTGCTGGACATTGACCTGACCGGTTCCGTCTATAAGGCGCTGGCCGCCCAGTTTGGCCACCAGATCGACAGGGCGCGCCAAAGCGTCCGCGCGGAAGGCGCCCCGGCAGTCATCGGAGCCCTGCTCGGCACCGGCACCGGAGCGCCGGTGCTGGTCTTTGACCGGGTGTCCTTCTCGGGCCCCCTGGCCATTGAGCACTCCCGCTCCTGGTACCGCTCCGACCGCTACTCGCTGAACATGGAAGTCCGGCTTTAGTCCAAGGAGAACAGGGCCGCGCCGGCGGCCACCGTCCCGGATGCTGTCACCGTTGCGGTGTCCGGTTTGGTATCGAGTACGACGACGGGACTCACCATTGAGTATCCGGCAGCCAGTGCGGCGGCCGGGTCCACGCGCATAACCGCTGCGCCGGCGTCGATCGTGTCGCCTTGGGCGATGAGGAGCGTAAAACCCTCACCATTGAGCTTGACGGTGTCGATCCCCACGTGGGTCAGGACCCCGCGGCCGGACTCGTCCACCACAACAAAGGCGTGCGGCAGGAGCTTGATGACTTTCCCGGAAACCGGGGACACGACGTCGAACGTTTCGCCGGCGGGCGGCTCCACGGCTGCGCCGGAGCCCACCATCTGCCCGGCGAAAACCGGATCCGGGACATTTCCCAGGGGAACGACAGTGCCGGCGAGCGGCGCATTGACCACGAGTGCAGCCGCCACTAGAGCAGATCCTCCATGTCCTCGGCGAGGTTGTCCGCCTCGGGTCCCACAATGACCTGGACAGCCGTCCCGGCGGACAGCACGCCATGGGCTCCAGCAGCCTTCAGTGCCGCTTCGCTTACCAGCGAAGGGTCCTTCACCTCGGTCCGGAGGCGGGTGATGCAGGCCTCCACCTCGATGATGTTTCCGGCTCCGCCAAGCCCTTCAATGATCTTTTCTGCTTTGGACATGACTGCCCCTTTCTGACGGTGCCCTTGAGGCACATTCCTGACGCCGGACCAACGGTCCGGGTGCTGCCAGCCAGGGCTTCCCGCCCCACACCACGCCTGTTCAGGCCGCATTTTTACTGCCTTGACAGGGGGCGTGGGATGAATCACACTGAACTGGTCATAACCAGACAGTACCGGTTATGGCCACCAGTCCACAAGCCCCGTCAGATTTCGCAGAGGTGCAGACATGTCATCACCTGAGACCACCGCTCCAGCTCCAGCTCTAGCCCCAGAGAAGAAGCCCAACCGGGCGTTCGCCAACCTGCAGCGCCTTGGCCGTTGCCTGATGCTTCCCATCGCGGTTCTTCCCGCCGCGGGTATCCTCCTGCGCCTCGGCCAGGATGATTTGCTGGGCGCCATCCCCGGGTTCGAAAGCGGGGCCGCCGTCATCTCCGCTGCCGGCAATGCAGTCTTCACCTGGCTCCCGCTGATCTTCGCGGTGGGCATCGCGATCGGTTGGGCCAAGAAGGCCGACGGCTCCACTGCACTGGCTGCCGTGGTGGGCTACATGGTGATCGACGGCGTCTTCCAGGCCATGTCCCCGCTGGTCCTGGCGGGTCAGGTGGACCCGGCCGGCAAGCCGGCCATGATCAATTACGGCGTCCTCGCCGGCATTGTGGTGGGCCTGCTGTCCGCCACCTTGTGGCAGCGGTTCTACCGCACCAAGCTGCCGGACTTCCTCGGTTTCTTCAGCGGCAGGCGGCTGGTTCCCATCATGACCTCCGTGGCCAGCCTGGTGGCCGGTGTCCTTCTGGCGCTGTTGTACCCGTTCTTCAACGCCGGCCTCTCCGCAGTAGGCGAGGCAGCGGCCGGAAACGCTGTGGCCGGTGGTGGTGTTTACGGCTTCGCCAACCGCATGCTCATCCCTGCGGGCCTGCACCACATCCTGAACTCCGGCGTCTGGTTCCTGATCGGCGACTACACGGATGCTTCCGGCCAACTGGTCCGCGGCGACCTCAACCGCTTCTTCGCCGGCGATCCCACTGCGGGCACCTTCATGACAGGCTTCTTCCCGATCGTATTGTTCGGCCTCCCGGCTGCTGCACTGGCCATCTGGCGCCACGCCAAGCCGACCCAGAAGAAGGTAGTCGGCGGCATCATGCTTTCCACCGCCCTGACGGCATTCTTCACCGGCATTACCGAACCCCTCGAGTACTCCTTTATGTTCGTGGCCTTCCCGCTGTACATCGTCCACGCGGCACTCACCGGTACATCCATGGCCTTGGTCAATGCCCTGGACATCCATCATGGCTTTACCTTCTCCGCGGGACTGATCGACTTCGTCCTGAACTTCGGCAAGGCGGAAAACGCCTGGCTGCTCATCCCGATCGGCATGGGGTACGCGGTGATCTACTACTTCCTGTTCTCCTTCGTCATCAAGCGTTGGAACCTGCGCACCCCGGGCAGGGAAGACGACGAGGTCACCATCGAGACAGAAGCAGCGAAGTAGGCGCCACCATGGAAATCATCATTCTCCCCACCCCCGCTGATGTAGCCCGCACGGCGGCAGACGCAATCGAAGACCAGGTCCGCAGCGGCCCGTCCGTAGTAGGCCTTGCCACCGGTTCCACACCCCTGGGCACCTACCAGGAACTGATCGAGCGGCACCGGACCGGAGGCCTGAGCTTTGCCCAGGCCCAGGCTTTCCTCCTCGACGAGTACGTTGGCCTGCCTACCGACCACCCGCAGTCCTACCACTCGGTCATCCGGGCGGAATTCACGGACAGCGTGGACTTTGCAGCCGGTGCCGTGCACGGGCTGGACGGCATGGCAGCCAACCCCGCAGCGGAGGCGCTGCGCTATGACGCCAGCATCGAAGCGGCGGGCGGCGTTGACATCCAGATCCTGGGCATCGGCACGGACGGGCACATCGGCTTCAACGAGCCCATGTCCTCGCTGGTGTCCCGGACCCGGATCAAGACACTGACGCAGCAAACCCGCGTGGACAACGCGCGCTTCTTCGAGACCCCGGAGCAGGTCCCGGACCACGTCCTCACGCAGGGCCTAGGCACCATCAGCCAGGCCCGGCACCTGCTGCTGCTCGGACTGGGCGAGGCGAAAGCGGATGCTGTTGCGGCCGCCGTCGAGGGGCCGGTTGCCGCCATCTGCCCGGCCTCGGCACTCCAGCTGCACCCGCACGTCACCGTCCTGGTTGATGAGGCCGCGGCGTCGAAGCTGCTGCACAAGGAGTACTACCAGTACGCGTTCGACCGGAAGCCGGCATGGCAGGGGCTGTGATCCAGGAGTCGGAGGACAGCCTGACCGCCCGGCGCGTCCCGCTGCTGGAGTTGGCTGTCCAAACCACAGAAGGCGTCCGGGTGGCTGCCGCCGTGGGAGCGGCGCGGGTTGAACTCTGCTCGGCCCTCGCGGAAACCGATGGCATCACCCCCGGAATCGGTTTGGTGGCACAGGCCTTGGCAGTGGGCCTCCCCGTGCACGTCCTCATCCGGCCCCGCCCCGGCGACTTCGCCTACACGCCCGAGGACCTCGATGTGATGGAACGCGAAGTGGCGGCCGCGCTGGGAGCGGGAGCGTCCGGCGTCGTCATCGGCATGCTGGCGGCCGACGGCGGCCCGGACGTTGCGGCGGCACGTCACCTCTCCGAGGTGGCCAGGGAGTCCAACCCGGCGGCGGAGGTAACCTTCCACCGCGCGTTTGACGCCGCTTTGTCCGGCGGAATGGACGCGGCCGCAGCCCTGGCACGCCTGCAAAAGGCAGGCATTGACCGGGTGCTGACCAGCGGCGGCGGCGCGGACTGTACCAGCGGCCTGCAGATGCTTGCCACCTTGGTGGCATTGGGACGGGAGGTGGCGCCGTCTGTGCAGATCATGGCGGGCGGCGGCGTCACGCTTGGGGTTGTGCCCGGGCTCCTCGACGCCGGTGTGCACGCGGTGCACACATCGGCACGGCTCGCCCGGGGGCCGGGTGGCAACGACGCCGCCGATCCGATTCTTGCCGCCGCATTTGCCGCGGCACTAAAGGCAGGAGCCTGACATCGTGGAGAATATTCCGGCGCTTCGCGGACGCATTGTTTCCGCCACTATGGACATCGAGGACGGCATCATAGCCTTCGACGACGGCCGCATCACCTACGCGGGGCAAGCCTCGGAGTACGACGGCGGTGCCCCGGCGCCGCCGTCGTCCGGTTTGATCCTGCTGCCGGGATTGGTGGACCTGCACTGCCACGGCGCCCACGGCTCCGACTTTTCGGACGGCACCGTGGAAGGCGCCCGGTCTGCGGCACAGTACCTCCACAGCCGCGGAACCACCACGCTGCTGGCCAGCCTGGTGACGGCATCACCGGAAAACCTGGTGCGGAACCTCCGGGCCGTCCGCGCCGGGGTGGAGGAAGGACTGCTGGCGGGATCACACCTGGAGGGGCCGTTCCTGTCCCCCTGCCAGCACGGGGCGCATGATCCCGGGCTGCTGCTGGATCCGGACCCCGCACTGATGGCAGAGCTGTTGGACGCGGCCGGGCCCACGCTGGCCTCGATGACCCTGGCAGCCGAGCTCCCGGGCGCTACCGACGTGATGGAACTGCTCGCTGCCCACGGCGTGATCCCGTCGCTGGGCCACACAGCAGCTGACAATCCGGGGGCGGCCGGGTTCCTTGAACAATCCGCCGCGGCGCTCGCCTCTTCCCGGTCGGGCAGCGGGCGGCTGCGGCCCACTGTTACCCACCTCTTTAATGCGATGCCCGTGATGCACCATCGCTCTCCCGGGCCGGTATCCGCCAGCCTCAGCGCCGCCGGAGCCGGTAACGCCGTGGTGGAACTTATTGCCGACGGCGTCCACCTGGCCCCTGAGACGGTCAAGATGGTCTTTGACCTGGCCGGCCCGGAGAACATCGCACTGGTCACCGATTCGATGGCCGCCACAGGCCTGCAGGACGGCAAGTACATGCTGGGAACCCAGTCCGTGACCGTCGCCGAAGGAGTGGCCCGCGTGGACAGCACCGGATCCATCGCCGGCGGAACCGCCACCCTGCTTGACGTGGTCCGCTCGACGGTGGCTGCCGGTGTACCACTGCGGTCCGCTGTTGCCTCCGCAACCGCAGTCCCGGCGTCGGTCCTTGGCGTGTCCGCCCGGGCAGGTGACTTGCAGCCGGGAATGCAGGCCGACGTACTGATGGTTGATCCGGAACTTCAGCTGGCCGGCGTGATCCGGCACGGCGAGTGGGTTACCCCGCTACCGCCGGCCGGTGCGGGGCGCTGACGTAGGACAGCCCGGCCTGTTGTGAGGTCTCTGTCGGGGACGCGAGCGCAGATCAAGGGCACTGCGGACGAACGGTCGGATGCGTCGGACGCGAGGTCGGGCGAAGCACGTACCGCCCTGTCAGTGTGGAGCTATGACAACTACTGCCTCTGTCCCCAAGACCGCGTCGCCTCCTTCCGCCCGGATCCGCTATGGCGGACTCGTCGTGCTCATGCTGTTGAGCTTCCTCTTGGTCACGGCGGAGTTCCTGCCCAACGGGATGCTCACCGAGATGGCGGCTTCGCTCGGCGTGACGGCGGGGCAGGCAGGACAGACCGTAACCGTAACGGCGCTGGTGGGCCTGGTTGTCGCGCCCACGGTGGGCCTCATGTTCCCGAGACTGGACCGCCGGACGCTGCTCGTGTGGATGGCTGTCGCTGCAGGGGTATCGAACCTGCTCGTGGCAATCGCACCGAACCTGGTGGTGGTGCTGTTCGCCCGGTTCTTCCTCGGTGCCGCAATCAGCGCATTCTGGTCGATGTCGATCACCGTCGCAGTACGGGTTGCCGGCCCGGAGCGGCTGGGCCGGGCCGTCATGTTCACCTCAGCCGGAGCATCCCTGGCAACAGTAGCGGGCGTCCCGGTCGGCGTGATGATCAGTGAGGTTGCGGATTGGCGCGCGGTCTTCGCACTCGCCGGGATTATCACCGGCCTGCTGGCGATCGGATTGCGGGTGCTGCTTCCGGCAGTGCCTGCCGCGCCCGCCTCGGGTCTCGGGCTGCTCGTGGACACGATGCGCCGCCCGGGCGTATCCCTCGGACTAGCCGGCCACGTGCTGGTGGTGCTCGGCCACTTCCTCGGATACACCTACATACGCCTCGCCCTTGAGCGGATCCCCGACGTGGAAGCGGGCACGATCGTGCTTCTGCTGGCCTTGTTCGGTATCGGCGGACTCATCGGCAACATCACCATCGGGCTGGTTGTTGACCGTACCTTTGCATTGTTCGCGGTGCTCACGCCGACGGTAATTGCCCTCACGGTCGCGGCAACCATCCTGTTCCCCGGATCGGTGGCGGCCATCGGCGTTGCGGTGTTTGTGTGGGGCTTCTTCTTTGCCTCATGGCTGATCGTTGTGAACACCTGGGTGGGGCACCGGATGCCGGACCGGCTCGAAGCGGGCGGCAGCCTGGTCGTCGTGGGCTTCCAGGGCGCGATCATGATCGCCGCGGGCATGGGCGGACTCCTCGTCGACACCGTCGGGGTGGAGCTGGCGTACGGGCTGGGTACCGGCGTACTCCTTGTGGGCGCCGTCCTGTTCGGTGCGTCCAACCGGGCGAAGAACTAGAGGTCCACCCGCGCAGTGGTTCGCTATCCGACGGCGGCCAGGCCTTGCGCAGTCCGCCACCCCGACGGGGTTACGCCCGTGTGGCGGCGGAAAGCGCGGCTGAAGCCCTCATCGGAGCCGTAGCCCAGCTCGCGGGAGGTCTCTGACACGGCACTTCCTGCACTCAGCATCCTTTTCGCTACATCCATTCGCACCTGCCTGACATAGTCGGCAGGAGAGCTTCCCGTGGCCTGTCGGAAGCGCTCCGCAAACACGGAACGCGACATGACCCCTACGTTGGCAAGGACCTCAACCGTCCAGTCCCGCCCTGGCTCGTCGTGGATAGCCTCCACTACACGGTCCAGGAAAGGATCGGCTGCGGGGCGTGGCCAACCCTCGGGCGCGCAGCCGTTCTCGGCCCACGCACGGATGACGGAAAGCAACACGGTGGTCACCATCATGCGGCAAATCACGGGGTCGCCGGAGCGCAGGGAGCAGTTGTCGGGGCCGTTGCCCAATTGTGCTGCAAGAGCAGCCGCGGCCGGTTCCAAGGCGTCAAAGCCAGTGACCAGGATGAATCCGGGAAGCGTAGCGCACAGGTGCCTGGCTGTGCTCGAAAGTTCGATGTCCACAACCACGAGTGTTGCCTGGGCCGCGGACTCCAGAGCAATGGGCTGCTGACCGAATGTCACGAAGGCGTCGCCCGCGATCAAGCGTGCATGCTCGTCGTCGGATGTGATCTCGGCGCGTACCGGGGACCTATGGAGATCCAGCCTGCATCCCGACGCGATGGGCGGGTGCCCGGTCACACTGCCCTCTGCGACATAGACAAGCATGACGCGGTCAGCTGCCACGGTGAATGTGGCCCCCGGGGTGAGGATCTCCCGACGAGCCACCCCGACGCGCAGGTCGATTGAAGAGAGTACATGTCCCAGGGCATCCGAGTCGACCGTCATAACAGTCAGCAACACGAAGGGAAGAAACGGTATTCCACATGTGGCAGGTCTGCCTTCGCAAACCTATGCCATGTCACATTTCAGATCCTTCCCAAGACGATCAGTGTCATGTACCATTTCACATATCGTGTGACGTCGAACACAATGTTTGATGTTTTGAGTTGTTCCTCAATGGAAGATCACTATGACCCTTTCAGAAATCGCCAACGGCAAGGTCGCGCCACGCACCGGCATCAGGTTGGATAACATCTCCAAGCAATACGGCAGCAATATCGTGATCGATGATGTGTCACTGCATGTCGAACCCGGTACAGTAACGGCCCTGATCGGCCCCTCGGGCGCCGGGAAGAGCACCTTCCTGCGGTGCATCAACCTCCTTGAACGCCCCGATGCCGGCACCATCCAGGTAGCCGGCCACACCATAGAACCCGGCAAGGTAATCAACGCCAAGGACCTGGCCGCCCTGCGCAGCACGGTCGGCATGGTGTTCCAGTCCTTCAACCTCTTCCCCCACATGTCCGCGCTTAAGAACGTCAGCTTCCCGCAGCAGAAGGTCCTGGGACGCAGCAAGTCCGAGGCTGATGACCGGGCCATGCAGCTTCTGGAGCGGGTGGGCCTGAAAGACAAGGCCAACCAGCACCCGGGGCGCTGTTCCGGCGGCCAGCAGCAACGCATCGCCATTGCCCGGGCACTGGCCCTGGACCCGTCCATCATGCTGTTCGACGAGCCCACTTCGGCCCTTGACCCCGAGGTTGGCCTGGAGGTCCTCGCAGTCATGCGGGAACTGGCCGACGACGGGATGACCATGATCGTGGTAACCCACGAGATGCAGTTCGCCCGCGACGTCTCAGACACGCTGGTGGTGATGGCCGACTGCAAGATCATCGAGCAGGGCGACCCCCGCGCCATCATGAGCGATCCGCAGGAAGCCCGGACCCGGCGCTTCCTGCGGGCAGTCCTGGAGCGCTGACATGGACGCGTTTTCCGCAGTCCTGCAGGGCCTGCCCATGACGCTCATGCTGACCGCGTCTGCCTTTGCGATCGGCATTGTCGGTGCCGTGCCCTTGGCCGTGGGCCTCTCTTCATCGAACATCGTGGTGCGCCTGGCGTGCCGCCTGTTCGTGGACCTGGTCCGCGGCGTACCGATCATCGTGTGGTTGTTCCTGCTGAAGTTCGGCATCCAGATCGGGACCTTCAAGTTTGATCCGGTGAGCGCGGCCATCGTCGGCCTGGGAGTTGTCTCCGTCGCATATCTGGCAGAGATCTACCGCGGCGGGCTGGAAGCAGTCCCCCGCGGGCAGGGCGAAGCGTCAGGGGCCCTGGGGCTGTCCCGGGGAACCACTTTCCTGCACGTAATGGTTCCCCAGGCATTCCGCATTGTCTCCCCGTCGATTGCGACCTACCTGACCGGACTGCTCAAGGACTCCTCGATCGCCTCGACCATCATCGTCGCCGAGATGGTGTTCCAGTCCCAGTCCTTCGCCCGGCAGCACCCCACCATGGAGGGCATCCTGCCTTACGTACTGGTGGGCATCCTGTACATCGCACTAAGCCTGCCGGTGGCGTACCTGTCCCGCAGCCTTGACGCCCGGATGAGGAAGGCGGTCTACGTATGAGCTGGTTGAGCGAATGGGCGGCCTACCTGCCGCAGCTGATGTCCGGCCTGGGCGTGAGCCTGATGATCGCCGGAATCTCGATCGTCGCCGGTTACCCGCTTGGCCTGGTCCTGAGCGTTATGGTGACCGCAAAGAACCTGGCGGTGCGCACCCTGGCGCTGGCCGTCGTCGAAGTCGGTCGCGGCGCTCCCGCGCTGGTGATCCTCTACCTGTTCTATTACGGGCTGCCCAAGTTCGGCATCGCTTTCGAGAGCATTACCGCCGCCTGCCTGGCCCTGACCTGGAACTCCGCCGCCTATTCCTCCGAGATTATGCGCGCCGGACTGCAATCCGTGGCACGCGGCCAGCTCGAAGCCTCCAACGCGCTGGGGCTTTCCTGGCGGCACACCTTCTTCCGGGTCATCATGCCGCAGGGCATGCGTTCGGCCATTCCCGGGCTGATGGGCGTGGCCATCCAGATGTTCCAGGGCACCTCGCTGGCCTATGCCATCGCAGTTCCGGAGCTGATGAAGTCCGCCTACAACATCGGATCCCAGGACTTCAATTACCTGCAGATTTTCACCCTGGCGGGCATCTGCTACGCCGCAATCTCCATGCCGGCCACCTGGATCACCGTCTACTTCGAAAGACGCCTCGCCCGGCAAACCTGACAAGCGCTCCGGCGCCATCCAGCACCACCCCAACCACAGGAGGACCCATGAACCACCGCTTCAAGACCACCGGCGCACTCGCCGCCGTCACCCTCGCAGCCGGCCTCAGCCTCACCGCTTGCGGCGGCACGTCGGATGCCAGCACCAACCCGGACTGCACCCCCAAGCACCAGGATATCCAGACAGTCGCACCGGGCAAGCTGACCATCGGCGTCATCGATATCCCGCCTTTCAGCAGCTACAACAGCGGCCAGCCAAACGGCATCGACATCGCAATTGCCAGCAAGATCGCCGAGGACGAATGCCTGGAGCCGGTCTTCCAGCAGGCCACTTATGCAGACGCGGTGCAGTCCATCTCCGGCGGCAACATCGACCTCGCCCTCGGCACCATCGACGCCACCGAAAAGCGGATGAAGGCTGTGGATTTCTCTGCCTCCCTATACCTGGACGGCATGGGCATTGCTTCCAAGACCGGAGCCACCACGGTGGCGGAGCTGGAGAAAATGGACAAGGTGGGCACCATCGACGGCTACCTCTGGGTGGAGGACCTCCGCAAGATCCTGGGCGACAAGCTGGTTACCTACCCGTCCAGCGTTGAACTGAAGGCAGATTTCGACGCCGGACGCCTGGACGCTGACGTTGACGCGTACGGCGTGCAGGTCCTGCAGTTCAAGGACGCCCCGGGTATCACCGTGGCCCTCTCGAACGAAAATCCCGATCCGCGCGTTGGCGCCATCACCCAGGCTCCCGAGGCTGCCTTCCCCATGACCAAGGGCAATGCCAGCCTGAAAGCAGCCCTCGACGCCGGCATCACCGAGCAGCGCGAAGACGGCACCATCGCCAAGCTCCTCAAGGAAGCCGGCCTTTCCGAAGCCCTCGGGAAGGTTGCAGCCGAGCAGTACGTAGTTCCGGCAAACTAGCCCCCAACCACCGCGCTGATTTCTGAACCAAAGGTGCCGGGCTTCGGCCCGGCACCCCCTTAGACCACCTGTGCAATGTCACATGGTAAGTTGGCTGTGAGGTACCTCACGGCAGCGCCAATACGGCACAAGTGTGCCACCGAAAGGACCGATCATGACCGAGACACGCAAACCCTGGCATGGCGTACACGTTGCCACAGCCCTGCCTTTCAAGGACGACCTCAGCGTTGACTTCGACGCCTACGCCGAGCACGTCCGGTTCCTGGCCAACGCCGGCTGCGACGGCGTCGCTCCCAACGGCTCCCTGGGCGAGTACCAGACCCTCAGCGAAGAGGAGCGCGGCCGCGTCATTTCCACCGCAGTGGAGGCAAGCCCGGAAGGCTTCACCGTGATGGCGGGCGTGGGAGCCTACGGCGGGCTGCAGTCCGTGAAGTGGGCCGAGCAGGCAGCGGAGGCCGGAGCCGCCTCACTGATGCTCCTGCCGCCGAACTCCTACCGCGCCAGTGACGACGAGGTGGTTGACCATTACCGCCGGGTTGCCGCCGTAGGCCTCCCGGTTGTGGCCTACAACAACCCGATCGACACCAAGGTGGACCTCACGCCGCAACTGATCGCCCGCCTCCATAGCGAAGGGCTGATCGTCGGCGTCAAGGAATTCACCGGAGACGTCCGCCGCGCCTATGAAATCAAGGAACTGGCGCCCGAGGTGGACCTGCTCATCGGAACTGACGACACCGTCGTCGAAATGGGCCTGGCAGGTGCCGTGGGCTGGGTGGCCGGCTACCCGAACGCCATCCCGGAGTCCACACTGGAGCTGTACCGCCTCTCCACCTCCGGAGACGTGGCAGATCTGGCACGTGCCCGCGAGATCTACACGGACCTGCACTCCCTGCTCCGCTGGGACAGCAAGACCGAGTTTGTGCAGTCCATCAAGCTGTCCATGGACATCGTGGGCCTCCGAGGCGGGGCCTGCCGCCCGCCGCGCGGCCGCCTGAGCGAAGCGGCCCGGGAAGCGGTAAAGAGGGACACGGAAGCAGCACTGAGCAAGGGCTACAAATAAACAAAACCCCCAATCGATTGCTCCGTAGATGTCGTTATACGCACTCAAAACGGCAGTTACGGAGCAATCGATGCACGAAGGAGAGCACATGAGAACCAGCCGTATCTTCCACGCCGTGGACTCCCACACCGAGGGCATGCCCACGAGGGTGATCACAGGCGGCATCGGGACGATTCCCGGCGCCACGATGGCTGAGCGCCGGCTGTGGTTCATGGAGCACAGCGACTGGATCCGCACCCTCCTCATGACCGAGCCCCGCGGCCACGCCTCCATGAGCGGGGCCATCCTGCAGCCGGCCAGCCGCCCGGATGCGGATTTCGGGGTGCTGTACATCGAGGTCTCCGGGCTGTTGCCCATGTGCGGCCACGGAACCATCGGTGTGGCCACCGTGCTGGTGGAAACCGGCATGGTGGAAGTGGTGGAGCCGGTCACAACGGTGCGGCTGGATACCCCGGCCGGGCTGGTGATTGCCGAGGTGGCGGTGAAGGACGGCCACGCCGAGTCCGTAACCATCCGCAATGTGCCCTCCTTCGTGGACCGCCTGGACGCGGAGGTGGACGTTCCCGGGTATGGCCTGGTGAACTACGACCTCGCGTTCGGCGGCAACTTCTACGCCGTGGTGGACCTGGACAGCCTGGGCCTGCCCTTTGAACGCGGGCGCAAGGACGACCTGCTAAAGGCGGGCCTGGCCATCATGGACGCCATCAACGCCAAGGACGAACCCGTCCACCCGGAGCGTGGGGACATCCGCGGCTGCCACCACGTGTACCTTAAGGCACCGGGTTCGACGGCGGAGCACTCACGTCATGCGATGGCCATCCACCCGGGCTGGTTCGACCGTTCACCTTGCGGCACCGGAACCAGCGCCAGGATGGCACAGCTCCATGCCCGTGGCGAGCTGGCCCTCAACACGGACTTCATCAACGAGTCCTACATCGGCTCCCGCTTTGTCGGGCGGCTGGTGGAGGAGACGCAGGTGGCCGGCCGGCCCGCCGTCGTACCTACCGTGACGGGACGGGCCTGGCTGACCGGCACCGCGCAGTATTTCCTGGATCCCACCGATCCATTCCCGGAAGGCTTCCTCCTGTGAATCTGCCCTATTTCGACGCCGCTTCCGTGCGTGCCGCTGCCCCATGGCCGACGGCGGTCGCAGCCTTGGAGCGATCGCTTGCCGAGGGCGTGGACCCGGAATCGGACAGCCCGCGGTTGTTCAGCCCGGCGCCGGGTGGGGAATTCCTGCTCATGCCGGCAGAGGGCCGGAGCTACAGCGGGGTGAAGGTCCTGACGGTGGCGCCTGGCAACCCCGCCCGCGGCCTGGACAAAATCCAGGGCATCTACCTGCTGGTTGATTCCGATACCCTGGCCCCGCTGGCCACGATGGATGGCACCGAGCTCACCGCGATCCGCACCCCGGCCACAACACTCATGGCCGTCAAACACATCCTGGCGGCGGCACCCGAAGGAGCGCCCGAGAACCCGAACGTGCTCGTCTTCGGCGCCGGCATCCAGGCACTGAACCACCTCCGCGCCGCGCACGCCGCGCTGCCCGGGGCGAGCCTCGCCGTCGTCGGGAAGCGTCCGGAACGGGTGCAGGCACTGATCGAAACGCTTGCCGCTGAAGGCATCGCGGTGAGGGCCGGCAGCAGCGCCGACGTCGGTGACGCGGAGATCGTTCTCTGCACAACATCGTCCCGCACTCCCTTGTTCGACGGCGACCTGGTGGCTGACGGGGCTGTGGTGGCCGCCGTCGGACAGCACGGATTGGATGCCCGCGAAGTGGATGCGGCGCTGGTGCTCCGCTCCGACGTCGTGGTGGAGGGCCGGGCATCAGCCATGCGCGAGGCCGGCGATCTGATACCCGCACGCAGTGCATCCGAGTGGGAGGCCATCCGCCCCGTAAACCTGCGGGAACTCGTGGACGGCCAGCTCAAACGGTCCCCCGGCCGCCCCTGCCTTTATGCGGGAGTCGGCATGGCCTGGCAGGACCTCGTGACCGCGGCCGTGGTGTATGAAGGAGGCACCAAAGAATGATGTCCGCACAAGGAGTGCTTACCGTGCCAGCCAACAAACAACTTCCCATCGCCCCGCTGGGCCGCCAGCGCAGCCTGCGCGAGTCGGTCACCGAATCGCTGCGTGCCGCGATCATTGCGGGAACCCTGGAAGAAGGCACCCTGTATTCAGCGCCTGCCCTTGGTGCGGCCTTCGGCGTCTCCGCCACTCCGGTGCGCGAGGCCATGATGGACCTTGATCGTGAAGGACTGGTGGAAACGGTCAAAAACAAAGGTTTCCGCGTCACCAGCATGAGCGACCGCGAATTGGACGAGATCACCCAGATCCGGTTGCTGCTGGAGCCGCCGGTGATGGCCGACGTCGCCGGCCAGGTCCCGGAAGCCGACATGGGCCGGCTCCACCAGCTGGCCGACCGTATTGTGGATGCCGCCCGCGAAGGGGATCTGGCCGTTTACCTTGCGGCGGATCGTGAATTCCATGCCGCATTGCTGGCGTACTCGGGCAACAAGCAGCTGGTGGATCTGGCCACGAGCCTGCGTACCCGCACCCGGATGTACGGCTTGAAAACGCTGAGCGAAAGCAACCGTTTGGCAGATTCTGCCCAGGAACACCACGAACTGCTGGAACTCATCGCGGCCGGCGATGGCACGGCGGCCAGTGAGGTGATGCGCCGCCACATCGGCCACGCGCGCGGTTTGTGGGCCACCGGAAATGACGAACATCCACCCCGGGAGCAGAAGACATGACCCATGGCAGCGACGTCCTGGTCATCGGAGCAGGAGTCATCGGAGCCGCCACCGCGTACTTCGCGGCCCGGCAGGGCCTGAGCGTCACGGTACTGGACAAAGGCCTTCCGGCCAGCGGCACCTCCTCCGCCTGCGAAGGCAACATCCTCGTTTCAGACAAGGAGCTGGGCCCCGAGCTCGAACTCACCCGGTACTCGCTGGGCGTCTGGCACCACGACCTCGAAGAGCACAAGAAGTTGTGGGAGTTCGATTCCAAGGGCGGCATCATCGTGGCCTCCCGCGAGAGCAGCCTGGCCTCCCTGCACCGGGTCATGGCGGTCCAGAAGAGCTACGGCGTGGACGTCGAGGAACTGGACCAGTCGGCACTGCGGGACGCCGAACCGCACATTTCCCCCGAGGCACTGGGCGGCGCCAGCTACCGTGAAGACTGCCAGGTGCAGCCCATGCTGGTGGCCGCCCACCTGGTGCGGCTTGCCACCGAGGCCGGCGCGCGCTTTATTGCCGACTGCCCGGTGAGCGGCTTCCTCGGATCAGGGCCCGACGGCGGCCGCGTCACCGGAGTCCGCACCCCGCGCGGGGATTTTCCTGCCGGAGCGGTAGTGAACTGCACCGGAACCTGGGCCGGCGAACTTGCGGCGATGGCCGGCGTCGAAGTCCCCGTCCTGCCGCGCCGCGGCTTCGTGATCGTCACCGAGCCGCTCCCGGCCATGATCCGGCACAAGGTCTATGCCGCCGAATACATCGACAACGTGGGCAGTTCGGATGCGGGCCTGCAGGCTTCGCCCGTGGTTGAAGGAACGCCTGCCGGCAGCATCCTCATCGGTTCCTCCCGCGAGCGCGTGGGTTTCGACCGCACCGTCAGTACCGCCGCGCTCGGCCTGCTGGCCCGCAACGCCACAGCGCTCTTCCCTTTCCTGAAGGACGTCAAGGCCATCCGGCACTACCACGGCTTCCGTCCGTACTGCCCGGATCACCTGCCCGTGATCGGCCACGATGACCGAGCGCCCGGGCTGTGGCACGCCGCCGGGCACGAAGGCGCCGGGATCGGCCTCTCCGCAGGCACCGGCAAGCTATTGGCCCAGGCACTCGCCGGGCTCACCCCGGACATGGATCTTTCGCCTTTCGCACCGGCCAGGTTCAGTGCACCCGGCAAGCACACGCCCGTACACAGAGAGGAGGCCACGGCATGAACACCCAACCAGTCACCATCAGCTTCGACGGCCGCCCGCTGGCTGCGGCCGCCGGCCAGAGCGTCGGTGCGGCCCTCGCGTCCCAAGGGATCACCGCGTGGCGGAGCACCCGCAAGGGCGGTAAACCGCGGGGCCTGTTCTGCGGCATCGGCGTCTGTTTCGACTGCCTCGTGACGGTCGACGGCGAGCCGAACCAGCGTGCCTGCCTCGTCGAAGCCTGCGACGGTATGGAAGTGGAGGGCTCATGAGCACCGTTGTCACTGTTGATGTTGCCGTGGTCGGTGCCGGTCCTGCCGGGCTCGCTGCCGCAGTGGCCGCAACCGAAACAGGGGCGAGGGTGGCCGTCGTCGATGCCGGAAACCAGCCTGGCGGGCAGTTCTGGCGGCATGCTCCGGAAACCGGCAACCCGGGAACCGCCGATGTCCAGCCGCACGGGCACCACGGCTGGAGCACGTACCTGGACCTGCGCGCCCGCTTCGATGCTGCCCGCAGTGCCGGGCGGATCACATACCTCCCGGGACTGCAGGTGTGGATGGCGCAACACTCCGGGGACGCCTTTGTACTGCGGACGACGGCGGCTGTCGCCTCTTCGGGGGCCACTCCGGCCACCGTCGCCGCGGACCGCCTGGTGCTCTGCCCGGGCGGCTATGACCGGCAGCTGCCCATTCCCGGCTGGGACCTTCCCGGCGTGATGGCGGCCGGCGGAATCCAGGCGTTCATCAAGGCCAACGGCGTGCTGCCCGGCAAGCGTTTTGTCATTGCGGGGACGGGGCCGTTCCTGCTGCCCGTCGCCGCGGGCATTGCCGAGGCGGGCGGAAAGGTGCTGGCCGTGCTCGAGTCCTCGTCGCCGTCGGCCTGGCTGCCGCACCTGCGCGCCGCAGCCGGCGTTCCGGGGAAGGCCCTGGAAGGCATGGCGTATGCCGCGGTGTTTGCCCGGCACCGCATTCCGTACCGGACGCGCAACATCGTCACCGAAATTCTCGGCACTGACCGCGCCGAAGGTGTCCGCACTGCGCGGGTGGATGCCGCCGGTCGCGTTCGTCCCGGTACCGCACGTACGTACGCCGACGTAGACGTGGTGGGCTTCGGGTGGGGCTTCACGCCGCAGCTGGAACTCCCGGTCTCTCTCGGCGTCGAAACCCGGCTGGACGCGGACGGATCGCTGGTGGGCATCGTGGATGAGCGGCAGCAGTCCAGCGTTCCCGGGCTGTACCTGGCGGGCGAGGTGACCGGCGTCGGGGGTGCAACCCTGGCAGTGCTGGAAGGGCTCGCCGCGGGCGCTGCGGCCGCCCGCCCGGAATCGGACGTCCCCGTGAAGCAGCCAGCCGCGATCGCCCGGCACCGTCGCTTTGCCCAGGCCATGCACCATGCCCACCCCGTGCCCGCGGCGTGGCAGGACTGGCTCTCCCCGGACACCACGGTGTGCCGCTGCGAAGAAGTCACCGCAGGGGAAATCACAGAGGCCCGGGACCAGCTTGGCGCCCGCGACATCCGCAGCCTGAAGTCCTTCACCCGCGCCGGGATGGGCTGGTGCCAGGGCCGGGTCTGCGGGTTTGCGTCCGCCTGCCTCAGTGCTGGTCCGGGCCAAATGCCCGACGCCGGATCCCTCGCCTCCAGTGCCAAGCGGCCCCTCGCCGCACCGGTAGGCATCGGCGAACTGGCCGCCCAAGATGGCTAGGGACCCGGACCTCGAATTCGCTGGAATGCTGCGGGATCGCCGGAACGTTCCAGCGACTTCGCAGCATTCCGGCGACCCCGTGTTCCCCACACAAGATTTTCAACGGAAGGAGACCGCAATGACCGCGATCACCCAGAACACCGGCACGGCAGCGACTACCGACGCCGAGCTCGAAAACCACCTGGCGGCCGCCCATGTCGCGGCTGCACCGCTGGCTGCACTGCGACCCGCGGACCGAGCCGTGCTGTTGGACACTGTCGCGGACGCCCTCGATGCGGCTGTGGAGGAGCTGGTTTCCCTGGCGCAGCAGGAAACCCGGCTGGCCGAGGGCAGGCTCCGGGGAGAACTGAAGCGGACCACCTTTCAGCTGCGGCTCTTCGGCGAGGTACTGCGCGACGGCGGCTACCTGGACGCCCGGATTGACCACGCCGACCCCGAATGGCCCATGGGGGCACCCCGGCCGGACCTGCGCCGGCTCCTGATTCCGGTGGGTCCGGTGGTGGTGTTCGCAGCGAGCAACTTCCCCTTTGCGTTCTCCGTCGCCGGCGGTGACACCGCCTCGGCGATCGCAGCCGGCAGCCCCGTGATCCTGAAGGCGCACTCCGGCCATCCGGAACTCTCCAGGGCGACGGCCGCCGTCGTGGTTTCCGCGCTGTCTGCCGCCGGCGCGCCGGAGGGTACGTTCGCCCTCATCACCGGAACGGCCGCCGGTTCAGCAGCGCTCCGGGATCCGCGCGTCAAGGCCGGCGCCTTCACCGGTTCCATCCCGGGCGGCCGTGCGCTCTTCGACATCGCCAGTTCCCGCCCGGAGCCGATCCCCTTCTTCGGTGAACTGGGCAGCAATAACCCGGTGTTCGTCACGGAAGCCGCGGCGACTGAAAGGGGTTCGGAGATCGCCGAAGCGTTCATGGGCTCCTTCACCATGGGTGCCGGCCAGTTCTGCACCAAGCCCGGAACGCTCTTTGTGCCCGCGTCTTCCGGCATGGTGGAGGCGCTGCGCACGGCGGCCTTGCCCGGTGCCGCGCCGCTGCTGAACGACCGCATCCAGTCCGGCTATGCGGAAGTACTCCAGGGCCTGCAGTCCCATCCCCGGATGGCTGTCCTGGCCCAGGGCGAAGACCCGTTGGCCGATCCGCCGTCGCCCACTCTCCTGCTCACGACGGCCGGGGACATGCTGGCCGAGCCCCACGCGCTGCAGGCCGAATGCTTCGGGCCCACGGCTGTGGTGGTGGAGTACGACGACGGGTCCCGGCTTCCGGAGATCGCAGAGACTTTCGAGGGGCAACTGACAGCCACTGTCCACGGCACGGACTCCTGCGACGTCTCCGGGCTGCTGGACGTGCTGGCCCGCAAGGCCGGTCGCGTGCTCTGGAACCAATGGCCCACCGGCGTATCCGTGACCTACGCACAGCAGCATGGTGGACCGTATCCGGCTACAACGGCACCAGGCAGCACGTCCGTGGGCACCGCCGCCATCGAACGCTTCCTGCGCCCGGTGGCCTACCAGGGCTTCCCGCAGCACCTGCTGCCCGAGGCCGTGCGCGACGACAATCCCCTGGGTGTCCCCCGGCTGGTGGACGGGCGCCGGGAAGGGGTCCGGTGATGTGGGGGCGGGGAATTCCGTGTTCCCGCGAGAGCACTGAGGTAGAACCCGGGCAGGAATCGGACCGCCAAATATTTGCCCGGTGCCTGGGTCCAGGTGCGGACGACCCCTACTGGTGGATCCTTGCCGGCGGCATCTCAGTCCCCGGATTCGGGGCATCCGGGGACTGAGCGCGCTTGCGGCCTGGCGCCTGCAGCTAGGAAGCGGCGCTCTTTTGCTGCAGAGTGCTGCCGTCACAAAACTGGCTCGTGGTGCACTAAACGAATGACCGAATCAGCTTTACAAGGCAGGGCCGGTCGTAATGGGTTCGTCGGGTTCTGTGCGGTTGCCTCCAGCAGAACCCGATGACCTGCTTCCTGTTAACAGCACTCTGACCGATTCCGCAATCCATCCGCTTGAACGCGTCATGAATCCGGCCTTCAGTGCACTAGTCATCGAGCGGCGCTTGCAACATCCCAGCTGCGCGTTGCTTGGCTTAGTGATGCCATTCCCAGCCAGCCAGCTGACCGGGAATGGCTGATCCGCCTGACAGGATAGGTAAAGGAACGGAAATTCGACAATGAAGTCTGGACGACGCTCGCTTCAACTCGGGCTCACGCTGGTTGCAGCACTGGCCATCCTGCTGTGGTCCTCCTGGGCGTTTGGTTGGCTTGCTGTCCTCCTGGGCTGGCAAGCTCCGCTGATGGTGATAATCGTGCTGGCCGTCTTTACGGCACCTGTCCTCCTGGCAGTCGCTATTGCCGTGATGTTTGCCGTATCGCTCCGGCGCAGCCGTGGATGTTCACCGAAAGCGGTCGACGAACCGCACACCGGCATAACAACCGGCCGTCACGCCAGCATTGCCGTGAGCAACAGTTAGCACCGCGCGCCATCAATCATTGGTTCGGGGAGAACACAGTGCAGACAGTTTTAGCCTTCGACCGGCCCTTCCAAGGCGCACGCGTCCAACTTTTCTCGCGAAGGAGGGGCTGGACGGACGTAGTGCTGCGGGCCCTGACAGGCAGCGACACACAGTCCCGGGGCCACATATTCAAGGGAAAAACACTGACGCTGGTGGATGCTGCCGCCCAGGCTGATTTTCCGCTGGATCCGCTGTTGGCCAGCGGAACAACGGTATTGATGTACGGTGGCTTCCTGCATAGTGCACGGGTGATGGCACTCCTGGCGGCGGGCGTGGACGGATACATTTCTGAACTGGCCCATCGCTCGGAGCTGCTTCACGCCATGAGCCAAGTGCTGGAGGGAACGCAGGTCGCGCCGTTCAGGCTCCCGGAGTCAGTCATGGCCGCAAGGGCCTATGGGGTGGTGTTGACGAGCACAGAGCGCCGGGCCGCTATTGCTTACTTCGTTGACATGCCAAGTTCCAGCCGGGCCGTTGTGGCTGCAGGCCTGGGAATGTCCGACAAGACATTAAGCACTCATCTGCACTCCATCCGGCGCAAGATCAAAGCGCAACCCGGGGAGTCGCGGGCAGCCGTGTCCCGCCGAATCTCGGCGGCCGGGATGTTGGCCCCAGAGACTCCCCCTGTCCGGCCGGGAATGCCAGGTCGCTCATAGAAGGCTTCGCTACCAACGGCCGATCCGCTGCCATTGCTCGTCGGTAATGCTGCATCCCAACTCCGTCAAAGCCCTACTCAGCTCAGCGCGGCTGGTGCTGGGCCATCCTGCCTGACGTAACTTGCGGCGCGCATTGCGGAGATGGACCCGGATCGTCTCCGGGCTCAGACCCAGCGCGGGGCCAAGGGCTGCAGCCTGAAGTGCACGGCGACGGGAGTACAACTCCAGAACCTGCAGCTCCCGATCACTGAGGTTGCACGGCCCTACTTTGCTGCCTTCTGCGCGGCGAGGCTCTTCATCCTGGGAGGCCATAGTCTTGCTGACAGCCATTGCCAGTTCGGGCATAGTCAGGTCCTCGACGAAAACTGCAGCAGCACCTTCAGCCTTCAGCAAGGCCGCCTGCTTCAATGTCAAAGGCCCCGCAATCAAGGGCCGTGGCCCCATCTTTACCAGTGCCCTTACTTTTACCAATACCGGAACGTGGTCGTCAAGAAAAGCATCCAGGAGGAGCCAAGGGGCAGCAAAATCGCGCAGTGGGACAAATTCACTCCATGAAAAATGCGTGTCCGTTATTCTGATTGTGGATTCTTCGCTGACACAAGAGCGCAGCCCATGGATAAATAGCGGACTTGAATGGACTACAGTAAGGTCATTTTCCCCCAAAGGACCATCCCGCCTTTTCTTCCATTCATTGACTGCTTTCGCCGTTTAAAGGCCTCTGATATGGGGTGGAGTCAGAGCACAGTTCGTGACGCGGTTCTCCAGAGTAATTCCGGCCGGTAGGAACGGGATTCGAAAGCGGGCCGGGCCTACCCGGCCCGGCCCGCTTAACAGAACCAGCAGTGCTGCTGCAGGCGCGTTTAGGCCGGCGAGAGCAAGCCGCTAAAGTTCAGCGTTCCGGCACCGAATGCAACTATGCCGGTAGCCGTACTCCTGACGTCCCAGCAAAGGGTTGCCGGACACTGGATTTCGATCAGACTGGGAAGCCCAATCAGGATCATGGTGAAGTCCACGCAGATCTTCTTGGGGACGACAGGGTAGTTGGCGATCAGGGACCCACCGTTCGGGAAAGCGATGTTCGTGAAGAGGGCGTTCATATTGAAGGCACTGATGGATCCGAAGGTTCCAACTCCTGAGCCCAGCCCGGCAGTTGAGGTATAGGTGGCCCCGTTGGACATCGTCAGCGTAGCCTTCGTCATGATGGCTGTGTAGACCGGCTGGAACAAGCTGACATCACAGCCGCTCGAGTCGACGTTCAGCGCAGTGGTGATAGCCAGGGCGCCGCGGCCACCCAGAACAGCGGACTGAGACGTGAAGCCGCCTGGAATTACGCCCGGCTCAAAACAGGCGGGACAGGCAGGCGGAGTGACTGAAGCTGCGGCTGACGGCGCGGCTATTGCCGCTGCGATTACGGGCACGGACCACGCGACGCCCCTTGAGACTTTTCGGCGGGAAATCTGGCGAGGCTCTTCGATATTGCTCATCTTTGCGGACCTTTCCAAGGGAGTGGGTTGCGCAACAGAACTTCACTGGCATTCTGCCGCTGCATATTCGAACTATAAACTGGGCATAATCCCAATTCATGCGAATACCCCGCATGACTTAGACCGCGACGCTCACTATTCGAGAAAACTTATTATTGTCTGGTTACTTCCCAGTTGCGGTTCCGAATTTTTAATTCGGCGAATCGCGTCACGTTCGGAAGTTTGCGAACACATACAGTGTGATGAGCGGCTTAATCCTGCATATTGGGGGGCAGGATTAAACGCCTCCGTTACACCAGTCCCGACGGTTCAGCAGAATAGGCACGATGCAGCAGCGCCACAAACCCTGCCTTGTCGTTCAGCTTCCGGCGCCCGATACGTGAAAGCCAACGCCTGGGGTCCACGACTTCATCACCACGCCGGACATGTCTTCGGCTAAGTCGCGCTGGCGGACCTCTCTGCGCGTGGAGTTGGCGGGTAAGACTCTGCATCGTCACGACTGCCAGCCGATCAGGGTCCGGCCAAATAACAGCGCCTCCGTCCCAAAAGGCCAGGTTCCCAATGGTTGCCTGGCTGAGGCGGCTGGCGTCATCTTCAAATGCTGCATCATCAAAGCCATGGGAAGCGGCCTGCCGGAGGTAGAGAGTTTTGGAGAACTCGCCAACGTGTTTGATGTGCGGCAGATACTTCTGGTGCCGCACGACTCCCAACGCCAGTGGACGCCGCGGAAGCAGCGCCGGACCCGTTACGCAAAATCGCCGGCCTATCTCTCCGCAGTCGGCTCTTCAGCCAGGGATTGCACCAGCATGATCGCAGCCTGGATGCCGAAGGTGAGTCCGGCAGCCACCCGGGCAGAATCGTCGCTGGCGGCAATGGCCGCGTGGAGCCTGGGCTGTGTATCCGCAGTGGGGTCCCACAGGGGAACCGGGGATCCGGCATCTATTGCGGAGCCGAAGACCACCGAGTCCAGCATGGCAATCACCCCCACCTGGCTGCCCAGGGGAACTCGGGCCTCGGCGAGCAGCGCGGCGATAGCCTCGTAGATGGCCAGGGTGGGGCGGTCGTCGACGATCCGGCCAATCAGGATGGGGATGGCCGCAGGGTATTGGGCCACGGCCGCGCGGTAGGAGCGCACCCACGATTCGATCCTGGACTGCCACGGGACCCGCGGATCGCGCAGGGCGGCGAGGTCGATGTTCCGGTAGAAGCGCTCCCGCAAGGAGTTGACGATCTCGTCCTTGCCGCCGCTGAGGTGGTGGTACAGCGAGGACGGATTGACCCCAAGGTGCTTGCCGATGCCGAGGATGGTGAAGTCGTGGTGCTTGCCTATGAGTTCCAGCGCCGCGTCCAGGATGATGTCGCGTGAAAGCAGCTGGGTGCGGGGTCTGGGCATGCTCCGAGTATTCCAGTTCCGTCCGCCAGGACACATTTACCAAATGCCATTTGGTTAAATTGTGATCCAGGCCATAAGATGTTGAAACTTTCGTTGCACTATGGACAACAAGCAAGGAACGTCATGACCAATAACCTTCCCGAGCCCGGCACTTCCACCCGGCTCATCGAAGCCCGCTCCATCGATTGGGTGCCGGAAAACGAGCGCCACGGCAAGCTTTGGCACCAGGGACCTTTGTGGTTCCTGGGCAACTTCCAGTACTTCTCCATACCCATCGGCTTCATCGGCCCGTCCATGGGCCTTTCCCTCGGCTGGACCATTCTGGCCAGCGTGCTTGGAATCGGGGTGGGCACGGTCTTTATGGCATTCCATGCCTCGCAGGGACCCACCATGGGACTGCCGCAGCTGATCCAGTCACGGGCACAGTTCGGCTACCGTGGCGTGGTTGTTCCGCTGCTGGCCACGCTTTTCACTTATGTAGCCTTCAACGTGGCGGACACGGTGCTGCTCAGTGAAGGCCTGGGCAGCTCCTTCGGGTGGAACCCCACGGTCATCGCCATCCTTGCCACCGTTGCCGGCGCCGGCCTGGCGATCTTTGGCCACGACTGGCTGCACAAGGCCTTCCGCATCCTGCTCTACATCTCCCTGCCAGTAATGACAATCCTGACCATCGGGGTCATCAGCGGAGGTGCCGGCGGATCCTGGGATGCCAGCCAGTACAACTTCACGTGGGTGGCCTTTATGGCCCAGTTCGCCGCCTGCGCTGCCTACAACATCACCTACGCACCGTATGTTTCGGATTACTCGCGGTATCTTCCTACCAGCACACCGGCCCGGAAGGTCATAGCTGCGGTGTTCATCGGCGCATCGTCCTCGGCCATCTGGCTGATTGCCCTGGGCGCCTGGCTGTCCATCGCACTTGGCGCAACCGACGGGCTCGCGGGCCTGCAGCTGGCCGGAAACACCATCTTCGCTCCGCTGGGCGATGTCGCCGCATTGCTCAGCGCACTGGCATTGATCGCCACGATGGGCATGAATGCTTACGGCGGTGCGCTCACCGTCCTGACCACCATCGACTCCATCCGGCCCATCAAGCCGAAGACCACCTCGCGTGTAGTGACCATCCTGGTACTCGCCGTCGCCTGGTACCTGATCGCCTCGTCCATCAGCGCAGGCTCCGTGGCCACGGTCTTCTCGGCCCTGACCCTGATGCTCTACATCCTGGTGCCGTGGACTGCTACCAACCTGGTGGACTTCTTCCTGGTCCGGCGGGGCCATTACGCCATCGCGGATCTCTTCACGCCGAACGGCATCTACGGTGCCTGGGGCTGGCGGGGACTCACGGCCTTCGGCATCGGCCTGGCAAGTGAAATCCCGTTTATGGTGCTCCCCGTCATCGGCGAGTGGAGCTACATCGGGCCGCTGGCTTCCGCACTCGGCGACGTGGACATTGCCTGGCTGGTGGGCCTCGCAACCACGTCCATCGCCTACTGGCTGCTGGGACGGTCGCTGGACCTCACCGCTGAAGAAACCGAACGACGCCGAAGCGAGGAGCAACTCCATGGTTAACGCCGCCACCCACCGGGCCACAACGTACCGCAAGGGACGCGGCGTGGCCGAGGAATCCGTCACCGTTTCCGCACCCGGCCCAGGCCAGGTGCGGGTCAGCATCCGGGCTACCGGGGTCTGCCATTCGGACCTGCACATCGTCAACGGCGACTGGCCCGCTGAACAGCCCCTGGTCCTGGGCCACGAGGCCTCCGGCGTGGTCGAAGAGACCGGCCCTGGCGTCACTACCGTCCAGCCCGGAGACCACGTGGTGCTGTCCTGGTTCGCGCCCTGCATGCGCTGCACCAACTGCGCCTCGGGCCGCGGCTGGCTGTGCACCGGGACGACGGCGTTGGCCAACACCCTGCCGGACGGCACCACGGCATTCACTGACGACGGCGGCGAACCGTTGTGGCCGTACCTCGGCCTGGGAACTTTCTCGCCGGAGCTCGTTGTTCCTGAGACTGCCGCCGTCAAGGTGGACAAGGAGTTGCCGTTCACCACCGGCGCCCTTCTGGGCTGCTCGGTGACCACCGGCGTCGGCGCCGTGCTCAATACGGCACGGGTCCCGGCTGGTGCGTCCGCCGTCGTTATTGGTTGTGGAGGAGTGGGGCTGTCCGTGGTGATGGGGCTGAAACTCGCCGGCGCGGATCCGATCATCGCGGTGGATCTTTCGCCGGAGAAGCGGGCCAAGGCGGCGGAGCTGGGGGCCACGGTCACCATCGATCCGCGGGAAACCGATCTTGCCGCCTATGTGCGCGGGGAGCTTGGCGGCGTCGACTTCGCATTCGAGGCGATTGGCAACGAGAAGGTCATCGAGACCCTGCCGGGGCTGCTGGCTTCCGGCGGCGCGGCGGTGTTGGTGGGCATGACCCGGATCGGCGCGCGCTCCAGCATTGATCCCTTCGACCTGGCGGATCAGGGCAAGAGCATTCTGGGGTGCAACTACGGATCCAGCGTGGCCCGTGTGGATATCCCGCGCCTGGCCCGGCTGCACCTTGCCGGGCATCTCCCCCTGGAACAGCTGATCGATAAGGTGCGGCCGCTGTCAGAGGCGGGCGCAGCCTTGGACGAGCTGGCCGCCGGGACGGGGCTGAGATCCGTGCTGGTGCCGTAGGGCTTAGGCCTAGCGCAGCGGCGAGCCGAGGACCGTGAACTGGTGGCCGCCCATTTCACCGGTCAGCAACGGCATGGCCTCGGCGATTGCGGCCCGCACGATGTCCAGCTGAAGTGACGCCTGATGCGCTTCCGGCGACTCCCAAAGCTCGGAAACGAACACTGTGTCCGGAGAGTCATCGTTGACGCCTACCTCGTACTGCAGGCATCCGGCCTCCTCCAGCCCGTCCATGGGGCGGAGCAGGAGGGACACCACGGCATCGCGTTGCCCGGGTTTGGCTACAAGGCTTCCTATATTCGCAAAGGTCATAGGGACAGTGTGCAGTAAGGGCCTGACAGCCGGAAGCGCATCCCCGGCCCCTGACACGTGGGACGGCCGGTGGCATGATGGTGGCCATGAGCCGAGTCACGTGCGATCTGACCATCTCCCTCGACGGGTTCGTTGCCGGCCCGAACCAGAGCCCCGAGGAGCCGCTGGGTTCCGGCGGCGAAGACCTGCACCGGTGGATGTTTGAGGAGCCCGAGCGGAATGCGGCGGCCATCGAAGGAATCCTCGACGCCGGCGCCTACATCATGGGCAGGAACATGTTCGCCGGCCCCGGCGAGTGGGCCGCAGACTGGCGTGGATGGTGGGGCGAAGAGCCACCCTACCACGCACCTGTGTTTGTCCTTACCCACCAATCACGGGAACCGGTGGTGATGGAGGGCGGAACCACTTTCCACTTCGTCACGGATGGAATCGAGTCGGCCCTTGACCAGGCGCGCTCGGCTGCCGGCACCAGGGATGTAGCCATCGCCGGTGGGGCCGAGACCGCCCGTCAGTACCTGACCGCCGGATTGATGGATGAGCTGCGGCTGCACATCGCGCCCATCACGCTGGGCGGCGGCGCCCGGCTGCTGGACGGCGTCGGGAACCTCGCCCTGGAACCCACAGAGGTAAGCGGGACTGGCTTGGTCACGCACGTGCGGTACCGGATGGCGCGGTAGGGGTCTATCCCTTCAGAAGTAGTCCCCTGGGCCGAGTGATTGTATCCATCAATTCATGCCTAGGACGGATCACCAGCCACACGTGCCCGGGTATTTTCGAAGGAATGAAGAACCTCCTCACTCGTAACCAGCTCAACCCGGTAATTGCACTGGCATTCATCTGTGCTGTAATTCTCGTGGTCCCTTTCCCGGAGAGTCTCAGCGTGATCCTTACCGGTGAGCTCGCTTCGTCCGTTGGAATAAGAGGGCTTGATCTCATCTCGGACGGAATGCTGCTCGTGCTTGCCGCCTGGACGATGATCGCCGGAGTACGCGCCTGGCTCAGTCATCCCGGGCGCCGGGCCGCGGTCGTGGCAGGCTCCATCGGAGTCGTTGCCGCGTATGCTCTCTCCGAGCTCGTAAAGATTCTTTTCTCGCAGCCCAGACCCTGCCACGTATGGGCGCTGCCGGGAGACTGCCCGCCGTTAGGTGACTGGTCCCTCCCGTCGAACCACGCCACGCTGGCATTCGGTGCAGCAATCGTCATCTCTATCGCTTCCCGCAACACCCTGGCCACTTGGTTCGCTTTCGGCACCGCGTCCATAGTCTCTATCGGCCGGATCATGGAAGGCGCCCATTACGCGCACGACGTCGCACTGGGAGCAGTCCTGGGGACGGCAATGCCAGCGATTCTCGCCGCGCTCATCATCCTGCTACCGGGCTCAGGGCGATGGTTCAGGCGAGCCAGCAGTCCTTCCATTTCATAGGTCAAGTATTACGATTCGAGTGCTCAACCGGCGAAGATTCCTGCGGGTCAAGACAGTCGAACGGGAACGGCGGATGGATGTCAGGGCAGAGCCCAGAGCCCAGAGCCGTAGCCGAGCACGGGACAACCATAGAAGTGGAACACTCGTTACCGGCTGGTGATGAGAAATGCGGGTACATCGTAGGTGTGGAGTCATTGGTGGCAGTGGGCGCTGTCCTGGGGACGGCCGTTCTGTGGATGGGATTCGTTTTCGTGATGCTGTCCAGCCTTGGTCGTTCCCAAAGGAATGCCCAGCGAGCCGCTCGACGCGATGCCGAACGTTCCTTGTCCAGCCGGGCCTCGCGCCGCATCTGGCAAAAGCACAAGCAACACCTCGGTGGTGGAGGAAGTAAAGACACTAACCCCGGTACCGCAAAACCGAGCTGAGGTGCTGGTTGCGTTACTGCAGCACCTAGATCAAGCAGCTGGCTTCCCGCGCCACTCGAGCAGAGCCACTGTGACTCGAGCCTCTCCCAACCCGCCAATCAGCCCTAGAAACCCTTGGCACGGCCCGCCGTCCGGAGACGTACCTTCTTCTTCAGATTCCGCGACTATTGTGTGACTCTACGGATTTTTGGTGGTCGATACATCGAATGAACGGTGGGGCCCGTCTGCAATAAGGGTGGTAGCGGTGACGTCAAAGCCGAGAGCGCCATACAAGCGCACGTTGCGCTCGTCCGAGGTTTCAAGCGCAACGGCCCCGACCTCTTGATCAATATGTGCAAGCCCAGCACTGGTAACGGCGGTACCAAGCCCTGCTCCTTGATACGCAGGGTCAACTCCCACGGTAGCCAGGTTCCACGCAGGCTCCGCTGGCTGCGGCAGGGCCAGGTCCGCCAGCGCTGCTATGCGTGATCCGTGGAGCTCCGCGACTTCATTCTGCACGCCCGGGCTGGGTTCAGGGGCATCAGGAGGAAGGAAAGCGGCGACGGCGTGCAGATCCTCATCGACGAAGACCAATCCACAAGTCAGTGCGTGTCGGAGGTAGAGGTACTGCAATCGTTCGAGCCGCTGCGCGTAGCCCTCTTCCGGAATTGCCCAGCGGGTCCAGGGGTAAGCACCGAAGGCGGCAGCGAGAACGCAGGCTGCAGCGGTGAGGTCTTCGTCAGATGCATGGCGAACCTTTGCTGCCATAAGATGCTGCTCCTTAATAGTGGCCCTGCTGCCGAACCCGAACGCCGACATCAACGTTTGCAGGCTGGTGGCCAAGTGTTAGGAAATAAGTTCCCGGGTCCAGATGGCCAGTGCGGTGGCGAGCTGTATCGGTGCGTCGAGCTGAATGAGATGCCCCGCGTCGGGAATGTGCACGAGTGTGGATCCCGGCATGGCGGCATGAAGGCGCCCCGCCCGGTCGGAGGGGATCCAGATGTCTTCAGCACCCCAAATGATACGGACAGGTTCTGTCAGGGTGTTGTAGAGAGGTTGGATCTCGTCGGTGTACCGTTCGTCCGCTTGGGCAATCTGCCGGTAGAAGGCTGGCTGACCTTCTGGTCCGGTCCAGGGCATTGTTAGCTTGTCTATTGCTGCGGGGGTGAGCCCTTTATGGCTGGCTCCCGCAATGTAGGCCCTGACCACCCCTTCGTGTACAGCGGCAGGGAGCTGGGCGAAAACGTCGGCGTGTTCCTTCACGAGGCGAAAGAAGGGGGAACCCCAGGGCGAGAGGGCGACGACGTCCACAAGACAGAGTGAGCTGTATTTGGCTCCGTGCAGAAGCCGTGCGCGGAGCGCCACAGCTCCACCGAAGTCGTGGGCAATGACGTGCGGAGCGTCGAGCCTCCACACCTTCAGGAGATGAGCGAACAGCTCACCCTGAATGCCAAGGTCCACATCATGCTCCGGCTCCTTTGAGGACGATCCGTAGCCCGGCATGTCCCAGAGGTAGATAGTGAACCGGGAAGCCAACGCGTCCGCGTACGGGCTCCACAGCCAGGACGACCACGGAGTGCCATGCAGGAAAACCAATGCAGGCCCCGAACCGAACGTGTCCCAGGCAATGCGGCGCCCTCTCCAAACAAGGCCACGGGTTAGATCGGAAAGACTCACAAAACCATCATGCCAGCGCAAACACACGAGAACCGCCTAGCGGGGCGAATGTGGTGGCGCCACCTCCTTTGGGTAGCCACGACCCTGCAACGGCCTTGGAAGGACCACCGCCGGAGTTCCCATGCAGAGAAAGTACAGGGAATACACCAGATCGGAGATCAAGACTCACTAAATCCAGCAAAAGCCGCCGGGTGGTTGCCTGCGGCTACTCCAGGTAACCCTCTTGACTCACCCACCCCTCCTTCCCTACACTTTTCATAAAGCAGAATTTAGATTCCACAAAGCGGAAATGGCAGAGTAGCCGAAGAAGCCAGGAACCTGGATCCAAAGCCCTCCCCGGAAGGACCTACGATGACGTACACAGTGAACTGCTCCATCCTCTTGACGGAGCTGCCCCTGCTCGAGCGCCCGGCCGCCGCAAAGGCCGCCGGCTTTGACGCCGTCGAGTTCTGGTGGCCGTTCGCCACCTCCGTCCCCACGGATGCCGAAACCACCGAGTTTGAGAACGCCATCAAGGATGCGGGCGTCCAGCTCACCGGCCTGAACTTCAACGCCGGCAACATGCCCGGCGGCGACCGCGGCCTGGTTTCCTGGCCGGAACGCTCCAGCGAATTCCAGGACAACATCGACGTTGTTGCCGGCATCGGTGAGCGCCTGGGATGCAAGGCTTTCAACGCCCTCTACGGCAACCGGATCGACGGCGAATCCGCTGAGAAGCAGGACGCCATCGGCGCAGAAAACCTCGCCACTGCAGCACAGGGCATCGCCCGCATCGGCGGCACCGTCCTCCTCGAACCGGTCAGCGGCGCCCCCAAGTACCCGCTGCTCACCGCACAGGATGCGCTGGACGTCATCAAGCGCGTCAAGGACGAAGCCGGCGTAGACAACGTCAAGCTGCTCGCCGATTTCTACCACCTGGCAGTCAATGGCGGCGACGTTGCAGCCGTCATCGAAAACCATGCCAAGGACTTCGGCCACATCCAGATCGCGGACAACCCCGGCCGCGGCGCCCCCGGCACCGGCAACCTGCCGCTCGGCGAATGGATCGCCCGCAGCCGCGAGCTCGGCTACACCGGCTACATCGGCCTCGAATACAAGGAACCGCAGGAATCGGCCTTCAGCTGGGCCATCCGCCAGCGCGTCGCCCAGTAACCCGGTTTCGACAAGCTCAACCACCGGTAATCAAGCCTGCCGAGATCGGTTTCGACAAGCTCAACCACCAGACCACAGGGCCTTGGTTTCGACAGGCTCAACCACCGACTTTTTAGAGAAACGAGAACCATCATGAGCAACGTTGCAGTTATCGGCCTCGGAATCATGGGCCTGCCCATGGCCATCAACCTCGTCAAGGCCGGCCATACCGTTACCGGCTTCAACCGCAGCCAGGACAAGATCGACAAGCTCGTCACCGAAGGCGGCAAGGGTGCCACCAGCATCGCCGACGCCGTAAAAGACGCCGACGTCGTCATCACCATGGTCCCGGACTCCCCCGATGTTGAGGGCGTAGTCTCCGGCCCCGACGGCGTCTTCGCCAACGCCAAAAAGGGCACCTTGTGGATTGACGCGTCCAGCATCCGCCCGGACGTCGCCAAGCGCCTCTCCGAAGAAGCCGTTGAAGCCGGCATCCGCCCGCTGGACGCCCCGGTCTCCGGCGGCGAGCAGGGCGCCATCGACGCCGTCCTCTCCATCATGGTCGGCGGCGAAAAGGCAGACTTCGACGCCGCGCAGGACGTCCTGAACGCAGTGGGCAAGACCATCGTCCACGTCGGCCCCTCCGGCTCCGGCCAGACCGTCAAAGCTGCAAACCAGCTGATCGTCGCCGTCAACATCGAAGTCCTCGGCGAAGCAATCGCCTTCCTCGAGGCCTACGGCGTAGACACCGACGCCGCCCTCAAGGTCCTCGGCGGCGGGCTCGCCGGCTCAAAGGTACTGGAGCAGAAGGGCCAGAAGATGCTGGACCGCAACTTCGACCCCGGCTTCCGCCTCGCCCTCCACCACAAGGACCTGGGCATCGTCACCTCCGCCGCCCGCGAAGCCAACGTCGCCGTCCCCCTCGGCGCCGTCGTTGCACAGCTGGTCGCCGCCACCGTCAACCAGGGCGACGGCGCACTGGACCACTCCGGACTCTTCAAGCAGGTCCTGCAGCTCAGCGGCCGCGAGTAACCGGGTTTCGACAAGCTCAACCACCGGTGATTGAGCTTGTCGGAATCGCGGTTTCGGGTCTCGACAGGCTCGACCACCAGCAACACCACCGGGTCTCGACAAGCTCGACCACCGCTAGACCACCAAAACTTTTTAGGAGCACACAATGACCAAGATGCGCACCGTTGACGCTGCCGTCGCCATTCTGGAAAAGGAAGGCGCCACCGAGGCGTTCGGCCTGCCAGGCGCGGCTATCAACCCCTTCTACTCCGCAATGCGCAAGCACGGCGGCATCCGTCACACGCTGGCCCGCCACGTTGAAGGCGCCAGCCACGCGGCTGACGGCTACAGCCGCGCCAAGGACGGCAACATCGGCATCTGCGTCGGTACGTCCGGTCCCGCCGGCACCGACATGATCACCGGCCTGTACGCCGCATGGGCAGATTCCATTCCCATGCTCTGCATCACCGGCCAGGCACCCGTTGCCAAGCTGCACAAGGAAGACTTCCAGGCCGTGGACATCGAGTCCATCGCCAAGCCGGTCACCAAGATGGCCATGACCATCCTGGAACCGGGCCAGGTTCCCGGCGCCTTCCAGAAGGCTTTCCAGCTGATGCGCTCCGGCCGTCCGGGCCCGGTTCTGCTGGACCTGCCGTTCGACGTGCAGATGGCCGAGATCGAATTCGACATCGACGCCTACGAGCCGCTGGCTGTTGAGAAGCCGAAGGCCAGCCGCAAGCAGCTGGAAAAGGCCCTGGACATGCTGACGGCCGCCAACAAGCCGCTGATCGTGGCAGGTGGCGGCATCATCAACGCCGGCGCCTCCGCGCAGCTGGTTGAACTGGCTGAGCTGCTCAACGTTCCGGTCATCCCCACCCTGATGGGCTGGGGAACCATCCCGGATGACCACGAGCTCATGGCCGGCATGGTGGGCCTGCAGACCAGCCACCGCTACGGCAACGAGACCATGTTGGCCTCGGACTTCGTCATCGGCATCGGCAACCGCTGGGCCAACCGCCACACCGGCGGCCTGGACACCTACACGGCCGGCCGCAAGTTTGTGCACATCGACATCGAGCCCACCCAGATCGGCCGCGTGTTCTCGCCGGACCTGGGCATCGCTTCCGACGCCGGTGCAGCCCTGGAGGGCCTGATCGAACTGGCCCGTGAGCGCAAAGCCGCAGCAAGCCTGCCGGACTACTCCGGCTGGGTTGCCGAGTGCACGCAACGCAAGGGTGCCCTGCAGCGCAAGACCCACTTCGATAACGTGCCGATCAAGCCGCAGCGCGTGTACGAGGAAATGAACAAGGCTTTCGGACCGGAAACCACCTACGTTTCCACCATCGGCCTGTCCCAGATCGCCGGCGCACAGCTGCTGCACGTCTTCGGTCCCCGCAAGTGGATCAACGCCGGCCAGGCAGGCCCCCTGGGCTGGACCGCACCGGCCGCTCTCGGCGTCGTTCGCGGCAAGCCCGGCGAGACCGTTGTTGCCCTGTCAGGCGACTACGACTTCCAGTTCATGATCGAGGAACTGGCAGTGGGCGCGCAGTTCAACCTGCCGTACATCCACGTTGTGGTGAACAACTCCTACCTGGGCCTGATCCGTCAGTCCCAGCGCGGCTTCGAGATGGAACAGAACGTGTCCCTCGCGTTCGACAACATCAACTCCCCGGAAACCAATGGTTACGGCGTGGACCACGTCAAGGTCACCGAAGGCCTGGGCTGCAAGGCCATCCGCGTCGAAAACCCGGAGGACCTGCCGGCTGCCTTCGACAAGGCCAAGGCATTCATGGCCGAGTTCAAGGTTCCCGTGGTGGTTGAAGTGATCCTGGAAAAGGTCACCAACATCTCCATGGGTGTTGAAATCAACGCCCTGAACGAGTTCGAAGACCTGGCCGAACGCGGCGAGGACGCTCCCACGGCGATCATCTCCCTGCTCGACTAATACCCAAGAAACCAAAGGAGGCACCGGAATGCGGATAGTCATAGCTCCGGACAAGTTCAAGGGCTCGCTCTCCGCCCCGGACGTTGCCCGGCACCTCGCCAACGGGCTGCACGCCGCGTGCGGCAGCTCGTTGGAAATCACGGAGATCCCGGTAGCCGACGGCGGCGAGGGCACCCTCGACGCCGCCGTCGGCTCCGGATTCACCCGCCGCAGCACCATGGCCGCCGGCCCGGACGGCAGCCCGATCCGCGCCGAGTATGCCGTCCGCGGCCACGAAGCAGTGATCGAAATGGCTGCGGCCTCCGGGCTGGACCTCCTCTCACCTGACGTCCTGGTCAACGGAAAACCAGGTTCGACGGCGGCACTGACCTCCACGAGCCTGGGCACCGGACAGCTGATCCGCTCAGCCCTGGACGCCGGCCGCCGGCACATCACCCTGGGTGTGGGCGGCAGTGCCAACACCGACGGCGGTGCCGGGCTCCTCCAGGGCCTCGGGGCCAGGTTCCTCGACGCCGATGGGGACGAGCTCCCCCTCGGCGGAGCGGCACTGGCCCGGTTGGACCGGATAGATTTCAGCGGACTGGACCTCCGCCTGGACGAGGCCCGCTTTGTGCTGGCCTCGGACGTAGATAATTCCCTTCTGGGGGCAGAAGGCGCCGCAGCGGTGTTTGGCCCCCAGAAGGGTGCCAACCCTGAGGACGTGGCCGTCCTCGACGCAGCACTGGCCCGTTTTGTGGAAGTCCTCGCCGCTGAGTTCGGCCCTGTTGGGCCGGACAACCGGGCCTTCCGCGCCGCCAACGCGCCGGGAGCCGGGGCAGCCGGCGGGGTGGGCTTCGCCGCGATCGCGGTTCTGGCAGCGAGCCGGAAACCCGGGATCGACGTCGTACTTGAATTCACCAAGCTTGCCGAACGGATTGCCGGCGCTGACCTGGTGATCACCGGCGAAGGCAGCCTGGACGAACAAAGCCTGCTGGGCAAAACCCCCATGGGCGTAGCCCGGGCTGCAGGAGCGGCGGGCATCCCCGTCGTCGCTGTCTGCGGGCGGACCACGCTCACCCGCGACCAGCAGGAACAATCAGGTTTCCGAAGCGTCCATGCGCTTACGGACCGAGAGAGCAATATAGATACATGCATAGCCGAAGCAGGCAGGCTGCTTGAAGAATTAGGTCAACACATTGGCGTGAACCTGGTTGCGGCTGATCCGAAGGAGCCCCTTAATGTCTAACGAAGTATTCGATCTGGTCATCCGTGGCCAGCGCATCCTCACCACCGCCGGCATCGCACCGCGCGAAGTGGGCGTCCGCAACGGCAAGATCGTTGCACTGGAACCGCTGGGCAACGGCCTCACCGGCACCGAAACCATTGAACTGGCTGACGATGAAACCCTCATCCCCGGCCTGGTGGACACCCACGTCCACGTCAACGAGCCCGGCCGCACGGAATGGGAAGGCTTCGCCTCGGCCACCCGCGCCGCTGCCGCCGGCGGTGTCACCACCATCATCGACATGCCCCTGAACTCCATCCCGCCCACCACCACCGTGGAAGGCCTCAAGCTCAAGCGCGAGGTGGCCGAGGACCAGGCGTTTGTGGACGTTGGATTCTGGGGCGGTGCGGTGCCCGGCAACAAGGCGGACCTGCGCCCGCTGCATGACGAAGGCGTCTTCGGCTTCAAGTGCTTCCTGCTGCACTCCGGTGTGGATGAATTCCCGCACCTTGACGCGGACGAGATGGAAGAGGACATGCGCGAGCTGAAGTCCTTCGACTCCCTCATGATCGTCCACGCTGAGGACTCCCACGCGATCGACCGCGCCCCGCATCCCGGCGGCGACCAGTACTCCACGTTCCTCGCCTCCCGCCCCCGCGGCGCCGAGAACAAGGCGATCGCCGAGGTCATCGAACGCTCCCGCTGGACCGGTGCGCGTGCGCACATCCTCCACCTGTCGTCGTCGGACGCCCTGCCCATGATCGCGTCGGCAAAGCGCGACGGCGTCAACCTCACCGTGGAGACGTGCCCGCACTACCTCACGCTGATGGCCGAGGAAATCCCGGACGGCGCAACGGCGTACAAGTGCTGCCCGCCCATCCGTGAAGCCTCCAACCGCGAACTGCTGTGGAAAGGCCTCGAGGACGGCACCATCGACTGCATCGTCTCGGACCATTCCCCCTCCACCCTGGACCTGAAGGACCTGGAGAACGGCGACTTCGCCGTGGCCTGGGGCGGCGTTTCCTCGCTGCAGCTTGGCCTGTCCCTGATCTGGACCGAAGCCCGCACCCGCGGTATTTCCCTGGAACAGGTTGTTGCCTGGATGTCCGCGAAGCCCGCAGCATTGGCCCGGCTCACCAACAAGGGCCAGCTTGCCCTGGGTTACGACGCCGACTTTGCCGTGTTCGCGGCGGATGACGCGTTTGTGGTGGACGTGTCCAAGCTCAAGCACAAGAACCCCATCACCCCCTACGACGGCAAGGCGCTCTCCGGCGTTGTCCGTAAGACGTACCTGCGCGGCGAAGTGGTGGACGGACAGACCGCTACCGGCAAGCTCCTGCGGCGCGGCGGAGTGTAGGGCCGAACCATGCAACATGCCTTTTCGTATCGCGAGCCGGCACTCCAGCCATTGACCCCACCCGTCCTGGCTGCTGTGCCCAACCCGGCTCCTGCCGCCCCGCGGCTGGAAACCGAGCGTCTCGAGCATGCCAGCACCGTGGCCGTGGATCTTTCCTGTGACGAGGTCCTGCTGGACGGAAAGCGGGTGCCGCTGACCGACGTCGAGACCGTCATCATCCGCTACCTCGTGCAGAACTGTTCACGTATGGTGGAAAGGGAGGAACTGCGGGCGCACCTGGAATCGCTGAACTTCCCCGGCACCACTGTCCGGTCCATTGATGTTTACGTGGGCCGGATCCGGCGGAAGATCGGCAACGCACGGCACGCCATCGCCACTGTCCGGGGAGGCGGCTACCAGTTCGTCCCCGGGCCACGCGCAACTGTCCGCGGCCCTGCGGAATACGCCATTTGAACAGTTGCTTATGCCTGGTGACTGGTTACGCGCCGGCACTACTGCTTAAACCCATCAAGGAGCAATCATGACCCCGTCTTCACACGCCGGACTGACCGTTTCGGCACTGAACTCACGGCTGCAGCCCGGCGCCACCGCACCGGACTTCACCCTGCCGGACGCCTCCGGAAACCCCGTTTCGCTGTCCTCCTACCGGGGCAAGAACGTCATCGTGTACTTCTACCCGAAGGCCGCAACCCCCGGCTGCACCACCGAGGCCTGCGACTTCCGTGACAACCTGGCCTCCCTGCAGGGCAAGGGCTATGAAGTGCTGGGCATCTCCCCCGACGCCCCGGAGGCACTCACCGAGTTCACCGGCGACAACGCCCTGAACTTCCCGCTGCTCTCCGACCAGGATCACGCCGTCGCACTGGCATACGGCGCCTGGGGCGAAAAGCTGATCCAGGGCGAGGTCCGCGAGGGCGTTATCCGCTCCACCGTGGTGCTCGACGCCGACGGCAAGGTCAAGCTGGCACAGTACGCCGTGGACGCTGCCGGCCACGTGGCTGCGCTGCGGGAGCAGCTGGGCCTCTAACCCTCACCCAAGCAGGTCGCATTTGTTGCCCTTATAGCTGTTCACAAGGGCAACAAATGCGGCCTGCTTTTGCTTTAACGGGGGCGCGGGAGGCCACAAAGGGAAGTTCGACGGCGGTCTCCCGTAGACTGGTCTCTGGAAATTGGTGAGCCGGGAAGTCTGGTCGGCACAGTCCTTTGTCGACCCAAAGAGTCAGGATTCCTTATGTCCAAGACCCCTTCCACCGGCCGCTCCACCGTTCTCGGTCGCGGCAGCTACTCAGAAGCACTCCGAATAAGCGCCATTCTCCGCAAGGAGACCGTAGGCGGCGCACTGCTGGTTGCGGCCGCCGTCATCGCCATCATCTGGGCCAACTCGCCCTGGGCTGAAAGCTACTTCGGCCTCCGCGACTTCAAAATCGGCTACGAGCCCTGGCACTTGAACCTGAGCCTGGGAACCTGGGCAGCGGACGGCCTCCTGGCGATCTTCTTCTTCCTGGTGGGGCTGGAACTCAAGCGCGAGTTTGTGGCCGGTGACCTCCGCCAGTTCAGCAAATCCGTGGTTCCCATTGCGGCCGCCGTGGGCGGCGTTGTGGTTCCGGCGCTGATCTATGTTGTGATCAACCTGTCGAACCCGGACGCCATCCGCGGCTGGGCCATTCCCACCGCCACGGACATCGCCTTCGCGGTAGCCGTTCTGGCGATCATCGGCTCGCACCTCCCCAGCGCACTGCGGATCTTCCTGCTGACCTTGGCCGTAGTTGACGACCTGATCGCCATCCTCATCATTGCCATCTTCTACACCGACCACATCGAGCCCATCCCGCTGCTCCTGGCCCTCATCCCGCTCGGACTTTACGCATTGCTGGCCCAGAAACACCGCCACTTCTTCGGCACCAAGCCTGCCGCCGCCTGGCTGATCCTGCTCCCCCTCGGGATGGTCACGTGGGCACTGGTCCACGCATCCGGTATCCACGCCACTGTCGCCGGTGTGCTGCTGGGCTTCGCCATTCCGGTCCTCCGGTCCAAGGCAAGCGGTGGACCGGACGCCGGCCCCGGCCTGGCTGAGATCTTCGAGCACCGCTTCCGGCCCATCTCCGCCGGCGTTGCCGTGCCGCTGTTCGCCTTCTTCTCCGCCGGCGTGGCCGTCGGCGGCGGCGCCGGACTTCTCGAAGCGCTGACGGACCCTGTCGCTCTGGGCATTATTGTTGCGCTGGTGGCGGGCAAGCCGATCGGAATCCTGGGCACCACCTGGCTGCTGACCAAAATCACCCGCGCACAACTGGACTCGTCATTGCGCTGGATCGATATCTTCGGGGTGGCGCTGTTGGCCGGCATCGGCTTTACCGTGTCGCTGCTGGTGGCCGAGCTCAGCTTCGGGCACGGCACCATCCAGGACGATCACGCCAAGGTGGGCATCCTGGCTGCATCCCTGATCGCCGCCGTGCTCGCCTCCATTGTGCTTACCGCCCGTAACCGTATCTACCGGTTGGCTGAGGCGGAGGAGCGGGTGGATGCGGACCAGGACGGCATCCCGGACGTGTACCAGGAAGACCAGCAGAACCGCTAGCGCCGCGGCGCCTTGCGGACAGGAAAAGGGCCACGCCCCGGGATGCTGTTTCCCGGCGCGTGGCCCTCTTCCTTGCTACGCGAAGGCTATGCGCGCTTCTTGTTCAGCATGCCGTAGACCAGCAGGACAATCAGCGAACCGCCGATTGCCAGGAGCCAGGTCTGGATGGAGAAAAAGTCCTGCAGGCCGGTTTTGAAGATAAGGCTGCCCAACCACCCGCCCAGGAATGCGCCGACGACGCCCAGCAGCAGAGTGATGAACCAGCCACCGCCCTGCTTGCCCGGGAGGATCAGCTTGGCGATTGCGCCGGCAATTAGGCCGAGGATGAGAAAAGCGAAGAATCCCATGTGAGGTCAACTTTCTATAGATGTAGCTGGCACTGTTGAAAGGGGCATGTCCAGCCCGCTCCTCCGTGTAGACGCGGCCGCAGCCCCATTCGTCACGGTCGGATCCGAGTGTTCTGCGTCACGCGCCAAAAAGGGATGAAGCCCGGGAACTCCCGGACTCCATCCCTTTTGCCGTCAGATCAGGTGAGAGCCGACGTCGGCCTTCCGTCTGTCGTGTGCCTAGGCACAGGCCTTGACGACGCCGCCGATCTCACCGCTGGGGTTGTTGGTGGTGTGTACGTTGAGCGAGAACTTGCCGGCCTTCAACGCGGTGACCTGCTCTGCGGTCAGCGTGAACGTGCCGGTAGCGCCGCCGCTGGTTCCGCCATTGGTGGTCAGGTTCAGGTCACTGCTGCCGGTGTGCAGGTGCGCCGCAGTGACGGCTGAGGACATACCGGCGTACAGGCAAGTGATTTTGAAGGTGGTGCCGTTCAGCGTGCCCTGGCATTGGCCCAGGCCCTCAGAGTCAACAGCGGGGCTGTGGGTTGCGCCGGACATCAGCACCGTGAATTCCGTGGCGGTGTCTGCCGGTGGCGTGGTCCCACCCAGGATGGGAAGGCCTGACAGCAGCCCTCCCCCAAGAATGCCGGACAAGGTGTCACCGCCGACAATGCCGGAAAGCGACTCCAGAGTATTGATGTTTTCCGTGATCTTGAGGATTTCCAGGATGCCCGTGGGGTTGCCGCTGGACACATCCGCAAGCGCCGTTTCCCACAGCAGGCGCCACGTGTCGAAGTGGTCACCGGCGAAGTTCACGTATTCGTCCATGTTGGTCAGCGTCTCCGGAGTAACCCGCTCCAGGATGGCCGATGCATCGGTGGTCTTCCACAGGTAGTCGGGGTCCGTGAGCATTTCCGGCGAGGGCAGGCCCGGGATGATCAGGTCTGACAGGTCCGCCAGCTGCTCAACCGACGGGACATTCAGGGTGGTCAGGTCGTTGCTGTTCAGAGGGATGCCGATCCCGCCGCACGAGGTGAGCAAGGTGACGTAATCGGTGCCGTGCCCCTTCACATGTGAGGGGTTGAAGACCGGAATCCAGCCCAGGGGGCCGCCGTAAATGTCGATGACCGGCATATTGGAGTTGCCGATGGCGCCGCTGGCCAAGGACAGGACCAGGTTGTCGTAGGCGGGATCGGTGTGTTCCTTGTTGATGTGGGCGAAGCTCCCGAGCGCGGGTATGCCGTCTTCATTGGCCCACATGTGCTCCAGGAAGAACGTACAGGCGTCCCCGCCGCCGTGTTCGCCCTCGTGACCATCGGCAGCATTTGCTGCCGGCGCCGCTGCGATTCCTCCACCGAGGATGAGGGCGGAGGTGGCCGCAGCCACCAAACCCTTCTTGCCAATCCGTGCAAATCTGCTGAACATGTCACTAGCCCTTCTGCTTTAGACGTTTCAATGGTGCTGTCCCACCGCTGAGGCTACGCAGGGTTTGACAATGCAGTCAACAAATTTGTCAAGAAAGTCATTTGAGACTTTTTGGAGGGGCCTCGCAAATCCGCCGCTCCACGTTTTGCACCTGCCTCCAACTATACACTCAGTGTATAGTAGGGATTGTGAACAACTCCCTAGCCCTCCTGGGCCTCCTCCAGCGGCAACCCAGTTACGGCTACGACCTCAAGCACTCCTATGACCGGTACTTCGGCACGGAGAAAGCGCTGGCGTTCGGACAGGTTTATGCCACGCTGGCGCGCATGGCCCGGGACGAGTTCATCCTGGCGCTGGGCGATGAGACCGGCGGCGGCCCGGACCGGAAGCAGTACCGGATCACCGAGGCCGGGCAGGAACGTGTCAGCGACTGGCTGTTCACCCCGGACGTTCCCTCCGAAAACCTGCAAAGCAACCTGTTCGCCAAGACCGTCATTGCACTGTTGACCGATGACGACGCCGCCAGGCTCCTGGAGCTGCAGCGGGCCGAACACATGTCCCGGATGCGGGCGTTGACCAAACTCAAGCAGGGCGCCAGCATCCTGCAGGTCCTCATCTGCGACCACGGCCTCTTCCACATCGAGGCGGACCTCCGCTGGATCGACCTCACCGGCGCCAGGCTGGCCCAGCTCAAAAAGGAGCTGCAGGGCGCATGAACGCACAAGCACAAACGGCACCCATCCTCTCGGCCCGCGGCCTGCGGCACAGCTTTGGTTCAACAGAAGCCCTGCGCGGCATCGACGTCGACATACACCCTGGCGAGGTCCTGGCGGTGATGGGCCCCTCAGGATCGGGAAAGTCCACCCTGCTGCACTGCCTCGCGGGCGTTATTACCCCCGACGCCGGTTCCGTCACCTATCAGCCCGGTCCCGCCGTCGGGCAGTCCGTCACTATCAGTTCCCTGAACGAGGCCGGCCGTTCCCGCCTCCGCCTGACGGAGTTTGGATTTGTGTTCCAGTTCGGCCAGTTGCTCCCCGAGCTCAGTGCCCTGGACAACGTCACCATCCCGCTGCTCCTGAACGGAACCCGGCGAAAGGATGCCCTGCAGCGCTCGGCCGAGCTCCTGGATCGGCTGGGCCTTCAGGACAACGGAACCAAGCGGCCCTCCGAACTATCCGGCGGCCAGGCCCAAAGGGTTGCTGTTGCCCGCGCCCTGGCAACGGCGCCCAAAATCCTGTTCGCCGATGAGCCCACGGGCTCTTTGGACTCCCTCGCCGCGGAGAATGTCCTGACCCAGATGCTTCAGCTGGTCCGCGAGGCAGGGACCACCCTGGTGATGATTACCCACGATCCACGTACCGCGGCTTACGCGGACCGGGAGATCCTGGTGCGTGACGGCGCCGTTGCAGCCGGCTACCAGGTTGCCCCATGAACGTCGCCATCCTCCGGCTGGCACTCGCCGGAAGCCGGTCGGCAGTGGGCCGGCTCGCGGGGATCATGGCCGGAGTCGCCATCGGAGTCTGCCTTCTCCTTCTGCTCTGGGGAGCGGCCGATGGCCTCGCCCAGCGCGACGCCCGCGGCGCCTGGCTTCGCGAAACAGGCGGCCCGGCGTACCAGCCTCCGGTTGATGGGGATCCTCATGCTGCATCCGTCCCCATCCCGCTGGGCCCGGACACCATGCTGGTCGCGCGGCCGGCCGAGCATTTCCGGGACAGCGTGATCAACCGGGTGGACGTGGCTGCACTCCCGGACACCTCGGCCCGGATTCCCGGAATCCCTGCACCGCCGAAGCCGGGCGAATATTACGCATCCCCTGCACTCCAGGAACTCATCCAAGAAACGCCGGCAGACCAGTTGGCCGACCGCTTCGGGTCCTTTGCCGGGACCATCGGCAATGAGGCACTGCCCGGACGGGATTCACTGATCGTCGTCACCGGCGCTACGGAATCCGAGATCAGAAGCAGCAACGGCGGCGCCGGCCTGGTCTCCGAATTCACCACCAACCCCTATGGCGATAACGCCCTTGCCTACCGCACGGCGTTTCTCGCGGGTGGCCTGGCAGTCCTCTTCCCGATCCTGCTGCTGATCAGCATCGTCAGCAACCTGGGCGCGGCCCAGCGCCGGGAGCGCTTCGCCACCCTGCGTCTCATAGGCGCGACGCCGGGGACGGTGGCCCGGATATCCGCCGCGGAGGCCGCCGTCCCCTGCCTGGCCGGCGCCTTACTTGGCATCGCTCTTTCCGCCCTCGTCCGGCCTCTTGCGGCAGAGATTCCAGTCAACGGCACCCGGGTTTTTATTGACGATCTTGCGACAGACTGGACGGCCGCGGCCGTAGTGGCTGCCGCCGTCGTGCTCTCCGCCATGCTGGCGGCCGGGCAACGGACCCTGGGGGCCGGAACCGGACCGTTGGGCGTAACCCGGGCCATGCCCGAGCCGATGCCAACTCCTCGGCGGGCGCTTCCACTGTTGGCCGGCTTCCTGTGCCTCGGTGCCCTGGCGTTTGCTGCCGGGGTGCCTGAGTTGCGGTCGCCATGGTGGGAGATTCCATTTATGGTCGGCGGTTTTGTGCTCATCATGGCCGGCTTGGTGATCATTGGACCGTGGCTGACGCTGCTGGTCAGCCGGGCCGGCCTGCGGTTCGCCCGGAGCGCCATCTCGGTGATTGCCTCCAGCCGGATTGCGGCGACCCCTTCGGCGACTTTCCGCTCTGTCGCCGGATTGGTGATTGCCGTATTTGTGGTGTCCATTTTCGCCGGCGGTTCAAGTGCGCTTCGCAATGTGGGCGTCCCCGCCGCCGTGCCAGGGGTGTTGCAGCCGGCCAGCGTGCGCACCTTTATTGATCCTGCTGCCTCTCCAGATGCCGTAGATGCACTTGCCACCCAGGTAAACGGCACTGCGGGGCTGCATGCCACGGTTGCCTATGGGAGCGGCGGCTACGGCACCGATGAAAGCGGGGACCAGATTTATATTGAGGCCGCCGAAGCTGTGTGGCTGGGTCTTACGGAAGCTCCCGACGCCGGAACCGCCGTTCTGGATGCCGGTTTCCTCAACGCGTGGAACCGGGAGCCTGTGGTTGCGTCGGCCTCTCCGGCAATCCTGCCGGAGCTGACCCCGTTCGCGATCATTGTGCATACCGACGCGGCCCCGGAATCTGTTGACCGTGCGCGGACCCTTCTCGTTCGCTCCAGGGTGGCTGCCGGTCCGCCGATGTCCCCCCTCGACGATGCAGCGACCGGGAGTACCCGCCTGGTGGCCGGTCTGTCCGCGCTGGCCTATGTGGGGATGTTCGTAGCGGTTTCGATTTCGGCGATCTCGCTGGCAGTCGCCACGGCGTCCGCCATGCTGGACCGCAAACGCATCCTGGGCCTGATGCGGCTGATGGGCATGCCGGCCTCAAGCCTGCGCCGGATCGTCACCCGCGAAGCAGCTGTTCCGCTGCTCACGGTGCTGCTCCTGGCCGTCGGGCTTGGCTTCCTGGTGGCCTGGATGATGGTGACGTCGCTGGGACCCGCTTACAAGATGGACTGGCCTGGCGCGGATTACTTCACTGCCCTGGGGCTGAGCCTCGGCATCGGAGCCGCGGCACTGGTGAGCACCTTTGGACTGTTGCGCACCAGCACGGGGATGTCCGTCACCCGCTTCGAATAGCCCAACCGGGTCGGGTGGGTGGCTAGAGGAGCCAGTCGAAGAGCTGGAGCTCCACGGCAGCCGACCGGGCCAGCAGGAAGCCCAGGATTCCCACGATCCAGGCGGTGGTTTCCGCCGCATTGCGTTCCATCCACCCGCTGATCCTGGCCAGGCCGCGCTCAATCCAGCCGCTCATCAGGGACCGGGCGAGGAGCAGCACCAGTGCCGGCAATACCATCACAACGCAGTAGCCCACCAACACCAACAGTCCGGATCCACCGGTGAATTCCGACGTGGACAAAAGGCCGATCGCCAGCAGATACGGCAGCATGGACGCCACTTCGACGCCGGCCGCAGTGACCCCCAAGGCCATCAGGGATCCCAGCCCACCTTGCCCGTCGGCGGATCCGGCATCGCTGACGGCGCGCTCCCGCCACCGGGTGAGGCGTCCCGGCCCACGCTTCTGCGCACGTTTGCCGCCCATAAAGAACGACCCGACCAGCAGGCCCGCCCCGACAATGAGCTGGACCCAAAGGAACGGTGCAGTGGAAGCAAAAGCCGCGATCTCAGGCAGCCAGGCGGTGGCTATGGTCAACAGCACGGCGCCCAGCACCAGGTAGAAGAGAGCAACGGTGAGCAGGTAAACGAGAATGCGGCCGTACTTAAGCCTGCCTGGCGCCAGCATCAGCCAGACCGGGATGAGCAATGTCCCAAAACTCGTCGAGTCAATGAGCGCCAGCACTGCCAATGCCCCCAGCAGCACCAAGCCGGTCAGAGGTTCCGTCCCCATCAGATCCAAATTCACGAACCCACCCTGTCACATCGCCCAGGCTCCTGCCTCGCTCTTGAGGCGTATTCCGGGCCCCTTCCGGTAAACGCGCACCCCCGGTACCGCGGCATAATTACCCCATGCCTTCCAGCAGCGCCCCCGGGTCCCCGAGTACCGCCGTCGTAAGTGTCCGCACCATGCTTCCAGCGGACTGGTCGAGGGTCCGGGAGATTTTCACCGAAGGCATCGAGACCGGGCTGGCAACTTTCGAGGCCGCCGCCCCGGACTGGGAGCGCTTTGACGCCACACGTCTCGCGGACCACCGGCTGGTCGCGGAAATGGCCGGCCGGATTATGGGGTGGACAGCGGTTACTCCCGTTTCGTCGCGCCCGGCCTACTCCGGGGTTGTGGAGCACTCGATTTACGTCGCTGCAGAATCCCGCGGCCAGGGCATCGGCGGACATCTCCTGGCCGCACTCAACGAATCCACGGAAGAGGCGGGAATCTGGACCATCCAGTCGAGCATTTTTCCGGAGAACGTGGGAAGCCTGAGGCTCCACGAGGCCCATGGGTTCAGGGTGGTGGGCCGGCGTGAACGCATCGCCCGGATGAACCATGGCCCCGCGGCCGGGCAGTGGCAGGACACGCTTCTGGTGGAGCGCCGCTCGAAGGTCGTCTAGCACCCGCCAGCCCAAGTAGGTAGCAGTTAATGCCCTTATGAGCGCTCATAAGGGCAACAAGTGCGACCTAGTTGGGTGGGGCGACGGCATTCAGTTCCGCGCGGCTCGGCGGATTGGCACCCGGCCGCGAAACGGTCACGGCAGCGGCGCGGGCGGCGTGCGAAAGCAATTCAGCCAACGCCTCAGCAGGCAGGTCATGCAAGGCCTCCCGGTTCTGTGCGCCGTCCAGTCCACGATCCACCACGCCGGAGAGCAGCGCGGCCATAAACGAATCGCCGGCGCCCACAGTGTCCGCCACTTCAACCGACGGCGCGGGAACCTGGGCCTCACCAGCCGCGCACACGCCCCACGGGCCGGAAGCACCACGGGTCACCACCACCAGAGCAGGGCCGGCGGATCCGCCCAGAGACAGCCAACGCCGGGCCGAATCCAATGGATCGACCCCGGGATACAGCCACTCAAGATCCTCATCGGAGGCCTTCACAACATCGGACACCGCCACGAGCTTCTCCGCCTGCTCCCGGGCATACGCGACGTCGGTGATGATGCTGGGACGGCAGTTGGGATCGAAGCCGATCGTGGCAAAAGGATGGGCATGTTCGACGGCGGCCAGCACCTCCGCTGCGCCCGGCGCCAGCATCGTGGCAATGGATCCGGTGTGCAGCAGGGTGGTTCCCTGCAGCAGGAACGGCAAACGCTGCACGAGTCCGGGAAGCTCCCAGGCAAGATCGAACGCATAGGTGGCGGCGCCGTCGTCGTCCAATACAGCGGTGGCAACGCTGGTAGGAAGCCCGTCCGGCGCCAGCGGAAGCATCACCGAACTGCTGCGCAGATGCGCCGCCACGGCGTCACCATATGCGTCCCGGCCATAGCGTCCCAGGAACTGTACGGGGTGGTCCAGGCGGGCCAGTCCCACCGCAACATTCAAGGGGCTGCCCCCAACATGCGCCTCCGTTCCCGATGCACTTTGGACAACATCCACCAGGCCTTCGCCAATGACAGTCAGCATGGACATACTCTGCCAGAAAGCACCGAAGGCAGCGGCATTCACCAGCCACACTCCGGCCCTCTGTTGACACCCCGGAGCACCGCCTGTCATATTTCAATAGCGCCATTTGCACCTTGTTGTGTAATGCGAAATTCAGCAGACCGGGTACACCAGCCGACCCGCACCTCCACCCCGCCGTCCCGCTTACTGGCGGGCCCAGGAAAGGAACCCGACTCATGGTCCATAAAGTCATGGCCGTCATCGCCAGGGAAAAGAATGCCCCTGTCTCCCTGGAAGCCATCCTGGTTCCGGATCCAGGCCCGGGCGAGGCCCTGGTGGACATCCTGACCTGCGGCGTCTGCCACACGGATCTGCACTACAAGCAGGGCGGCATTGGCGAGGACTTCCCTTACCTGCTGGGCCACGAGGCCACGGGTGTGGTCAGCGCGGTGGGTGCAGACGTGACCTCGATCGTCCCCGGCGACCGGGTGATCCTGAACTGGCGTGCTGTGTGCGGCGAGTGCCGCGCCTGTGCACGTGGCGAGGCGCAGTACTGCTTCAACACTGCCAATGCCACGCAGAAGATGACGCTTGAGGACGGCACCGAGCTCTCCCCCGCCCTGGGCATCGGCGCCTTCGCCGAGAAGACGCTGGTAGCCGCCGGACAGTGCACCAAGGTGGACGCCGACGTCGATGCTGCCGCCGTCGGACTGCTCGGCTGCGGCGTGATGGCCGGCATCGGTGCTGCGATCAACACCGGCGAGGTCAAGCGCGGTGAATCCGTGGCCGTGATCGGCTGCGGCGGCGTTGGCATCGCCGCTATCGCCGGCGCCAAGCTGGCCGGCGCCACCACGATCATCGCCGTGGACATCGACTCCAACAAGGTGGAGATGGCCAAATCGCTGGGCGCCACCCACGGGGTCGACTCCTCGAAGGAAGATCCCATCGAAGCCATCCGGACCCTCACCGGAGGCAACGGAGCGGACGTGGTGATTGACGCCGTCGGACGGCCGGAAACGTACAAGCAGGCCTTCTACGCCCGGGACCTTGCCGGTCGCGTGGTGCTGGTGGGCGTTCCCACCCCGGACATGACACTCGAACTCCCGCTGCTGGACGTCTTTGGCCGCGGCGGCTCACTGAAGTCGTCCTGGTACGGCGATTGCCTGCCCTCCCGGGACTTCCCCATGCTGGTGTCACATTACAAGCAGGGCAACCTGGACCTGGATGCCTTCGTGACCGAACGCATCACCATCGACCAGGTGGAGGAAGCCTTCGAGCGGATGCACCAGGGCAAGGTACTGCGCTCGGTGGTGGAACTCTGATGGCCGCCACCATTGAAAACCTGGTCACCTCAGGCACTTTTTCGCTCGACGGCGGCACCTGGGACGTGGACAACAACGTCTGGATCGTGGGCGACAGCGATGAATGCGTGATTATCGATTCCCCGCACGACGCCGCAGCGATCATCAACCAGGTGCAGGGACGGCGGGTCCTCGCGATCCTGCTGACCCACGCCCACAACGACCACATCGGCGCCGCCCGGGAGGTAGCCGAAGCCGTGGACGCACCCATTTACCTGCACCCGGACGATCTGATGCTGTGGGAGCAGGTGTACCCGGGAGACCGGCCGGACCGCGAACTTTCCGACGGCGACACTTTCCAGGTTGCCGGGTCCACACTCAAGGCCATCCACACGCCCGGGCACTCGCCGGGATCCACGTGCTTCGTGCTGGAAAACGAGGGCACGGTATTCACCGGGGATACGCTGTTCAATGGCGGTCCCGGCGCCACCGGCCGCTCCTACAGCGACTATCCCACCATCCTGGCCTCCATCCGCGAGCGGCTGCTGGTATTGCCATCAGATACCGTTGTCCGAACGGGCCACGGGGATAACACCACCATTGGCGCCGAGCAGGAAACATTGGCGAAGATCTCGCAGTAACCGCTGCATGGGCAGGACGCAGGCCATCAGGAAGTTGAAACAATGAAGTTCGGTAAGCAGCCCGCACCCGTCGCGGACATCAACGAGGACCACCTCGAGGTTCACAAGCCCAAGACGGAGGCGGCCGGAGTCAAGGCCGTGCTGGTCGCGCTGGAACGTGCGGTGGCGCAGGCCGGCGTGCCCCGGACGGCGCAGTCACTGCTGCGGCTGAACCAGCGCGGCGGCTTTGACTGCCCGGGCTGCGCCTGGCCCGAATCGGACAAAAAGCGCAAGGCCGCCGAGTTCTGTGAGAACGGCGCCAAGGCAGTAGCGGAGGAAGCCACCCTGCGTACCGTAGGAGCCGAGTTCTGGGCAAAGCACTCCATCGCGGAACTGTCGGAGAAGACCGAGTACTGGCTGGGCAACCAGGGCAGGCTCAGCGAACCTGTGGTGATCCGCGAAGGTGAAACCCACTACTCGCCGATTTCCTGGGCGGAGGCCTTTGACCTGATCGGCGGGCACATCCGGGCTTCCACACCGGACCGCTGTGTCTTCTACACCTCCGGCCGCACGGCCAACGAAACAGCTTTTATGTACCAACTGTTCGCCCGCGCGCTGGGTACCAACAACCTGCCGGACTGCTCCAACATGTGCCACGAATCCTCCGGCTCTGCCCTGAACCCAACCATCGGCATCGGCAAAGGAACAGTCTCCCTGGACGACATCCACGACGCCGAACTGATATTCGTCGTCGGCCAGAACCCCGGGACCAACCACCCCCGGATGCTGTCCGCGCTCAAGGAATGCAAGGACAAGGGCGGCAAAATCGTTGCCGTCAATCCGCTTCCGGAGGCCGGGCTCTTCAACTTCAAGGACCCGCAGACCGTCTCCGGCGTGGTGGGCGGCGGCACCCCGCTGGCCGACGAATATCTGCAGATCAAGGTAGGCGGGGACCTGGCACTCTTCCAGGCACTCGGGCACCTGCTCCTGGCGGAAGAGGAGAAAAACCCAGGAACCGTCGTCGACCATTCCTTCATTGACGCCCAGACGGACGGGTTTGCAGCCTACCGTCAGGCCCGCCAGGAGCTGGACTGGGCGGAGACCGAAAAGGCAACGGGCCTGTCCCGGGCCCAGATCGAGAAGGTGGCCGGCATGCTGGTCGCCTCCAAGGCATCCATTTTCTGCTGGGCACTGGGCGTGACCCAGCAGCCGCACTCGGTGGACACCATCAAGGAAATGGTCAACGTCCTGCTGCTGCAGGGCAACTTCGGCAAGCCCGGCGCCGGCGCGTGCCCCGTCCGCGGGCACTCCAACGTCCAGGGCGACCGGACCATGGGCATCTGGGAGAAGCCGAAGGAATGGCTGCTGGAAGCGCTGGACACCGAGTTCCGGATCCAGTCCCCGCGCGGCCACGGTTTTGACGCGGTGGAAGCCATGGAGGCCTTCGAGCGGGACGAGGTGGACGTGTTTGTGTCTATGGGCGGAAACTTCTCCCTGGCCTGCTCCGACACCGAGACCCTGGAAGCCGGCATGCAGCGCATCGGCCTGACGGTCCACGTCTCCACCAAGCCGAACCGCTCCCACATTGTCCACGGCCGCACCTCGCTGATCCTGCCCACGCTGGGCCGGACAGACAAAGACACCAAACACCCCAAGGGCGCGCAGTTCCTGTCCGTGGAGGACTCAATGTCCGTGGTGCACTCCACCCAGGGCCGACTGGAGCCGGTCTCCGAGCACCTGCTGGCCGAGCCGGTGATCATTGCCCGGATGGCTGACGCCACGTTCGGCGAGGATCACCCCGTGGACTGGAAAGCCATGGCCGAGGACTACGACGTGGTCCGGGACCACATCTCCCGGGTCATCCCCGGATTCCAGGACTTCAACGCCAGGGTCCGCACCAAAAACGGGTTCGTACTGCCCAACCCGCCACGCGACACCCGGTCATTCGCCACGGACATCGGCCGTGGCCGCTTCACCGTCAGCCCGCTGGAATACCTGACCCCGCCGGACGGCCACCTGGTCCTGCAGACCATCCGCAGCCACGACCAGTACAACACCACCTTCTATGGCCTGGACGACAGATACCGCGGCATCTCCAACGGCCGCCGCGTCATCCTGGTGCACCCCGAAGACCTGGCCGAGCTGGGATTCGCGGACCGTGACCTGGTGGACGTGGTCAGCACCTTCCGCGGACAAGACCGGCAGGCGGACAAATTCCGGCTGGTGGCCTACCCAACGGCCAAGGGCTGCGCCGCCGCCTACTTCCCGGAAGCCAACGCCCTGGTCCACAAGGACAACGTGGCCCGGGAATCCAACACCCCCGGATTCAAGGCAATGTTCGTCCGCTTCCTGCCGCACACCGGGGAACTGGCTGCCGAGGTTGCAGGGGAAGAGCTCGAACCGGCCACGGCCGGGTAAGCAACCCGCCGGTTTTGCTCCATATTTGCGAACCGACGACGGCGACACCCCGCACCCAGCGGAGTGTCGCCGTCGTCGTTCCCGCCAATGTGGAGCCGAAACTCCGGGAAAGCGTAAGCCGTTGACCCCATTGTGACCTGAGTCATATTCTGTCTTCTACTGGAAAACTTCCATATTGCGTGGTATTCGCCGGCAGGCGGAACTGAAGATAGAGGCTGCCATGACCCTCCGCAGGAATGACCTCGACGACGCAGACCTGACGCTGGCCGGCGCGGATCCCTCGCTGTTCAATGAAGACCTCGCTCCCCTGCCGCCGTCAAAACGCACCTGGGGCTGGTTTGCCATCTTCAACGTGTGGTCCAACGATATCCAGAGCCTGGCCGGATACACCCTCGCCGCCAGCCTGTTCATCACCGCAGGCATCAACGGCTGGTTCGTGTTTGCCGCCATCCTCCTCTCCGGATTCATCATCAAGATCCTGGTGGATTTGAGCGGGCGGCCCAGCGTTAAATACGGGTTCCCGTTCCCCGTCCTGGCCCGCGCCTCGATGGGCGTGCGGGGAGCCCAATTTCCCGCCATTGTCCGCGCCGTCGTAGCCATCTTCTGGTACGGCGCCCAGACGTATTTCGCATCGACGGCGATCTCGCTGGCCTTGAACGCGGTGCTGGGGCGGCCCGGCGGACCCGAGTTCCTGGGGATGGACTGGGTGGCCTGGCTTTCCTATGTGATCGCCTCAGCCCTGCAGGTTGCGCTGTTCCTGGGCGGCATCGAACGCATCGCCGCCTTCCTCAACATTGCAGGGCCGGCTGTTTATCTGGTGATGATCGCGCTGCTGGTGGCGATCTGGGTCCAGGTCGGCGCGGAGCTGCCGCAAGCCGTGGGCACCATATTCTCCCGGGAGGATGTAACCGGCTGGGCCGCCTTCTCAGCCTTCGCGGGAGTCACCGGCACCATGGTGGCCTACTTCGCCGCCGTCGTCATCAACTTCGGCGACTTCGCGCGCAACGTCCGCACAGAGCGGGCCATGCGCTTTGGCAACCTGACCGGACTGCCGCTGAGCCTGGCCCTGTTCACATTCCTGTCAGTGTTCATCACGGCGGGCGCCTACCTCCTGTACCAGAACGGCCAAGGGGAACCACTGACCAATCCGGCGGACATCGTGGGCCTTGTGGACAACGTTCCCCTGACGGTCCTGGCGGCCGTCACCTTCCTGGTGGCCACCCTCGGCATCAACGTGGTGGCCAACTTCATTCCGCCCTCCTATTCGCTATCCAATATCAGCCCGGACAAGATCTCCTTCCGCAAAGCAGGCATGATCACCGCAGTGGCAGGATTCGTGATCGGAGCACTATGGGTAGCGGTCATCGCCAACATCGGCCTCCCCAAGTTCGTGGACACCCTCGGCGCAGTGCTTGCCCCGCTGTACGGCATCATCATCGCCGACTACTACTTCGTCCGGAAGCAGCGCCTCAACCTTCATGACCTGTACTCGATCAGCCCGCAGGGCGCCTACTACTTCACCGACGGATGGAACCGCAGGGCACTCGTGGCCTTCGCCCTGGCAGCCGTGTTCTCGGTCCTGGCCGTATGGCTGCCGCAACTCGCCCAGCTAAGCGGGTTCGCCTGGATACTGGGCGCCGCGCTGGGCGCACTCTTCCACTGGCTCGCGATGAGGAAGTTTGTGGTGCAGACGTCCCTCCAGGACCGCTAGGCGGCTTTCAGGGACGCCAGAGTCGTAAGCGTTGATGCCACGGCGTTGGCCAGTTCCTCGCCCTTGGTCACGAAATGCCGCGAGAACTGGCTGCGGTGCTCTTCGTGGTCATGGAAGTGGTGGGGTGTCAGGACACCTGAAAACACCGGAACATCCGTTTCCAGCTGCACCTTCATGAGGGCCTCCACGACGCTCTGCGCGACGAATTCGTGGCGGTAGATTCCGCCGTCAACCACCAGGGCCGCTGTGGCGATTCCGTCGTACTGGCCGGACGCGGCGAGCCGGCGCACGAGCAACGGGATTTCGAAGGCGCCGGGCACAGTGTGCACATCCACGTTGGTGACGCCGAGTTCGTTGAGCCGCGTTGTGAAGCTGTCCACGGCGCGGTCAACGATGTCCGCGTGCCACTGGGCGCTGACGATCGCTACGCGGAATGAGGAAGTGTCCGTAGATGACAAGGGTGGTTCCTTTCTTAGGGGCTTATTGGAAGATTCTTTCACGCTCCCCGACCGCACCCTAGCTCGATCACCGGTGGTTGAGCCTCCCGAAACAGATCTCGACAAGCTCGATCACCACTTTGCCTCGATCACCGCTGGACGTAACCCATCCTTCCGCTGACCTTTAGCCCGGCGTCCTTCAGTCCGTCGAGGAGGCCCGGCTCTTTCTCGGGATCAAAGCGGAACGCCGGCCCGGAAATGCTGATGGCGCCGATCACCGATCCCATGTGGTTATGGACCGGGACCGACATTGAGTTGAGGCCGATTTCAAACTCTTCGCGGACCACCGCGTACCCGTTGCGGGCGACTTCCACGAGTTGCTCTTCCAGCTTTCTCCGGTTGGTAATAGTCCGCGGCGTGCGCGCGGGAAGCCCGGTCACTTTCAGTATTTGATCCCTGTCGTCCGCTGACAACGCCGCCAGAAGGACTTTTCCACTGGAGGTCGCGTGCAGCGGGGTCAGGCCGCCCACCCAGTCATAGGTGGCCAGTGTTGAGGGCCCCATGGCCTGGTCAACGTTCACTGCATAGTTGGAGCGCAGCACGGCAAGGTTCACCGTCTCCTTGAACTCTTCGGCGAGGCCTTCCATGATTGGACGGGCTTCCCGGACCACGCTCAGCCTGCCCGGAATGGAACTGGCCAACCGCAGGATTCCGAATCCCAGCTGGTACTTGCCCCGGTCGCTGTTCTGGTGGACCATATCCCTGCCCACCAGGGATCCCAGCAACCTGGACACAGTGGATTTATGGACGCCCATTTCCTCGGCAATGTCGCTCACGCCGGCGTGGCCGTCCCTGGCCAGGATTTCCAGAACGGCCAATGCCCGGTCTACGGACTGGACGCCGCCATGCTGCCCGCCGTCGGGATGGATGTCTGATTCCGTGTCACTGTTCGAAGCCATGAGCCATACTCTCGAGTAGTTTCTGCGGCTCGGTTGCCCGCCACAAGGCCGCCGCTGGCAGCCACCCGGTTAGTTCCACCATTTGATCCTAATCCGGCGGATATGACTGGGGGTGACACAACCAGACGACGAACGGCCAGCGGGAAAATGTTACCGGGATGGAACTTCACGGAACCATTGACCGACCATCCCGGCAGGCCGTAACATCGTATACGATTTCATACTCGATTCGAAGGAGAACGATTTGGAACAGGTCAACGGCGATGTCCTCGCGGCCGCCGGGAAGGTGATCGCTGTCCACATCAATTACCCCAGCCGGGCCGCGCAGCGCGGCAGGACGCCGGCCCAGCCCTCCTACTTCCTCAAACCGTCCAGCTCCCTTGCCCTTGGGTCGGCGGCGAAGCCGGGCAGCGTGGAACGGCCGGCGGGCTGCGAACTGCTCGGCTACGAAGGCGAGATCGCCCTGATTATCGGTAAGGCCGCTCGCCGCGTCGGAATCGAGGACGCCTGGAGCCATGTCGCGGCCGTGACGGCCAGCAATGACCTCGGCGTCTACGACCTCCGTTACGCGGACAAGGGCTCCAACCTCCGGTCCAAGGGCGGCGACGGCTTCACCCCCATGGGCCCGGCACTCATTCCGGCAGACGCCGTCGACCCCTCCCGCCTCCGGATCCGCACCTGGCACAACGGCGAACTGGTCCAGGACGACACCACCGAACACCTGCTCTTCCCTTTCGCCCGGCTGGTAGCGGACCTTTCGCAACTGCTCACCCTGGAAGAGGGCGACGTCATCCTCACCGGCACACCCGCGGGAGCGTCCGTGGCCAAGCCCGGAGATGTGCTGGAAGTGGAGGTGGCCTCCATCGACGGCGCACTCACCACCGGACGCCTGGTCACCCGCGTGGAAGAAGGCACGACGCCGTTCGCGGACTTTGGTGCCGCACCCAAGGTTGACGACGTGCAGCGGGAGGAGGCCTACGGTTCCCGCGCGGCCGCCGGACTTCCCGCCGTCGTTCCTGTCCTTTCTCCTGAGCTGAAAGCCAGGCTGGAAAGCGTCGCCACCGCCACCCTGTCCTCGCAGTTGCGCAAGCGCGGGCTGAACAACGTCAGCATCGACGGCCTCCAGGCCACCCGCCCGGACCGTCGGGTGGTAGGGCTGGCGCGGACGCTGCGCTACGTCCCCAACCGCGAAGACCTCTTCAAGATCCACGGCGGCGGCTTCAACGCCCAGAAGCGGGCCATCGACTCCGTCAACGAGGGCGAGATCCTGGTGATGGAAGCCCGCGGCGAAAAGGGCACCGGAACCGTGGGAGACATCCTGGCCCTGCGCGCCCAGGTGCGCGGCGCCGCTGCCATCATTACCGACGGCGGCGTCCGGGACTACACTGCCGTGGCCGGACTGGAGATGCCCACCTACTTCGCCAACCCGCACCCCGCCGTGCTGGGCCGGCGCCACATCCCGTGGGACACGGACATCACCATCGCCTGCGGCGGTGCCACCGTCCAGCCCGGCGACATCATCGTGGCGGACTCAGACGGCATCCTGGTCATCCCGCCCGCGATTGCCGAGGAACTGGTGGAGGACTGCATCGCACAGGAGCACGAAGAGAACTTCATCTTCGAGATGGTCAAGCAGGGCAACAGCGTGGACGGGCTCTACCCCATGAACGCCGAATGGCGGAACAGGTACTTGGAGTGGGAAGCAATGGAAGGAAGGCACCCATGACTGAAACGGCGGCTGGCCCCTCCACGGTCCCTGCCAGCAGCAAGTCGGAGCAGGCCTACAGCGCCATCAAGATGCGGATCATCGAGGGCAGTTACACCCCCGGTTACCGCCTGGTCCTGGGCACCATTGCCAAGGACCTGGGCTTCAGCGTGGTCCCTGTGCGGGAGGCCATCCGGCGGCTCGAGGCCGAGGGCCTGGTGACGTTTGAACGCAACATTGGCGCCACCGTTGCGGGAATCGACCCCACCGAATACCTCTACACCATGCAGACCCTGAGCATTGTGGAGGGTGCCGCCACCGCGCTTTCCGCCCCGCTCATAGACCCGGCGGCACTTGCCCGGGCGCGTGCAGTGAACGACGAAATGCGCGAGTGCCTGGACCACTTCGACCCCGTCAGGTTTACCCGGCTCAACCAGAACTTCCACAGCATCCTGTTTGAGCACTGCCCCAATCCGCACATCCTGGACCTGGTCCACCGCGGCTGGAACCGGCTGGCCTCACTGAGGTCCTCCACGTTCCGCTTTGTACCCGGCCGCGCCCGGGAGTCTGTGGATGAACACGAAGGCCTCCTGAACCTCATCGAAACCGGCGCTGAAGCCGATGCCATCGAAAAAGCCGCCAGGCTCCACCGCTCCGCCACCCTGGACGCCTATCTCGCACAAAGGAAACAACAATGACGTTCACTTCCCCGGAAACCAGCACCCACTACGTGCCGCAGGACCTGCCCACGCATATCCAGCACTACATCAACGGGAAGTTTGTCGATTCCGTTGGCGGGGCCACTTTCGACGTCCTGGACCCGGTCTCCAACCGGAACTACGCCACCGCCGCTGCCGGCCAGAAAGAGGACATCGACCTTGCTGTGGCCGCTGCCCGGGAGGCCTTCGTCAACGGGCCGTGGCCGAAGATGAAGCCCCGCGAACGGGCCCGGGTGCTGAACCGGATCGCCGACGCCGTCGAGTCCCAGGAAGCCCGGCTCGCCGAACTGGAAACCTTCGATACCGGCCTGCCCATTACCCAGGCCAAGGGACAGGCGCTGCGGGCGGCCGAGAACTTCCGGTTCTTCGCGGACCTGATCGTGGCCCAGTTCGACGACGCCATGAAGGTCCCGGGCTCCCAGATCAACTATGTCAACCGCAAACCGATCGGCGTCGCAGGACTCATCACCCCCTGGAACACCCCGTTTATGCTCGAGTCCTGGAAGCTGGCCCCGGCCCTGGCAACGGGCAACACCGTGGTGCTCAAACCGGCCGAGTTCACTCCCCTGTCCGCCTCCCTCTGGGCACAGATCTTCAAGGACGCCGGCCTGCCGGACGGTGTATTCAACCTGGTCAACGGCCTGGGCGAGGAAGCCGGCGACGCCCTGGTCAAGCACCCGGACGTTCCGCTGATTTCCTTCACCGGCGAGACCACCACCGGGCAGACGATCTTCCGCAACGCTGCCGCCAACCTCAAGGGCCTGTCCATGGAACTGGGCGGCAAATCCCCGTGCGTGGTGTTTGCCGACGCCGATCTGGACGCCGCGATCGACTCAGCATTGTTTGGCGTCTTCTCCCTCAACGGCGAGCGCTGCACGGCCGGCTCACGGATCCTGGTGGAGCGGGCCATCTACGACGAGTTCTGTGAGAAGTACGCCGCCCGCGCCAAGAACATCGTGGTGGGTGATCCGCACGATCCCAAGACTGAGGTAGGTGCGCTGGTCCACCCGGAGCACTACGAAAAGGTGGCCTCCTACGTGGAAATCGGGAAAACGGAAGGCAGGCTCCTGGTGGGCGGGGGCCGCCCCGATCACCTTCCGGAAGGCAACTACATCGCACCCACCGTTTTTGCCGACGTCGCGCCTGATTCCCGGATCTTCCAGGAGGAGATCTTCGGCCCGGTGGTGGCAATCACGCCGTTCGAGAACGACGACGAGGCCCTCGCCCTGGCCAACAACACCAAGTACGGCCTGGCCGCCTACATCTGGACGCAGAACCTGACCCGCGCCCACAACTTCAGCCAAAACGTTGAGGCCGGCATGGTGTGGCTGAACAGCCACAACGTCCGGGACCTCCGGACACCGTTCGGTGGCGTCAAGGCCTCCGGTCTGGGCCATGAGGGCGGCTACCGCTCCATTGATTTCTACACAGACCAGCAGGCCGTGCACATCACGCTCGGCACCGTCCACACCCCCAAATTCGGCGCCTGAGCGTCCTTTCTCAACGAGGAGAAACCACGATGACGAACTTTGTACCCACCCCCTCGGTTCCCGCGCCGGACATTGTCCGCTGCGCCTACCTGGAGCTGGTGGTGACGGACCTGGCCAAATCGCGGGCGTTCTATGTGGACCTGCTGGGCCTGCACGTCACCGAAGAGGACGAGGACACCATCTACCTCCGGTCCCTGGAGGAGTTCATCCACCACAACCTGGTGCTGCGCAAGGGCCCTGTTGCCGCCGCGGCCGCGTTCGCGTACCGGGTGAAGTCGCCGGCCGAGGTGGATGCTGCTGAGGCGTACTACCGCGAGCTGGGATGCCGGGTGGAGCGCCGCAAGGAAGGCTTCACCAAGGGCATCGGCGATTCGGTCCGTGTGGAGGACCCGTTGGGCTTCCCGTACGAGTTCTTCTACGAGGTGGAGCATGTGGAGCGGCTCACCCAGCGCTACGACCTTTACTCCGCCGGCGAACTGGTGCGACTGGACCATTTCAACCAGGTGACCCCGGACGTCCCGCGGGGCCGGGCGTACCTTGAGGATCTGGGCTTCCGGGTCTCCGAGGACATCAAGGATTCCGACGGCGTGACGTACGCCGCGTGGATGCACCGCAAGCAGACGGTCCACGACACCGCGCTCACCGGCGGCAATGGCCCCCGGCTGCACCACCTCGCGTTCGCCACCCATGAGAAGCACAACATCATCCAGATCTGCGACAAGATGGGCGCCCTGCGCGTCAGCGACCGGATCGAGCGGGGCCCGGGCCGGCATGGGGTGTCCAACGCGTTCTACCTGTACATCCTGGATCCGGACGATCACCGCATCGAGATCTACACCCAGGACTACTACACCGGCGATCCGGACAACCCCACCATCACCTGGGACGTCCACGACAACCAGCGCCGCGACTGGTGGGGCAACCCCGTGGTCCCATCCTGGTACACCGAAGCCTCCCTGGTGCTGGACCTGGACGGCAATCCGCAGCCGGTCACTGTCCGGGAGGAAAAGAGCGAAATGGCGGTCACCGTGGGTGCCGACGGCTTCAGTTACACCCGCAGGAACGACGACGACGGCGGGCGGGGTGGCGCCGTCGAAGGCTTCAAGCTGGGAGCGCAGCTCTAGCCATGATGGACACGACAACGATCGAGGCCATCGCCGACGAGCTGCTGGAAGCCGGGCGTTCGCGGACGCCGGTTCCGCGGCTGACGGCCCGCTATCCGCAGATGACGGTGGAGGACTCCTACGCCGTGCAGCAGCTGTGGCGGCGGCGCAACGAGGAAGCCGGCCGGACCCTGGTGGGCCGCAAGATCGGACTCACCTCCCGGGCCATGCAGGCCGCCACCGGCATCACCGAGCCGGATTACGGCGCTATTTTTGACGACATGGTGCTGGAAACGGGCTGCTCGGTGGAGTGGGACCGGTACACCCACCCGCGGGTGGAGGTGGAGCTGGCGTTTGTGCTCAAGTCCGCCCTCAAAGGCCCGGGCTGCACCATCTTCGACGTCCTCAATGCCACGGACTATGTGGTGCCGGCCCTGGAGATCCTGGACTCCAGGATCGAAATGGAAGGCCGGACCATTGTGGACACCATCGCGGACAACGCCGCCATGGGCGCCATGGTGGTGGGCGGCCGCCCCGTGAAACCCGACGCCGTGGACCTGCGCTGGGTTTCCGCCATCCTCTACAAGAACCAGACCGTGGAGGAGACGGGCGTGGCCGCCGGCGTACTGGACCACCCCGCCAACGGCGTCCATTGGCTGGCCAACAAGATCGCCGCGCACGGGGACTCGATGAAGGCCGGCGACATCATCCTGGCCGGATCCTTCACCCGCCCCATGTGGGTTTATAAGGGCGATACCGTCCACGCCGACTACGGACCGCTGGGAGCCATCACATGCCGCTTCGAATAGAAGATACCTTCCGGGAAGCCCTGCGCGGCCAAACCGGCGAAGGTGGCCGTCCGCTGGCAGGAATGTGGGTGTGCTCCGGCAGCCCGCTAATAGCCGAACTCTGTGCCGGGTCAGGCCTGGACTGGCTCCTGATCGATGCCGAGCACAGCCCCAACGGGCTCGAATCCATCCTGGCCCAGCTCCAGGCCACCTACGGCTACCCGGTCCACACCATGGTGCGGCCGCCGGTCAACGATGTTGTGGTGATCAAGCAGTACCTGGACCTCGGCGTCCAAAACCTGCTGCTCCCCATGGTCAACTCCGTGGCTGAAGCCGAGGCCGCAGTGGCCGCCACCCGCTACCCGCCGCAGGGCGTCCGTGGAGTGGGATCCGGTCTTGCCCGCGCCGCACGCTGGAACCGCGTACCCGACTACCTGGCCCGCGCCAGCGAAACCATCAGCGTCACCGTCCAGATCGAATCCACCTCCGCCGTCGAAGCAGTGGAGGACATTCTGAAGGTGGAGGGAGTCGACGCCATCTTCGTCGGCCCCTCGGACCTTGCGGCTTCCATGGGCGTGCTGGGCCAGCAGGAACACCCCCAGGTGCGTGCCGCCGTCGAACATTGCCTTGCAGCTGCCGCCGGCGCAGGAAAACCCGCCGGCGTGAACGCATTCAACCCGGAAACCGCCCGCCACTACATGGACAAAGGGGCGGCCTTCATCCTGGTGGGCGCCGACGTCACGCTCCTGGCAAAAGGCTCCGAGTCACTGGCGGCGAAGTTCATCGGTGATTGAGCCTGGGCCCGGTGATTGAGCTTGTCGAAATCAGCCGCCCGGTGATTGAGCAACCCCGGCGATTGAGCCCGTCGAAATCCCTGAGGGAGGGCACCTAGCCGTGCTGGAACCAGGTAGTTTTCAAAGCCGAGTAATTGTCCAGGGCATGGGCTGAAAGGTCGCGCCCGAAGCCCGACTGACGGAATCCGCCGAAAGGCGTCGTCAGGCTTAGCGCATCGACAGTGTTGACGGACACCGTACCCGCCACCAGACGGGCCGCGACACGGTGGGCGCGGCCCAAGTCGGCAGTCCACAACGAGGCCGCCAAGCCATAATCAGTGTTGTTGGCCAGCGCCACCGCCTCGTCTTCCCCGTCGAAGGGCGTCACGGTGACCAGCGGGCCGAACACTTCCGTGTGGTGCAGGTGGTGGTCCAGCGGGAGATCCGTAACGATAGTCGGCTCGATGTATGCGTCCGAACCTTCAATTGTCAGGCGTGAACCTCCCGAGTAGATCGTTCCGGACCCTGCCGCGTCCCCGATGGCCCGCATTACGGAGTCGGCGTGCCGGGCGTCCACCAGCGCGCCGGAACCCTGGTGCATGGGGTCAAGCGGGTTCCCGGGTGCATAGTCCAGGCTGGCGCGGGCAAGCAGCCTGATGAATGTTTCGTAGACAGATCGGGCCACCAGGATGCGGGAGTTTGCCGAGCACACTTCACCCTGGTTGTAGAAAGCGCCGAACGCTGCCTTCTGCGCAGCCGTTTCCAGGTCAGCGTCTGCAAACACCAGGTTGGAACTTTTGCCGCCGGCTTCCAGGGTCAGCCGCTTCATGTTGGATTCCCCGGCACAGACCTGTAGCCGCTTTGCCACCGCGGTAGACCCCGTGAAGGTCAGGGCATCGACGTCGTCGTGGCGGGCCAGCGCTTCACCCACAATAAAGCCCGTTCCGGGCACAACGCTGAGGACCCCGGCTGGAAGGCCGGCTTCAACTGCCAGGTCTGCCAGCCGCAGGGCGGAAAGCGACGACTGCGTCGCGGGCTTGAGGATAACGCTGTTTCCCAGTATCAATGCCGGCGCCAGTTTCCATGCGGCAATTTCCAGGGGGTAGTTCCACGGGGTTATGGCTGCTACGACACCGAGGGGCTCGCGCGCCACGATCGCTGTTGAGCCGGGCGGCGTGGACGGGACTTCGTCGGAGATTTTGTCGATCAACTCCGCGTACCAGCGGAAGGTGGCAGCGGTGCCTGGGATGTCGATAGAAGAGGACTGTGCAATGGGTTTGCCCATGTCCAGCGTTTCCATGAGCGAAAGCTCTTCGGCATTTGCCTCGATCAGTCCTGCCAGCTTCAACAGGACAGCCTTGCGGTGGTCGGCGGAGGCTTGGCTCCATACACCGGATTCGAACAAGCGGCGGGCTACGCGTACCGCCCGGTCCACATCATCGATGGTGCAGGCGGCAATGTCCGCTACGACCCTGCCGTCAACAGGGCTGACGCTGGCGAATGTCTTGCCGCCGGATCCATCGGTACGGCCTTCGATGAAAGCTCGCCCGTCGGCAGCTGAAAGAGCAGTTGCAAGGTGGGCGTCCAAAGCGTTGATTGTCACGGAGTGCTCCTGGTATCGGCGTGTGTGGGGACGGGTGTTGGGTCGTTTGGTTCATCGTTGTCGTCCGGGACGGCGCTGCGGACCTTGCGTCCGCGGGCGTAGCCCACAAAACCCAGGGCCAGGATGCAGCCAAGCGTGCCCAGAGCAAAGGCCTCGAAGGTGAACTGGGAAACGCCCCACGTGGTTTCGAAGTCGTAGTCCAGGCCAAAGAGTACGTCCAGGGTTCCCGGGAAGATCGCTACCCACGAGCCGAGCAGGATCCATACAAAGCAGATGGCACCGAGGACGCGGAACCCGGCATCGGAGACCGGAACCTTGAAGGGACGGGCGACGTGCGGATACTTGCTACGGAGCCTGACGGCCGCCGGGATGGCCAGCAGGTAGCTCAGGAGAAAGGTGGAAATGGCGATGCTCAGGACGATCCCAAACAGGGCACTGCTGGTGCCGCTCACCTGCATTGCCGCAAGCATGAACAGGGTGGCCACAACCCCCGAGAGGGTGTTCACCCGGATTGGCGTGCCCAGGGTGGGATGAAACCGGCCAAAATAGCCGCCAAAGAAGGAACCGTCTGCAGCGGCCATCGCCTGCATGCGGTCGCTGATGATCATCCAAGCCGCTCCCTGAGACACCAGCACGAAGCAGAAGATGACGGCCGAAATGGCGAGCATCGCCTCGGCAGCCGGACCAAACACTGCGTACACCGTAGCAACGGCCCCGAACAGTCCGCCGATGCCAGTGATCTGGTCCAGCGGCACTACCAGCAGGATGGCAAGGATGGGAAGGAGGTAACTGGCTGCGGCGATGATGGAGGAGCGTGCAATGGAGATGGGAACATCCTTGGCGGGGTTTTTCATCTCGCCCGCCGCGCTGTTGCCGGATTCAAAGCCGAGAAAGGAGAACAGCAGCAGCGGGGTAACGCCCAGGAATCCCGCCAGCGTGGGAGAGAAGAAGCCCAGGTCCAGGCCGTTGAAACCATGCTGGATCCCATAGACAAGGGTGACAACGATGAAGAACGTCAGGAACAGGACTTTGAGGATGGCACCCAGGGACGGCAGCCACTTACCGTGTTTCAAACTGATGATGGCGGAAGTCACGGTGATCCAGATGAACACAATCTTGAAGATGTAGTCGCCGGCACTGCCGGCTTCCACGTGGCCCACATATTCGGACCACGTCTCCACGGCTACAAACGCCATGGCGCCACCCACCCACACCGGCTGCGTCACCCAGGTCAGGAGGGACGCAATGGCAGCAACCACTCGCCCAAATGCCATCTTTGTCCACACATACACTCCCCCTTCCTCAGTAAACGCCCCGCCTGTCTCAGCGAAAATCAGTCCGTACGGAATCAGGAATGTGATGGCCAGGATCAGGGTCCACGTAAAAGTCTCACCGCCGAAGCCGGAGACCTGGCCCAGAACCTCCACGGAGATGACAGCCGCGACCACCAGCAGAAGGATGTCCATGCGGCCGAGGGATTTCTGCAGATGCTTGCTTTGCTCTTGGGCAAGGCGCGTTGACGCTGTTGGCTGATCCATAATGAATCCTTTACTGCTTCCAGTTGCTGATGCGTGAATGTGCGCGAAAGGCCGCACGCCTGGCGGGTCTGACCCACTGTTCGCCTCCCCCGGACTGACTGTGAATAAACCGTAGCCAGCGAACTGAATCGTGTAAATCACTAAATAACGATCCGTTGGATCTAATTTTCAGATCCAGGCTGGCTTGGGGAAGCGACTGACGGGATAGGTGAAGGGCCGCAGAAGCGGCCGCCATGCACATGAACTCAAAGACCATAAGCGCGAGCATGCTGTACGCATGCTCGCCGGGCAGGCCTGCTTCGGCCGCCACTTCATGACCCTGATGCCGGGCAGCGGCCGGAGTCGTCAGCAGGACCAAGTGAATCAAGATCATTCCGGCATTCATGGCCATCAGGTGTCCTGCGCAGCGATGGGGGCAGAACCGACCGACCACCGCAGGAAGATCCCCGACCAGGCAAACCACTGCCATGGCGATCATCCACCAGCCCATGGCCCCAGCCGGTCCGGCCACCGCGGCGGCAGCATGCGCGGCCACGCTTGCCAAGGCGGTGATGGCAACGATGGCCGGAGCGGCCCGCGGAGAGGGTGCGGGGGATCGTTTATGCATACTGCTCCTGACGGGTACCGCCCGTTGGCTCTGGGGCACTTTACGCCGGGCTGTGAGATGGGTAACATGAAAGCGTTGGTTGAACAGTTGTACCATCAAAACTAGACTTCAGGAAGTACTATGACGCTTCAGACCACCCCATTTGCCGCATTGGCGCAGCATCCCCTTGAGCAGCTTTCGGCGCAGGAAGTACAGCGCGCGCGCAGTATCCTTGCCGATGCCGGGCTCGTTGCCGACACCACCCGCTTTGCCTACATGGGATTGATAGATCCGCCCAAGGCCTCCTTCAGCGGGAACCCAACGCATGATGATCGGGTGGTGCGGGCCATGTTGTGGGACGCGGCGCAGTCCCGGTCGCTGGACGTCCGGGTGTCCCTGTCCAGTGGACTCGTTATTGAGCGGCGCGAACTCGATCCCGCCGTTGACGGCCAGCTGCCCGTCCTGCTTGAGGAATTCGGGCTCATCGAGGAGATCCTCGCCAGCGACCCCCAGTGGATTGCCTCCCTCGCAGCGCGGGGCCTGGTCCCGGACCAGGTCCGGGTGGCGCCCCTGTCGGCGGGCGTCTTCGAATACGAAAATGAGACGGGCAAGCGCCTGCTGCGCGGGCTTGGCTTCCGGCAGGACCACGCGGCTGACCATCCCTGGGCGCACCCCATTGACGGGCTGGTGGCCTTCGTCGACGTCGAAACCCGGCGGGTCAACCACCTGATTGACGATGGCCCGGTCCCGGTTCCGCAGATCAACGGCAACTACACCGATCCGGCGGTACATGGAGAACTCCGGACGGACCTGAAGCCGATTGAGATTACTCAGCCTGAGGGCCCCAGCTTCACCCTGGAAGGGAATCATCTTTCCTGGGCAGGCTGGGATCTGCGGGTGGGATTTGACGCACGCGAAGGCCTGGTGCTCCACCAGCTACACCACACCCATCTGGGACGGCGGCGGCCGGTGGTCCATCGCGCGTCAATCTCCGAGATGGTGGTTCCCTACGGCGATCCGTCCCCTTACCGGAGCTGGCAGAACTACTTTGACTCGGGCGAATACCTGGTTGGCAGGGACGCGAACTCGCTCAAGCTTGGCTGTGACTGCCTGGGCGACATTACGTACATGTCTCCGGTGGCGGCCGATGATTTCGGAAACCCGCGAACCATTGAAAACGGCATCTGCATTCATGAAGAGGACGCGGGCATCCTGTGGAAGCACACTGACGAGTGGGCAGGATCCAACGAAGTACGGCGCAACCGCCGGCTGGTGGTGTCTTTCTTTACCACCGTGGGCAACTACGACTATGGCTTCTACTGGTACCTGTACCTTGACGGCACCATCGAGTTCGAAGCCAAGGCCACGGGCATCGTGTTTACTGCCGCCCTGCCCGACCGGAATTACCCCTACGCCTCGGAGATAGCGCCTGGCCTCGGGGCCCCCTACCACCAGCACCTTTTCAGTGCCCGCCTGGACATGATGGTCGACGGTGCAACGAACCGTGTGGAGGAACTGGACCTTGTCCGTCTCCCCAAAGGACCGGCGAATCCGCACGGTAACGCGTTCACGCAGCAGCGCACCTTACTCACCCGGGAGTCGGATGCGGTGCGGGACGCCGACGGCGCCAAGGGCCGTGTTTGGCACATCAGCAACCCTGAGTCCCTGAACCAGGTCGGTCACCCCGTGGGCTACACGCTCTATCCGGAGGGAAACCCAACCCTGGCCATGGCCGACGATTCGTCCATCGCGTCCCGGGCTGCCTTCGCCCGGCACCACTTGTGGGTGACGCGGCACGCAGAGGACGAGCTCTACGCCGCCGGCGACTTCGTCAACCAGCACCCCGGCGGATCCGGCCTTCCAGCCTATGTGGCACAGGACCGGGACATTGACGGCCAGGACCTGGTGGTGTGGCATTCCTTCGGGCTGACGCACTTCCCACGCCCGGAGGACTGGCCCGTCATGCCGGTGGACACAACCGGTTTCACGTTAAAGCCCCATGGATTCTTTGACGCGAACCCTACCCTGAATGTTCCGTCATCGGCCGGCAGCCATTGTGCGCCCACAAGCCAGGCATCCGGTACAGGCGCCGCCGGTCCCGGTCCTGGAGGGGGCACCTGCGGGCACTGAAGCGCTGCGGAAGCTTCCCCTGTCACCGTGGGGCTCATCCGCGCACCACGGTGATAGGGTGCACAGCGTCCGGTCGTGATCCCGGCCCTACATTAAAGGAGCAGTATGCCTCGCTTGGTAGACCACGAGGAGCGGCGCAAGTCAATCATCGAGACCACGTGGCGGTTGATCGCGGACCAGGGTATCGGCAATGCCAGCATGCGGGACATTGCCCGGGAATGCGGCTATGCAGCGCCGGGGGTACTGGCGCACTACTTTCCCAACAAGGACGCCCTCCTGAGGGCCTCCTACGAACTGATCTGTGAGCGCACCAACGAACGGATTGCCGCCGGCACCCGGGGGCGGCGGGGTCTTGCGGCATTGCGGCGTCTTTGCCTGGAGATCATTCCTGCAGAGCCGCTCACGGTCATCGAAGCCCGCGTGGCGATTTCCTTCTGGGACCGTGCCCAGACCGAAAGTACGCTGCGCGCTGTTGGCAGGGAAGCACTGCTGCACTGGCGGGAACTGGTGATGGGGTTTCTGGCTGAGGCGGAGCACGACGGCGAGTGCCCGCCTCTGGTGGACCCGGATGCCATCGCTGATGAGTTGCTGAGCGTGATGATGGGTCTTCACGTGACGTCCATGCTGGATCCCAACGGCATCACCGGCTCCCGGCAGCGCCAGCTCGTGGAGCGTGTGTTGGTACGGCTTTCCAGCGAAACAACGGCCGGCCGCCTCAGCTAGCGGTGCCGTTCCGATAAGCCGAAAAGGGGACCATCCCTTCCCGGCATGGTCCCCTTTTCGGCTTCCGCAATACGTTTGGACTGTTGAACTGCCCCGCTAGCCAACCCCGCCAGGAACAAGTGCATGCTGGTCATTGTGGGCAAGATAGCTTCGCTGGATGGAAATGTGGTCAGCTACATACCGGGCGTCATGCCACACGCCCCAAATGAAGCTGGACCCGCGCCTGGACTGCCAGGGCAGGCCAAGGAAGTAGACGCCGGGCTCGGATGAGACGCCCCGCTGATGCTGCGGCCTGCCGTTGGCGTCGAAAGCATCCACCTGCAGCCAGCTGAAATCCTGCACAAAGCCGGTTGCCCACACGATTGAAGTAACACCGGCTTCGGCGAGATCGAGTTCGCTGAGGGGATGGGTGAGGCTTTCGGGGTCCGGAAGTGTGGTCCTGGCTTCCGGCTCCTCAGGGAGATCGAGTCCGTTTTGTTCAATGTAGGCGTCGGCCTGGTCCAACAACTGCAGGTAGTGGGCGTCTCCGTTCGCTATATTCCGACGCAGGTCCGGGGCGAAGTGCAGTGTGCCCTGCTCGAAGGCTTCTGTTCGGCCGACGAGCGTAATGCCGTCTTCGGCAAGCGCCCGGAAATCCACGGTATGGCCACCATTTGCCCCGCTGACAGCGATGGTGACGTGCTCCGCGCCGCGGGGCGGAGTGGCAGCGTCCCACATTCCGAGCACTCCAAGCCACCAGCAGAAGTCCCGCCCTCGGTAACTGCGCGGCGGGCGGTCATGCGGTCCAACCGACAAGTAGACCTGACGACCCGAACGCTGGATTTCCGCAGCAATCTGCACACCGGACGACCCGGCACCAACAACGAGTACCGCACCGTCAGGCAACTGGCCCGGGTTGCGGTAGGAACTGGAATGCATCTGCATGATGCCCGCTGCCTCGGAAACCACTGCCGGGATAACCGGCTTTTGGAACGGACCGGTGGCAGCTACGACGTAACGCGCGTTGAAGTCCCCGTCCGATGTCTTTACCTCAAAACCCGGCGCCCCAACCTTCCTCCGCACGGACTTCACCTCCACTCCGGAGCGTACAGGCGCGCCGATCCGGTCTGCATAGGCGACGAAGTAGTCCGCTACCTGTTCCTTGGATGCGAAAGCGCCTGGCTGATGTTCCGTGAACTCCAGCCCTGGGAAGCGGTCATGCCACACGGGTCCGTTGGCGACGAGTGAGTCCCAACGCATGGAACGCCACCGCTCGGCGATCCGGTCCCGCTCCAGGACGACGTGGCTGATTCCGTTCCTGCCCAGATGTTCGCTCATCGCAATGCCGGCCTGGCCGGCCCCAACAATAACGACCTCAATCTCTTGGCATGACATATCAAACTCCTATGTTTGGGGCGAGGTGCCCCTGTGGTCGTAAATGGTCGGACAGAAAGTCAAGGGCCGTCAGCGCCAGGGCTGCGGCGCCGTCGTGGATTGCCTGGTTGGCTGCTTCGCCCACGCAGTGCTCCGCGAATTCCGGCTGGTGGTTGGCTGCGGGAAAGCAGCCAAGGCCGATGTAGGGATGAATGGCCGGCACGATTTGCGAGACGTTGCCCATGTCCGTAGAAGCGCGGTTCATGGTTGCCTGTTCCGCCGGTACATCAAAGTCCCGTCCCAGGGATTCTGCGTGCCTTATGTACAGCTCCAGTGCGCGCTGGTCCGTCCGGAACTCGGAATAGGGTTGAGATTCAGGCGTCACGGAAAGTTCGCAACCAGACGCCAGGGCGCCGGCTTCAAAGCACCGATGAACGCGCTCCTCCAAGGGCTCCAGCTGCGCCAGGGACTCGGCACGGACATACCAGCGGCCTTCCGTTCTTTCCGGAATGGCGTTAGGTGCTTCGCCCCCACGCGTTTGGATGCCGTGGACCCGGGTTCCGGCGGGCAGCTGCTGGCGGAGGAGCCCCAGGGCTACCTGGGCCACGATGAACGCGTCGTTGGCGTTTACGCCCTGTTCCGGATAAGCCGCCGCATGCGCCGACTTGCCCCGGTACTCAACATGGTTGTGAGCCACAGCGTAGGGACGTGCATTGGCGGCATCAACAGGACTCGGATGCGCCATCATCGCCAAGTCGAGGCCGTGGAAGGCGCCCTTCTTGAGCATCTCGATCTTTCCTCCCCCGCCTTCCTCCGCGGGGGTTCCGTAAACTTCCACCGTCAGGTCCCGTTCAGCAGCGAATCCGGCCAGGGCGAGAGCCGTCCCGCAGGAAATGGCGGTAATGATGTTGTGCCCGCAGGCGTGCCCCAGTCCCGGCAACGCATCGTACTCTGCCATGAGGCCCACCCGGCGGCTGCCGTTTCCAAAAACTGCCCGCAATGCCGTTGGAAACCCCAGGTACTCTCTTTCGACGGTGAAGCCGTGACGTTCCAAGTACTCCGCCGTCCAACCCGCAGCGTGGTGCTCCTGCCAGCCAAGCTCAGGATTGGCATGGATTGTCTCGGAGAGCCGGGTGAGATCAGCTTCAGATGCCGCCACCGACTCCAGCACACGGGTCCGCTGGTTATCGCGAAGCACCGGGTACTGGTGGGCTCCCAGTTCAGCGGTCATCGCCCGGCACCCCATAACTGACGGAAGCTGCGGGGTCGAGTCCACGGACCACGTAGTCCCGCCGTTGCGGCAGCCATACCTCCAGCAGCCGCTCCAGTTCTGCGATGGGCTCGTCATGCCAATCAACACGGAGATCGGTATCCCGCCAGCCGTGGCCTGAGACCACGGAAATCCCTGCGGACCGCACGGGCCCTGCCTCTCCGCCGGCGGTTTCAGCGGCCTTAAGCGCAGCCATCAGCCGTTCCTCCAGTTGCCCGCTTGCCGCTGCAAAGCCATCACACAGTGCCTGGGCCACAGCAGGGCCTGCCAGCATGTTTCCGGCCGCCACGCAGTTCGCTCCGTGACTTTCGCCGGAGATACCCAGCGTGTGCGCACCGCTGAACACCGCCGAGTTTCCCGTGGAGTCCAGGACAACCAGCTGGCGGTACTCGATACCCGTTGCCCCCCGGACTACCGCGTCGAGGGCCTCCTGCGCGGAGTCGCCGGCAGCCAGTCCGTCCAACAGCGTGCTGCCCAGCCGGGGATCGGTAATGTTTTGGGAGCTGACAACGCCGACGCCGTCCCGCAGGTGGGCGCACCGCGCAGCGACAGCCGGGGATGAGGAGGACACAGCCATCCCGAATCGGCCCTGCCCGTCCGTGGCAGCGATACTGAACGTCATGAGGTCAGCCCGGGCGTGGAAAGAACGGCGGTGGCGTCAATTTCGACCAGCCATTCGGGACGGGCCAGCGCCTGGACGACGATGCCTGTTGACACCGGGAATACCCCTTTGAGCCAGCGGCCCATGACCCGGTAGACCGTCTCCCGGTAGCGCGGGTCAATGATGTAGACGGTGACTTTAACGATGTCCTCGAGACTGCTGCCGGCTTCCTTCAGCAGCATGTCGATGTTGGTCATTGCTTTCTCCGCCTGGACCTCGACGTCACCTATGCCCACAGACTCCCGCGTGTCCAGATCCTGCCCGATCTGCCCCCGAAGATAGACCACGCCATTGGCTACAACTGCCTGACAGAGGTCGTTATCCAGATTTTGCTCGGGGTAGGTGTCCCTGGTGTTGAATGTGCGGATGCGCTGGTGTTTCACTTCGCGTGCCTTTCTGTCGGCCGGTTTATGCCGTCGGTTCAAAACTGTTGTTTCCAGCCTCGGACCCGCCGCCGGATCTGTCCAACAGTCCTTTCAGAACATTTGCATCTGCGAATCAGATGAATGCCGTAGTCTTGTGAAATGGATGTCACGCTTACCCAACTGCGCTATTTCGCTGAAGCCGCCGGGCAACTGTCGATGACGGGAGCGGCCCTCCGCCTCAACGTGGCCCAGTCGGCGGTTTCGGCCGCTATTGCTCAACTGGAGCGCCACATCGGTACCCAGTTCTTCATCAGGCAGCGCTCGAAAGGCCTGATATTGACGCCCGCCGGGGAGCTCTTCCTCCGGGACGCCCAGGCCATCCTTGCCCACGTGGAAGAGAGCCTTGACCACGCCCGGGGTGAACAGGAGAGCGCGAAGGGCCGGGTGCGCATGGCCTGCTTCAGTACGCTCGCGCCGTTCCTCCTGCCCGGCGTCCTGTCCAGGCTCAGGGAAGAACATCCAGCCCTGGAAGTAGAGGTGCTTGAAACGGATATTTCCGGCTGCGTCAGTGCACTTATGAACGGTCAGGCAGACCTGGCGTTATGTTACGACCTGGATCTGCCCGAGGGCCTTGCCTCCTCGGTGATCCATACCGCCAGGCCCTACCTGGCGCTCCCGCCGGATCATCAACTGGCCGGCGCGGAGAGCGTGCCGCTGTCCGCACTCAAAAAGGAGTCCTTTGTGCTGCTGGACCTCCCCCACACCCGCGACCTGATGCTTTCCATGGCCCGGCTGGGTGGTGGAGAACCGGACGTCAGATTCCGCTCCGCCAGCTATGAGACTGTGCGTACTTTCGTGGCGCGGGGGCTTGGCTACTCCATCTTGCACCAGCGCCCCCGGCACAAGCTGACCTACGACGGCGGCCGCATCGAAACGGTCGAAATCCGCGACGATGTTCCGGAGTTGAAGACGGTCCTGGCCCATTTGCAGTCACAGCGCCCCACCGCACGGATACGTGCTGTCGCGCAGGCTGTCCGTCACCAGATTGTCGCGTCAAAAGCCGCCTCCACAGGCAGCTAGCAACAGGGAAGGTCCATCAGGATGTCGGGAGGCGATTGCCCAAAGGGCATTGGCCGGATGCCGCCAGCCCCTGGAACACGCAAGTACTCATCTGCTTTTTCGATGATCTTTATGGATATTCAATGGTTTACCTGATGTAGACGCCGGCTTACGCTTCTGGACGTAACCCATGACACACCAGGAATTGCGATCCGGCGACAGGTTCTGCTGCCGCATCACTTGGCGGATACCTCCGCCTTCTTTCTTTCGTGGATCCACCCGGCCGCGTGGTAGTTCTCCAAGGAAGCCACGTTGGCCGGCCAAGTAGGCTCACCATCGATATTCCAAAGGCGGGCGGCATTAAAGTGAGCGGCGAAGCCATCGAAATCCCGGCCTCGACAAGCTCGACCACCAGAGGCAGGCTCGACCACCAGAACCCATGGCCAGCAGTCCTAAGTCTGCTTAGTATTGACCTATGGTGAGTTGCAGAGTCGGCGCGCGGATCGCGGGGGCGGCATGGGCGCCGTCGTAGTTTTTGCTCCTTCCCCGGTCCTGACCGTCACGGTCGAGGATGTCGACGGCGCAGCTGACATCCATCTCCACGCCGGCGGCCAGGGAGTGTGGCAGGCCCGGATGCTGACGGCACTCGGCGCAGATGTCACCATGTGCGCTGCGTTCTCCGGTGAAACTGGCCTGGTTTTGCAGCACCTGATCGCGGATGAGGGTGTGCGGGTGCTGCCCGTCACGGGGAACGGCAGCAGCGGCGCCTACCTGCATGACCGCCGCGGGGGCCAGCGCAAGGTCCTGGCCGAATCGCCAGGCCACCGGCTGACCCGCCACGAGCAGGATGAACTTTATGGGCTGACCCTCCAGGCCGGGATCGAGGCCGGGACAGTGCTCCTGAGCGGCGCCGGCCAGGAAGACCCCGTCCCTACAGACATGTATCGAAGGCTTACGGCCGACCTTGGTGCCGCCGGCTGTACGGTCATCGCCGATCTCACCGGCGAACGGCTCACCGCCGTCCTGGCCGGCAGGCCGGCCATGATTAAAATTGCCGACGACGAGATGGTCACCAGTGGCCGGGCAACATCCGCCGAGATGGCGGAGCTCATCCGGGCGATGCACACGCTCGCCGGGGAGGGGGCGTCGTCGGTGATCGTTACCCGCGCGCACCTGCCCTCCCTGCTCCTCAGCGAGGGTGAGGTCTGCGAGGTCCAGGTGCCCGAACTGCAGACAGTGGACACCAGCGGCGCAGGGGACTCGCTGACTGCAGGAATGGCCTCGGTCCTGGCGGAGCACGGTTCATTGCACGACGCCGTTGTGCTGGGGACTGCAGCCGGTGCCCAGAATGTCACCCGTCACGGCCTGGGGACGGGCGAGGCCACGGCCATCCGGCAGCTGGCCCGGCTGGTCAGGATCGTTCCCCTGGAAGACGCTTCCGGGGAAGAAACAGCGCAGCAGCTGAGCCCCGATGAACTGGCCCGCAAGGTCCGCGGATCATGAACCAGCCTGCTCGCGTCCTCATTACCAACGACGACGGAATCGGCTCGCCGGGGCTGCACGCCCTTGCCGTCGCGGCAGCACGGGCCGGCCATAGCGTTGTGGTGGCAGCACCGGCATCCGAGGCGAGCGGCAGCAGCTCCTCGATTACCGCCGTCGAACAGGATGGCAGGATTTCGATTGAACGGCGGCACTTGGAAGGGCTGGACGGCGTGGAAGCCTATGCCGTCCACGGGGCGCCCGCCTTCATCACCATGATCGCCACCCACGGCGCCTTTGGCCCGCCTCCTGACATCGTGCTCTCCGGAGTCAACCGCGGGGCCAACGTGGGCCGGGCCGTCCTGCATTCCGGGACAGTGGGCGCTGCGCTGACGGCTGGTGTGAATGACGGGCGGGGAATGGCAGTTTCGCTGGACACCGGGCTCCATCCCGAGGGTCTGCACTGGGACAATGCCGCACAGCTGGCCATTGGGCTGCTGCCGTTCCTGGGTGGACTGGAGGCCGGGAGCGTCCTGAACCTCAACGTCCCCAACCGTGCAGGGCCGGACCTCCCCGAATACCGTGCGGCAACCCTGACCCGGTTCGGTATTGTCCAGACCACCCTGGCCGAGCGCGGCCAGCAGCATGTCCGTCTTGCCATCGCGGACACCACGGAGGAACCGGATCCGGACAGCGACGCCGCACTCCTGGCTGCCGGGTTCGCCACGGTGACGGCGCTTCAGCCCGTCACGGGATGGGCTCTGCCGGACCTTCCTGCCGCCTTAGCCGACACCTCGGAGGGGCGGCCCTCCTGAGCCTTCTGTCGCATGCCCGCCGTATGCTGGGGACATGGCTAGCAACTGGGAGCGCTTGGATCCTGCCCTGCGCCCATCCGTGCAGGAAAACGTGGAACTCTACGAGCGGGTCCGTCCTGCCCTGAAGCTGGTGACGCGGGACGTGCTGCTGACCATGCGGGACATGCTGAAGGACACCGAGGTGACCCCGCTGTTCGTCACCGGCCGCACCAAAACCGTGGAGTCGTTCCGCGAAAAGATCTCCCGCACGGAGGAGCCGCTGGAGGCCGGCGGAATGCCGGTGCTGAAGTTCCCGGACCCCTTCCGCACGCTTAATGACATGGTGGGCATCCGCATCATCACCAAGCTGCCGGCGGAAAATGCCGTGGCCGCCAACCTCATCAAGCGCCAGCGGCAGCTGTTCGACTGCCGCGGTGACCGGGAGAAGGACATCGGCTCCATTGAGTCCGGAACCTACGGCTACTCCAGCCGGCACTTGATCCTGCGCACCATCCAGAACGACACCGTCAAGGAGTACCAGCAGGCTTTCAACCCTGACGTGGCGCCCAACGGCAGCTACTTCTTTGAGTGCCAGATCCGTACTGTGTTTGCCCATGCGTGGAGCGAGATCGAGCACGACATCCGCTTCAAAGCTGAAGATCCGCGCGCCTGGACCCCGCATTTCGACCGCCAGTTCACCGCAACCGCGGCCATGCTGGAAACGGTGGAGGGAGCCTTCGCTGACCTGCACGAACGGTACGAGGAAGTCCGCAGCTACTGGGACATGGACGGCGAGGGCGCCGCGCAGCTCACGCCCAACCGGATCCGCGACGTCTGGCGCACGCTGCTGCCGCACGTGGACCGGAAGGTCGACGACGACTGGGGCTGGGCCGCCGAGCTCCTGGCTGCCCACGGGCTCAACCAGACAGTGCAGCTGGCCGGCTTGCTCAGCGCCAACCGCATCACGGAGGTGCGCAAGGCACTGGACCACCGATACTCCCCCGGCCCGGACCGGCTCCTGGATGACCTCCTGCTGTGGCAGTACGGCACCAAGCACATTGAACTCACGGCGGAAGGGCCCGACGTCGTTCCCCACCCGCGGCGCGACAGCCTCCTGCGGCGGCTCAAACAGATCGAGCGCTACCGCCTGACGAACGGCTGACGACTGGCTATAAGGAAACCCATGAACCGGCCTGCTCAGCCAGCCGGGCCTGGACCATTCCAAGCGCGTCGCTGCCCGGTGCCCCGGCGGCCGTGACCAGGTAGAGCGTGTTCAGCGGCCCGTAGACCGGCGCATGCAGGAGTTGGAGGCTTCCGTCGTCGAGGTCGCGCTGCACCACATAACGCGGCAGTACGGACATACCTGCGCCGGCCAGAACGGCCTCACGGATTCCCCTGAGGTCCGGCAGCGTGAGGGACACTGTGTTCGCCGGCCGCTGTTCGAACTCAGTGAGCCAATAGCGGCGGATGATCTGCAGGTCCTCTGCATAAGCGAGCAACGGGATGTGGGCCAGGGCTGCGGGAGCGTCGTCACCCAGCCGCGACTGATCCACCGTAGCGGTCCACGACGGCGCTCCCACCAGCACAAACTCCTCGTCCAGCCAGGGGGTGGCTGCGAGCGCAGGATCCTTGGGGCGCAAGGACGAAACCACCAGGTCCAGCGCACCGGAGGCCAGGTTTTCGAGGAGGTCCGGCGCCTGTCCGGGGATGGCATTCAGTTGCAGCCCTCGGGCCAGCAGCGGCGACAGGCACGGCACAATCCGCAGGGAAAGAATGTCCGAGGCGCCGCCAATACGGACAGTCCCGGACAGGACGTCCGCGGGCGCGGACGTACTCGAGACCTGCAGCGCATCCACGTGCGGCGCAACCCGGCCCATCAGGCTGACCGCATCCCTGGTGGGCATCACCCCGGCAGTGGTGCGCTCGAACAGTGCCATTCCAAGGCCTGCTTCCAGTCGTTTCAGCTGGCCGCTCACGGCGGGCTGGCTGATGCCCAGGCGCCTGGCCGCTTCCGTAAGGGTTCCGGCGCGAAAAACGGTGACGAACGTTTCCAGCAGCCCGATGTTGGTATTCACGTCCCTCATCATAAGGAAAGTTATGACGACCGCCCGTTCATCCGGAATGGCGGACGCAGACTTTCCCTTGTACCCATCGACGCTCCCACCGGAGATGGACCCCACGATAAGGAAAACCGATGACGAACGTACTCATGATCATTTCTGCTGCGGACAAGCTCACCATGGCAGATGGCACCAGCCACGCCACGGGCTACTGGGCAGAGGAGGTCGCCGCCTCGCACGAGACCCTGGTCCAGGCCGGATTCACCGTGGAGATCGCCACGCCGGACGGCGCCACACCCACCGTGGACCAGCTGAGCCTGAGCACCGACGGCGGAGTGAGCCCCGAGCACGCCGCACGTTTCCGCACCTACCTGGACGGCATCCAGGGCGACCTTCAGGCACCCAAACCGCTTGCCGCCGTCGAGCCTTCCACCTTCGACGCAGTCTACATTCCCGGCGGCCACGCACCCATGGCCGACCTCGCCGGCAGCGAGGAAGTGGGCCGGATCCTGGCTGCAGCTGAAGAGGCAAGCAAACCCGTGGTGGCGCTGTGCCACGGTGTTGCTGCGCTGTTGAGCGCGCGGAACGACTCCGGCTGGCTCTATGAGGGCCGGCGGATGACCGGCTTCACCGACGAGGAAGAGCAGCAGGGCGGCTACCGTGACCAGATTCCGTTCTCCGTCGAAGCCTCCCTGAGGGACGCCGGCGGCGTGCTGGAAACCGGCGCCGCATGGTCAGACAAGGTTGTGGTGGACGGGACCCTGATCACCGGCCAGAACCCGCAGTCCAGCATTTCCACGGCCAAGGCCCTCATCTCCGCCCTCGCGGGCTGACACTCTCCGCCCCTGACCCAACCATGTAGCGAAGACCCGGTGGTCGAGCTTGTCCAGATCGGTTTCGACAAGCTCGACCACCGGTGATCGAGCTTGTCGAGATCGGAAAGGGCCCCAAACCCTAGCGCCCCGCAGCATTGTCCCGCTACAGTAGGAAACTGGTCCGGCCAACGGCAGCAGGAATGCTGCGAAGGTGCTGGAATGAATCTGGAGAGATCGGAGGTGGTTTTGATGACTGGAGTTGCCGTGTGCCCCGTGAACAAAACATCAAACACCCCCATCCCCGGATTCCGCACCGCATAGGGCATTGCCCCCATAAGCCTTGGTCATCCCAAGGCCCCGGTGCCAGGGGACTTGCCCCGAGGTATCACCGTGAAAAGTTCTTCCGTCCCGCTTTCCTTCAACCCTGCCAACAAGGCGCCGGAAACCGGCCTGGCGCTCTATGGCTACAACAACGCCGTCGAACGGCTTTTTAACGAAAACCCGCCGCCGCCTGGCGGAACGCACGAACCGGGCCGCGTGGTCCGCGTGGACCGCACCCTGGTGCTGGTGGCTGCCGGCGATGACCTTCTTCACCTGCCCTACCCGCTGGACGCCGGCATCCCGGTGACCGGCGACTGGGTGTGGCTTGGGCCCAACCGGGCCGGCGAGCGCCAGATTGTGGACGTCCTGCCCCGCCGCTCCCAGCTCACCCGGAAGCGCGCGTACGAGGACTCGTCCGCCGCACAGGTGCTGGCAGCCAACATGGATACAGTCGGCGTGGTGGTCCCCGTGGACCGCCCGCTCACCCACAACCGGCTCGAACGCACCCTGGTTGCCGCCTGGGATTCCGGTGCCACTCCGCTGGTGATCATCACCAAAGCGGACCTCGCGAACGTGGCGGACGACGTCGTCGGGCAGGTGATCCTCCAGGCTGCCGGCGTTGACGTGGTCACCACCTCGGCGGAGTTCGGCGACGGGATCGACGAACTGCTGGCGCATGTTCCGGAACGTGGCACCCTGGTGCTCCTGGGTCCGTCCGGCGCCGGGAAGTCCACGCTGATCAACGCCCTGGCCGGCCATGCGGTCCAGGACACCGGGGCCGTCCGCTCCGGTGACTTCAAGGGCAAGCACACCACCACCTCCCGGGAACTGGTGCCGCTGGCGAACGGAACGGTGCTGATGGACACTCCCGGAGTGCGCGGCTTTGGACTGTACGACGCCGACAGCGGCATGGAGGCCATGTTCAGTGATGTGGAGGAACTGTCCGCCCGCTGCCGCTTCTCCGATTGCGCCCACCAGTTCGAGCCCGGCTGCGCCGTGCAGCAGGCCATTGCCGATGGCGTCCTGGAAGAGCGCCGCTGGAACAGCTACCTGAAAATGCAGCGCGAGCTGGCGGCCCTGGCCCGCCGGTCCGACGCCGCAGCCCAGCGGGCGTATTACCGCGAATGGCATCAGAAGGTGGTTGTTGCGGGGAAGTCGCAGCGTGCCGCCGAACGGAATACTGCCGAGCGGAGGGAAGACCGGAAGTCCAAACGGAAGCGCCGCTAGCGGTCTCCCTGTTACACAGCCGGGAGCGGAGAATTCGGGAATTTTGATCAGGTAAGGCTATCCTAAAGATCCCCAATTCTCCCTTCCCGCGCTGTCGGGTCAGTTCTAGGCGGTCCCCCGTGCTCCCAGTCAAAAGGTCCCGGCCCATCCTTGCCGTCGCCGCCGTCCTCGCGTTGAGCGGTTGCGGCTTCAGCGGAGGCCAGCCGGCACAGGAAAGCAGCGCTGCCGCCGATACCAGCCAGCGCATTGTGGTGGACAACTTCCGGGCGCCGGTAGCTGACTGGGCCGTTGAATCGGATGCAGCCTACATCCTGTCCCTCTCCGGCTGCCTGGAAACCCTGACGAAGTTCGATCAGGCAAAGGGTGAAGTAGTGCCGTCGCTGGCCACCGAGTGGAAGCAGCACAGCCCCCTGGAGTGGGACTTCACCATCCGCGACGGCGTGAAGTTCCAGGACGGCACCGCACTGACCGCCGAATCCGTGGCCACGGCGTTGAACCACGTCCTGAAGGCGACCGTCCCGGCGCGTGCCTTCAACAGCAAGATCATCAGCTCGGTCTCCGTTCCGCAGGAGGGCACCGTGCGCGTCACCACGCCCACGGAAAGCCCCCTGGTCCCGTATCGGCTGGCCAGCGTCAACTCCGGGATCCTCTCCCCCGCCGCGTATGAGGGTGAGCGGACCAATCCGTTCGGCCACTGCACCGGACCCTTTGTTCCTGTCTCCGAAGTTGCCCAGCAGTCCCTGACCCTGGACCGGAACCCGGACTACTGGGGCGGCGACGTGCAGCTGGCCGGGGCGGAAATCCGCTTCATCACCAACGGCGCCACCCGCGCCGCCCAGGTCCAGACCGGCGAGGCGGACATCTCCATGTCCATCCCCGCGGCCAGCTTGTCCTCCCTGGAGAACGCCGACGGCCTCAGCGTCCTGAAGGCCGATTCGCCGCGCACGGCCACCCTTTACATGAACAACGGCCGTGCACCCCTGGACAACGTAGATGTGCGCACCGCCATCCGGGACGCACTGGACCTGGAATCTCTCGCCGCCAGCGTTTACGAGGGTGCCGCGCTGCCAGCAACCGGCGTGTTCGCATCCTCGGAACCGTGGGCAGGAACAACGGGCGAGGCCCCCAAGCAGGATCTCGACGGCGCCAAGAAGCTCCTTGCCGACGCCGGTTACACCGCTGATCGCCCCCTCGAAATCATCGCGATCGTGGAGCGCGCCGAGTTCGCGGACGTCGCCGCCGTCATCCAGGACAACCTGAAGGCCGTGGGCATTCCGGTCTCCATCGTCACCAAGGAATACGCCGCAGCCGAGCCTGACGTCATCGCCGGCAACTACGACATGCTGCTCAGCCAGCGGAACCGCCTGATCGACATCGCCGATCCCGCAGGCTTCCTGTCGGCGGACTACACCTGCTCGGGAAGCTACAACCTGAGCCACTTCTGCGATCCCGAATACGATCAGCTGCTGGCCAAGGCTGCCACCACTGTGGATCCCGAGGAGCGCTACAGCCTCTACGCCCAGGCCGGGGGAATCCTGACGGAGAAGGCCGTGAACGTGTGGCTGGTCAATGAGCAGGCCACGGACGCTGTCCGCAACAACGTCCTGGGCTACGTCCAGGACCCGCTGTCCCGCTATGTGCTGACGGCGCAGACGGCAAAGACGGCTTCGTAACCGCCACCTTCCGCCCGTATGTTCCCCTTCATCGCCAAACGAACGGCCACCCTGGTGGCCGCCGTTCTGGTGTCCTCTTTCGCGGTGTTCCTGATTCCGTACTTCACCCCCGGCGATCCGGTGCGGACCATCATCAGGTCTCGGGTGTCCGGGAACATTATTGACGACGCCGATGTGCAGGCCCTGAGCCTCAGTCTGGGACTGCAGGATCCGCTGATCGTGCAGTATTTCAGCTGGCTGGGCAGGATCGCCACGGGAGACATGGGGCTCTCGCACGTCTCCCGCACTCCCGTGGCGGACCAGGTGCTTCCGGCACTGGCGGTGACCCTCAGCCTGGTGGCGGCCGCCCTTGCCCTTGCCGTGCTGGTTTCCCTTCCGCTGGGCATCGTGGCGGGCCTCCGGCACGGAAAACCTGCGGACCGGGTCATCACCTCCGTCACACAGTCCTTTATTGCCATGCCGGAATATTGGGTGGCTCCGCTGCTGGTCCTGGTCTTTGCCCTGAAGCTTTCCGTCCTGCCGTCTGCCGGCTGGAGCGGCCCTGAATCCATGGTGCTTCCGGCGCTGACCCTGGCATTGCGGCCCATCAGCTACTTCACCTCCGCGGTCCGGGCGGGAATGATCGATGCCGCCGCAGCTGAGCATGTTCCCGCAGCGAGGGCCCGCGGGCTGAGCGTGCCGCAGGCCGTGCTGCGCCACGTGATTCCGAACGGGCTGGTGCCGCTGTCCACGCTGGTTGCTGTCTGGTTTGCAGGGCTCCTGGGCGGCTCTGTGATCGTTGAGGTGATCTTCGCGGTGCCGGGCATGGGCAGGCTGCTGTTTGACGCCGTCGTGAATTCCGATATTCCCCTGGCGCAGGGCGGCGTGGTGCTGGTGGTGGCCTTGGCCGTGCTGGTCACAACCCTAGCCGACTTTGTACACCGGGCGTTGACCCCCGCGGTGGAAGGCAGTTATGCGTAGGCGGTTGAATACCCACCATCTGGCGGCTGCGGTGCTGACCCTGGTGGTCATCGCGGTGGCAATTGCGCCATGGATCTACCCTTATCCGCCTGCCCAGCAGAACCTGGCCGAACGCCTGGCGCCCGCGTCCCCCGAGCATTGGCTGGGAACCGACCACCTGGGCCGGGACACGTTGAGCAGGCTGCTGGAGGGCGGGCGGTTCTCCATGACCGTGGCCGCGTTGGCAACCATGCTCACCTGCCTCCTGGGCGTGGCCATCGGCGTGCTCAGCGCGCGGCGCCGCGGCTGGGTGGATGAGTTCCTGACCAGGACCAACGACGTCCTGCTGGCCGTCCCGGAGATGGTGGTGGCGCTGTTCATCGTGGCGACGCTCGGCACCGGCTTCGGACCGCTGCTGCTGGCTCTGACTGTTACCGGCTGGACGCCGTTCGCCAGGCTGAGCCGCACGCTTGCCTATGACGTTTCCAGCCGCGGCTTTGTGGAGGCGGCACACGTGGTGGGCTGCTCGCCGTCGTTCATCATTTTCCGGCACGTGATCCCGCACCTGGCGGGCCCCATCCTGGGCCAGGCGACGCTGCGCTTCGGGCATCTGCTGATCAGCGTCGGCGCCCTGTCCTACCTCGGGTTGGGCGTGCAGCCACCACAATCCGACTGGGGCTCCATGATGGCCGCCGCCCAGCCCTACACCGAGCGCGCGCCGCTGGGAATCCTGGCGCCCGGACTCGCCATTTTTGTGATGGCACTCTGCGTCACCCTGATTGGGCAGCGCGCCGCACGGATGGCTACCGGCCCCCTCCTCCTGCCGACGGCGGACCGCACATGAAGCCGCTGCTGGACATCACCGACCTGACCGTAAGGAACCTCCGGCCCGCCGCCGATGGTTCCGCACCCACGTCGTTGATTCACGGACTGTCCCTGTCCGTGAACGCCGGCGAGTTTGTGGCGCTGGTGGGCGGATCCGGTTCCGGCAAGACGCTCACCGCACTGTCTGCCGTCCGCCTCCTGCCGCCGCCGCTGGCCATCACCGCCGGCACCGTCCGGCTGGGTTCCGTGGATGTTACGACGGCGGCGGAAACCGAACTTAATGCGGTACGCGGCGGCGAGGCCGGGATGCTGTTCCAGCAGCCCAAGCGGGTCTTCAACCCGAACAGGACCATCGGCGCGCACCTGCTGGAACCGCTGCGCGTGCACCGCCGCCTGCGCGGGGCAGCGGCCCGGACTGCCGCCGTCGACCTGCTCCGGGAAGTGGGCTTTGCCGACGCTCCCAAAGGCTTCAGATCCTATCCGCACCAGCTCTCCGGAGGCATGGCACAGCGGGCCATGACCGCCATCGCACTGGCAGGGCAGCCGCGGCTGCTTCTGGCGGATGAGCCGACGTCGGCACTGGACAAGGTGCTGGAGCGCCAGGTGCTGCAGCTGCTGGACAGGGAACGGCGGGACCGCGGCCTGGGCATCCTGTACATCACGCACAACATCGCCTCCGTGGCTCCGTTTGCGGACCGGGTGCTGGTGATGGATTCGGGCGCGATTGTGGAGGAAGGCCCCACGGCCAGCGTCATTGCCGCACCCACGACCGCCTATACGCGCGAGCTGCTGGCCGCTTCGCAGCTGGCCCCCGAGTCCGGCCGCCGGCCGCAGCCTGTTCCCCGTGAAGTCCTGACCCTCACCGATGCGAACAAGCGGTTCGGCAGGGGCCGCCGTGCGCACACCGCGCTGGACAACGTCAGCCTGAACCTGCAACGCGGCGAAATCCTGGGTGTGCTGGGCCAGTCCGGATCCGGCAAGAGCACCTTGGCCCGCGCCATCGTGGGGCTGGAGAAGGTGGACAGCGGCTCCATCACCCGGCATCCGGACACGGCAGGCAAGACTCCGCCGGCCACCGCCGTGCAACTGGTTTTCCAGGAACCGCACGGTTCTTTCGACCCCCGGATGACGCTGCGGGCCAGCATGGAGGCGCCCTTACGACGGCGGCGCGACCTCACCCCCGCGGACCGGACCCGGCGGATTACCGAAGCGATGGCCGATGTGGAGCTGGACGAGTGCCTGCTGGACCGGCACCCGGGCCAGTGCTCGGGCGGACAGCTGCAGCGGGCCACCATTGCGCGGGCCCTGCTGCTGGATCCCACCATCCTGATCTGCGATGAGGCCACCTCCGCGCTGGACGCGCTGACCCAGCGAACCGTTTTGAACCTGCTTTTGCGCCTGCAGCGGGAGCACAGCCTGTCCTTGCTGGTCATTTCCCACGACATGGACGTCATCCGGTACATGTGCGACCGCGTTGCCGTGCTGCTGGACGGCAAGGTGATCGAGGTGGCCGAAACGCAGGCCTTCTTCGCCGGCCCGTCCCACGAACACAGCCGCGCACTGGTGGATGCGGCGATTCCCTGCCGGTGGGACCACCTGCGGACGCTGATGCCCGGAGCTTCGCGGACCTGACGTTTTCCCGGGCACCATATAATCCAAACATGCCGATCATGCGTTTCGCCCGAAGCATCCACGCCCAGCCGTCCACCCCTAAGCAGCGCGGAGGCCAGCTGTGAGCGGCGGTCTCGTCGCCCTGCTGGACGACATCGCAGCCCTGGCCCGCATTGCGGCAGCCTCGGTGGATGACATCGCTGCCGGTGCCGGCAGGGCGGGTATCAAGGCCGCCGGCGTCGTGATCGATGATGCCGCAGTGACCCCGCAGTACGTGTCCGGCGCGGACCCGTCCCGCGAGCTGCCCATGATCAAGAAGATCTTCTGGGGTTCGCTCAGGAACAAGTTGCTGATCATCCTGCCCGCACTGCTGCTCGTCAGCGCGTTCATCCCGTGGGCCATCCCGTTCATCCTGATGCTGGGCGGCACCTACCTCTGCTACGAAGGCGCGGAAAAGGTGTGGCACAAACTCCGGGGCCACCATGAGGCGGAGAAGGCACCGGCCGTCGACAAAGGTCCCGAGGCGGAATCGAAGGTCATCAAGGGCGCCATCACCACCGACTTCATCCTGTCCTGCGAAATCATGGTCATCTCCATGAACGAGGTGGCCAGCGATTCCCTGCTGTCCCGCGCGCTCATCCTGGTGGTCGTGGCAATCGCCATTACCGTGCTCGTCTATGGCGCTGTTGGACTCATCGTCAAGATGGACGATATCGGCCTGCACCTGACCACCAAGGACTCCGCCGGCTCAAAGCGCTTCGGCGAACTTCTGGTCAAGGGGATGCCCGCAGTTCTTGCCGCCATCACCTTCATCGGGACCATCGCCATGCTCTGGGTTGGCGGCCACATCATGCTCCAGGGTGCCTACGACCTCGGCTGGCACGGCCCGTACGACCTGGTCCATGTCCTCGAGCATCCATTCGTCGGGATCCCGGTGGTGGGCAGCTTCCTGGCGTGGCTGGTGAACACCCTGTGCTCGGCCGTTATCGGCGTCATCTGGGGCAGCCTTGTCATGGCCGTACTGCACCCGCTGCTGAAGATGCTGCCGTTCGGCAAGAAAGACGGCGAGCACGAGGAAGGCGCCGTCCGCGCCGCTATCGCCGGCTACCGGCCCAACAAGAGCGACGCCGATTCCGCTCCCTAGGTCTGGGGGCTCCTCAACAAACTACAGACCAAGGTGCCCGTTCAGCTCCGCCAGCGACTTCACGGTGGTGTAGTTGTACGCCGTGCACTGCGGATCGAAGCCGCGGTCCAGCAGGACGGTATTCGTAAATCCGAGGTCGTTGGCCGGCATGAGGTCGTAGCGCGTGTGCGATGAGACGTGCAGGAACTGCTCGGGGGTGGCGTTCAGCTGCTGCAGCATGTATTCGAAGGCCTGGTACCGGGGCTTGTAATACCCGGCCTGCTCGGCGGTGAACACGGCGTGGAAGGTAGTTCCCAGGCGCGGCACATTGACGTCCAGGAAGCTGGTATCGGCGTTGGAAAGGATCACCAGCTTGTAGTTCTCGCCCATGGTCTTCAGCGGCCCGGGCACGTCCTCATGCGCGCCCCAGCCCAGGACCGTGGCACCAAACTGCGCGCCGGCGTCGGGAGTCAGCTCCAGGTTCCACTTCCGGCAGGTGCGGTCGTAGGCATCCTGGAGCACCTGCTCGTAGGCGTAATACTCGCCGCACACCTGGTCGTAGCGGTAGTTACGGAAGTCGCGCAAGAAGGCCGGCAGCTGCTGCTCAGGGACCCGGCCGTCCAGGATCTTCCGGGTGGTGGGGTCCAGCACCCAGTTGATCAGCGTGCCGTAGCAATCGAAGGAGATGTACTCCGGGCGGAAGCTGGTGGTGGCCATGGTGGATCCTTCGCTGGGTATTTACAGAATGAATATCCATTGTTCCCCACTGACAGAGCCGCCCCGGAACGGTAGTGTGATAGCGCTAACAACGTTGTAATAGAGGAGCCCTCCCATGAGCCTTGCCGGCTCGCAGCCCCTGGTGCCGCCGTCGTCCTTCCACCTCTCGCGGGTGCGCCTGCTGGACGGTGATTTCAAAGCCGCCCAAGACACGGACATCCGTTACCTCTTAAGCCTGGATCCGGACCGCCTCTTCGCGCCCTTCCGCAGGGAAGCGGGACTTACGACGCCGGTACCCGGTTATGGCGGGTGGGAGGCGGAAGGCCTGGACGGGCACATCGGCGGCCACTACGTGTCGGCCTGCGCCCAGCTGTTCGCTGCCACCGGGGATCCGCGGCTCAGCCGGAAGCTGCAGGAGGCTTTGGACGTCCTGGCCGAATGCCAGGACGTCGCCGGCGGCTACTTGGGAGGCGTTCCCGGCGGCCGGCAACTGGGCGGGGAACTTGCGGCAGGGAAGATCGACGCAGACCTGTTCACCCTGAACGGCCGCTGGGTTCCGCTGTACAACCTGCACAAAACGTTCGCCGGCCTCCTCGACGCGTACCAATATGCCGGGGCGGAACAGGCGTTGCCCATGCTCATAGCCCTCGCGGACTGGTGGCTCGGCGCCTCGCAGAACATCGACGAGGAGGCCTTCGAGGAGCTCCTGCGCACCGAGTTCGGCGGCCTCAATGACACGTTCACAAGCCTCTACCAACTCACCGGCGAGGAAAAGTACCTCCAGGAGGCCCGCCGTTTTGCGCACCGGGCCATCCTGGATCCGCTGATCCGGGGCAGGGACGCGCTGGACGGGCTGCACGCCAACACCCAGATCCCCAAGGTGGTGGGCTACGAACGTTTTGCCCAGGCGACAAAAGATCCAGACTTCACCCGCGCCTCGGACGCTTTCTGGGACACGGTCCTCACCCGGCGCACGGTGTCGATCGGCGGGAACAGCGTCCGGGAACACTTCCACCCGTCCCGCGATTTCGCGCCGATGGTCCAGGACGCGCAGGGCCCCGAAACCTGCAACACCTACAACATGCTCAAGCTGGCCAAGCTCCGCTTCGAACGTACCGGCAATCCCGCCGCCGTGGATTTCTACGAACGCGCCACCTACAACCACATCCTGTCCTCGCAGCACCCGGACGGCGGATTCGCCTACTTCACTCCCATGCGGCCCGCGCACTACCGGGTGTACTCCAAAGCTCAGGAATCGATGTGGTGCTGCGTCGGGTCCGGCCTGGAAAACCACGCCCGCTACGGTGAACTCATCTACAGCCACACCCCGGACCAGCTCCTGGTGAACCTGTATATTCCGTCCCAGCTGGACTGGGCCGAGCGCGGCGTGCACGTCCGGCTGGAGACGGACTTCCCGGGGTCCGGCACGGTGACCCTGCATGTCACAGCTGCGGCGCCCACGGAGTTCACGCTCCGGCTCCGCCGTCCGGGCTGGGCTACCGGAATGAGGATCGTGAATGTAAGGTCCGACGGCGGCACACGGGTTCCGGAGCCTTCCCCAGCTCTTGAAGGCCGCGGGGACCTCCTGCTCACCCGGACCTGGCAGGGCACCAGCGCCGTCACCCTGGAGCTCGACGCCGAAATCCGGGCCGAGCCGTTGCCGGACGGCTTGCCGTGGGTCTCCTTCCTTTATGGACCAGTAGTCCTGGCCGCCCGCAACGGCACCGAAGGCGTCCCAACGTTCGAGGCTCCCGATGAGCGGATGGGCCATGTCGCTTCCGGGCTACATCTGCCGCTCGCGCACACGCCGGTGGTCACGGCACCCAACCCTGCCTCCGCCGTCGTACTTCTTGAGAAGGAAACACTGACCGCCCAACTGAGCGCCACCCTGGGAAATGAACCGCGGACGATCACCCTGGAGCCTTTCTCGGGCATCCACGGCGAGCGCTACACGGTCTATTGGCCCACCGGCGTTTCCGCGGAACAGCGGCAGGCGGAACTTGCCGCGATGGATACGGAGGCCGACGCCGGGACGCGGGTGATCGATGCGGTGGCGGCCGGTGAGCAGCAGCCGGAGTCCGATCATCACTTTGAGGGCGAAGGTACCCGCGCGGGCGGCGCTGAGGGGCTGCACTGGCGGAGCGCAACGGGATGGTTCGCCTACCGCCTGGCCGATCCCGCAGGGGCTCCGGCCGTTCTGCGCGTGCGGTTCCGGGCTTCGAAAGGCACCCTTTCCGGGCCGGAGGCAACCAGCCAGGAACTCAGGCTGAACGGCATTCCGCTGGCGGCACCCCTTAGGAAGCACTTAGACGGGCCAGTCGAAATCCAGGACTACGCCGTCCCGGAAGGTGCCACGAGCGCCCTGACATTCTCCGTCCACGCGCTACCGGGGGCCACCACGGGAGATCTGCTGTCCGTCCAGCTTCTGCGGAAGGATGATGCAACGTTGTAGTGTGGGGCTGAGGGGCCAAATCCGGGCCTGGAAACTTCATGGCTGGAGGCAGGATGGCAGCGACGCTTCATGACGTGGCGCGCGTCGCGGGGGTCTCTTTCAAGACCGTGTCCAACGTCATCAACAACCATCCGTATGTCCGCGACACCACGCGCGCCAAGGTTGAAGAAGCCATCAAGGAATTGGGGTACCGCCCCAACCTCACGGCCCGCAGTCTGCGCTCCGGGCAGACGGGAGCCATCACGTTGGCCCTGCCCCAGCTGAAGCTGCCGTACTTTGCCGAACTTGCCGACGCCGTTATTGAGGCCGCGGCCAAGCATGGCTTGGTGGTGCTGATCGAGCAGACCGGGGCGGACCGGGACCGCGAGCTGGAAGTCATGGCCAGCCCGCGCCTGAAGATGTCCGACGGCCTCATCTTCAGCCCGCTCGCCCTGGGCCAGGAAGATGTGGACCTGATCAAGGCGGATGTGCCGGTGGTGCTGTTGGGCGAGCGCATCTTCGGCAGCAAGTCCGATCACGTGACCATGCAGAACATCGCCGCCGCCCGGGCAGCCACCGAGCACCTGCTGGACCTGGGCCGGAAGCGGATCGCCGTGGTGGGCGCGCACGAGGGCGAAGTGATCGGCTCGGCCGGGCTCCGCCTGCGCGGTTACCGCGAGGCGCTCGAGGCACGTGGCATTCCCTACGATGACGGCATCGTCGCCTATGTGGTGGACTGGCATCGGTCCAACGGCGCCGCCGCCATGCACGAACTCCTGGACAGCGGCGCGGAGTTCGACGCCGTCTTCGGGCTCAACGACACCCTGGCCCAGGGTGCCGTCCGTGTCCTGCAGGAAGCCGGCTTCCGCGTCCCGGACGACGTCGCCGTGATCGGCTTCGATGACCTCGACGAAACCCGCTACACCCTGCCCACGCTCAGCACCGTGGATCCGGGCCGGGTGGAGATCGCGGAGACAGCAATCCGGATGCTCCGGGAACGGATCAAGAACAACGACGGCGGCCCGCCCCGGGAAATCGAAACGGCCTTCCGCGTGGTGGCCAGGGAGTCGACGGTGGGGTAACTCGCCCCTCGATGGTTCCCGGCCAATGGTCAGTTGCCGATTTCGGTACGTACCGCATAGAGCTCGGGAAAGAACGTCAGGTCAAGGGCGCGCCGGAGGAAATCGACGCCGGAGGACCCGCCGGTGCCGGTTTTGAACCCGATGGTGCGCTGGACCGTGCGGAGGTGACGAAAGCGCCAGGCCTGGAAGTTGTCCTCCAGGTCCACCAGGTCTTCACAGGCTTCGTAGTATCCCCACGGGGTTTCTTCCGACTCGTAAATCTCCTTGAATACAGGGACCAACGATGCCTGGAACACCCACGGGAGAGTAACGTCCCGCTCCAGGATGTCGTCACTGACGGCGTACCCTTCCCGTGCCAGTGCCCGCAGGAACGCGTCGTAGACGGTCGGTTCATGCAAGAGGTCGGACAGCATCTTGTGAGCCTCGGGCTCGCTCTCAAATACCTTGAGCATGGTGGCGTTCTTGTTGCCGAGGATGAATTCGACCGCGCGGTATTGGTAGGACTGGAACCCTGACGAACTGCCCAGACTTCCGCGGAACTGCGCGTATTCACGTGGCGTGAGGGTGCCCAGGACGGACCACTGCTCTGTCAGCGTGCGTTGGATGGCCTTGACCCGTGCCAGGCACTTCAATGCCTTACCCAGATCGGACGCGTCCAGCAGCCGCCGGGACTCCCTCAGCTCATGCAGTACGAGTTTCAACCACAGTTCACTCGTCTGGTGCTGGATGATGAACAGCAGCTCATCATGGTGCTCCGGCTCGCTCAATGGGTGCTGGGATGTGAGCAGCCTGTCCAGGTCCAGGTACCGGCCGTAGGACATGGTGTCGCGGAAGTCGGTGCGTACGGACTCTTCCAGATCCCGGGCAGCGGTGACGGGCACGTTTTTGGGGGTGGTCATGGAAAACGATATCAAGTTCTTGACGACCGTCAAGAGATTGAGTTTATGGTTGCCTGCCGATAGCGTGGCGCTGTGCGAAGAGTTATTGCCTACGGGCATCACAAGGATCAGTGGGGAGAACTGTTCCTGCCGCAACAGCCCAGGCAATCAGGGCCGCCTGGCGTTGTGGTTGTTATCCATGGCGGGTACTGGCGCGACCGCTACACTGCGGATCTTGGCGAACCCCTGGCACTAGACCTTGCGGCCCACGGGTTTGTGGTGTGGAACCTGGAATACCGGCGCGCCGGCACCGACGGAGCCGAGGGCGCAGGCGGGTGGCCGGCAACATTTGAGGACATTGCCGCCGGGATCGACGCGCTCCGGGACATCGCGCAGGAGTACGGCCTCAACCCGTCCAAAGTGGTGGCCCTCGGACATTCCGCCGGTGGACACCTGGCTGTTTGGGCAGCCGGCCGCCCCAAGCTCCGGGAAGGAACTCCCGGGGCGAATCCCCGGGTGCCCCTCACAGGCGCCGTCAGCCAGGCCGGGATTCTGGATCTCACCACTGCGTGGCAACTTGGCCTCAGCTCTGGAGCGGTTGAGAACCTGATGGGATCCACTCCCTTGGAGCGGGCAGACCGGTATCTTATTGCCGATCCGGTAGCTCAACTGCCTATCGGCGTACCTATCCACGCTGTACACAGCCGTGAAGACGATGCCGCTCCGTTCAGCCTCTCAGAGACATACGTGGCTGCAGCGGCTGCGGCCGGGGATCCGGCCACACTGCACGAAACCTCTGGCGACCACTTTGCGGTCATCACTCCGGGCACGGCCGCTTATGGGATGTGCCGGCAACTTGTTGAGGACATGCTCCGCACAACGACGACGGCGTGATGCCTGGCTTCCCCGCGCTGCTTCCGCCGGGCGGGCAGACAGTCTACGGTGGGCTGCAGACACAAGGAGATTTATGCCAGCTGCCTTCAACCACACCATCATTGCCTCAAAAAACGGCGCAGAGTCCGCGCAGTTCTATATGGACCTCATCGAAGCGTCCGCGGCCCCCTCGTGGGGACCCTTCACCAACATCCTCCTCGACGGCGGCGTGATGCTGCAGTTCGCGACGCCGCCCGTCGAAATCCAGATGCAGCACTACGCCTTCCTGGTGGACGATGAGCTGTTCGACCGGGCGTACGCCCGCTTGGTCGAGTGGGATGTCACGCACTGGGCTGACCCGCAGATGACCCTTCCCGGCCAGACCAATACCGAGCACGGCGGTCGCGGCGTGTACTTCAAGGACCCCGCCGGCCACGCCGTCGAACTCATCACCAGGCCCTACCTGGAGTAGGCGCCACCTGCGGCGCCTACTCCACAGCGGCTATACGGGCTGGACGTGGCGCCGCAATGCCTCCAGCGTCGACTCCGGCGAGGTATTGAAGCAGAAGGGGATGCCAGGTGATGCCTCGCTGCACGTGTTGATGATCCGTTCGAAGAGCTCGGTGTTCTCAGGGAGCATCCTGATGCCACCGCCGATCATGACCAAGCCGAGCTGGTGTTGGTCGAATGCCGCACGTACCTGCGCTTCAGCTTCATCCGGAGAGGTGCCAGTGAGGCATGAGACTGCGTCGAAACCGGCTGCGAGGGTTGCTCCGAAGCCGGACTCGATCCGCTCGGTCATCACGGCTTCATTGAGTTCAGGCGGAAGTTTGCTGTAGTCGAGGGCGTTGGCATGGATACCGATCATCAGGATTCGCGTCATAGGGCTCACTGTGGCACAGGCTCAACAAGTTTCGGGTCTGAACCCTTTGCATGATGTGGTCGATCAAGAGGCCAACGATGACTGCAAAGGCGATGGCTGCGACCACACCGATGAACGGGTTTGCGTGAAACCAGTGTCCGAAGAGCGTTCCGATGGCCGCCGAATACGCTGCCCAACTCATGCCTGCGACGATGCTTAGCGGAATGAACCTCCGCCTCGGGAAAGCAGTCGCTCCTGCTGTCATATTCACGGCGACGCGTCCGATCGGGATGTAGCGCGCAGTGAGGATGAGCGATGCCGGCCGCAGGTTGAGCGTCCTGTGTGCCCAATCGAAGGTGGCGGCCACTCGCGGCCGCCGCATCCAGGAATATCGGGTGGTGCCGATTGCCCGCCCCATGGCATACGCAATATTGTCCCCAATGATTGCACCGAAGGCCGCCACCACAATAACCAGCCATAGCCAAGGCGTGCCCGCATGCACGGCGAGTGCCGCCAGCCCGACAACGACGGTCTCACTCGGGACGGGTGGGAAGAACGCGTCGATGAGGCAGACCGCGGCCAGCATGACGTAGACCCATGGCGACGCTGCAGCATCCATGACGAACTGGGTAATGGCTTCCATAATGCCCTTCCTGTGTGCCATTGCCGGAAATGGACGGTCCAGAACTGCGCGCTGATGGCTACCTGTTCCACGCTATAAATCAGGCATGTGCCCGCACATCGGACTACGGGGTTGATCCATCTCCTACTTACGGCCTGCTTTTGGCGCACGACGATAGGACTTTAGTCTGGTGTGCCGGCATGTCCGGCTCCGTAGGATGAGACTGTGATTCGACGTCTGCTCTCCGGCCCAGCGGTTGCCACAGGCCTGCTCTGGCTTGCTTTACTGGTTCCGGTGCTTGTGGGGTCTACGGACACGGGCGCCACCGTCATTGAGCAACGCTCGGCCCTGGTCATGGCCTTGATTGTTGTCCTGGCGGTCCGCCGGGCTCCGGTCATCGCACTTGCTGCGGCAGTCAGCATCACCCTGCCCGCTGCCTTCACTGAAAACGGTCTGTGGCCGGTGGGCGTTATGGTGCTGGGTAGTTACATTGTGGGACGGCAGGCGGAAGTCGGCCGTGCCGCACTACCGGCGTTTATCGGCGTCGCTGTAGTTGGAGTCGGAATTGGCGTCGCCAGCGGCTCCTTTGGACCCACGATCACAGCGCTGATCATCGAGGTCCTGGCATCCGTTCTGCCGTGGTGGGGTGGCACTTACCTGCGGCACCGCTCGGAACTCATCGAGGCCGGCTGGACGCGGGCGGCACAGCTGGAGAGCAGGGAAGAACTCGTGGCTGAGCAGGCGCGCGTCCGCGAGCGTGCGGAGATCGCGCGGGAGATGCACGATTCGCTTGGCCACGAACTAAGTCTGTTGGCCGTCAGCACCGGCGCCCTGGAGGTCACCTCACTCACCGACGAGCAGCGCCAGATAGTTGTCCGGGTGCGGGAAACCGCCGTGAGGAGCATGGCCGAACTGCACGACATCGTCAACGTCCTTCGCGACGAACACTCCAGCGGCTTCGAAGAGTTGAACGGACGAAGCCTGCATGATGTTGTCGCGCGGTCGCGTGCGGCGGGGACGAAAGTCGATTTCGTCGTCGACGGCGTGCCGGATACCTGGTCGCCGGCCGTTTCCAGAGCCGTCCATCGAATTGTGCAGGAGCTGCTCACCAACACTGCCAAACACGCGCCGGATGCTCCCCTGACTCTTCACGTCGGCACCGTCGGGGACATGGTTCGAATACGTGCCAGGAATCCTGTTGGCCCCTCCGTGCCGATGCGACCAGAGGGTTCGGGACTTCCGGGGATGCGTGAACGGGTCCGGGTCCTGGGCGGCACCCTGGACGTAGACAACAGCGGTGGGCAATTCGCCGTCGACGTTTCCATCCCAGTCTCCGCTACGCCCAGCAGCCGTCAGGTACCACGGGAGGGCAGCGCGCCTTCGGCACAAAGCACGGTACACGCGGACCGCCGGACCCATACGCGTCGGACTGCACTCACTGCGGTGGTGCCGGCAGCTTTTGTGCTGGTCGTGGCAGGAGCACTGTTCGCCACCAACGCCATCACCGTTGCCCGGTCCGGCATGGAGCCCGCAACTTTCGAGCAAATACGAGTCGGACAACTTCGCGCTGACCTCAACACAATGCTCCCGTTGGCGCACATACAAAAGGCCCCACCGACCTTCAACGAGCCAGAGCAGCCTGCAGGGGCCGCGTGCGAGTACTTCCGGCCTACCACCAACCCGTTTGTACTCGGGTCCGACAGTCTCTACCGGCTCTGTTTCGCCGATCAGAAACTCGTCAGTAAAGATGTTGTCTCATGACAGCTGACGGAACCCGGCCAATTCGCGTCATCATCGCCGACGACGAATCCCTGGTCCGTGCCGGCATCAGGGCTATTCTCTCGTCTGACGAGCGCATAGACGTCGTTGGTGAGGCGCAGGACGGGATCGAGGCAGTCGAACTCGTCCGGAGAATGCGCCCGGAGGTGGCTGTTCTCGATATTAGGATGCCGTCAAGCAGTGGCATCGAGGCGGCGCGCGAGATCCGTCGGCTGGGTCTCAGCACCGCCGTCGTAATTCTCACTACGTTCGGCAGTGACGAGAACGTTGCCCAAGCGGTTGACGCCGGCGCCGACGGATTCCTGATCAAAGCGTCCGCACCGCAGGACCTGATCGAGGGGATCCTTACAGTCGCCGGCGGAGGGTCGGCGCTGTCCGGGCCCGTGGCAAAACTGATTCTGCGCAAACTCCGCGAGTCCAACAACACCGGCAGTTCAATCGCGGTCTCCATGGTCAACAAGCTGACCGACCGCGAACGGACTGTGCTAAGCCTCCTCGGCCGCGGATTATCGAACGCGGAGATCGCAGCTGAACTCTGGATTGCGGAGGGCACCGTGAAAGGGCACATCAGCAGCATCTTTCAGCAGCTGAACGCGAATAACCGGGTACAGGCAGCCATCATCGCCTATGAGGCGGGCATCATCCCCGCAGCCCCCACTAGCGCATGAACTCCGCGATTGGGCTGAGCCGGTGGAAGGCCCGGTCTTGATACACCAGCGGATCTGAAACAGACGGACCAGACCGGACCTCGAGGACCGTCGCAGCCAAGAGCACTGAGCCTCCCAACGCTGCCCGGTGGACAATTTCGCAGCGCAGGGCCCAGGGGGCGTCGCACAGAAGGGGTTCGCCAGTAGGCAGCAATTCCCAATTCATCTCTCCGGTGAAACGAGGTGCTCCGGGAATGGAGAAGGCGCGGGCGAGTTCCAGCTGATCAGTACCGAGGAGGTGGACCACCACGGTCTGTGCCGCCGCAATCTGGGATGCTGAGCGGCCGCCGGAAACGGAGAAGGCGAGAATCGGCGGGTCGGCCGAGACAGATGCCACGGACGAAGCGGTCAGCCCAACAACTCCGTCGGTCCCCGTCGCAGTGATCACCGCAACCCCGGCGGGATGGGCGCGGAAGGCAGTCTTGAAGTGTTCGCTGACAGAAAGAGGCGAAAGGGAAGCGGAGAACGGCATGGTGGACCTTAGTTCGGTGGATCGACGGTCTTCACACTAAAAGCTCAACCATGGTTGAGGTCAAACCGGAGCGAGCAAAATGGTGGTTTGAGCGCGTGCCCGTTCGAAAAGGGGACGTGGTCCGAGATAGCATCCGGCCCTTGTGCTGCGCGGTATCGACTATAGGCTGGAAAGACGTTCAGGAGTGATTAATGCACCCGGCAGCCGCAGATGGCTGAAAGGAGAATCATCATGGAACAGGGCGAGACCAGCGAACTGGTGAGGCTCGGCGACACCGGCAAGACGGTGGCCGACGCAAATGAAGACATCCGCGGGCACACGGTCAGATCCGATTCCGGCGAAGACATCGGCAAAGTCGAAGAACTGCTGGTCGATGTCGCTGAGAAGAAAGTCCGATTTCTCGTGATCGCTTCAGGAGGGTTCCTGGGCATCGGCAAAGACAAAACATTTATTCCGGTCGATACCATCAAGAGCATCAACCCGGACGATCGTGAAGTCGTCATCGACCGGAGCCGCGAGCAGATCGCCGGAGCGCCTGAATACGACCCCGACCTGGCGGTGGAGAGATCCTACTACGAAGGGATCTACGGCTACTACGGCCTGTCCCCATACTGGAACCCCGGTTACGCCTACCCCGGATATCCGCTGTTCTCCCCCATCAAGGAAGGAGAAATGGACCCCCGCGAGTCCAGGCCAACCCGTCCGGAACATCCTCTATAGACACTTTGAAATGCATTCTGGCCGTCAAAATCATAAGAGTTTCCATGACACTTTCGGACGATGAACGCAGAAAACTCGAACAGCTCGAGCAGGAACTTGCTGCCGCGGATCCTGAGCTTGACCAAAAGCTGCAGACGGGCTTGGCCCGGCGCCCTGCGGCGGTTGTCTATGGTGCAATGGCGGCGGCATCCGGTTTGATTTTTCTTATGGCCGGATTGATCACGAACCAGCTTCTTCTCGGAGTCATGGGATTTCTCTTAATGATTGGCGGCACTTATCAGTTTCGGAGAGGCCGCAGACAACGCCGGTGACGGAACAAACGCGTGACAGTTCATCGACAAGGGAATTCCGAAAAGCATTAAGCGAAAGGGCTGCGATCCGGAGTACTCCCCCTCCGGATCGCAGCCCTTCCGGGTCTATACGGCCACTTTCAGTCAGCCAAGCGCGACGGCGGACCAGGACACCGGGGGCAGCGTCACGGTGAGCGTGCCCTCCTGGAGGATGGCGCCGTCGAGCGTTTTGAGCCCCACACGGTTCTGGTCCTGCAGGGTGTTCTTGGCGTAAACGTCGGCGTCGTGCAGGGTGACGGCCTCGGTGATGACCGTGGCGTTGAGGTCCGCCACATTGATGGTCAGGTCGATGGACTCGGTCTGGCTGCGGTTCACCAGGAACAGTGCTGACTCGCCGGTTGCGGCGTCGGCAGTGGCCACCGCATCCACCAGCGGCGCATCACCATAAACGGCGGTGGTGTACGTTCCGGCATCGATCCGGGGCCGCAGCACATCTCCCTTGGCCAGGCGGGACGTCACGGAGAACGGGAAGAAGGTGGTCTGCCGCCAGGTGTCGCCGCCCGGCTCCGTCATGATCGGCGCGATCACGTTGACCAGCTGCGCCAGCGAGGCCGCGGCAACACGGTCATGGTTCTTCAGCAGGGTGATCAGCAGGTTGCCGAACACCACGGCGTCGGCCACTGAGTAGGTGTCCTCCAGCTGCCGGGGTGCGTGGACCCACTGATCGTTGACTTCCTCGGAGGCCTGGTGCTCGTCCAGGTACCAGATGTTCCATTCGTCGAAAGAAAGCTGGACGGTCTTCTGGCTCTTCAGCTTGTGCTTGACGTGGTCCGCCGTGGCCACCACGGTTTCGATGAAGTACTGCATGTCCAGCGAGGACGCCAGGTAGGAGCCCAGGTCACCGTTGCGCTCCTGGTAGTAGGCGTGGCAGGAAATGTAGTCCACGTGCTCGTAGGCGTGTTCCAGGACCACACGCTCCCACTCACCGAAGGTGGGCATGGACGAACTCGATGAGCCGCACACCACCAGCTCGAGGTCCTTGTCCGCAGTCTTCATCGCAGAAGCCGTGCGGGCTGCAAGCTTTCCGTAGCTGTCAGCGGACATATGCCCGATCTGCCATGGACCGTCCATCTCATTCCCCAGGCACCACATGCGGATGTCGTACGGATCTTTGGTGCCGTTGGCGATCCGCTGCTCGCTGAGCGCGGTTCCGGAGGGGTGGTTGGCGTATTCCAGCAGGTCCAGAGCCGCTTCGATGCCCCGGGTGCCCAGGTTCACGGCCATCATCAGCTCCGAGCCGGTGAGCTTGCACCAACGGGCAAACTCGTCCAGGCCGACTTGGTTCGACTCCAGCGAGTGCCAGGCCAGGTCGCGGCGGACCGGCCGCTGGTCGCGCGGGCCCACGCCGTCTTCCCACCGGTAGCCGGAGACGAAGTTGCCGCCGGGGTAGCGGATGGTGCTGGAGCCGAGCTCCTTGACCAGCTCGATGACGTCCAGCCGGAAGCCGTCCTCGTTCGCAGTGGGATGGCCCGGCTCATAGATGCCGTCATACACGCAGCGGCCCAGGTGCTCCACGAACGAGCCGAAGATGCGGCGGCTCACGGGGGCCACAACGGCCGAGCGGTCAATGGTGATGACAGTGGGTGCCACAACAGCCAGGGTGGTCTGTTCAGCGGCAGCGGAGGTGATGGTCACGGTTCTTCCTATTCTGTATAACGTTGTAGAAGTTGATGAAAATTCTTGAGGCTAAAAAGGCCGAGGGTGTCTAAGCGGCCGAGACGGCTGGTTCCACCGCCGTCGGTGCGGCCAGCCGCTGGAGCCGGCGCTCCAGCAGCCAGCCGGATGCCAGCAACGGAGCCGATGCGCCCACCAGCGGCACCAGGACTGTCAGCCCGGAGAAGACTCCGGCCAGCAGCACCAGGCTGACCAGCAGCCCCACACTCATCAGCGGCGAAACCAGCGGCAGCAGGAACGCCGTGCGCCAGGTGCGGCTCACGGAATCCCGGTAGCGGCTGCAGGTGGCGATGGCGGTAAAGGCAGCCAGCAGGGTCGCGGTGCCGGCTACCCCGGCGAGGAGCAACAGCGCGGCATGCACCGGAGAGTTGCCGCCCTGCATCGTCAGGACGTTCAGGAACAGCACGACGCCGGCACCCCAGAAAATGCCGCCCACCCGGTTGGTGTGCCAAAACTGTGAGCGGTAGACGGTGATGAAGTCCCGCACCAGATGGTCCCCGGCTGCTCCGGCGCGAAGCCGGGCCAGCATGGTGGTGGCCGCCACCGCGGCCGGGAACAAGCCCAGCAGCACCAGGCCCGCAAGGGTTCCGGCGGCAAACAACAGGTTGATCAGAACCATGCGGGTGGCGAAGGCCAGCCATTCCATCACGCGGCCGGCCCAGCCCATGGGCCCGTCATTCATGGCGAGCACCTTTGGTCCCGGACCAGACGACGCCCCGCTGGTCGATGCCGCTGAATGACAAAGCAGCCCGCCCGCCGGCCCAGTCCCAGGAACCGAACACCATGGCGTCCAGCTCCGCGGCCTCCCCCGACCCGTCCGCCATGCCCTTGATGATCAGTGCCAGCGAGGCCGGTGCACCGCTGGAAAGCACGTCGTCGCCCCCTTGGCAGGAGATGTCCAGGGTCACCGCCTGTACCAGTTCGGTGGAAGCAGGATCGAACCGGAGGACCTGCCAGCTTCCCGCCACCGGCTCAGGGCCCGGCAGGACCTCAACAGCGTGACCTGCGTACGGCTGCGGTGACACAACCGGCCATCCCGCACCCGTAAAGAACAGCCGCCGGACCTGGGCCATGTGCTGGCTGGGATCATCCGCGAAACGTACATGATGCACCACAAAGTGCTCAGGCGATCCGTCCGGTCCATCCTGCGTGAACACCGAATTGTGGCCGGGAGCCAGCCACCCAGTGCCACCGTCGAACTGGTAGCTGCCCAGGATCTTGGTTCCGGCCAGCATTGGTGAAGCGTCCAGGTCGGTGAGGGTGACGCCACGGAAGTCCCGGTAGGGCCCGGTAACCGAATCGGAGACGGCAACCCGCATGTTGTAGCTGTCGAACAACGAGTCATATGACGCGAAGAGCACGTACTGCTCTTCCTCCGGGCGGTAGAGGATAAAGGCACCCTCAACGGCGCCGTCCACTGAAGCGTGCCGCCGGGCGATCAGCGTACCCAGGTCCCCTTCCTCCAACGGCTTTCCGGAATTCCGGTCCAGGGGCAGCATGTAGATCCCGGAAAAGAAGGAACCGTAGGTCAGCCAGGGGGCACCGTCTGCATCAAGCACGACGGCGGCATCTATGGCGTTCTGGGAATGTTCACCCTGGCGGGTGGCAACCACCAGTCCGCGGTCCTCCCAGGGGCCGGCAGGCGATGGTGCCACGGCAAGGCCGATGGCCGAGGTCCGCGAGCCGAAGGTGGACGCCGAGTAGTACATATGCCACCCGCTTCCGGGCCAGCGGACCACTTCAGGAGCCCAGAGGCCCTGCGCACCGGTCCAGTCAGCGGCCGGTGACGGCACGCCGTCGAACGCTGTTCCGTAGTACTGCCAACCCACCAGATCCTGGGAGGTCCGGATATGTACTCCGGAGGGAATATCTTTGCTGTTGGCCACAGCGTCGGTGGAGAACATGTAGTAGGTGCCGTCGTCGTCGCGCACAACCGTGGGATCGTGGGCGTGGCGTGGACCCCAGGTGGCCGGGCCCGCGGTTGCCGTCTCGGTATCCAACATCGCTTAGCCCTTGGATCCGGACAGTGCAATGGATTCGATGATTTGCCGCTGGAAGACAACGAAAACGATCAGCACCGGCAGCAGTGCAACGAAGGACGCCGCCATGATCAGCGGGTAGTCAGTTTGGATGGCGTACTGGGCATTGAAGTTGGCGATGACCAACTGCAGGGTCTGGGTGCCCGGCGAGTTCAAGTAGATGATGGGCGCCAGGTAGTCGTTCCAAACAGCCATGAACCACAGGATGAATTGTGCGGCCAGCGCGGGACGGATCGCTGGCAGGATCAGGGTCCAGAAGATCTGCAGGTAGGATGCGCCGTCGATCCGTGCGGCCTCCACGATCGAATCCGGGATGCTGTTCAGGAACTGGCGCAGGAAGAAGATCATGATGATGTTGCCGAACAGCCCGGGCACAATCAGTGGCCACAAGGTATCCACCCAGCCGATGCTGGCGAAGATGGTGAACTGCGGAATCATCAGTGTGGGGAACGGGATCATCAGCCCGGAGAGCAGGCCGAGGAACAGTGCGTTCTTGAAAGGCATCCGCATCTTGGCGAAGGCAAAGGCCGCCAGTGCGGAGGTGAGGGAACCGACGATCGTGACAGATGCCGCCACAATCAGGCTGTTCTGGATACCGGTCAGCAGCGGCCCGGCCGTCCAGATGCGGAGGTAGTTCTCCCACACGAACGGGTCCGGGATCCACTGTGGCGGCAGCTCGAAGACGCCGTCCTTGGTTTTGAGCGAAGTGGAGAACGTCCAGGCAAGCGGCGCGATCATCACGATGGCGCCGATGGACAGCACCAGGGTGGTGAGGATATTGCCCAGCCGGAGGCCGTCCTTGGCGGACTTTTGGCCGCGCCCGCGAGGCGCACCGCCGGTTCCGGTAGTTCCCCCTCCTGCGCCGCCGGCCGACGCCGGAATGGCTTCGGTGGGCTCCAGGGGCGGGGTGGTTACGAGGTTCTGTGTCGACATGGCTGCCTGCCTCAATCGATCGAAAACTGGTTGCGGCGGTTAAGCCGGAATTGGATGAAGGTAATGATGAACACCAGCAGGCCCAGGATGACTGACATGGCGGAGGCGTAGCCCATCTGGAGGTTGTCGAAGGCTTTCTGCCAGATGTACCAAACGATGGTTGCGGACTCGAACTCGGGACCGCCGGTGGGGGTCATGATGTTGATTTCCACGAAGATTTGCGAGCCGCCGATGATGCTGGTGACAATCAGGAAGAACGTGACGGGCCGGACCATGGGGACCGTAATGTGGCGGAACTGCTGCCAGGCGGTGGCGCCGTCAAGGGAAGCTGCTTCGTAAAGGTACCGGGGCACGGACTGCAGCGCGGCCAGGTAGAGCAACATGGCGTAGCCCAGGCCCTTCCAGATGGCCATGATCATCAGCGCGGGTTTCACGGTGGCCGTGTCCTGCAGCCAGTTGGGGCCGTCGATGCCCAGCAGCCCCAGGCCCTGGTTGATCAGGCCGAAGTCGCCGTTGAACGCCCACTGCCACAGGATGGCCACCGCGGCGATCGAAGAAATCACCGGAAGGTAGTAGACGGTCCGGAAGAAGGTGGTGCCACGCATTTTGCGATTCATGGCCAGGGCCAGTGCCAGCGAGATGACCAGGCCGATCGGGATGCCGATCATCATGAACAGCGTGTTCCACAGCGACTTCAGGAAGTATCTGTCACCGAACATCTTGACGTAGTTGTCCAGTCCGTTGAACTTCGGCGCGGAGATGCCGTTCCAGTTGGTGAAGGACGCGTAGACGGAGAACAACAGCGGGAAAAGTGTAAAGAGGAGGAATCCAAGCACCGGTATGGCAACAAAGAGCAGCGCGGCCTGGTGTTCCTTCCGGTGAAGCCGTGAACGGCGGTTGATGGTGGTGGTCATCGCTGGATCCTCATTGATTCGCTGATTGTGGTGATGGAACGTAGGGAAAGCCAGGTGGGTCAGGCGCCGCGGCGGCACTTGGGTACTACCGCGGCGCCTTGCTGGGGCAGGGGCTTTAGCGGCCGGCCTGCTGGTTGGCTGCATCCAGGAATTCCTGCATCCTGGGCTGGGCTTCCTTCAGATAGTCCGCTGCGGTCTGCTTGCCGTCCAGGACAGGCTGGATATTGGTGTAGAGCTCGTCATACCACTCGGCGTTGAAGGTGTTGCCACCGGGAAGGGCGCGGCCGTAGTCCTTGACGATTTCAAGGAATTCAGCTTTGTTGGCCGGCTTGGTGGTGGTGTCCGCGGCCCAGGTCTCCGCCATGTCCTTCAAGTTGGGAATCTGGATGCCTGCGTCCACCAGGCTCTGCTGCGCGTCCTTGTTGGCCGTGAGGAACTCGACCAGCTTGACCGCATCCTCCGGGTACTTGGTGCTCTCGGAGACTGCGATGCCCAGGCTGCCGATCCAGCTGGCCGTCTCCCCGCTATCGCCCGCCGGGTACGGAATCACGTCCCATTCGAAGCCGAGCTTCTGGTAAGTGGACAGGTCCCACGGGGCAACGGGGAAGAAGCCGATCTCACCCTTCATCCAGCGCTGGTAGGTATCCAGCGTCTGGGCTTCAGCCACCGACGGCGTGACGCCGTGGACGTTCTGCAGATCGGCAAACCATTGCAGGGACTTCGCGAATTCCGGGGTGTCCACGGTGACCTTGGTGCGGTCCTCATTCAACCAGTCGCCACCGTTGGACCACACGAAGGGCTGCAGGTTCCACTGCACGTTCAGGCCTGTGCCCCACTGGTCCAGGGTGCCATCACCGTTGGTGTCTGCAGTGAGCTTCTTGGCTGCGCCGACGAATTCGTCGAAGGTGTAGGGCTTGTCCTTGTCCGGCAGCGGGATTCCTGCCTTTTCCAGCATGGTCTTGTTGTAGCCGAAGGAGAAGGGCCCTACATCCTTGGGCAGTGCGTAGATGGCGCCTTCGCCCACCAGCTTGCCGTCGTAGCGGTAGCTGTCCACGCCGTATTCCCAGATGTTGTCCAGGTCGATCGTGTCGGAGCCTTCCACGTATTCGGTGATGTCCTTGACGATCCCGTTCTGGACGTATGCCTGCACGTCTCCGGGGCCGATGTAGAACACATCAGGGACCTGCTTGCCGGCGATGGCGGCCTTGAGCTTGGTGGCGTACTGGTCCGCGGTGGTGACGATGATATCGACGTCCACTCCGTTGGCAGCCTCGAACTGCTCAACGGCCTTTTCGTAGGCCTTCTTTTCATCTTCGCCGCCGCGGAACATAAACGTCAGCTTCTTTTCGCCGCTGTCGCCCTCGCCGGAGGCGGGGGCGGAGCAGCCGCCCAGCATCAGGCCTGCTGCGGTGAAGAGGGCAAGGGTTGCGGCAATGGGACGTGACTTCGTCATCACGTGTTCCTTCCGGGTCGGGTGGAGCAATTGGATTCAAGGGGGCGGTACTGGCCCCCAACTGTCCACGGAAGGCGGACCGGCATCCAGGGGGTTTCTTTGCAACGTTGTAAGAAACCTTCACATGGCGGGCGTCACAACGTCAAGAGTGAACTTCCAATTAATTTTCGACGTCGGCACTCACCCTTGACGCCTCGGGCCACCGCGTGCGATATTTCGGTTACAACGTTGCAAGTCTTCTGCCAGGCCCGGGCGCATCCCCCGCCGCCGGCCCCTTTCCCCATCCACTTTCCGGAAGGACCACGTGATGACGAAGTCACGTCCATGGGCAGCGCGCGCCGCAGGTATTGCAGCCGTTTTCAGCATTGCCTTGACCGCCGCCATACTCCCCTCCATCACGGCCCCGGCTCCTGGCATTGCCACGGAGACCGCAGCGGCCACGCAGAAGCTGCAGACCGACCCCGTTGGCGGCAAAACCGTCGTCGGCGAGACGTCCCCCATCCACGATCCCGGCCTGATCATCGATCACGACGGCACGTGGTACGTGTACTCCACCGGGCGAATCAACCGGGAAAACGGTGGCACCATCCAGATCTGGTCGTCCCACGATCAGGGCACCACCTGGGCTTACGCCGGTAGCGTCTGGGACGAAATCCCGGCCTGGATCGACCAGCACTTTGCTGACGGCGCACTGCCGGATAACCTGTGGGCGCCGGAAATCACCGAACATAATGGCACCTACTACCTGTACTACTCGGCGTCGCGCTTTGGCGGAAGCAACTCCCTGACCGCCCTGGCCACCAACACCACCCTTGATCCCAACGATCCCGACTATGAGTGGGTGGACCAGGGGATGGTGATCTCCTCCCCCGCCACCGGCCTGGATCCGAACAACCCCAACAAAACGTTCAACGCGATCGACGCCGGCATCATCGAGGACGCCGACGGCACCCCCTACATGGCAATCGGCTCGTTCTGGTACGGCATTTTCCTGGTGCCCATCGAGTGGCCCAGCGGCAAGCCAGTGGCGGACTGGCAGTCCAAGACGGTCAACATCGCGGACAGGTTTATCCCCAACAACCCGGTGGAAGCGCCATACATCACCGAGCGCGACGGCTACTACTACCTGTTTGTCTCCTTCGACTCCTGCTGCCGCGGCGGCGACTCCACCTACAAGGTGGCAGTGGGCCGGTCCACGTCCGTGAAGGGCCCGTACCTGGACAAGGACGGCAAGGACATGTTCGGCGGCGGAGGCTCAGTGGTCCTGGATGCACATGGCGCCATGACGGGGCCGGGCGGCCAGTCCGTGTTCGGTGACTACCTGGCCTTCCACTACTACGACGGATCCAACGAGGACATCCCCTACTTCCCCACGCTGGGCATCCAGAAGATCAACTGGGTGGATGGCTGGCCCGAGTTCGACCAGACCGTGGCAGTGCCGGAAATGCAGAAGCAGCCCAAGGCCGTCACTGCCGGTGTGGGAAAGAAGGCGTCCTTCAGTGCGGCTGCCACTGGCACCCCGGGCCCCGTTGCGGTGTGGGAGACATCTTCCGACGACGGCGACACCTGGCAGAGTGCCGGCACCCAGCCGGTCACCAAGCGCACAGACGAAGGTACCTACAAGTCCACGCTTGAGCTTCCCTCCGTCTCCGCTGACCAAAACGGGCTGCAGATCCGGGCGGTCTTCCAGAACGCCCACGGAAAGGTGACCTCTGCCGCCGTCGAACTTTCCGTGAAGTAAACCGGCGGGCCCCCTCCCCCACCCAACCAGGTACGGGAGGGGGCCGCCTGGCCCCCTTGCCGGAAATGCCGCGCTAGATTGGACGGATGGATCGAGTGGGGGCGCTTCTGGAAGTTTCGGGCCTGTCTGTTGGCTATGGCGGAGTTCCCGTCTGTGGTCCGGTGTCGGCCCGGCTGGAGGCCGGTGAAGTGCTGGCCGTGGTTGGTTTCAACGGCGCCGGTAAATCCACGGTTGCCCGGACCATTGCCGGCAAACAGGCGCCAATCGACGGGGAAGTCCGGTTCGATGGGCTGCACGTCAACGAAGACTCAATAAGTTTCCGCCGGGCCGTTGCCGCGGCTTTTGATGAAGACATCTTTTTCCCATCGCTCAGCATCAGGGAGCATCTCCAGCTGGTGGCTCGCGGGCATTCCGTGGCCGAGCCGGACGGCGCGGTCTCGAGGGAACTGGAGTTCTTCTCCCTCGGCCACCGTGCGGATGTTGTCCCGGACCTTGTTTCCTCGGGACAGCGCCGCCGGTTGCTGCTGGCATCGGCGCTGGTGCGGCCCTCCTCGCTGCTCATCCTGGATGAGCCGGAGCAGCGGCTTGATCCGGTGATGCGTGAGCGCCTCGCGGGCCGGATCCGCGCGTACAGCGAATCCGGTGGTGGCGTCCTGCTCGTCACCCACGACCCGGAGCTGCTGCTCCGGACAGCAGACCGCGCACTGCTGATCGACGAAACTGTCCTGGAGCTGACGCCGCAGCAGGCGGCAGCCGACATTGCCCGCGCCCAGTGATGGACCCGAAAACCGGGACGGCAGGGACTGACCCGGCATTCGACGTCGTCCGCTTCACCCGGACCGCAGCCAGGCAGCGCAGCCGCCGCGAGCACCGGTACCGCGACGTGCTGGTGGACGTCTACAGCACTGGGCTGGGACTCGCCGTCGTCCTGATGATGCTGGGATCCCTGGTTTTCGCGGTCCGGACACACTTGGTCCTTGAACCGGGGACCGCCTCCTCCGCCACAGTGACGATCCCGCAGGAATACCTCCAGGCAGGGCTGACGGTAGCGGGACTGCTGGCTGTCGCTCTCTTCAGCCGGAAAATCGGGCCCGTGAATGTCCGGAGAACTGAAGGTTTTTGGTGGCTGGGCCTGCCTGTGGGACGGCGGCGGATGGTGGAAGGGAGCTTCCTGCGGCGCGTGCTGCTGCTGTGTCTGGGCGCCGCCGTCGCGTATCTTCCCTTCAGCGTCCTGACGTTCCTGACCGCACAGCCGCTGGGGCACGCCCTGGCATCGGCGACGTTTGGGCTGGCGGCCGCATCCGTGATGCTCCTCTCCGCGATACGGCAGTTGCCGGGGCGGGGCCAGGGTCCCGTGCCCACGCTCGTGCTGTCCGTTGCCACATCGGCCCTGCCCTCCGTTGCATCTGCCGGCCTGTACTGGCCGGCATTGGTCCTGATGGCGGCCGTTCTGGGCCTCTGGCTGCTTGTCGCTGCCAGGTTGGGCAGCATTCCGGGCGCCGACTTGACCCGCGGCGGCGCAGTTGCCGGCCATGCCGGGTCTGCGGTCTTCTTTATGGACGTCAACGAATTGACGCGGGCCTTCAGCGGAACCCCGGGCAGTGGTTCGGTGTCCAGATTCAGGTGCCTTTACGCGCTTCCCGCCAGGCGGCCCTGGACGGCACTGCTGCTGGCTGATGCCACGGCCTTCCTGCGGCACACCAGCCAGTGGCGCACGCTCGCCGCACTCCTGGTGCTCAGCATCGCGGTGATGATGGCCGACGGCGGACTGGTGCTTCCAGCCCGCCTCGCGGTTCTGTTGATGGCTGGCTGTGCCGCTGCATCGGCGGTAGGTGTGGTCGCCAAACGAACGGCGATCACACCCGGCGTCGACGCCGCCCTCCCGCTCCACCCTGGGGCCGTCCGGTTGAGCAGAATTGTGCTGCCTGCGCTGGCATTGTCCCTCTGGATGGCATGCCTGACCGGAGGGTTGGTGCTGCTGGGCCTTGCCGGTCCGGCGCTTCTGGTCCCGGGCGCCATCGCAGGACTGGGGATGGGTGCGGCGGCGGTCCGGGGTGCCTACCGCCGCGCTCCGGACTGGTCGCGGCCGCCGGTGGAGACGCCCTTTGGTCCTGTGCCCAGTGCCCAGTTGCGTTCATTTACGGCAGGCATAGACACCGTGGTGATTGCCATGGCGCCGGTGCTGCTGGCGCTCTATGTGGGGCAGGTGCCCGGCATCTTGGTTGTGGCGCAGCTGGTGGCCTCGACCCTCGCGGTGCTGATGGCGGCGTTTTCCCGCTGAGGCAGTGTTTGGCCTCGCTAGACCGGCTTGCTTGCCTTGCCGTCCAGCCAAAGGAGGTCCGACTCGTCCCGGTGCGTTCCCTGGGATCCCACGTGCTTGCTGTCAATCCTTGGCCCGTTTTTGATCACGTGGACCAGTGCCATGCCGTGACCCCGGCCCAGATCGTAGTCTGCCTTCAGCCATTCAAGGATGACTCCGGCCTTTACTGAGGGTTCCTTGAACCCCTTGGATTCGGCGATGTCGAGGAGCTGGCGCGGAGTGAGGCCCGTCTTAACCTCAACGGCGTCGAGATATGCCTGGAAGGACATGTATGGTGCCTTTCGAAAGGGAGATGTGACCACGCTACTGGCCCAAGGAATTCAGGGCCAGCATTTCTCATCGGCCGATCACCCCAGGCCGCGGCTGACAGACCGTTGGCCGCGACGATGCAGCAGCCTTTCTGCGGGGCCGGCACTTGATATGCAAGCGATGACTTGCCTATAGTGAATCCGTGGCCGATATCTTCCGCGCACTCGACGACGAGACCAGGCGACTGATCCTGGACGACCTGTCGGCACGCGACGGCCAGACCCTGTTCGAGATCTGCACCATGATGGCCATGAGGCATGGGCTGTCCATCACACGGCAGGCCATTTCGCAGCACCTCGGCATACTTGAATCCGCTGGACTCGTTGTGACAGAGAAACGCGGACGCTCCAAATTCCACTACTTCAACCCCGGCCCACTCGCGGAGATCAACGAGCGTTGGCCCCACCAGAAAGAGACCTGAACCATGAAGATTTCCATGACCAGCGTATTCGTCAACGATCAGCGGGCGGCCCACGCTTTCTACACGGACGTGCTTGGCTTCGAAACGCGTCACGACCTTCCGATCGGCGACGACTTCTGGCTAACAGTCACGTCCCCGGAAGCTCCCGAAGGGCCCGAACTGCTGCTTGAGCCGGCCGGTCATCCTGCCGTGAAGCCGTACCGGGACGCGCTTATGGAGGACGGCATTCCGCTGGCCCAGTTCTCTGTAGAAGACATCGAGGCCGAGTACGCCCGGCTGAGCGGGCTTGGCGTGGTTTTCACCCAGCCGCCTACCGACATCGGCGAGGGCATCGTGGCCGTCTTTGATGACACGTGCGGCAACCTGATCCAGCTCATCGAAATGAAGCCGGAAGCCTGAAGCCACCGCTGGTGATCGAGCCTGTAGAGATCCGGTTTCGACAGGTCAACCACCGGCCGGCTAACGCCTACTGCACCACAACGCACCGTGTGGTCATCCGGACAACGGGAGTGCCGCCGTCGACCGTTGCCGTAAGCGCAACGTTGATGGAGGACAGCTCCGACAACGACGAAAGGTGCGTGCCTCCGCAAGGGATGCTGACGGTGCCGTCCGGGAGGTCGGCAACCCAGAGGCGACGTGCGGAGAGATCCGGGGCTGGCGCTTCGACATGCACCCGGGAACCGGCCGCTACCCAGGTGGCCAGTGTCCGGTTGATGCCCTCCTGGGTTTCCGCGAGTTTCCCTAGGAGGGCCTCGGTGTCAAAACCCTTGCGTCGCAGGGATTTGCCCAGCCTGTACTCGTCCAGCGAACCGTTCTCCGTGATCAAGGACCGATCAATGGCCTGGGCGTCGAAGTTGGGGTTACCGGCCGAATCCAACGGCACGTCCTTCTTCCACAACCCGGCCACCTCGGCGTTCAAGGCCAGCGACGCCAGATGGCAGCCCGTATGCCCGGCCGACAGCGCAGCCCTGAACTCCCCGTTCACGCTGATGGTGATGGCCTGACCCTCCACCAAGGGAAGGCTGCCATCCACAATGTGCGCAGCCACAAAAGCCCAGCCTTCCGCACCCTTCCGCACTGGGACATCGGCTCCGATGTGCAGGGATTGGCCGTCAGTCGCGCCAACCACGCAGTCCAGAACGCTGGTAGTGCCCGACTCCGTGCGAAGCTCCGCGGCATCCGCCGGTTGGTCCGGCCAGGCCAGGTCCACCGGGTGGCACGGAGTGCTGTCCAGGAGAACGGCCCGCTTGCCGCCGTCGAGGTTTTCGATATGGAGGATGGTTGCGGTGCCTTCTAACGCTCCCGAGGGAAACGTGACAACGGTGTCGATGGAAGGGAGTGTCATTCTGGCCTATCGGATCAGGGCGGAGCGGATTTCGCGGCCTTAAAGCAGCCCGCAAAACGCGATGAGGGAGGTCAGGAACGGACCAAGCGGGCGATGGCCTCGGAGGCTTCCTTCATTTTGGCGTCAGCCGCATCTCCGCCGAGCTGGGCGGCGTCGACAACGCAGTGCTTCATGTGGTCATCCAGCAACCCCAGGGCCACGCCGCGCAAGGCGGAAGTCAGCGCCGAAACCTGGGTGAGTATGTCAATGCAGTACTGCTCCTCGTCAACCATCCGCGCGATTCCCCGCGCCTGGCCCTCTATCCGTTTGAGGCGGGCCAAGTAACGCTCTTTATCGGTGATGTAACCGTGGTTTGCGTGGACCTCGGCCCCTGCTTCCGGGCCTGAAGGCTGTTTCGTGGTCATTCTGTTCCTTGAGGGGTAGCCGTAGATGGTGCCGGGCACGAGTTCGCCGTCCCGTGGCGGGATGATCCGTTTTCCAAAAAGCCGACTGCCAGATCGGCCGCGCAGCGGAACAGACAGACCGCCACCCAGCGGATCACCCTACTCATGGTACTTGTGCGCCGCAGCGCAGCCGGAACCTGATCCTTACCACCATGACAACCTCCCATTGGGCTTGGCTCCGGGATGCCAAATCCCGGGTGCGCTGACATAAGGTCACCGCACCCGGGGTCGCACTCCTGCGCCGAGGGTCTCAGCCGGCGTGCGCGTATTTCGCCGGGTCGGCGTCGAAGGCCGGCCCGCAGCCTGCACAGCAGAACCAGTAACGTTCCCCGTCATAGTCTCGGTAGAGGCCGCTGGCTTCGGCAGCAGCCTTGACTACGGGGGTGCCGGCCATGACCGGGCAGTAGGCAATTGCGTCATTGTCCTGTGGGGGACGGGCGGTGAGAGTCAGATCCTCTGTCGAAGTGTCCTTGGCGGAGGTGCTGCAGCAGCTTCCCATGGCGGGTTTCCTTTCGGGTTGGGGGTCAGGCGTCGATCGGCTGTAGCGCGCGGGTGCGGGCGGCAGCTGGCGACGTGTTTACCGCGTGGCTCTTGAAGGAGCGCAAGCGGAGGCTGTTGGTGACGACGAAAACGCTGCTGAATGCCATGGCGGCGCCGGCCAGCATGGGGTTGAGCAGCCCGAGCGCGGCCAGCGGAATTGCGGCTACGTTGTAGGCAAAAGCCCAGAACAGGTTGGTTTTAATTGTGCTCAGGGTCTTTCGGGCAAGCCGGATCGCGTCGGCGGCGGCACGCAGATCTCCACGGACCAAGGTGAGGTCTGCCGCTTCGATGGCCACATCCGTACCGGTTCCCATGGCCAGGCCCAGGTCCGCTTGGGCCAGCGCCGCGGCGTCATTGACGCCGTCACCCACCATGGCCACGACCTTGCCCTGCTTCTGCAGGTCCGTGACAACACGGACCTTGTCCTGGGGAAGGACTTCTGCGATGACCTGATCGATCCCCACCTGGGCGGCCACCTGTTCGGCGACGACACGGTTGTCGCCGGTGAGCAGCACCGGCGTCAGGCCAAGTGTCCGGAATTGCGCGATGGCTTCGGCGCTGGTGTCCTTGATCGCGTCGGCAACGGTCATCACACCGCGGACCTCCCCGTCCCAGGCCACGACTACTGCCGTCTCCCGGGCCGCCTCAGCTTCAGTCTTGGCCCGGGCAAGATCGGCCGGCAGCGTCAGCGACCAGTCAGTGAGCAGGGATTCGCGGCCCACGATCACCAGATGGCCTTCGACCACACCTTGAACACCGCGCCCCTCGACATTCAGGAAATTTTCAGGGGTTGGCAGGTCTCCGACACGTTCGGTGGCGCCGCGTGCAATCGCCTGGGCGATGGGATGTTCTGAGGAATCCTCCAAGGCTCCGGCTATGCGGAGCAGATCGTCAGGGCTGGTTCCGCGCGCTGTGTGCACGTCCCGCAGGGTCATCTTGCCGGTGGTGACAGTACCGGTCTTATCGAGCAGGATGGTGTCCACCTTGCGGGTGGATTCGAGCACTTCCGGCCCTTTGATCAGGATGCCCAGTTGGGCTCCCCTGCCGGTGCCGACCAAAAGCGCGGTTGGCGTAGCCAGCCCCAGGGCGCAGGGGCAGGCGATGATGAGTACAGCCACGGCCGCGGTGAACGCAGCAGTTACGGGGAACCCCGCACCGAGCCACGCAGCCAGTGTGCCCACGGCCACCGCGATCACGATGGGAACGAACACACCCGAGATCCGGTCAGCCAGACGCTGGACCTCGGCCTTGCCGGATTGGGCATTCTCGACCAGTTGTGCCATCTGCGCCAGCTGGGTGTCCGAACCTACGCGCGTGGCGCGGATGACCAACCGTCCACCGGAGTTGACGGTGGCACCGGTGACGGTGTCTCCGGCGCCGACTTCCACGGGCACCGATTCGCCGGTGAGCATCGACTCATCGACAGCACTGCGGCCGCTGACAACCACGCCATCCGTTGCAATCTTCTCGCCGGGACGGACAATGAACTCATCGCCGACGGAGAGCTGATCGGTGGGGATGCGGATCTCGTCGCCGTCGCGCAACACAGCCACCTCTTTGGCGCCCAGCTCCAGCAAGGCGCGCAGAGCTGCCCCGGCCTGCCGCTTGGAACGCTTCTCAAAGTAGCGGCCTGCCAGGATGAACAGAATCACCCCGGCGCCGACTTCCAGGTAAATGTTGCCCGCGCCATCAATGGGAGCAACGGTCAGTTCGAAGGGGTGCGTCATCCCCGGCGTCCCTGCGGTGCCGAAGAAGAGGGCATAGACGGACCACAGGAACGCAGCAGTCGTGCCCATGGAAATCAGGGTGTCCATGGTTGCGGCACCATGGCGAAGATTTGTGTAGGCGGCCTTATGGAAGGGCCAGCCGGCCCAGAGGATCACTGGGGCGGCCATCGCCAGGGAAAGCCATTGCCAGTAATTGAACTGCAGTGCTGGGATCATCGCCATTGCGATGACGGGTATCGCGAGCACCGCGCTGCCAATGAGCCGGTGCCTGAGGGTACGCAGTTCAGCGTCAGGACGGTCGCCGTCGTCCCCGTTTTGCTGTTCCCGCGCGCTGGGCAGGGCCGCGGAGTATCCGGTCTTTTCGACCTCGGCAACCAAGGCCTGGGGATCGTAGCCCGCAGGAGCGGTGATGTGTGCCTTTTCTGTGGCGTAGTTTACGGAGGCGATGACGCCGTCGAGCTTGTTGAGCTTGCGTTCGATCCGATTGGCGCACGAGGCGCAGGTCATCCCGCCGATCTCAAGCTCGATGTCGAGTTCCGACGCCGGCTGCCAGGCTGCTGATGCAGACATGGGTACTTCTTTCTCCCGCTGCGGGCCCGACCCGTCAGGGTCATGCTCCTTGGGGTGGTCGTGGATGGGTCAGTGCCCGCCGTGCCCGTCATCGGCTGTACTGCCGTCGGCGGGCGTCTTCTCGGTGGGCGTGGTCGCGGCAGGGTCTAATTCCGTAGCGTCAGCGGTGAACCGGGCGGTATGGACCTGCCCCTCTACCTGGAAATCGAAGTAGAGGTAATAGCGGCCAGGCGTCGGGGGCGTAGCAGCAAATTTCACCTCGGGCCCGGAGACCCCACCCTGACCCGGCCCAGCACCTTCAGGGTGGGTGTGCAAGTAGGCCATGTCGCCTTCCCGCAGTGCCACCAAGTGCCCGTAAGCCCCGAGGTAGGGCTGCAGGTTTGTCACCGGCTGCCCGCCGCGGTTGACGCTGACCGTCAGAGGCGACGGTGATCCGGCCAGCAGGTCTCCATGGAGAGAGACCTGGAACCCTTGGACCTCATCGCTGGCCGAGACTTCAGGTGCCGCTGGCTCGAGTGGACCGGCTACGTCCACAGTCCGGGTCAGCGTCAGGTTGCCGTCCGAGCCGGTCGGGACGACATCGGCGTAAATCCGGTAGGTACCAGCTGCCTCCCAACGCCACGGCAGGGACCAGCGCCCGGCTTCGTCCATGACGGGGTGCACGTGACGGTAGTGCGTCCCGTCGGAGCGCACCACGATCAGATGGGCCTGTTTTTCATGCGAGGCCTCGAACCGGGTGACCGGTGACGCGCCCTTGCCGGTAACGGTAAACGCCAACTCCCCGTCCGCGCCCACCACCGTGGGTGCCGTGACGTTTCCCAGCAGGTAGCCGCCTCGTTCCGAGGTGACACCTTGCACCTGGGAGTCGGTAGCAGTAGGGGCATCAGGCGTGGCGTGCTCCGCGTGCCTGTCCGCTGAACCTTCCTGGTTCATCCAGGCCTTTACGGCTTGGTCCGGCACAAGGGCCGCCGCGCCCGCAAAGGTGCCGGTGTAGAGCACGGCAAGCCCTGCCGCATAAGTAATCAGTCGCCCGGCTGAATTCACGCCGACCTCACCCCCTGATAGCCGGCAGACTCCACGGCTGCCAGGACGGCTGCGTCGTCAACGGAATCCGCGCGGGTGACGATCAGCCTGCCACTCTGATGGCTGACATCCACGGACTCGACGCCGGGCACTTCCAAGACCTCTTCGCGGATGGACATCTCGCAATGTCCGCAGGTCATTCCGGTGACCTGGAATTCAGTGATGTTCATGATTCGCCCTCCTTCATAGTACCCCTAGGGGGTATGTGTATAGTCATTAAGGTACCCACGGGGGGTATGGATGTCAAATGATTAGACCGCTAAGAGACCGGAATGGATCAGCGGCAGGGAATCGTGGTTGACCTCATCCATGCGCGGGTCTGCAGCTGTGGACACCGAGCATTCAGCCCTCATATTGGAGGATGGCCGCAGCATTCCATACGCCGCGCTGATCGCCGGCTGCAGGGAATATCAGACTCACTCATGAATCCGGCAGGAGCTGCAGGCGGGGCCGCGGCAGGAACCAATCCTGGCGTACATCGGATTCAACGGGCTCAATGCCGTCCTTATCGCACTGGTGGCCATCACGGCCATAGCCCGGATAAGACGCAAATAGAGAGGCCTCGTGTTTCTTCAGGTTCAGTGGAGCCGTTACGGGCGAAAGCCTGGCCGGACCTGAGCGGGTAACCACTCAGGTCCAGCCGCCACATTGGTCGCTTGATCCGGCCTGCCATGCTGCCCGAGGGTGGGGGGCCCTTTCCGGCAGCTGCCTAATGCGTATCTGCCAGCATCCGGCTGTTGCGGCGGGCTGACACCACCGCTTCCGAAGGAATCACAAGGGTCGGCCGGGTGGCGTGGTGAAGGACGCTGGCCGGTGTGCTCCCCAGCAAGGTCGCCCTGAAGCCACGCAACCCGCGGGAATTAAGGACAATCAGATCAACATCCAGCTCGTCGGCAGTGTCCACTATGGTTTCGGATGCCGTGGCCATTGTGGATGCGATCAGCGGCTCGGCGACCAAGCCGAAGCTGCGGGCCAGTTCCGCGCCCTCGGCGGCAATTCGTTCTGAAACCTCGAGCGCTGCAGCGTCAAGGTCGCGTAATTCCTCCAGCGCGGGTGGCCTCGACGTGAGCATTTTGCATTCCCTTCTAATCATTGATGGCTGAACCGAATGGCACTGAGGCTGGTCCGTCGGAGCTGAATCTTCGCCGGCATGACGCAGCTGAACTTTCGTGCCTGTTACACCGAGACCGATTCGTCAGGCACAGGCGTGGATGAACGGGGTTTCGTCATTGCAAAGCCTGTGATCACCGCTCCGGCCAGGGCCAGGATTCCGGCCCCGATGAAGGCTGCGGAATACCCCTGGGTCAGTTCTGCCCGGGAAGGGTCGGTACCAGAGATGCCGTAAACGACTGCTGTGAGGACTGCGAGCCCGAGTGCGGACCCGATCTGGTAGCTGGTGCTCACCAGCCCCGAGGCAACGCCGGTTTCAGCTGGCGGCGCCGCATCGATGGCTGTTCCAAGAGAAGGCACGAAAGCCAATGACATTCCGAGGGCAGCCAGGAGCGATGCCGGAAGAACGTCGACAACATAATTGCCGTCCGGACGAACGAAGGAAAGCCAAACGAGCCCTGCAGCCAGCAGGAGCAGGCCGGTAACAATGAGTGACTTCGCACCAAACCTCCCCTGGAGCCGCGGCGCCCACGCAATCATCACGAGGACAACAAGGCCGGTCATGGGAAGGAGCGCGGCGCCGGCGGCAAAGGCAGTCGCACCAAGAACCTGCTGCAGGTACAGGTTCAGGAAGAACCACATGGACACCCATGCAGCACCCAGCAGTAGCTGTGCGCCGTTGGCAGCCCCAAGCAGGGGCGCGCGAAGCAGGCCAAGACGCATCAGGGGATTTCGGCTTCGTGCCTGGATGATGAAGAAGATCACCAGCAGAACAAGACCTCCACCCAGGATGCCGAGGGTGGGCAAAGTCAGCCAACCCACCTCCGGCGCGTTGACAACGGCGTAGACTACCGCTGCGAGTCCGCCAGTCACTGTGAGTGCCCCGGCAACGTCAATGGATCCGGAAGCCTTGCGCACGGTTCGCGGGAGCGATGTGGCTGTGAATGCCAGTACGAAGGCAGCGATTGGGATGGTTACGTAAAACACCCATGGCCAGCTCGCATATTCGGTCAACACCCCTCCGAGGAAGACCCCGGCAGTGCCGCCGATGGGCGCCGCGGCGCCGTAGACCGCGAAAGCTTTTGGAAGGTCGGACGTGCCGCCGAAAAGCATCATCAGCAGTGTAAGTGCCGCCGGTGCAATCAACGCTGATCCGGCGCCCTGGATGGCTCGGCCCGCAATCTCGAGTCCGACACTGTTGGCCGCTCCGGCCAGCAGCGATCCCGCGATCAGGATGATCCATCCCAACGCAAAGATCTTCCGGGCCCCGAAGACGTCTGAGAGGCGGCCTCCCAGCAGGAGCAGGCCACCGAAGGCAACTACATATGCATTGAAGACCCACGACAGTGATTCCGGCGTGAATCCGAGGTCCTTTTGAATATCGGGCAAAGCGACACCAATGATCGAGGTGTCCATGATGACGACGAACTGTGCTGTGGCGATGAGCACCAGGCCGAGCCATCGCTTCGCCGGCGATAGGGGTGGGTGGGTAGACATTTATCTTCCTCCTGAGAACTGCCGGAGATACCGACTAGCTGCAGGGTATACCCATAGGGGGTATGGGTGTCAACATTTGCCTTTTACGCAATCGAGCCAAGGCCCTATACCCCCCAGGGGTTATAGGGCGCCAAGGTCCCGACGAAGGAGGTCAACCATCGAGCCCGTCGAAGTCGAGGGTCGCGGGTCCGCCGCAAAGCCGGACTCGCAGCCGCCAGAGCAGCCGCCAACGGTGCCGGTTCTGCGCCCGGGACCCGCACGGGTAGCCTGCTACCCATGGTGAAAGTACGCGCAGCAGAAACTGAAGACTCCCAGCTGGTTGCAGGGCTACGGGCGACATGGGCTGCCGAACAGGACCCCGCAGCAACCAACGACCCGGATTACGAACGCGCAGTAGCCGACTGGATGGCAGCCAATCCGAGGAAGTTTTTCGTTGCCGAACACAACGGCCAATTGGTCGGGATGCTCAACCTGATGGTCTTCCAGCGAATGCCCAAACCCCAGCGGCCCGCTTCCTGCTGGGTCTACATCGGCAACGTGTACGTCCTGCCGGCCCACCGGAATGCGGGCATAGGGGCAGAGCTGATGGACGCCGCCATCAGGTTTTCGGAGGGCATCAGCGCAGCCAGAATCGTCCTCTCACCATCGTCCGAGGCACAGACGTTCTACCAGCGGCTGGGTTTTGAACCAGCCGGAGAGCTAAGCGTCCGGCGGCTTGGCTAGCGCAACTGAATGATCGAGCCTATAGAGATCGGGTTTTAACAAGCTCAACCACCGGAACTGTTTCAGCCCATGCCGGCGTTGGCGGCAAGTATCACCGACAATTTACAACGATGTAGACTTGAGCGCCAGACGCAGTTTCCGGCCGGAGACATTGCCCAAAACAACATTCCGGACCGGTCGCTGGAAGCACCTTGACACTGAATTTGTTAGCGCTGACTGTTGATGCAGCGCCTCACACGATCGGAAAGTCGGACTGGATGAAGAACTGGGCAGGAAACCTCGAATACTCCTCCGCGGACGTCAGCCGTCCCGCGTCCCTGGCCGAATTGGCTGAGGCAGTAGCCGGCGCCGAACGGATCAAGCCGCTGGGCTCCCGGCACTCCTTCAACCGCGTGGCGGACACCGACGGCACACACCTGCTCCTGGATGCTTTGCCGCAGGAGATCGAGCTCGATGCCATAAAGCGGACAGTGCGGGTCAGCGGCGGCGTCAGCTACGGGGCACTGTGCCGCGAAGTCGAAAATCGGGGCTTCGCCATCCACAACCTCGCCTCACTGCCACACATCTCCGTGGCCGGCGCCATCCAGACCGGGACGCACGGCTCCGGAGTGGATAATCCATCCCTGGCGGGCGCCGTCGAGAGCATCGAGCTGGTCCGCGCCTCCGGCGAGCAGATGACGCTCACCAAAGATGACGGCGACTTTCTCGGCAGCGTTGTGGGCCTGGGCGCGCTGGGTGTGGTGACCGCCGTCGAACTTTCCGTCCGCCCCAGCTTCCGGATGCGCCAGCGGGTCCTCGAAAACCTGCCGTGGGACCGGGCCCTCGCAGACTTCCGCGCCCTGGTTTCGAGTGCCTACAGCGTCAGCCTGTTCACTGACTACACCGGCGATTCCATCAACCAGGTGTGGCTGAAGGCCCTCGATTCGGAGCCCGCACTCAGCAACCTGTTCGGCGCTACCGCGGCCACCCGGTCACGGCACCCGCTGCCTGATATGTCCGCCGAGAACTGCACCGCGCAGCTGGATGAGGCCGGGCCGTGGCTGGACCGCCTGCCGCATTTCCGGCACGAGTTCACGCCCAGCAACGGCGAGGAACTGCAGAGCGAATTCATCCTGCCGCTGGACCAGGCACCCGCCGCCCTGGAGGCCGTCCGGACCATCGCGCACAAGCTCGCGCCGCTGCTTTTTGTCTCCGAAATCCGGACCGGCGCCGCGGACGACTACTGGCTCAGCCCGTTCTACCGGCAGCAGAGCGTGGCCCTGCATTTCACCTGGAAGCCACTGCAGGCCGAGGTCGAGACCGTACTGCCCGAGCTTGAATCCCTGCTCCGGCCGTTCGACGCCCGCCCGCATTGGGGCAAGCTGTTCACTTCCACGGGGCACGACTGGGATGCGCTCTATCCACGTTTCGCGGACTTCCGTACGCTCGCTGCTACCCACGATCCGGCCGGCAAGTTCCGCAACGCACTGCTGGACACGATCCTCGGCGCCCCGGTTCCCGCTACGGTTTCCGCTAAATAGTAGTCAGCTGCGCCGCCCCGAAGGACACGCCAAACTGGACGCACCACAGGTCCACGGCTTTGTACTTGGCGAGGTCCACGTCGGCGGGAATTGTGTACACCTGGTTGCCCTGGTTGCCCTTGATCAGGCCCAGATCGTAGTACTCGGCACCGCCGGCGGTGTACCAGCCGGCGGTTCCCTCCACGACGTCGGCAGCGCTGAGCCAGACGTGAACATCCGGCCCGTTGGAGGTGTCCAGGTTCTCCAGCGTGAGCACGCGGGCGCCGTCCGGCTGCTCAACAATGCGGACGGTGCCGGTGGTGGTGTGCTCATGGCTGATCAAGGATCCGGCTGCCAGTTCCACGGGGCCGGACGGGGCCGCGGGAATGTCCGACGGCGACGGCGAACCAACGGCGGAGGGCTCACCGGAGCTGGTGGGAGACGGCGCCGGGGCGGCCACAGTGGGCAGCTCCTCATCCACGCGGACATCAACAAACAGCAGCCAGGGCTTAAAGACCACCAACCCGACGACCAAAACCAGCGCACCGACCACGGCGGCGATGGCCAGCCACCGCCTGCGCCCGCTGCCGCGGCTGACGGGAGTTCCGGCGTCGTTCCCGTTTTCTGTGCTCATGGTTCCATCCTCCGCCATCCCCGCCCAAGTAGGTAGCAGTTGTTGCCCTTTACAGCCCTCTAAACGGCAACAACTGCTACTCAGTTGGGAGGGGGTTACTCACGCGAGCCAACCACCGTCCGGTTCCTGCCCTGGGCCTTGGCCTTGTACAGCGCGGTGTCGGCACGGTCAATCAAGTCCTCCAGGCTGTTCCGCCCGTTCCGGTGCAGTGCTATCCCGTAACTGGCCGTGGGCATCGGCATCCTGCTTCCCGCCAGGGCCAGCCGCTGGTTGATGGTGTCCACAATCAGGAAGGCCCTCACCCCGTCAACATCCGGGAGCAGGAGGATAAACTCCTCTCCCCCATAGCGGCCCACCAGATCAGACGAGCGGACGGAATCCCGGCAGGCTGCGGCGAAAATCCGCAGCGCGGCGTCTCCCGCGGCATGCCCGTGGCTGTCATTGATTTTCTTGAAATGGTCCAGGTCCGCCAGCACCAGCGCTCCTGACCATCCGCCGGGTCTCTTCCGGGCCAGTTCCCGGCCCGCCTGGTCCATAAATGCGGCACGGTTCAACAGGCCGGTCAGCCCATCGGCGTTGGCCACCTGCTGCAGCGCCCTGGTCTGCTGTTCGCTGCTCAGCGCCGCCATGCTGTAGGAGACCACCACAACCGTCACCATCATGAACATGGTGGTAACGGCGGACCCGAAGTACGCCATGAAGACCGCATGGTCCGGGCCCACCAGCAGGAAGAACAGCATGCGCAGGAAATAGTAGGCCGCCACCACTGCCGCGATCAGGGCCATCGGTATCCTGGCCTTCGAGTATTCCGGGGAAAGCCGCCACAGTTCCACCGCCGCCAGGCCGAAGGCAATACTCATGCCACCCAGGAAGACGGCACCGCCTGCCCAAAGATTGGTCGCCGGACTATCCAAAACTCCGGTTACCAAGGTAATGAGCGGTGCGAGGATAAAAACGGGGACGGGCAAGGGACTGGCCCGCAAGGAACGGGCCGCGCACCAGGCGCTGACGGCCCCCGTCACCAGTAGCGCATTCCCCAGCGGGTTGGCCCATATCTGGTGCACGGTACCGTCGAACAGAAAAAGCAGGGAGCCGGCCAGGAAGAACAGGAGAGCCACGCACCACCAGCGACTGTACGGGGATCGGGTGGACCGATAGGTGGAAAAGTAGAACAACAGCACCAGCACCACGGCCATTACGCCGAAGCCGATCCGCAGCGTCACGATATCGAGGTTGATCATCCCGGACCATACCCGTCAACGGCCAGGGCGGGATGCTGCACGGGCTGCAGCGTCGTCCCCCTCAGCATGAGTTTCCATGGCGCCGGAACCCTGACGCCGCCCTCTTCGGTGGTGCCGGCAAGACGGTTCAGCAGCATCGTCACCACCGTGTCGAACACCGGGTCAGGTCCTACCGTGGACAGTGTCGGCTCCGATTCCCGGCCTTCTGCGGAGTTTCCGACGCCGATGATCTGGACGTCTTCGGGGACCCGCAGGCCCAGGCGGTACGCGGCGCGGACGGCTTGCAGGGCTGCCAGATCGTCGGTGGCGAAAATGGCTGTGGGCCGCTGGGGCAATTCCAGGAGCTCCAGGGCCGCGCGGTACGCCATGTCCGGGCGGCGCCCGGAGGTGCGGACCAGGGAAGCGTCCAGCGGAATTCCGGCCCGTTGCAGTCCTTTGGCGTACCGGCTGTACCGGGACGGCCTCCCGGTCTGGCCCTCACGACGGCGGATGCAGGCTATACGGGTGTGTCCGGCGGTGAGGAAGTCGAGGCAGTCCTCAAGTCCGGCTGCCGGTTCCGGAGCCAGGACGTCAAAACCATCAGGGACCAGGGACTCGGAGACCACCACCTGGGCAACTCCACGTCCGGCCAGTTCCACCATGATGGGATCAGCGGCACCGTCCGGGGGCAGGTTTGCCAGGATGATGCCGTCGGCGCCACCCGCCCTCATGAACTGGCGCCAGGAATCCCCCACCAGGATGACCGGCTGGTAGCCGTGAAGCGGAAAGGCCTGCGTGGCTGCCGCGGCGAGGGCTCTGTCCCAGTGCTGCTCAAGATCCCTGATGGCCACGGCCACCACGTCGGTCCGCCCGCGCCGCATGCCGCGTGCAGCGTGGTTGGGCACATAGCCAAGTTCCTGGGCTGCCGCTAGAACGCGGTCCTGGGTGGCCTTGCTGATCCGGGTGCTGCCGCCGCTTCGGCCGGACAGGCAATAGGAGACGGTGGTGAGGGAGACACGTGCCAGCTCAGCCACATCGCGAATGGTGGGTTTGGAATTCCTGACCGGCAAGATCTCCCCCCTTGGTCGATGAACTTCGGGCCGGCCACGCAGACCCGATGCCGTTGACTGAACTCTAGCCCCCGTATCAGCAATTCTGGAGGTAGGGTACCGGCATGGACATCATCCTGGTACCTGGATTCTGGCTGGACGCGAGCTCTTGGGAGGAGGTGACGCCCGCCCTGGAAGCGGCGGGCCACAGGGTGCACCCGCTCACCCTTCCCGGCCTGGAGTCTGTCGATGCGGACCGTTCCGGGATTGGCCTCCGGGACCACGTTGACGCCGTCGTCGGTGTTGTTGACTCATTGAAGGGAAAGCCTGTGCTCGTGGGGCATTCCGGCGGCGGCTCCATCATTTCCGCTGTTGCGGACGCCCGGCCGGAGCGGATAGCGCGCTGCAAATACGTGGATTCCGGTCCTGCCGGGGAGGGCGGCGTCATCAACGACGAACTGCCGGCCGACGGCGACGACGTCCCGCTGCCGCCGTGGGAACTGTTCGACGACGAAGATCTCACGGACCTCACGGATGAGCTCCGCGCCATGTTCCGTGCCCGCGCCATTCCGCAACCGCGGGGTGTGGCCCAGGACCCGCAGCACCTCAGCGATCCCCGCCGCTACGATGTTCCCACCACCGTCATCGCGTGCGAGTTTCCGTCCTCGATGCTCACGGAATTCATCGCTGCCGGGCATCCGTTCACGGCTGAACTGGCGCAGATGAACGACGTCGAATATGTGGATCTGCCCACCGGTCACTGGCCACAGTTCACCCGTCCGTCCGAGCTTGGTCAGGCGATTCTGGCTGCGGTTCAGAGGACCCGGGTTTGAGCTGCATCTCCTCTGACAGCAAACGGTAGGCACGGGTGGTGAAGGCAAAGAGTGCCAGCACCACCATGGCCAGGCCGCTGAACAGGAACACCAGGGCAATTCCCCGGGCTTCGCCGTCGCCCAGCAGCCAACCCCAGGTGGCCTGTCCGGCTCCGGAGTCCATGTAGGGGATGATCCAGAACTCGGCGATGGGGGCGATCAGGAAGGCGGTAACCGGTGCCGCAGCGGATTCGAAGGCCTGCGCAAAACCAAAGACCCTGCCCTGCCTCCGGAACGGCACCACCTTCTGGATGACCGTCTGCTCCGACGCTTCGACGGCGGGGATCAGCATCATGTAGATCCACGTGCCCAGAGCGTACAGCCACCACCACTCGCGGATGGTGAAGAAGGCGCCCAGCAGGCCCATCACGCCCACCACCAGCAGCATAGTCCGGATGGGATTGCTGCCCAGGCCCCACTTGGCAATGGCGAGCCCGCCGATAATGAAGCCCGTGGACGCAACACCAAACACCACGCCCCACAGCTCTACCGGGAACAGTGTCAGGCCATAGGGGTCCATCAGCGCAATGTAGACGCCGGCAATGAGGTTGTTGAAGGTGGCGAACAGGATCAGGGCGAACAGGCCCGGAACTCCGCGGATGGCGGCAATGCTGCCGCGCAGGTCAATCGTGGGCGGCCGCCCGCCGTCTGCCACGGGCTGCTCCTCGGGGATACGCAGCCATATCAGGTGAGCCAGGGCCACCAGGGTGGCGGCGATGGCGATGGCCAGCGTCCACCCCATACCAAGGAACCCGATGGCAAGGCCGCTGAAGACGCTGGTGACGATGAAGGCCATCCCCTGCACCGTGCCCACCATGCCGTTGGCGTTGGCATGCCGTTCCACCGGCACCAGCAGGGTCACGGTGGTGGACAGCGCAATGTTCCGCAGGTTTTCCACCACGGAGCCCGTCAGAATGATGCCGGCGAAGAGCCAGAACCAGGGCCCGCCAAGATCCACCAGCTCGGATTCGGGGTGCGCCAGGTACAGCAGGCCCGCAGCGATGAACGCGATGAGGGTGGCGATGCTGGACAGCACCATCACGTGGTGCTTGCGGTGCCGGTCCACCACGGCCCCGAACAGGATGCCGAACGCGGCCACCAGCAGCATGTATGCACCGCCGATGATTCCGGTGGCCAGCACAGAGCGGGTCTCCAGGTAAACCCAGAACGTCAGGGCGAACCACAGGAAACTGGTGGTGACATTGGCGATCATGGTGTTGACCAGCACGTGGATAAAGGTGCGCATGCCGTTGGCCGGCACTACCGGCTGGTCCACCTCAGCGGGGCTTTTGTCCGTCACCCTCATCAGGGTAGCGAGCACCCCTGACATCCGGAAGACCTACCGGAACGCTGCCCCAAACGAGGATTGGGTACTCTGGGACCAGTGCTTATTTTGATGAATTCCTGACACACCTGTCCGGCACCCGGGAATCCCGGTCCAAAAGGTGCGAACACTCCTCTGGAGTGGTGATTCGACGTCCCCTGATTCGGGGCCCGTTGCGGGCTCCCGCCTCCCGGACCATCGCCGGAATCATCCCAGGAGTTCCTCATGACCATTTCCCTGCCTTCGCCTGCCCTTCGCCCCGACTGCGGCAACTGCTTTGGCGCAGGCCAAGCCGTCTCGCAGCAGCTGTTCGCCGGCATCAGCTGGCGGGCCAATCCGCCCAGCCGGCCGGACATGTTCGCCTCCTTCGGCATCGTCCGGCAACTCCATGAAATGCTCTGGCATCTGGACGAGGCATCCCGGCGCGCCTTTGATCCGGACCTCGCCCTGGATGCCCGGCGCCTGTCCAAATCCATCGCAGCCCTCACCAAGGGTGCGGTAAGGGAACTGCTGGCGTACGACGTCGGAACTCTCCACGCGGAAGTCAGGGCACTCCTGATCGAGGTGAGCGAGGAGGTCCGGGCCGGGTTTGGTGCCACCGGCCGCGAACATCCGGGGTCCGGTTTCCATGCCGGGGCCGACCTGCTGGGCAGGAGCTTCCGCGGGCAGCCACTCAGGGGCGCAGACCTGCGCGGGGCGTTGCTGATCGGCGCGGACCTGCGTGGCTGTGAGCTGTCCGGCGCAGACCTTCTTGGTGCGGATCTGCGGGACGCCAAACTGGAAGGCGCGCAGCTGGGAGCGGCGCTGTATCTGACCCAGCCGCAAGTCAACGCCGCGTCAGGGGATGCTGCGACCACGCTGCCGGGACGCCTCACGGCACCCGGGCACTGGCCTGTTCTTCAGTAAAGGCGAAATCTGACCATACTGCCGAGGGGGATCTGTGCCGCCAACGCCAGGTCTTCCTCGGCCACCACGGCGATCACCGGGTAGCCGCCCGTTACCGGATGGTCGGCCAGGAACAGTACAGGCTGCCCGTCCGGCGGCACCTGCAGCGCGCCGGCCACCATACCCTCGCTGGCCAGTTCGCCGGCCCGCATTCGGGCCAGCGGTTCGCCGGAGAGCCTCAGCCCCACCCGGTTGGACCGCGGCGTCACGGACCAGGTTCCGGTGCACAGCAACTCCACTGCGCCGGGTTCAAACCAGTCATCCCGCGGCCCCGGAACTATCCGGAGCTCGGTGGTGGAGGTAACCGACGGGTATTCAGGCTGCGGCTCGGGATAGCCGACGACGCCGGAAGCCGTGGACGTGCCCACCGGAAGCAATTGTCCGGACGCCAAAGGGGACGGACCGATCCCGGACAAGGTGTCCGTGGACCGGCTGCCCAGGGCAGGCTCCACAGACACACCACCCCGCACGGCCACGTAGCTGCGAAACCCTGCAGTGGACGGCCCCAACTCCAGCGATTCGCCGTCCAACACCACAAACGGTTCGGCAACCGGCGCACTCCGGGGCGTTCCGCCGTCGAACGTTTCTTCAGTGTCCGGCCCGTCCCGCCGTGCGCGCACCAGCAGCCGGGCCGGCGCTCCGGTCACCGCCATGATCCGGTCCCCAACAGCTTCCACAGTCAGCCCGGCGGCCACCGTTTCGATGCAGGCCGCCCCTGCCTCGTTGCCCACCAGCCGGTTGGCCCGGCGAAGGGAGGCACGGTCCAAGGCGCCGGACGCGGCAACGCCAAGGTCTCCAAACCCGGGCCGGCCCAAGTCTTCAACCAGGCTCAGCAATCCGGGCGACACCACGCGCAGACCGTCCCCTGCGGCTTCGCCGGGGCCAACAGGGCTCTTCGCTTCCGGTGTGCTCAGCCGTACCAGCTCGCGGACTGGCCGGTATCGCACCGAGTCCCCCGGTTTGACCAGCGCGGGCCACGGCCGGTCCAGGTCCCACAGCACGGCATCCGTGTGCCCGATCAGCTGCCAGCCACCCGGCGAACTGCGCGGATAAACCGCCGAGTAGGAGCCGGCCAAAGCCACGGAGCCGGCGGGGACCGAAGTCCTGGGCGAATCCAGCCGGGGAACGTCCAGGCTGCCGTCCCCCAGCAGATATACAAATCCCGGGGCGAAGCCACCAAATGCCGCGATCCACGCCTGCCCTGTGTGGGCGGCCACCACTGCTTCCACGCTGCGGCCGGTCAGCGCGGCAACCGTGGCGAGGTCCGCGCCGTCGTACACAGTGTTGATCACTACCTCGGCACCTGTGGCGCGGAGGTCCGGCGGCGGGATCTCCAGCACCAGCACAGCGTCGCGGAGCCTGCGGGCGGCAGGAGCGGATTCGGCAGTGACCAACACGGTGGTGGCGGCAGGAACCACGTTCAGCTGGCCCGGCAGCGGCGATGCCCGCAGCGCCGCAGTGAGGGCCAGGACGCCTTCAGTGTCAGGCATGTCAGCCAGCACGGCGCGGGATCCGGCGGCGCGCACGGACAGCACACGGTGAGTGGCGTTCCCCGCTGTCATCGCGTCCGGCACCCCGTTTCCGTCAGGCGTTTTCCAGCCGGAACCCCGGCTTCCACCATTGTGCCGTTGTTAGGCTGGAACTATGAACCGAGCCCTTTCCACCCTTGCCGCACTCACCGCAACCGCGCCCCTGGCGCTGCTCCTGGCCGGCTGCTCCGTCCAGGAAGCTGCCGAGAATGCTGCAAGCGATGCCGCTTCCAAGGTTTCCACCGCGGCCGCGGACGAGGTCAAGGGCCGGGTGTGTGCTCTGGTGGAGGACGGGCTGGTCAGCCTCGGCGAGCAGCAACTGCTCAGCGGGTTGGTTGGTGCCGCGGAATCCGCCGGCGTACCCGAGGATATTACGACGCCGATGCGCCAGATCGCCGATGCCGGAGACCAAGTGCCGGCGGACTCGGTGAAGAACCTGAAGGACGCCTGCGCCTAACCGGCAGGCTACCGCTTGCCCTTCTTCCGTGATCCCTTGCCGCGTCCCTTGTCCGGGTTCGGCGCGTAGCGCTGGGCCACCTTGGGCTTCTTGGCTCCGGTTCCCCGGCGGTCAGGTTTGGGTTCTTTCTTGGGTTCTTCCTGCCGGGCGGAGGGCTGCCGTGAACTGTGTGCGGTGCGGCCGCGGACAATCCCAATAAACTCCTCGATGACCTCATCGGTGGAATCGGTGGGCCAGGCCAACGCGATCTGCGTGGTGGGGGCCCCGTTGAGCTTGCGCACCACGGTGTCCTTGACGTTGAAATGCCGGGCAACAGGCTGGGGAAGGATCACCAGGCCGGCTCCGGAGGCGGCCACCTGCATAGCCATTTCCGGGCCGCCCATTTCCGCGACGTCCAGGAACGTCTCCCCTGAGATATCGTCCAGTTCCACTTCCTCGAACACGGATACCTCGTGGCCCTTGGGAGCGACTACAGCAGGCTGTTCTTCATAGAGGGGAATCACGCTCAGGCCGTCACGTTCCACGGGGAGCCGGACGAAGCTGAGGTCCGCCGAACCGTCATGCAGAACTGACAGTTGCCCGGCGTCGTCGGTCATTAAAGCCTCAAGCGGGACCCCTGGCATCCGTTCTTCCCAGCGCCGGATCCATTTCCCCGGCGTGACGCCTGCCACGTACGCAAAGCGCAGCACGCGCACCGCGGGTTCAGCGGGCGGGTTTTCGGGGCGGGATTCGTTGGATTCAGGCACCCCTTCACAGTACCGCGCTGCATCCGCGTGCTGCCGCGGCTGTGCCGGGCGGATACCCTAGAAGCATGACCTCCGCTAACTCCCAGTCCATGAAACCGGCCACCGTCGCGAAGAAGCTCGGGATCTACCTGCCGGCAACACCGCAGGAGTTCCAGGATTCAACCATCAGCCGCGAAGAATTCGCCGAACTCCAGGCCAACCCGCCGGAATGGCTCGTTGAACTGCGCCGAAACGGTCCGCACCCGCGACCCGTCGTTGCCCAAAAGCTGAACATCTCCATCAGCGGCCTGGCCCGCGGAGGTGTTGAAGAAGCCCTGACGACGGCGGAAATCACCGCGTTGCTGCAGGCTCCCCCGGCGTGGCTGGTCACCGAACGCGCCACCCAGGCAGCTGTCCGCGACGAGGCCAAGCGCGTCAAGGAAGATGCCGCCAAGAAGGCTGCAAAGGCCGAGAAGGACTCCCGCCGCTAAGCGGGATTCCTCCCCGGCCGCGAGGCCGCAGCTCAGTGCTGGATGTGGCCCTCGGCGTCACTCATTTCAAATTCCCTCGTCAGGTCCTTGCCCCGGTACAGGATCATGTAGACCGCGGCCGCTATGGGCAGACCCACGAACATGGAGTAGTCCACCGAGCCCGCCGCAGCAGCGATGAACCCGACGAACGGCACTGTGACCATAAACGGAATCATTGCCAGCAGGGCTATCAGGTAAGCGCTGATGCCGCGCCAGCCCCAGCGCCCGTAGATGCCATTCGGATTGAAAATTTCCGCCACCACGTACCGGCCTTTTCGCACGAAGAAGAAGTCAACCAGGTTGATCGCGGTCCAGGGCGTGAACAGGTAGGCCAGGAAAATCAGGACGTTACTGAAGAATTCGTTGAAGCTGGCAATGCCTACGAATTGGCTGATCAGGAAAACGATGCCGCCCATGACCAGGATGGAAATGATCCGGATGCCCCTGGTGGGGCGGATACGGCTGAATGAGTCAACGATGGAGATCAGGGCAAGGCTTCCGCCGTACTGGTTGATCACCATGATCGACAGCAGGCCCAGGAAGAGGACTCCCACTCCGATGATTCCAAAGCCCGGGATGAAGCGGTCGCCCAGGTTGATGATGGCGGTGATGGGGTCCTCGCCAGGCGAAACAGCTGCTACTACCGAGCCCAGGACAAAAACCCAGATCGAGGAAATGACGCTGGGCGCATAGGTCCACCAGAAAGTGGCTTTGACGCCCACGTTCGCCGGGAGGTACCGCGAGTAGTCGGACACGTACGGCGCCCAGCCCAACTGGAATCCGGCCACGATAACAAACACGGTCATAAACGGCGCCAGCTCGAATGGCCCCGGTTCCAATGCCCCGGCCGGCAGCGCGTTGGAGCCCAGCGCTATGACAGTGAAGACCACAAGAACTGCGACCATGGGCCAGGTCAGCCATTTGTTGATGCGGTGGATGACCTTGTAACCGTAGATGGCCATCACGGCCGCGATGATGGTGGCGGTAAGGTACCCGGCTGTTGCATTGATTCCGGTGATCTGCTCGACGGCACCGCCGGACAGCAGGGCGTCGGAGGTGTTGTACGCAACGTAGTTGATAAACGCGAAGACCAGCACAGTGACTGCGGATCCCAGGTAGCCAAACTGCGGACGTGACTGGACGAGCTGCGGAAGCCCCAGTTGGGGGCCTTGCGCGGAGTGCAGGGCCATGAAGAACGTGCCGAACAACGAGCCGAGCACCGTGGCCACGGCCGTCCAGAACAGCGAGGCTCCGATTGACAATGTGGCCACACCGGTGGCGATGCCAACCAGGTTGACGCTGCTGACAAACCAGATGGGCCCTAGATCCTTCACGGTTCCGAAGCGCTCATCATGCGTGACGAAGTCGATGGAGCGGCTCTCGATTTTCGAGCCCTCCGCGGGTGCCGCAGTCGTCATTGACGGCGGGGTTTGTACAGGTGCCAATGGAAGAGCCTCCAAGATGTGCAGGAACGATTCTGCAATCATGCTTGTGCCGGAACGATTCCGCAAGGGTTTGGGCCAACATTTCCCCGGCTGGTCCTGTGTGAAGCACTGCCCTGCGCCGACTGCTAAAGTCCCCTGTATGCAACCGCGTCCGCCCATCACCATTCTCGACATTGCGCGGGAAGCCCGGGTGTCACGCACTACCGTCTCGGCGGCCCTTAGCAGTACGGGACGTGTTTCCGGAGCCACGAGGGATCATGTCCGCGCCATTGCGACGCAACTCGGCTACGCGCCAAACCAGGCCGCGAGGAACCTCCGTCGGAGCCGCACCGGCGCCATCGGACTCCACCTTCCTGCGGAGGGAACAGGACTCGCGTATTACATGGATTTCACCTTCGGAATGGTGGACCGGGCCAAAGAAGATGACGTGGCGGTAGTTGTCCTGCCTCCGGCCAGCCCGTCGGCACTTACTGCCAAGATCACCGATGGGATAGTCGCGGTGGATCTCAATGACGATGATTCCTGGGTCCAGAGCCTGGAATCACGAAACATTCCCCTGGTAACCGGAGAGCGGGGACGTCAATCTGTTGGCGCACTTGGCGGAACTGTGTGGTCCGACCACCGTGCCAGCATGCTGGAACTGCTTGACCACCTGCACACGCAGGGCAGCCGCCGACCTGCCTTCCTCGGCCCGGGCCAATCGAGCGACTGGGGCCGTGCGCTCCATAAGGGTTACGCGGAATGGTGCAGCAGGCATGGCCTTCAAGCCAATGCTGCCGATGTGGCTTTCAACGCGACGGCTGCAGATGTCCGGCACGCGTCCCTGCAGTTGCTTCGGGCCGATCCGCGCCCGGACGCAATCGTGTGCGCACCAGACGGTTCCGCCATCGGAGTCCTCGCGGCCGCCACAGAGCATGGGCTTGCGCCCGGACGCGATCTGCTGGTGGCCTCCTGCGTGGACAGTTCGGTCATGCAAATGGCAAACCCGCCAATTACTTCCATTGCCCTGGATCCGCGCGGAATGGGACACCATTGTGCGGATCTTGTCCTGCGCCTGCTCAAGGAGCCGGGGACCGGTCCCCGCGAGGAGAAACATCCCACGCAGCTAAAGATCAGGGCTTCCTCAGGGCCGCTGTCGCAGGAACAGCAGCCGGGCGCCCCTTCCCGCTGAGGGAGCCACCAGCCGGTGGACAAGCAGTAGAAGCTGGCGTAGATTCTTGCTCAGAACTCCGCGCCCCCGGGCCGGATCACTTTCGATGATATGCACCACCGGAAGCAGAACAGCTGCTGTAGCCACACGGCGGCACAAGTTGCATAGACGGAAACGAGCCAATAATGGACACCTCGCATTTCCATACGTTCCTCACGGAAGCCACCATCGCCGATCCAGAGACGGACAGCCCTTTGGGGGCCGACGGCCTCTACGGCCTGTATGTCAGCTGGTGCTTCCTCCAAGGGATCCAGCCCCGCTCTGACTCGGCCTTCCGGGCCGGCATGGCCCAATGCGGCGTCAAGGTTCATGACAGCCAGCTGAGGATGCAGGGCCCGGCCGCCGCCGACTACATCCTCTCCAGCTATCCCGCTGCGGTGTAGGAGTCTCCGGCACAGCCATTGACTACCCGTCCCGCCGGAGCTGCAATAGAAACAGCAGCCCTGGCGCACGGGCAGGGCAATCCGTTGGAGGTGCCATGAACGACTTCATGATCCAACTCGCGGCATTCTGGCCCGCCGTCGCCTGTGGGCTTGTGCTTGTCCTGACTTCGGCCGCCACCGCAGTCGCGGTGCGCCATCACAGGACAATGGAGAAGGACGACGTCGGCGATCAGCTTTTCTGGGACCTTTTCGCGGGTGCCGCGGTGGCAGTTCCTGCCGTCCTGCTCCCGTCGCTCGCCTCCCCCACCGCAGGCGTGCTCGTGGCGGCGGCCGGACTGGCCTCAGGCATCGCGGCTTACCGGAAATACCCCCGGCTCGCGGCGCTCCAGCAGCAACGGCGGCGGCGGAACACGGCAATGAGGGGGCTTGGCGCCGCCGTCGAACGCCATCAACGGACCATCGAGACCTGGCGACGCTATGAACTGGATCCGGCCTTGGCCATCGACTTCCCCGCCATGTCCGACGTCAGGCGTCCGGAGACTGCCCGGCTGATCAGGGCATTGAGATCAGCGGAGACCGTGAGTCCCCACGAGGAACCCGAAAACTATTCACAAGCCGTGGAGCTGCTGGAACATGCCCTGCGGCAGGCCGAAACCGCAGCCGGAGCACGCCCGGAAAACCAGACTGCCGGAACCCGGGCGTGAAAAATCCCAGGCTAATCGGGAAATCCCTTCCTACACGGCAGGGATTTTCCGGTTAGCCTGGGATTCCTGCGCTACCCCAAAGACCTTAGGCGACCGGTACGCCTACGCGTGCTGCTTCAAGGATCCGCTCGGCCGTCTTGCGGCCCATCCGGATGGCACCGTCCACGTGCTGGTAGCCCTCGGCTGCCAGGTCGGAGGAGCACCAGTAGATCGGGCCCACGGGCGTGTGCTGGTCCTTGCCGTACCGGTGCAGGCCGCCCAGGTCGTAGCTGGAGGCGTAGGCTCCGCGGGTCCATTCTTCCGAGCCCCAGTCGGACTCGTAGTACACCTCGGGCGCCAGGGCCTTGTCGCCCAGGAATCCTGCAATCGATTCGAGGACGGCCCGCTTCCGCTCGTCCGCAGTGAGTTCGAACACGGCGTCGGCCTTTTCGTCGGAGATGAAGCCCACCAGGGTTCCGCGGGAATCGCCGTGGTTGGTGTTGTCGTAGACCTCCTGGACCAGCGAGTCGGCGCCGAAGCCCGTGCCGGAGAGGCCGGCTTCGCGCCAGAACGGGGTGCTGTACACGGCATGCACCTTGATGACCAGGCCAAGCGACTGGTGCTGGTGCATCTGGTGCTGGCGGCGCGGCAGCGGCGGGTCGAAGGAAACCCGGGAGTACAGGTTCGGCGGCACGGCCATGACGACAAAGCGGGCCTGCACGGTTGCACCATCCGAGGTGACCGTGACGCGGTGGCTGGAGTCGGAGTCGTCCGCTTCTTCCCACTGGATGGTGCGCACAGGGCTGTTCAGGACGACGTCGTCACCCAGCTCGGCTGCCTGCAGAAGGGATACCTGCTGCATCCCGCCCACTACGCGGCGGTCCAGGATGAAGTCCTCGTCGGTGAGGTGCGTGAACGAGCCCGCGGAAGCTGCCATCAGGACTGCCTGGAGTGCGGAGAATGCGTGGGCTGGCTTGGTGAGCATGCCACCGGCGATGAAGAGCCCGATGTTCTTGCAGGCTTCCTCGTCGGTGGAGTTCGCGCGGAGCCAGTGGTGGAAGGAAATGGTGTCCAGCTCGCGGGCCTTGGGGTGTGCCCAGGGCTCCGTGGCCCCGACCTCTTCTGCGAGACCATCAAGGATCGCGATGAGCTTGTCCATCTCGGCCTTGGTTTTATCTTCCACAGGAAAGGTTTCGCCTGTGTAGCGGGCCGGCTTGCCGTCAGTCCCGATGTAAACGGACTCGCCATTGCGGTAACGCGGGTACGTTTCCAAGCCCAGGTCGTCCAGGAGTGCCAGGAGTTCGGTCTGGTCCGGGGAGACCCACTGGCCGCCTATCTCCAGCATCGCGCCGTCGATTGTGTCCGTCCAGGTGCGTCCGCCTACACGGTCGCGCGCTTCCAGCACCGCAACTGTGAGACCGGCCTTCTTGAGTTGCCGTGCGGCCGTGAGACCGGACGGGCCGGCTCCGACGATGACGACGTCGCGTTCCAGGTTCAGCATGATGTCCTCTCTGCGACCCTCCCTTTTGGTAATCCGGGTCACTAAATGAATGCCGTTCATTTATTATCACTATAGCGTCCCTCAGGGCGGGGGCGGAAGAGGCAGTGGAATAATGCTGGGGAACCGATCGGGAGGGCAAACGATGCCGGCAGCACGCACCAGCGCAGGAACAACAATGGACGACGGCGGCACGCCGGTACGTGCCGTGCGTCGCCGCGCCGGACGCCCGGCAGCCGCAGTGCTTGACCTGTCCGGCATTACCCACGCCGCCTTGGAGCTGATCGGGGGGAAGGGCTACGACGGCCTCACCATGGCCGCCCTTGCCCGCAAACTCGAGGTGGCGCCGTCGGCCCTTTATAACCACGTCGAATCAAAACACGACGTCCTGGTGCTGGTGGAGGATCACTTGATGTCCCTGGTGGACGTCTCCGGATTCGGCGCCGGCCCCTGGGAAGACGCCGTGCGGACGTGGGCCTGGAGCTACCGGGACGCGTTCGCTACGCACACTCCGTTGATTCCCGTCATCGCCGTACTTCCCGTAACGGACGCTCCGCGGACACTCGCCATGTATGAAGTGGTCAGCACCGGGTTCCGCGATGCTGGAATCCCCGAGGCCCGAGTGGTGCCGGCCATCGTGGCGCTTGAGTCCTTTATCTTCGGCTCAGCCTATGACGTCACGGCACCTGCGAACATCTTCGATCCCGGAAACATGGCCGAGTCCACCCCTGGATTCACCGCGGCCGTGCGCAGCTTTGGAGATGAGCAGCATGAGCGACCCGCCGACGTCGCATTCGGCCTGGGGCTGGAGGCACTGATCGCCGGGATAGGTGCACTGCGGGAATAGTGCGGCGGCCCCCGTCGTCCCCCGGGCCGCAAGTGACGACCAGCCCGCCATAAGCGGCCCGGCCCCGCATTAGCGTTGCTGGCCAACACCGGTTATGCGGGCGAGGGCCGCCCGTGCAGCGCGGCCCGGCTTTAACCCGTGGCGCGCGGCCCGGCTTAACGAAAAACACCCCGGTCCAAAGACCGGGGTGTTTCGATTGCGTGCGCGAGGGGGGATTTGAACCCCCACGCCCTTTCGGACACTGGCACCTGAAGCCAGCGCGTCTGCCGTTCCGCCACTCGCGCGCAAATGCATACTGCTTGCTTCTTTTGTTGAGCTGATGCCCCGTTTCCGGGAACCGCAACCCTGCAAAAGCAGCGAGATCAAGCATAACGGACATCCACGGCAAAACGCCAATTGAGCAATTTCCGTGGATCGAGGCAACCGCTTGAAGCCTGCCGACAGCGTCCCCGGAGCCCCATTGGGAGGCCCGGAATACTGGGGATCAGCACCCGGCCTACGAACTTTTCAAGGGTCCCGGACGTTGGAGATTAAGGTCAATCAGGGGGTCGGCAAGTAGTATCGGATGTATGGGTGCCTGCTTTCGGCAGGCCGGACGGAAACTTGACTGCACTGCAAGGACCGCCGCAAGCGGCAGGTTCGGGACTCGGCTGCTATACAGCCGGAAAGAAAGGAGAAGAGCTATGGGTTTGCTGGACAAAGTCGAGCGCGGCATTGAAAAAGCCGTCCGTGGTGTCTTCTCCACCGGTTCCAAGGCGCACGTGGAGCCAGTCGAAATCGCCAGCCGGCTCCGCCGCGAGGTGGACCACAAAACACTGACTGTTGCAGCCGGCCGCACCCTTGCGCCCAATGTGTTTGACGTCCGCCTCAGTGACGACGACTTCGAGCGTGCCCAGGAATGGGGAACGCCCTTGGCGGAAGAGCTTTGCGACGTCGTTATTAACCATGTGCGCAGCCAGGGCTACATCCTCCAGGGTCCGGTACGAATCTCCTTCCTTCGCGAAGAGGCTCAACGGCCCGGCGATTTCGAAATCACCACCAGGACGGAAAAATCCGGCGGCATGGAATCCGGAGCGCCGCACCGTCCCAACGTTCCCGCGGCACCCACGCGCAAACCCACACGCCTCCAGCCTGTCCTGGACATTGACGGCCAGCGGTACTCCCTGAATGCCCCTTCCATCATCCTGGGCCGATCTTCCGAGGCGGACATTCTGGTGGACGACACCGGCGTCTCCCGGAAGCACCTGGAAATCCGGACCGAAAACGGCTTCAGCACCGCCGTGGACCTTGGCTCTACCAACGGCAGCTACGTCAATGGCCAAAAGGTTGCCGGCACCATGGAACTGACTGACGGTTCCACCATCACCATGGGCCGCACCAAAATCATCTTCCGCCTTCTTGCGGCGGGCAACGGGGGCCGTGCATGAATGAGATCAGCGACCTCACCGTAACGGCACTGCGCTTTGGCTTCCTTCTTCTCCTCTGGGTCCTGATCTTCAGCATTGTTTCGGCCATGCGCCGTGACCTGATGATCGGCCGCAAGGCGGCAGCCGGAGCGCCCACCGCCCGCGAAGTGCGCAAAAACCCGGAACTTGCCGATGCCGCACCGCCTCCCCCGCGCCAGCAGCCCCGACAACTTGTTGTGGTTGAGGGCCCGCTGAAGGGCACCACCATCCCCCTGGCTGCCAGCCCCATCCTCCTGGGCAGGGCCCAGGAGGCAACCCTGGTGCTGGAGGATGACTACGCTTCAGGCCGTCATGCCCGCCTGTTCCCGCAAGGCAGCCGCTGGTTTATCGAGGACCTGGGGTCCACAAACGGCACGTACCTCGCGGACCAGCAACTCACCCGGGCCCAGCCCGTGGAGCCCGGTGCCCCTGTGAGGATCGGCAAGACGGTTATCGAATTGAGGCCGTAGGCAATGGCCCACCAGGACCATCCCGCCGAGGACCAGCCCGTCCCCGCGCGGCCGCTGATCATGCGTTACGCGGCCCGTTCCGACGTCGGCCGGATCCGTGCCAAGAACGACGACTCCGCCTATGTTGGCCGGCACCTTGCCGTAGTGGCTGACGGAATGGGCGGCCATGCCGGCGGCGATGTCGCCTCAGCCGCAACGGTCCTGGACATGATCCATCTGGACCACGACGACTACGACGGGGACGCCGCAACTGTCCTGGCGGACGAGATCCAGACAGCCAATTCGCTGTTGTCCGAGCTGGTCCATATCAACCCGAAGCTCGCCGGCATGGGCACCACTGTCACGGCACTTCTCCTGACCGGCGGCAGGCTGCACTTCGCCCACATCGGCGATTCGCGGGCATACCGGCTCCGTAATGGCGTGTTTGAACAGGTCAGCATTGACCACACGTTTGTCCAGAGGCTCATTGACGAAGGCCGGCTTCGCCCCGAAGAGGCAGAGACGCACCCGCACAAGAACGTCCTGATGCGCGTCCTGGGAGACGTGGACGCCAGTCCGGAACTCGATCTGGACGTGCTGGACGTTGAGCCTGGTGAACGCTGGCTGCTTTGCTCCGACGGTCTGAACTACGTTGCCGGGCACGTGGTCGAGCGGACCGTACGGGAAACGAAGGACCTCCGCGAATGCGTGGAGACTCTTGTGGACCTCACTCTTGAAGCGGGCTCGCCGGACAACGTCACCGTGGTGATGGTTGAGATCGCAGAGGAAACATCCGACGACGTCAGTACCGCCGCCGTCGACGTCGTTCCGGCTGCTGTCACCGCTTCCAAGGAGCACCCGGGCACCGACGCGGAGAATGCCGGCGAAGAAGATCACGACGGCGGAGATGTCGCCAAGGCTTCCAGCCGAACCCCGGCGGCCGAACAAGCGCCTGAGGGCTCAGTCCGGGCGGTGGCTGACCCTCCGGGTTTCAGCGAAACCGCAAAGTCCGACGCCGGTAAAGGCGAGGGCGATGACGCTAGCGACGCCAGCACCGATCCGCATCTGGGCGCACACCTCTCCGCAGAGGTGCTGCGCGAGGAATTGGCGTCCCGCCCCCACGACCTGGTGGGTGCCGCGGCCAGTGCTGCCGAGACCGGCTCAATCCCCACCGTCGCCGGCCGGTCCATCGCCCGCCGGGCGGCCAACGTGCTTACCCACAAGGCGGAGTCGAGCGTCCCTGTGGATCAGGACGACGAAGCGCTGCTACACCAACCGCGGCGCTGGGTCACTATCAGCATTGCGGCAGCGCTGCTGCTGATCCTGGCCGTGGGCCTTTGGCTGGGCTACGCGTGGACCCAAACCCGCTATTACATTGGCGAGCACGATTCCAAGGTGGCCATCTTCAATGGCGTCTCACAAAGGTTGGGTCCCATCCAGCTGTCAACCCTCGAAACCGTGACGGAGATCCCCATGGACTCCCTTCCCGCATTCTCCCAACAGCGGGTCCGCCAGACAGTTCCTGCCCGCGATCTTTACGACGCCCAGCGCATTGTTCAGAATCTGAAGACCACCGGCGTCACTGCCCCCGAAGATGAATGCCTGCAGCCGTCGCCCAGTCCGGCAGCAACCACGGGCACGCCCGTGGCCACCGAAACTGCCACAGCTGCGCCGACGCCGCCTTCACCTACAGCTATCCCGAGCTGCGGGGGGACGCCATGACGCAGATTGCCTCCGCCCCCAAACCGCGCCGCAACGTGGAACTCGCCTTGCTGATCCTGGCCCTCGCCGTTGGCATTGGTGCCAGTGCCATGGTGGGCATCGACGATCCCGCCTCCTTCAACAGCGATTTCTGGTTCCAGTCAAGCCTGTTGGTGGTTGCCTCCCTGGTCTTCCATATTGTGCTGCGTATCCGGGCTAAGTATGCAGATCCGGTAATACTTCCGCTTGTGGTGGCGCTCAACGGGCTGGGACTGGCGATGATCCACCGCCTGGATGGCCCGGAAAGCGATACCGGAAACAACCAACTGCGCTGGACCCTGGTAGCCATGGCAGTTGCAATTGCGGTGATCTGGTTCCTTAAGGACCACCGGATCCTCCGCCGGTTCACCTACATTTCGCTGGCCGCCAGTGCCGTGCTCCTGGTTTTGCCACTGATTCCCGGCATCACTGCCGGCGAAATCCTGGGCGCCAGGGTTTGGATCAGCGTTGGTGGGATGACCTTCCAGCCCGGTGAGGTCGCTAAGATCACGCTGGCTATATTCTTTGCGGGGTATCTGTCCTCCAACCGCGACCTCATCCTGCTGGCCGGCCGCAAGGTCGGGCCGTTGCAGTTCCCCCGCTTCAAGGACATGGGCCCCATGATCGCCGCCTGGCTGGTGAGCATCGGCGTCCTGATCTTCCAGCGGGATCTTGGCTCCTCCGTGCTGTTCTTCGGTCTTTTCATCGTCATGATCTATGTGGCCACCAGCAGGATCAGTTGGGTCTTGATCGGCCTTGCATTGCTGACGGCAGGCGGACTGGTTGCCGCCCAGCTTTTCGCCCACGTTGCGCTCCGGATAGATGGTTGGATCAACGCCTTTGACCCTGAGGTTTACAACCGAAGCGAGCAGGTGGTTCAGGGCCTGTTCGGCATGGCCAACGGTGGCCTGATGGGCACCGGGCTGGGCCAGGGACGGCCCTGGATGGTGCCGTTCGCCAACAGCGACATGATCATCGCCTCCTTCGCGGAAGAACTTGGTCTGATGGGCGTCTTCGCCATTGTGCTGATGTTCCTCCTGCTGTTCACTCGTGGGTTCCGGGCAGCCCTTGGCACCAGGGACGCTTTTGGGAAGCTGCTCGCCTGCGGACTGTCCTTCGCCCTGGCCCTGCAGTGCTTTGTAGTGATCGGTGGCGTAACCCGCTTGATTCCCCTCACTGGCCTCACCACTCCGTTTATGGCTGCAGGCGGATCGTCACTGTTGGCCAACTGGATCATCGTCGGGCTGCTGCTGATGATCTCGCACGCCGCACGCGGACCCATTGACACCACTCCGTTGCCTCCCGGCCAGGACGCGGCTGGCTCTAAAACGGCGGCATCTACCCAGGCGGTGAAGCAACAGTGAACCAGGCAATACGCAACTCATGGATTGCCGCGATCGCCATGTTCGCGCTGATCTTCGGCGCACTCAGCTACGTCCAGGTCATCGGCGCAGACGATCTCAATGCCAATCCGCTGAACAAACGCGCCACCCTGCAGAATTACTGCAACGACCGTGGATCCATTCTCGTGGCGGGAACACCCATTGCCGAGTCCGTTGAGGGCGGCAGTTCTGCCTGCGAATTCCAGCGCACTTACAACCAGCCGGAGCTCTATGCCGGCCTCACCGGATTCTTCTCGCGCAACTACGGCGCCACCGGGCTTGAATTTGCCATGAACGATGTCCTCACCGGAAGCTCGGACCAACTCTTCCTGGACCGCATCGGCCAGCTTTTCCTCGGAAACCAGCCGCACGGAGCCTCGGTGGAACTCACTATTGATCCCGCCATCCAGCAGTTGGCCTATGACCTCATCCCTGAGGGCCAGCGCGGCTCCATTGTGGTCAGTAACCCCAAAACCGGTGACGTTCTGGCGATGGTGTCCAAACCGTCCTACGATCCCAACCTGGTTGCCACACAGGACCGCAACGCGGAAGCTACTAACTACGAGGCACTGAATAAAGTCCCCGGAATTAACCTGAACCAGTCTGTGAGCGGGCCCACAGGCGCCCTGCTGGCCCCCGGCTCGGTGTTCAAGCTGGTGGATACCGCCGCAGCCCTAAGCTCCGGTAAGTACAACGCGGACAGCGTTCTCGAAAACCCGGCACAGATGACCTTCCCTGGTATCGATTACAAACTCCCCAACTATGTGGGCGGAACCTGCTATACCCGGGATACGGCGTCGTTTGCCTTTGCCTTGCAGCAGTCTTGCAACACCCCGTTCGCCGCGATCGCCCGGGACCTGGGGCAGGACGCCATTGCGGACCAGGCAAAGAAGTTCGGCTTCGGCGAGGGAATGGGCGATCAGCTTGAGCTGCCGTACGCGCGCAGTTTCTTCCCCACCGAGCCTCTCGATGCACCGGCCCTGGCCCAGTCTGCGATCGGTCAGCGGGACGTCCGGGCCACTCCGCTGCAGATCAACCAGATGACCTCCGCCATCGCCAACGGCGGTGTGCAAATGAGCCCCAACCTCGTGAAGGCCGTCCGGTCGCCCGATCTCCGGGTGCTGGACGAGCCGCAGCCCAGCCAGCTCCGCACCTCCACCACGCCGGACATCGCACGGCAGATTACCGAGTGGATGGAAAGTGCAGTCTCGCAGGGCATCGCCAACGGAGCCGCTGTCAACGGAGTCCAGGTGGCCGGCAAGACCGGAACCGCAGAACTGGATGACGGCACCAACAATTCATGGTTTACCGGGTTTGCGCCCGCAAACGATCCCCAGGTGGCTGTCACTATCGTCATGGAAGGCGTAGACATCACCACCGGAGCACAGCTAACCAGTCCGAACGCGAAGAAGATTTTTGAGGCGGTGTTGAATAAGTGAGGCCTACATCGGGAATCACCCTCGGCGGCAGATTCCAGCTGACCACGAGGATAGCGATCGGCGGAATGGGCGAGGTCTGGAAGGCCAAGGACCTCATACTGGGCCGCATTGTGGCCATCAAGGTGCTTAAGGAGGAGTACACGGGTGACCCTGGCTTCCTGCAGCGCTTCCGCGCCGAAGCCCGCCACACCGCTCTGCTCAACCACTCGGGCATCGCCAACGTCTTTGACTATGGCGAGGAGGAGGGATCCGCCTACCTGGTGATGGAACTGGTGCCCGGCCAGCCGCTGAGCAGCATCATCGAGCACGAGCAGGTGCTTTCACCTGACCGGACACTTTCGTTCATTGCCCAGACCGCCCGTGCCCTCTCCGCTGCCCATGAACAGGGCCTGGTTCACCGCGATATCAAGCCGGGCAACCTGCTGATCACTCCCGATTCCAAGGTCAAGGTCACGGACTTCGGCATCGCCCGCCTGGCCGATCAGGTCCCGCTTACCCAAACGGGCCAGGTCATGGGCACCGCCCAGTACCTTGCTCCTGAGCAGGCTACGGGCCAGACGGCCACGGGTTCGTCTGACATCTACTCACTCGGCGTCATCGGCTATGAGTGCCTTACCGGGCACCGCCCGTTCTCCGGCGAATCGCAGATTGCTATTGCGCTGGCCCAGGTCAACGATGCTCCGCCGCCGCTGCCGGAAAGCCTGCCGCGCCCGGTCCGCGCCCTACTGATGTCCATGCTGGCCAAGGATCCAAAGAACCGCCCCGCCAATGCGATCAAACTGGCGGAAGCTGCCGAGGCCATCCGCCGCGGCGACATCGACGCCGCCCATGCTGCAGTCCCCGGAATGCTGCTCTTCGAGGCGACCACCGGTCCCATCACGGCCCCGGTGGACATCCCGACTGCACCCACCGGCGTCATCGGCCCGGACGAAGACAGAACGACGACGGCGACCTCCGCCTTGCCGGTCCTGGGCGCCGCGGGCGTCGGGGCTGCTGCAGCCGGAGCCGCTGCCGCTGCCCCCGAAAGTGCCCGGGCCAGCACCCTCTCGCGGGCGGACGCCTTGGCCGCTGAACGTGCCTGGGATCCGGAACCGCTGCCCGCAGAACCGGCAGACGAACCGGAAAAGCGCGGCCGCAGTCCCTGGACGTGGCCCCTGATCGCCTTGATCCTGCTCATCATCTTCGCGCTGGTTGGTTGGTTCCTGAGCCAGTCGAGCCTGTTCCCGTCGGGCGATCCCGGAGTCACGGACACCACCACCAGCCGGACAAGCACTCCCCCACAGACGCAGACCAGCACTCGGCCGCCCACGCAGACGCAGACTCAGTCCGAGACACCGACGCCCACACAGCCTGAGAAGGTCAACATCATCCCTGATGCCTATCTCGGGCAGGACTATCGGGTGGTCCAGCAGCAACTTAGGGCTTTGGGCGTTGAAGTTGAACTTAGGTCACAAGAGAACAGCTCGGCTGAACTTGACACCGTAACAGCCATCACTCCCGCCGGGTCTGTGAACGTCGGTTCAGTGGTTACAGTTACCTACGCCATCGCACCGCCGCCACCGCCCACCACAGCGCCCACCACGCCGCCGGAACCGGTGGAAACCAGCACCACTTCCGCGGCAGCTACCGGAGCCAACCCCACCCGCGCCTGCAGCGTTGGCGAGTCTGCCGGCTCGCCCGCTACCTGCAAGCCGATACTGAGCCAGTAGCTGCCAGGAAACGCCATGAACGAATCGCCCCGCACTCCCTCGCACCGTGAAGACAGCGTCCCGGTGGAGGCTCGGCGTGTCCTGAGCGACCGCTATGAACTGGGTGAGTTGCTGGGCCGTGGCGGCATGGCTGATGTTTACCGGGGAACGGATACCCGCCTGGGCCGGACGGTGGCTGTAAAGCTGCTCCGCCCTGATTTGGCCCGGGATCCCCAGTTCCAGGCCCGGTTCAAGCGTGAGGCGCAGGCCGTCGCGGCTTTGAACCATTCCTCGATTGTTTCCATCTTCGATACCGGCGAACACGCCGAAGATCCCCTGGCAGCGGACTCGGTCCGGTTGCCGTACATCGTGATGGAATACGTTCCGGGGCAGACTCTGCGGGACCTGATCCGTGGTGATGGCGTTTCCGTGGACCAAGCCATCGATTTCTGCCTGGGTGTGCTTTCCGCCCTCGAATACAGCCACAAAGCCGGGATCGTGCACCGCGATATCAAACCGGCGAACGTGATGGTCTGCGGCACTGGCAACAGCGTGAAGGTGATGGACTTCGGCATTGCCCGCGCCATTGCCGACTCCGCCGCCACCATGACGCAGACACAGGCCGTAGTGGGCACCGCCCAGTACCTCTCGCCTGAACAGGCTTTGGGGGAAACAGTTGATGCCCGGAGTGATCTCTACTCGGCAGGCTGCCTGCTCTACGAGCTGCTCACCGGACGGCCGCCCTTCGTCGGAGACACCCCTGTCTCCGTGGCGTACCAACACGTTCGTGAACTCCCCGAGCCTGCCGCAAAGCACAATCCCGAGGTGTCAGAGGCCCTGGAGAGCGTGCTTACCAAGGCGTTGCAGAAGAAGCGGACCGACCGTTTCGCCGATGCCGCCGCTTTCCAGCGTGCCCTTCGGGCAGCACGGAACGGCGTACCTGTTCCGGCACCTGCAGCCGGCGATGCTTCCACCGACCCGCACCACCACGTGGCCGCTGCCGATCCCGGGCCACCCACTGAAGCCTTTGCACTCACGGGGGCCAGTTTCCTGGACGAGCAACCCCGGACCACCCGCCTCAACCGGCATCCGGACGACGACTCTGAAGAGGCTGGCGCCGTAGCCCCGCTGGCAGCCGCCTACAACGCTGTCGATCCAGAGGATATGCCCTTGGGCCTCCCTCCGGAACGAGAGCGCACGCAGCCGCAGAAGTCCCGCCGTCGTACGTGGATTGCCACCTTGGTGATCTTCACCCTCCTGATCCTGGGCGGGGCCGGACTATGGCTGTATAACGTCGTTAACGCGCCGCCGCCCCCCGTGACGACCGTGTCTGTGCCGTCGGTCGCCTCGCTCAGCGAGTCGGCTGCCCTGGACGCCCTGTACAGGGCAAATCTTCGCCCCACCGTCAACCGGATGCAGCACGCTACGGTCGCCAAAGGCGTCGCCATCGGTACCGAGCCGGAGGCCGGCGAGGTCCTGCAGCAGGATGCCGAAATTGTCCTGAACATTTCCGAGGGCCCCAGTTCGGTGCCCGTTCCGAACGGCCTGGTCGGAATGACGGAGGCTGCCGCCCGGGACCTGCTGCGCCAGAGTCAGCTGGCGGGTGCCGACGGAACCACCAGGGCGCATAGTGCCACCGTCCCCGCAGGTATCGTCATCTCCACCAACCCCGGTGCCGGGCAGCAGGTTGCTGTAGGTACCAAAGTCGAACTCGTTGTCTCAACCGGTAAGGTCCTGGTTCCGGAGCTGCGCGCGCTGACGCTGGCCGAGGCGACGGCAGCACTTGAGGCACTCAAACTGGTACCCGCAGTGGTCGAGGAGGAAAACAGCCAGGTGGAGGCGGGCAGGGTAACCGCCCAAAGTGAGCCGCTCAATGCTGAAGTAGAGCCGGGCAGGACCATCACCCTTACCGTAGCCAAAGCGCCCGCCCCGCCGCCGTCGCCGGATCCTTCAGAGACTCCCAAGCCGCCCAAGGACCAGCCCACGCCCAACCCGGGCGCTACGCCGAAGAAACCCTGAGGCGGCGGGCAGCTTTAGTGCTGGATCAGCGGGCTGAGGCTGACAGCACGGGCTGCGGCTCCGTGCATACCCAGTGATTCGAGCCAGTTGCCCAACATCTGGTAGCCGCCTTCGGTGAGCACCGATTCCGGATGGAACTGCACGCCACATAGCGGGGAAGTGCGGTGCCGGAGTCCCATCACCACACCGGTGGCCGTTTCAGCGGTAATTTCCAGGACGTCCGGAATAGTGCTGCGGACGGCGGCCAGCGAGTGGTATCGGGTGGCCGTGATGGGGGAGGGCAATCCCTCAAAAACGCTGGTGCCGTGGTGTTCAACCGGTGAGGTCTTGCCGTGCATCAGTTCCGGCGCGTGCGTCACCGTTCCACCGTATGCTTCCGCCAACGCCTGGTGCCCCAAGCAGACGCCGAACATCGGCTTGTCCGCTTCACCGCACCACTTGATCAGCTCAATGCACACGCCGGCCTCAGCGGGCGTGCCCGGCCCAGGCGACACAAGGATGCCATCGCGCGAGCCGGCCAACTCAATGGCTTCGGCCAGGGTGACGTCGTCGTTCCGGACCACAGTGGTTTCGGCGCCCAGTTCCTGCAGGTAGCCCACAAGGGTGTAGACGAAGCTGTCGTAGTTATCAATCACCAGGATTTTTGTTGAGGTCATGGCTGGGGTGCAGAACCAATCGTTGAGTCGGTGAACGGAGTGAGCTGGGACATCCACGGGAACAGGAACTGGACCATCAGGACCAGGGCGCCCGCAATCAGAACCACCGCAAGGGAAATACGTACCCACAACGGGCCCGGCAGGTGCCGGAAAATCCATCCGTACATAATTATCCCATCTCCAGGGCCGTGCTGACTTGTGTGGCGATTTCACTCGGAACCCCGGCGGACAAGGGCTGCCAGCGTTCCATCACGGAATAGGCGATGATCCGCTCCTGTGCCCCGAACCGGGGGTTGCAGCTGGTCATGGTGAGAATGCTTTGCGACGGCGCAATGCCAGGCTGGGTGGGCACCGGCAGCAGGACATCCATCCGGGAGGGCAACACTATCTCCGAGTTCCGGAAGATATAGATGTAGAAACCGTCCCGGGTCTGGACGTAGATCCGATCGCCGGGAACCAGGGTGTGGATATTATCCAGCACCGCTCCGTGCGTCTGCCGGTGGCCGGCCACGGCGAAGTTGCCAACAGCGCCCGGCATGGCTGTGGAGGGGTAGTGGCCCAGGCCCAGGGTGTCCAGGACGGCCTGGCTGGTTCCTTCCACGATGGGCCTGGTGTAGTTCGGACCAAACCTGGGGATGTACACGATGCCGATGGTGCCGGCCTCGATCGGCGCGGGCGCCACCACAGGTTCCCCGTAGTCGACGGGTTCGCCAGTACCCTGCTCAGGGTCCGTCCCGCCGTTTCCGGTTCCTGTTCCGGGTGGGAGCCCTTTGCCCAGTTCCTGGGCGAACTGTTTGACGACCTCGTTCTGCCGCGCGTCTGATTCAACATTGGTCCACCAGAGCTGCCAGGCAATAAAGAGGAGGAGGATTACGCCCGCCGTAATCAGCAGCTCACCCACCACCTGGGCGGTGGCCCGCAGGACTCCGGTGCTGGACGCGGCTCCGCCAGGCCTGCGGCCTTCAGCTTGGTGCAGCCCCACTTACGCTCCTCCATGACGGTCCGCCGCGGACGGGCGGCACTGGAACTCCAGCTAGAATTGGCAGCTAGAAGAGTACAACCTGACCAGCGTGGACCGCCGGCAATGTTCCTTGTTGCAGGATACCAAGCTGCGCTCAGCCATATTGATTCCGTCCACCAGGAGATCCCAGTGCCCGAATCCAAGCCGCGCAAGAAGGCCACCGCTGCCAACCAGGCAACGCCACCCGCTGCCACCTACAAGCCGAATCCGGTCTGGTTCAAACCCGTGATGTTCGGCCTCATGATTATTGGCCTGTTCTGGATCATCACGTTCTACATCAGCGAGGGCATGCTGCCCGTGCAGGCCTGGGGTTCCTGGAACATCGTGGCGGGATTCGGCATTGCCATCATTGGTTTTATGATGACCACGCGGTGGCGTTCGTAACCTCTAGCCTTGCTGAGCCGGCGCCGGCTTCGCCCCGGTAACTGACTTCAGGAACACCAGCGACTCCTCGAACGCCTGGCGCGCTTCGGCAAACCGCAGGTGGAACTGATACTCATGCGGCAGGGCGGGTATGTGCCCGGTCTCCCAAAACAGCTTGTTCACCGGCACGCCCAGGCTCTCCAGCCGTTCCGCCAGCGCCTTGGATTGCGGGCTGGTCAGTCCGTCGCCGTTCCCACCGGAAATAAATGCCGGCGGGAAGCAGCCGGTCACGTGGTTGAGCGTGGACATATCCTTGGCGGCGGCTGTGACGGCCCAGTTCCTCTTGCCGGCGTAAGCCCACAATGCAGTCTTGAATCCCCAGCCAACAATTCCGGTTGCCTTCGACAACGCTTTAAGGTCATACACTCCGCAGTAAAGCAGGACGCCCCGCAGCTGCTCCGGCTTGAGCGCAGGGACCAGACGAACCTGGCGCGCATAATCAGGATTGGTGGCCAAGGTTGCCAGTTGGCTGGCCAGTTGCGCGCCCGCCGAGTCTCCCGCCAGGACAAACCGGCCTGGGTCCAGCCCATAGTCCGCGGCATGGGCGGTGAGGTAGGCCAGGGCGCTGTTCAGCTGGGCCACTGCGGTTGGGTACCTGCTGCCGGGGGCTATCGAATATCCCAGGCCGACGGCGGCGCACCCCCTCTCCGCCAGCATCCTCAGGTATGGTGCCACGTCCTTGCTGCTCCCGGACAGCCAGGCGCCGCCATGGATCCAGACCACCGTGGGCAGGCCTGGGTCTTCCGGGGTTTCAGCCTGCCCCGGGTTGGTCCCGGTTGCCCTGTCTGGGCTGGCGGCCCTGGCTGGAAGGAAGATGTCCATCACCGGGGGGCGCCCGAACCGACCCGGAATCCGCTGGCCTGCCATGTCCCTGCGATGGCTGAGATAGGGGACGCCCCGGTGACCGGTCACGCCATCCACGGGCGCGAACGGTTCCATTTCCGCCACGGTCTGCCGCGCACCCTTGGCAAATACACTTCGAATCGTCAGGGCCGCCGGCCAGGGGCTGCAAAAGCCCACCGCGGCCGCCGCCGCGATGGCACCCGCAAGCCCAAGCCGGCGCAGGCCCCGCGGTTTCCTTCGGACGACGATAGTGTCAGTGGCGTGCTGTAGGGTCCCCATGACTGAATGGTACAGACAGTGCTTTCCCGCCAGCTCCAGCCTTCCGCGGATGAATTACCAGAACGGACACCATGCCTGCAGCAGACAACCTTGTGATCGGTGACGACGGCCTGTCCAGGCCGCCATGGGCCGCCGTCGATCCACTGCTGCGGGACTACTACGACACCGAATGGGGAATGCCCATCCGTGATGAGCAGGGGGTCTACGAACGAATTTCGCTTGAAGGGTTCCAGGCCGGCCTGTCGTGGGCCACCATCCTGCGCAAGCGGCCAGCTTTCCGGGTGGCCTTCGCTGGTTTTGATCCCGAAGCAGTGGCCCGGTTTACCGAAGACGACGTACAGCGGCTCCTCCAGGATGCCGGCATTGTGCGCAACCGGCTCAAGATCAAGGCGACCATCACCAACGCCCAGGCCACGCTGCGGTTGCGGGACGAAGGTGGACTGGCAGAGTTCGTCTGGAGCTTCCAGCCCGAGTCCACTCCTGTGCCCCTGAGCCACGCGGACGTGCCTACCCAGTCGCCCGAGTCCATCGCATTGTCCAAGGCCCTTCGGAAGAAGGGTTTCGCGTTCGTCGGACCCACCACCATGTTCGCGCTGATGGAGGCGATTGGAATGGTGGATACCCATGTGGTGGGAAGCCACCGGCGGGGCAGCTCCGGAGTCTGGCCGCAGCCGGGCACCCGCTAACTGTCCACAACTGTTGGCAAAGTTATCCACAGGCGTGAACAACATGGGCACCCCGGTTGATCGAATCCGGTCTGAGTCGAGTGTGTGTACGGGCAGCCGCATATGGATTACACCGCTGTAAGTTACCAACAGTGTGGAAAACGCTGTGCAAAAGTCCCGACGGCTACCTGCTAAGCACGGCAGGCCTCACTCGATCCCATACCGCGCGCCCGCAAAGTTACTGCTGGGCGCGATTCTCTCGATCGACAACGGTCACCAACCTGAAATTTTCCAACACTGCATAGACCTACCTTCATTCTGCGTAGTCTTACCTTCATTCTGCGCAGTTTTGGATGGTTTCTCAGGTCTCATCGTTTCACGCGGGATAGATCTTGTATTCGGGTAGCTGAGAGCTACCTCTCAGATGGCCACCCCCAACGACCCGCACAGTGTTCTGTGAACTGGCAGGGCATGCGAAGACTATTCGAAAAGGAACATAGATGAGTAATGCACCAGAGGCGGATCCGTCAACAGTAAAGAGCGAACTCTCTCGGCGAACAGTCACCCGTTCAGCGGCCTGGTCCGTTCCGATCATTGCAGCGGTGGTAGCCGCTCCAGCAGCCTCGGCCTCCGTTATCGTCCCACAGGATGTGATCGTTAGTGCAAGCTGCTACGGATTGAATATCCTGGGCTTCGGGTTTTCCTTCCCGCAGTTCACCATCGAAGCCCAGAATGTAGACATCCTGCCCGGATCCACCTTCACCATCACCGGTTCGGGCGTGGGAAACTTGACCTTCGGCGGATACGCAGGGCTGAACTTCAATTTTGTGGGAACCAACAGCGCACTAGTAACAACTACAGAGGTGATCCCAGCGGGTACGAGCACGACCGTTCAGGTCACCGGGCTGGCGTCTTTCCAGGCACTCGCCCAGTACACCCTGTCAGTCACTTCCATCATCGGGAACAGGAACAACATCCCCACCAATGACAGTGCCAGTGCCAACCTCAGCGGTTTTTCGTTCCTTGGAGTCCTCGGTGGACTCTGCACCGCATAATCTTCTGCTGTTCACTTACCTGTAAGGAAAATCATGACCAGTTCATCCGATTTCACCGTCCAACGCGCCGAAGAAATCGTCGCCGGCGTCAACTCCGACCAGCGGGCGTCGTTCCTAAACGCCGTCGCCTTCAAGGCCGGCATCGTCCCCACTGACGATGCCATAAGCAGAGTCACTTTCCCGTCGGATGCAGCCATCGACCCTGCATCCTTTGTCAAACAAGCCGGCCCCTTCGCGACCGCAACAATCTCCGCCGCGGGCCAGACCGCCAAAATTCGTCTCGTTCTTCACGAGGATCGGTGGAAGCTCAACAGCACAGGTTCGGGCGAGGACATCGTCAAGGGCCCCAAAGGCTGATCGTAACCAATCGTTGGGGGCAGGGCGGCGATGCAAAGCATCGCTGCCCTGCATTGTTGGCAGGAACTCCCGACTCTTCTTTCGATACCCCGAGGGTCCTTAGGGACGTCGACAGCGGACCCTACTCAGGAGGAAATCGAGAGTGTGCGTCGGCAACGGATACTACTACGTGGCTTATCGTGGAGATATTCATCCCGGGCATATTGTACATAGTTACTGATAAAGCACGAAGGACGTAAGAGAGTGGCAGATCGGGGAGTCTTCGATTGGTCCGTTGGCCGTGACCTCATCCTTATTAACGGGCTGAAAAAACCGGTCGCCGGACCAATCGAAACCGGCGACTGGCTCAGGCACTCATCCCAAGTTACTACGTCCGTCACACCGCTAACCCGTGATTGGCAGTCGTCGGCGCGGAGTGTACGGATCAAAAACGCCATGATCACCGACCTATCGGCCAGCGGCGTCGTTGTGTACCGACGCAACTCCGTGGCGACCACCATTATCACCATAATTGTTACTGCGGGCGCATCCATCGCGCACAGCGGGGACCAAGAGATAACATTGGCCCCTGGGGACGGACTAATACACTTCCCCGGCGACGAGATACTCGTCTACGCCGCAGAAGGCACCCGTTTCACGGTTATAGGAACCCCGTTAACCAATGTCGCCGGGCACAATCCCGACCCCATTAGAACACCGCTGTTCTTCACAGGACATGGAACACTCTCAGAATCCATCGCGAGCTTCGCCCAAACCGTCCTGCGCAGCAAAGTCTCCGGACCGCTGAACACGTACATCTTCGATCAGCTCATCAACGAGATGATCCTCGGCACAGTCCTCGCCTCCACCGGCCTGACACCGGAGCGGCCAAACCACGCCGCAGGGCTGCAGCGAGAAGCACAAGCGCTCATCGCAGCCAAAGCAACGGACCCCCGCTTCGACGTCAGAGAACTCGCAGCCAGCCTCAACGTCTCCATCCGCAAACTCCAAGGAATATTCGGCGACGGGCCCGGCATCGCCGCAACCATCAAACAACGCCGACTCCAGGAAGCCCAACACCTCCTCACCGACCAACGATACGGGGGCCTGACCGTTAACGAAGTCGCCCATCTCGCAGGATTCGGCAGCGCGAACACTCTCCGCAGAGCATTCCATGAAGCTGGCAACTACACCCCCCTCAAATACCGCCAAAAGCCAGCAAATTAAACCAAGGCCTCGCCGCGGTCAGTCAAGAAGGACTTCGTTGAAATCAGCACCACACATCAAGTACCGCAGGCCCACCGTCGGACATGACCATAGTGACCTAGGACGATCATCCGGCGGTGCCCTCGTCCCCCTGAAAAACAGCCCAACTGGCGTCCGTCTGACCGCCGACCCTTCTTCACCTCCAACCGAGATGGCTGCGGGAAAAAGATTGCTTTGCAGTTCACCGCCCCGATGCCGACATGACTTTCCACACGAACTCAAAGTGAACTATCTCCACAAAATAACTATTCAATGCACCGTTCCAGCATCTGCTCCCGTAGGCAGGCCGCAATCGCCAAACCCGCACCCGGGATACCCTAGGTCCTCAGTTGAACGGATCACGCCATAATGACGCGGAGTCTCTCTGGCACAACATTGAAGTCGTCCCCCGTCCACCCAGGCCACGAACATTAACGTAGTGCCAGCACAGCCCGAAGCTGTCACCCCGACGGACGACTTTCGCCCCGCGGAATCATTTACAGGTGTCATCTTCGAGTCCGATCCGCGCACTCCGAACCATGCCCCACTCGCTGTCCCTGCTCCCGGTCCGGCAAACCCCACGATTCCCCCGGTCCGTCCTTCAGGGGTAGTGGCCTTTGGGACTTTGTCCCTTATGATGTGGACCGCCTGGGCCGTTGGATGGTTTGCTGTGGTCTTGGGATGGAACCCACCATCAGCGCTCCTCATTCTGATGGTCGTACTCACAGCACCGGTGCTGCTGGCAGCGGCAGTACTAATCCTATATTCCGTGAGTGCTCGGGCGAGCCCGAAGCACCGCAGTAGTGGTGCGGCGCCGCACACTTCGTGACCATTACTGCGCTGCATTGCTATCAGAAGACCCTCAGGAGCAAAGGACTCAGAGGCGACCTGCGACCAAGCGGCCAATGCCGCCGACTTGCGGGCCACCTGGCAAGGACACACATGCGGCCGACCTCAGCAGGTCACACGCTGATGAGACAAATGGCAAACTCAGGGAGAATCTACATGTCCCCTCGTTATCCACTTACGCACATAGCACTACCCACAACTTATCCACAGATGGGGATAAGTTTGGACAAGACTATCCCCCGAACCGCCTCCAGGCGTGCAAATCCAGGCTTGGAGCAGAACCGAGTTACATCGGTGTAGTTATTAACAATGTGCACAAGCCTGTTGAAATCAGGCGTTGAGTGGTGGGAAAACGGGGTAAACCAGCCAAAAAGCGCTGGTTATCCACAGAAACGTCATTCCGCGGCGACTTTTCCACATACACACAGGTCCTGTTAATTACTTTGTACACGTCTGTGGATATCCGTCGGGAAAAGAATGTCCCTCCGGGCCGAAAACCCTGCCAGCACAAGGGCTTAAGACTCATGCAACCTGAACTACACGCATGTAAGTTACCAACACTGTGGATAAGACCTGTGGAAAACGCGGTTGGTTAAACTATGGCTGGTTTGATAACAGGGGCCCTGGATGCCGCGGCGCCGCCAATAGGCCGGCCCCCGTTGGACGATGCGTCACGCTGGGCAGACTTTCAGGTGGCCAGCAGGAGGAATCCCCGCCGTTCCGGGCATGGGCCTCCGGAACCGGCGCATAAGTGTGCTCAGCGTGACGCTGCACGCGGCAATATTTTGAGGAGGGAAGCCAGCCAGTACAGAAGCGGCGAGGAGGGCCCAAGCGCAAGGAAAGCGCGGTACGCGATAACCCGAAGAGGCTTACCCGGCGGCTACGCGGAGCGTGGTGGCAAGGACCAGCAGCGCCAGGACCAGGAGGAGTCCCACAGCCTGGAAGAGGGTCCGGCGGGGGCCACGGGGGGCGTAAGCGATAACGGCTGCGCACAAGCCACCGGCAATCAGACCGCCAAGGTGGGCCTGCCAGGCAATTTGCGGGACCATAAAGCCGATGACGCCGTTAATGGCGATCAGTATCCACAGTTGCCGGGTTTCGCCGCCACGGTGCCGCTGGACCACCAGCATGGCCCCGAACAGCCCGAAGATGGCGCCGGATGCACCAACAACGCCAACGGGACCGCCTGGCGGCAGGATCGGGGTGAGCAGAAAGTAGCCCACCGAACCGCCGATTGCGGATATCAGGTACAGCGCCAGGAACCGTGCCCGGCCGAGGAGAGGCTCCAGCGCCTGGCCGAACATCCACAGCATGTACATGTTCAGAAGGATGTGCAGGATGAAGCCCTGCGAGTGAAGGAAAGCGGAGGTCAGCATCCGCCAGGGCTCAAAGGCTCCGTATTCAGGGGTGGCGTAGACGGAAGCGAAAGCGAAGTTCCTGAAAACGGCATCTGCAGGAATGATCCACTGCAGGACATATAGAAGCGCACAGGCCGCAATAATGCCGAACGTCATCAAGGGTTTACCGGTAGTTACGGCACCGCCATAAACGGACCGGACTGTCGGCGTCGTACGTTTTGTTTCGTTGACACAATCAACGCATTGGAATCCGACGGCGGCCGCCCGCTGGCACTCGGGGCAAGCCGGCCGCCCACAGCGCTGGCAGCGCACATAGGACGGCCGGTCCGGGTGACGCGGACACACCGGGATCTGGCCGGACGGATCCGCCGCCGGAATTCCATAGCTCATGTCTGGGTTAGAGCTGTTCTACATCAATGCTGTTGATGGTGACGTCCTCAACAGGGCGGTCGCCCATGCCGGTCTTTACGCCTTCGATGGCGTCGACGACCTTCTTGGAAGCGTCGTCGGCAACCTCACCGAAGATGCTGTGCTTGCCCTGCAGCCAGTCCGTGGGGATGGTGGTGATGAAGAACTGTGAGCCGTTGGTGCCCTTGCCCATCTGGATGCCGGCGTTGGCCATGGCCAGCTTGTAGGGCGCGTTGAAGGTCAGCTCGGGGTGGATTTCGTCGTCGAACTTGTAGCCCGGTCCGCCAATTCCCTTGCCCAGGGGATCGCCGGCCTGGATCATGAAGTCCTTGATGATGCGGTGGAAGATGGTGCCGTTGTAGAGCGGCGTGCCGGTCTTGTCCTCACCAGATTCCGGGTGCGTCCAGGGCTGCTCACCGGTGGCGAGGCCGACGAAGTTCTTGACCGTCTTCGGGGCGTGGTTGCCGAAGAGGTTGACGACGATGTCGCCCAGGCTCGTGTGAATGGTTGCTTTGGCAGTTGCGTTTGCAGTCATGCCCCTTATTCTTCCATGCATGGTCAACGCGACGGCGGCACGCAGCCCAGTTCCGCGCTCGGTGAAATCCGCTGGGATTGAACCGGAAGAATAGCCGGTGGCAGCCAATCCACGTAGGCTAACACCAGAACCGTCACATTAATCGGGAGGTAGTTGTGAAGAAAACGGATCGAATTGCGCGTGACCTTGAGCAGTCGGTTTCCAGCGCAGTAGAGAATGCCAAGGACTGGGCCACCCCCCGCGTCGAGGCCGCTGTGGATTGGGCCGTTCCCCGCCTGCAGCAGGGAATTGACACCGCTTCGCCCAGGATCCAGGAGGGGCTGAAGTCTGCGGCCCATAATCTTGCCGACGGCGTTGCTACCGTTACGCCTAAACTCCAGGACGGCCTGGCCCAGCTGGCGCCCCGCATCAACGAGGCTGTGGAAGGAGCAACACCACGTCTCCACGAAGCGCTGGACAAGGCTACGCCGGCAATCTTGAACGCCCGCGACCGGGTTGTGGTGGAGTACCTGCCCAAGCTCTCCGACGGTATCGGTCAAGCTTCTGAAGCGGTACACCGGACCCTGGAAAACACGCCCGCCAAGGTGGACTCTGTGGCCCAGAAGCTGGCCGACTCCGGTGTAGTACACGGAGTCAAGGAGCAGGCACAGGCAGCCAGCAAGGCTGTTGCCACCCAGCTGCAGCCGGAGAAGCCGAAGAAGCGCGGCTTCCTGGTCTTCGCGATCATTGCCGCCGCGGTCACCGCCGGCGTCGCAGCATGGAAGGCATCGCGTCCCGTGGAGGATCCCTGGAAGACGCCGTCACCGGTCACCCCGACTCCCGCGCCGGTTCCTGCCGCCGGCTCCGTCGACGCAGATAAAGGCACCTCAGCGGAATCCGAGGAAGCTGCAGACAAAGCAAAGCACCTCGCGGAGGACGCCAAGGACGAGGCTGCAAAGGTAGCCACGGACGCCAAAACGGCCGTAAAGAACATCGCCGCCAACATCAACAACGGCGACGCCACCAAGTAGCACCGCCACTAAAGGGAGGAGCCGCGCGCGGCTCCTCCCTTTGTTTTGCCCGACGTTCACCTCCGGAACGCCGCAGGACGTAACGGTGTTGTCGCGCGATGCTAGATTGATGATGATGTCAGCCGATAGATCCGACGAGGATGCCTTGAACGATCCAGCCCAGAACATGCGAGTCTCCCTCGTCATTCCGGCTTATAACGAAGAATCCGTCATCCGGCAGTGCCTCATCGCGGCGATCTACCAGTCCGTCCCTGCCCACGAGATCATCGTGGTGGACAACATGTCCAAGGACCGCACGGCCGCCATCGTCCGGCAGATGCAGGACGAATACCCGGAGAGTCCCATCATCCTGTTGAGCCAGGACCAGGACCAGGGCCTGATTCCCACCCGGAACTTCGGGCTTAACCATGCCACGGGCGATGTCCTTGGGCGCATTGATGCCGACTCCGTGGTGGAGCCGGACTGGGTGGAACAAGTGCAGCGGGCGTTCGAGGAAGCCGCCACGCAGGCGGCCACAGGTCCGGTGGTGTATTACGACATGCCCATGCGCCGCTTTGGCCTCAAGGCTGACGACAAAATGCGGCAGCTGATGCTGAAGCTGGCCAAGCACCAGTACCACTTCCTTTTTGGGTCCAACATGGCGCTGCGCCGGACGGCCTGGGAAACAATCCGGGACGAGACCTGCCTTGATAAGAAGGACGAGATGCATGAGGACATTGATCTGTCGCTGCATCTTGCCGAGCATGATCTGAAGGTCCAGTACTGGCCCGCCATGGTGTCCGGGATGTCAGCCCGGAGGCTGGAAGATTCACCGCGTGACTACCGCTATTACGTCACCCGCTTCGACCGCACCTACAAGGCCCACAACGTCAAGAAAATGGCGCTGAAGGCCCCTATGGTTGTGTTCTTCTCGGTGTACTTTCCAGCGAAGCTGCTCAGGGCCATCCACACGGTAAACACCGCCCAGGCCGGACGCCGCGGCGGCCAGTAGTCAGTCCGTCCCCAACCCGGCGAGACGGGCACCCGCGTCCGGTCCGCCGTCGTCCGGCCCTGGTTTTCCGGCTTCGCCGGCTTTGCCCGGAGCACTCCGCTTCTGGCCCAGGACCACGACGGCGAGTCCCACCAGGATCAGCCCCAGGCCCGCGTAAGTGCCTGCCGGCAGGGTCTCGTGCAGGAATACGGCGGCCAGCAGGGCGGCACCAGGGATTTCCAGCAGGATGATCATGGATACCAGCAGCGGGCTCATGCTGGCGAGCAGGTGGTTGAACGCCGTGTGTCCGACCAGTTGCGCACAAACAGTGATCGCGATGATGCCGATCCAGCCTGATGCTTCGAAGCCCACCAGCGGCTGTCCAAAGAGCAACGCCATGACGGCCACCAGAGCGGCGCACATGCCGTAGCAGAGCGCCGTGTAGGTGCCGGTTGTCATGGTCTGGCGTGCTTTGCCTCCCGCAAGCGTGTACAGCCCCGCCAAGGCACCTCCGGCCATCGCCAGCACATCACCCAGCAAGGCATCCGGCGAGGTCCCCATATCAAATCCGGTAATCGCCACCACGCCGCCAAATGCCAACCCCAAACCTGCCGGCACCTGCCAGCGGAACCGGGTGCCGCGGAAGAGCTGGAACACCGCAATCCAGGCCGACTGCAGGCAGACCAGGGCTGTGGCCGCAGCCACCGAGGTCAGCTGCAGGGAGGTAATGAAGCAAGCGAAGTGCAGGGCAAGCGCGACGGCGGCAATCGCCGACCAGCGGAACTCACTGGCCGTGACTGCACCGAACCGCCGTGGTTCGCGGATCGCCGTTGGCGCGGCCATCACGACGGCGGCGATCGCGTTGCGCCAAAAGGCGATGGCGAGTGCGCTGACGGTGGTTGCACCGAGGGTGGCAGCAATCAGCGGCCCTGAAGATGCCACACCGAGGACTCCTACGGCGGCAAGGAGAAAGTTCACAGGTCAACAGTAATGCCCGGGTTAAAGCAAAAAGTCCCGGACAGTTTTCACTGTCCGGGACTTTCTTATGGTGGAGGCACGGGGACTCGAACCCCGAACCCCCTGCTTGCAAAGCAGGTGCGCTACCAATTGCGCCATGCCCCCATAAGAAGCAACCCGTCAATCATACACTGACAATCGCGTGGCTTTTGCCACTCTTCCTGTCAGCTGGCCTGGTCAGTCAACCTTATCGGTTGCCTGGCTCCATGCCGTTTTCCGGGCTTCGGATTCCTGCGCTTTCTTGTAGACCAAGACGCCTGCGATCGCAGCTGCAATAACCAGCAACTTCTTCACACGCACCTCATCTTCCATCCTTTGGCACCTGAATGCCGGGGGATTTCCACTTGAACCTGCACAGTTCCGTGGGCGTACCAGGACTTGAACCTGGGACCTCTTCGTTATCAGCGAAGCGCTCTAACCGCCTGAGCTATACGCCCCCAATGCCCCTTCGGGCCGAGATATGACTTTACAGCACATCCCGGCCCGATCTCAAATCGGGGCAAAATCGCGGAAATCAGTCGTCTGTCAGGGTGACGCCAATGCCGCCCACCAAAGTGGCGGAGATGTTGTAAAGCACCGCCGACAGCATGGACAGCGCGGTCAGCAGCACTACATTGACGACGGCGATGATGGTGGCGAATGAGGCCACCTGGCCCAGGGATGCGAACTTCTTCAGTTCAAATCCGCCGCCCTCGGTGCCGGAGAGTGTGCCCAGCAGGCTGTCCACCTGGTCAAAAATACCGGTGAGGTCCAGGACGGTCCACAGCACGATCGCCGCCACGACCGTCACGATGCCCAGGGCAACGGACAGCAGGAAGGACATCTTAAGCACTGACCAGGGGTCCACCTTGCTCACCAGGAGGCGGGCACGGCGTACCTTCGCCTTGGGTGCAGGCTTCACCAGGCCGGGCGTACCCTGGTTTCCCTGTGCCGGACGTTGACCCGGTGCGGGCTGGCCGGGGCGCAGGCCGGCGGCCGGGCGTGCAGCCGGACGGGCCCCTGCCCCCGGGTTCCCCTGCGGAGGCCGCGGAGTGGTTCCCGTACCCGCGCCTGTGGCTGCTGGATTCTGGGGCGGGCGGGCCGGTGCATTTACCCGCGGGGCCTGGGCCGGTTGCCCGGCTGGTCCTGGAGTATTGCTTCCGGTTTTGGGAAATGAGTCGGAATTACTCACTCGTTACCTCCGGTGTTGTCTTCGTTCGGCTCAGCATCCTCCGATGCCTCCGGGGACTCGTCCCCGGTTGCTGATGGTGCCGGTGATGCTGACTCTGCGGATTCCTCGGAGGAACCGGCTTCTGCAGCCAACGTTACGTCATCGTCAGCGGATTCTTCGCTCTCAAGGCCGCGTTCACTGTTCCGCGCCACCTCGATGATGCGGTCATTTTTGTCCGGTTTGGCGAAAATTACGCCCATGGTGTCACGGCCCTTGGCAGGTACACCGGTCACTGAGGACCGGACAACCTTCCCGCCTTCCATGACCACCAGCACTTCGTCTTCCTCGTTGACGATCAAGGCTCCTACCAGGTGTCCGCGCTCTTCCTGGTACTTGCCAACCTTGATTCCCAGGCCGCCACGGCCCTGGAGACGGTATTCCTCCACGGCGGTCCGTTTGGCGTATCCGCCCTCGGTTACCACGAAGACGAACGAGCCGTCCCTGACCACGTCTGCAGCCAGGAGTTCGTCGTCCTCACGGAACTTCATGCCGGTCACGCCGGAGGTGGCGCGGCCCATGGGACGAAGGGCTTCGTCGGTGGCCTTGAACCGGATGGACTGGCCAAGCCGCGAGACAAGCATCAGGTCATCGGTTTCAGAGACCAGCTGGGCGGAGACAAGTTCGTCTTCGTCGCGCAGGTTGATGGCGATGACGCCCGCTGAACGGTTGGTGTCGTAGTCTTCCAGCCGGGTCTTCTTGACCAGGCCCCGCTTGGTGGCCAGGACCAGGTAAGGCGACTGCTGGTAATCCTTGAGGTCCAGTACCTGTGCGATATGTTCGTCCGGCTGGAATGCCAGCAGGTTCGCCACGTGCTGGCCCTTGGCATCACGGCCTGCCTCAACCAGCTCGTAGGCCTTGGCGCGGTAGACGCGGCCCAGGTTGGTGAAGAACAACAGCCAGTGGTGGGTAGTGGTGACGAAGAAGTGCTCGACGACGTCGTCCCCGCGCAGTTGCGCGCCCTTGATGCCCTTGCCGCCGCGCTGCTGCGAGCGGTAGTTGTCGCTGCGGGTGCGCTTGACGTAGCCGCCACGGGTAATCGTGACCACCATTTCCTCTTCGGGAATGAGGTCCTCGACAGACATGTCGCCGTCGTAGCCCATGAGGATCTTGGTACGGCGATCGTCGCCGTGCTTGGCCACGATCTCGCCCAACTCGGTGGAGATGATCTCGCGCTGGCGCTGCTCCGAGGCAAGGATCGAGTTGAATTCCTCGATCATCGATTCAAGCTCGGCGAACCGGGCCTGGATCTTTTGGCGCTCCAGGGCAGCCAGCCTCCGCAGCTGCATGTCCAGGATGGCGCGCGACTGGAGCTCGTCGATGTCGAGGAGTTCCATGAGGCCATCCCGGGCCGCTTCGGTGGTGTTGGAGGCACGGATGAGGGCAATGACCTCGTCCAGCATGTCCAGTGCCTTGAGCAGGGCACGCAGGATATGTGCTTCTTCCTCGGCCTTCCGCAGGCGGTACCGTGTGCGCCGGGCAATGACATCCATCTGGTGGGTAACCCAGTGCCGGATGAACGCGTCCAGGCTCAGCGTCCTGGGCACACCGTCAACAATGGCCAGCATGTTGGCGGAAAAGTTGCTCTGCAGCTCTGTGTGCTTGTAAAGGTTGTTGAGCACCACCTTGGCCACGGCGTCGCGCTTGAGCACAATCACCAGGCGCTGGCCGGTACGGCCTGACGTCTCATCACGGAGGTCGGCGATGCCCTGGATCTTGGCATCCTTGACCAGCTCGGCGATCTTCACGGCGAGGTTGTCCGGGTTGGCCTGGTAGGGCAGTTCGGTGACAACCAGGCAGGTGCGGCCCTGGAGTTCCTCGACATTAACGACGGCGCGCATGGTGACCGAGCCGCGGCCCGTGCGGTATGCATCCTCGATGCCCTTGTGGCCCAGGATGGTGGCACCCGTGGGGAAGTCCGGTCCCTTGATGCGGAGCAGGAGTTCCTCGAGCAGCTCTTCACGCGTGGCGGTGGGGTTCTGCAGGTACCACTGGACACCGTCGGCAACCTCACGGAGGTTGTGCGGCGGAATGTTGGTGGCCATGCCCACTGCGATGCCAGAAGAACCGTTGACCAGCAGGTTGGGGAACCGGGCCGGCAGGATGGTGGGTTCCTGGTTCTTGCCGTCATAGTTGTCCTGGAAGTCGACGGTTTCCTCGTCGATGTCCCGGACCATCTCCATGGCAAGATGAGCCATTTTGGTTTCGGTGTAACGCGGTGCTGCAGCCCCGTCGTTGCCCGGCGAACCGAAGTTTCCCTGGCCAAGCGCCAGCGGGTAGCGCATCGTCCAGTCCTGGATCAGGCGGACCAAGGCGTCGTAAATAGCGGTGTCGCCGTGGGGGTGGTACTGGCCCATGACTTCGCCCACGACGCGCGCGCACTTGTTGAAGGAGCGGTCCGGACGGTATCCGCCGTCGAACATCGCGTACAGCACACGGCGGTGCACCGGCTTCAGGCCATCGCGGACGTCCGGAAGGGCGCGGCCAACAATGACGGCCATGGCGTAGTCCAAATAGGAACGCTGCATTTCGGTCTGCAGGTCAACCTGCTCGACCCTGTCCACCAGGACATCGCCTTCAAGGATGACGCCGGGAATGTCAGCAGACTCGTCCGGAGTCTCGGGAGTTTCGTCACTCATGTTCTATATGTTCCGTTTCAGGTATATGTCGTTCGTGGAATATCGGGAGGCCGAGGCCTTTAGATATCCAGGAATCTGACGTCCTTGGCGTTCTGCTGAATGAAGTTCCTGCGGGATTCCACGTCCTCGCCCATCAGCACGGAGAAGATCTGGTCTGCTGCCAGGGCGTCATCCATGGTGACCTGAAGCAAGGTGCGGTGGTCCGGGTCCATGGTGGTGTCCCACAGCTCGGTGTAGTCCATCTCGCCGAGCCCCTTGTAGCGCTGGATGCCGTTGTCCTTCGGAATACGGTGGCCGGCAGCTTGCCCTGCAAGCAGCCGGGCATCGCGTTCACGGTCGCTGTACACGTAGTCGTGCGGTGCGTTGGACCATTTGATCCGGTACAGCGGCGGCTGCGCCAGGTAGACGTACCCGTTTTCGATCAGCGGGCGCATGTAACGGAACAGGAGCGTCATCAACAGCGTGGTGATGTGCTGGCCATCGACGTCGGCATCCGCCATCAGGACGATCTTGTGGTATCGGAGCTTGCTGAGGTCAAAGTCCTCACCGATGCCGGTTCCGAACGCGGTGATCATGGACTGGACCTCGGCATTGCCCAGGGCCTTGTCCAGGCGGGCACGTTCGACGTTCAGGATCTTGCCGCGCAGCGGCAGGATGGCCTGGGTTTCGGGGTTGCGTCCACGCTTGGCAGAACCGCCGGCGGAGTCACCCTCCACGATGTAGACCTCGCAGCGGGCGGCGTCCTTCGAGGAACAGTCGGACAGCTTGCCCGGCATGCCGAATGATTCGAGCGGGCTCTTGCGGCGGGCGTTGTCGCGGGCCTTCCGCGCAGCCATGCGGGCCTGCGCCGCCGAAATTGCCTTGCGGATAACGTCGCGTGCAGGGCCGGGGTTGCGTTCCAGCCAGTCGCCAAGCTGGTCCGTGACCACGCGCTGCACAAAGCCCTTGACCTCGGAGTTGCCCAGCTTTGTTTTGGTCTGGCCCTCGAACTGCGGCTCCGCGAGCTTTACCGAGATAACAGCGGTAAGGCCTTCACGGATGTCATCACCGGTGAGGTTGTCTTCCTTTTCCTTGATGATGCTCTTCTCCCGGGCGTACCGGTTGATCAAGGACGTAAGGGCTGCGCGGAAACCTTCTTCGTGGGTTCCGCCCTCGTGGGTGTTGATGGTGTTGGCGTAGGTGTGCACGCTTTCGGAGTACGCGCTGGTCCACTGCATGGCCATCTCGAGGGCAATCTTGCGCTCGGTGTCTTCGGTTTCGAAGGCGATGACGTCTTCGTGGACAACCTCGACCTTTTTGCCCGAGTTCAGGTGTTTGACGTAGTCCAGCAGCCCGTCGTCGTACTGGTACACCACCGTACGGTGGCCTGCTTCCACTTCACCCTCGGTGGGAATGGCGTCAAGGTCAAGGTCTTCGTCATCGCCACTTGCCTCGGCAACGCGCTCATCCGTGAGGGTGATCCGCAGGCCCTTGTTCAGGAAGGCCATCTGCTGGAAGCGTGCACGCAGGGTTTCGAAATCGAACTCTGTCGATTCGAAGATACCGGCGTCCGGGTAGAAGGTCTGGGTGGTACCGGTGGTGTCCGTTTGCTCGCCCTTGACCAGTCCGCCCTGGGGCTTGCCGCCGTCGGCAAACTGCATCCGCCAGACGTGGCCCTGCCGGCGGATTTCCGTATCAACCCGGCTGGAAAGTGCGTTAACCACGGAAATGCCCACACCGTGCAGACCGCCGGAAACGGCGTACCCGCCACCGCCGAATTTACCGCCGGCGTGCAGGATGGTCATCACCACTTCAACAGTGGGTTTGTGCTCCGTGGGGTGCATGTCAACGGGGATGCCGCGGCCGTCATCAACGACTTTCACGCCGCCGTCGGCCTGCAGGACTATCTCGATGTGGGTGCAGTAACCGGCCAGGGCCTCATCAACCGAGTTATCAACCACTTCATAAACAAGGTGGTGCAGGCCGCGCGGTCCGGTGGAACCGATATACATGCCGGGACGTTTCCGGACGGCTTCGAGGCCTTCCAGGACGGTGATGTCGCTGGCGCCGTATTCGCGGGGAGTTACTTCGGCTTTTACTGGCGCCGCCGCTGGTTCCGGGGTATCCGGCGTCCGCTCCGCCCCGTCTCCGGGCTCCACTGCCTGAATTTCTGCATTGTCGTTAGCCACAGGCGCTTTCGACTCCTCTGTATCCGATGATGGCCGGCAGAACCAGCTCCAGAGGAGAGATCAGCCGACGGGCACAAACACCGGCGCAGGCCAGCCCGTGACGCAGATCCGATTTCCGTCTGCATGGAGCAGCCGGAAAAACGGACTCGTCAACGTTTTACCGGCGCCCAGTTTTCTCTACAGATTCTATCGTGAAACCGCTGGGATTCTTGCATTCAGGGGGACGATCCAACGGCTAATATGCCGATGCGAGGCCAGAGATCGCACCTAGAGGGCCCTGGGAGTACCAGCTTTGGGTTCCTATACGCCCAACGGGGCCCCAATGCCCCTACACGCCGTTTGGCGAATAGACAAGGGTCCGGAACTCCGCTGGTTACCCGTAAGTATCGCGGGGGCCTCTTCCATTGACGCTGCGCCCGCCTTTTCGCCAGGTGGGAGCGGAGGGTCCAAGGACCTGGATGCTGGTGACAACGCCCTCGCCGAGCTCAGTGCGGAACCTCTCCAGCAGGCTGTGGCTCAACAAGCGCAGCTGTGTGGCCCACGCCGTTGAATCGCACCGGACATGAAGCGTGGTGTCGTTGAAGCTTTCGGGCGTGCAGTGCGCGGAAATCTCGGGTCCCACCAGGGCCGGCCACTGGGCCATCACGGACCCAACGGCCACCGGGGAGCTCCAGCCCCGTTCCGCTACCAGCCGGCCGACTACCTTCCCGAGGCCAAGCGGGTCCCGTCCGGTGCTATGGAACTGGCTGAAGCCCCGGGTTTCGGCACTACGGTTTCCGCCCTGCTTGGTGTTGCCGGACTTACGCGGGGCCGCGCGCCTGATTTCGCCGCGCGCGGCGGCTGCGTCCCGCATCCGGTTCAGTGCGGCCTGCGGGGCATCAATGTCGTCCGGATCGCGGCCCGGTTGGAGGCCGTTATCCTTGCTCATCAATTCCTCCTGGAATGACGGCTACCCGGCGCCCGGCCAGTTCTTCCGGGATATCGGCGTCGACGGCGGCTGTCACCAGCACCTGTTCGGCACCTGCCACTATGGCGGCCAGTTTACGCCGCCGGTGTACATCAAGCTCGGCAAAAACGTCGTCAAGGATCAGGATCGGGGCCGATCCCGAGGTCCGGGTGTCATCCATCATCACGTAGTAGGAAGCCAGCCGAAGTGACAGACACATGGACCAGGTCTCGCCATGGGACGCATAGCCCTTGGCGGGCGCCTGGCCAAGCATCAGGTCCAGCTCGTCCCGATGCGGGCCCACCAGCGAAATCCCACGTTCACGTTCGCGCTGGCGCGCGGCAGCGAATGCGGCAACATAGCGTTCCGTCAGCTGCTCCACCGTCAACAGCCGCAGGTCGTCAACCGCAGCTGCCTCGCCTCCTTCTGCGGGACTGACTGTTCCCATGAATGACGTTCCGGATCCTGGAACACCCGTACCGGCGTCGTCGTCCATCAGGTTCTGCAGCGTGGACCGATAGATGGCGTCAGCAGGCTTTGATGCATCGGTGAGCTGTTCATAGGCGCGTGCCAAATGCGGCCGCAACCGTTCCACCAGGTCCAACCTGGCGTGCAGGAGTTCCGCGCCAGCCTTAGCCATGTGCTGATCCCAGACGTCGAGCGTTGCCTCGTGGGATGGGGTAAAACGGCCCGCCCGGGCTGATTTAAGGAGCGCATTGCGCTGTTTCAAGACCCGGTCGTAGTCACTCCGGGTGGCAGCATGCCGCGGAACCAGGCTCACCAACAGCTCATCGAGGAACCGGCGCCGGTTGGAGGGATCTCCTTTAACCAGGGCCAGATCCTCAGGAGCAAAGAGAACTGTCTGGCAGATGCCCAGGATGTCGCGGGCGCGGACCGGATTGCTGCGGTTGATCCTGGCACGGTTGGCGCGCCCGGCGTTGATCTCCAGCTCCAGCACCGTTGACTGCTCACCGCGGACAAGCCTCGCCCGGACCAAAGCCCGCTCAGTTCCAAAACGCAACAGCGGCGCGTCTGAACTCACCCGGTGCGAGCTCAAGGTGGCGAGGTAACCCAACGCCTCTATGAGGTTCGTCTTGCCAATCCCGTTGGAGCCCACCAACACGGTCACGCCCGGGCCCAGCTTGAGATCAACCTGGGCATAGCTGCGGAAGTCAGTCAGCGAAAGATGCTCTACGTACACAGTGGCTTCGGTATTCCCGGAGCCTGAGCTCCGTGGCTGGTTTGGTGGAGTGCGGGATTATTTTGCGGGACGGGTGGCGTGCCCGCCGAACTGGTTCCGCAGTGCCGACACCATCTTCATGGCCGGCGAGTTGTCTTCCCGGGAGGAGAACCTGGCAAAGAGCGCCGCAGTGATGGCCGGAGCCGGGACAGCGTTGGCGATTGCTTCCTCGACGGTCCAGCGGCCTTCACCGGAATCCTCCACATAATCGTCGATCGATTCCAGGCCCGGATCTTCATCCAGGGCCTTCACCATCAGGTCCAGCAGCCAGGACCGGACGACGGTCCCCTTCTGCCAGGCACGGAACGTCCCGGGCAGATCCTGGACAATGTCCTTCGCCGCCAGCAGTTCATAGCCTTCGGCGTACGACTGCATCAGTCCGTATTCGATGCCGTTGTGCACCATCTTCGCGTAGTGCCCTGCACCGACGCCGCCCACATGAACGAAGCTGTCGGCCCGCTCACCCTCGGGCCTGAGTGCATCGAACACCGGCATGGCCCGCTCAATGTCTGCAGCGTCGCCGCCGGCCATCAGGCCATAACCGTTCTGCAGGCCCCAAACGCCGCCGGAAACACCGCAGTCCGCAAAGCGGATTCCCTTGGCAGTCAATGCCTCGCCGTGCTTCTGGTCTTCGGTGAAACGCGAGTTGCCGCCGTCGATCACCAGGTCACCTGCGGCGAGCTTCTCACCGAGTTCGGTGATCACGGCATCCGTGATCGGGCCGGATGGAACCATCACCCAGATGAGCCTGGGAGTCGGAACAGCGGCCAGGAGTTCATCCACGGAAGCAACGTCGGTGACATCGGGGTTCCGGTCGAAGCCGGTCACCTCGACGCCACCCTTGCGCAGCCGTTCGCGCATGTTGAAACCCATTTTTCCAAGGCCGATCAGTCCGATATGCACGGTGTGAGCTCTTTCTGCGTTGGTAGGGCGGGGGTCCCAACTAGGTCGCAGTTGATGTCGTTATGAGGGTCCATAGCGACATCAACTGCTGGTTAGTTGGGGAGGCGGACGGGCATTACGAGGTAGCGGTAGTCACCCTGGTCATCGCCGTCGGCGTCAGCCTGGGCAGTGATCATGGCTGGCTTGGGGGCGGTGGTGAAGGAGAAACGGACGAACTTCGTTTCGATCACGCTCAAGCCTTCGACCAGGTAGTGCGGGTTGAACGCAACAGTGATTTCGTCCCCGGAAAGCTGGGCTTCAAGTTCTTCGGAAGCCTGTGCGTCCTCGCCCGTTCCGGCGTCGAGGTGCAGCTGGCCGTCGGTGAATGCGAGGCGTACCGGTGTATTGCGCTCGGCAACCAGGGACACACGGCGAACCGCTTCGACCAATTCCTGGGTCTGGACGGTCGCGTGGATCGGCGTCGAATCCGGGAACAGCGAACGGATCTTGGGGTAATCACCGTCGACGAGCAGTGACGTGGTGGTGCGTCCGCCGCTTTCGAAGCCGATGAGGCGGCTGTCGTCGTTCGAAATTGCAAGGTTGATGTCACCGCTGTTGCCCAGCGTCTTGGCAACCTCATTGAGAGTCTTCGCCTTGACCAGTGCGCTGGTGGAGATGCCGGGAGTAACAGGCTTCCAGGGCAGTTCACGCATGGCGAGCCGGTAACGGTCCGTGGCCAGCAGGGTAATCAGGTCGTCTTCGATTTCCATCCGGACGCCGGTGAGGATGGGCAAGGTGTCATCCCGGCTGGCGGCAATAATCACCTGGGAAACGGCCTGCGCAAAGGAATCGCCGGCAACGGTTCCGCTCAATGCGGGCAAGGACGGCAGTGCCGGGTACTCCGCTTCGGGCATGGTGGCGAGGTGGAAGCTGCTTCGGCGGCAGGTGAGCGTCACCTTGTTGCCATCGGTTTCGACGTCGACCGGTGCCGAAGGCAGGCTGCGGCAAATGTCAGCAAGGAGGCGACCGGAAACCAGGATGGTGCCTTCGGAACTGATATCTGCAGGGATTTCAAGCCGCGCAGAGGTCTCGTAATCGAAGCTGGAAAGGCTGACGGTACCGGATTCTGCCTTAAGGAGCAGTCCTGACAGAACGGGTACGGGCGGCCGAGGAGACAACGACCGGGCTGTCCAGGTGACGGCTTCCGCCAGGACGTCCCGTTCGACTCTGAACTTCACGGAAGGGTGCCGCCTTTCATTGCTGCTTGTCATCTGAACTGCTGACAGCTTAGCCCGAAGACTTGTGATTCTCCCATCCCTGCTTGACGGCCAGCGGCTGGCAGCAACGGGCCGGGCCACTTTGGAGCAGGGCTCCGGAATCGTCGGGGTGGTCAGAAAACCTGGTTGTTATTTGAGGGATTTCAATTTCTTGGGATTAGTAGTGTTAATAACCCCTGTGGAAACTGTGGATAAATCGATCTCGTGGCAGGAATCCGGGGTTAAGCCCTGTTCATCCACTGTGGGTGGGCTGTGTTTTAAACAGGCTGTGGATGGGGACAAGATTTTTGGCCGGATCCGCAATCCACAGACGGCTTAAGGGTTTTAAGCCCATTAACCGCAGTTGTCCCCTTAACTTTCCACAGGCTTATCCACATGCACCTGTTAATAAGGTAAGAGTCCGCCAGCCTAGGAGTCGCGCTGTTGCTGCTTGATCCGGTTTGTGAGCTCGGTGACCTGGTTGTAAATCACACGGCGCTCGGCCATAAGTTCGCGGATCTTGCGGTCGGCGTGGATCACTGTGGTGTGATCGCGTCCGCCCAGTTCCTGGCCGATCTTGGGAAGTGACATGTCCGTCAATTCCCGGCACAGGTACATGGCGATCTGGCGTGCGGTCACCAGGGTCCGCGTACGGGACTTGCTGCAGAGCTCTTCCATGCTGAGCTTGAAGTAGTCGGCCGTCTGCGTGAGGATCTGGGCTGACGTGATTTCCTGGGCGCCGTCGTCCGTGATCAGGTCCTTGAGGACCATCTCGGCCAGGGCAACGTCCACCTCCTGGCGGTTCAGGCTGGCAAACGCCGTGACCCGGATCAGGGCGCCCTCGAGCTCACGGATGTTGCTGGAAATTTTGGAGGCGATGTATTCCAGGGCGTCGTCCGGTGCTGACAATCCTTCGCTGAGCGCCTTTTTGCGGAGGATCGCGATGCGGGTTTCCAGTTCCGGCGGCTGGATGTCCGTGAGGAGGCCCCACTCAAAGCGCGATTTCATCCGGTCCTCGAAACCGGCCAGCAGCTTGGGCGGCTGATCCGAGGTGATGACAACCTGCTTGTTGTTGTTGTGCAGGGAGTTGAATGTGTGGAAGAACTCCTCCAGCGTCCGGTCCTTGCCGGCCAGGAACTGGATGTCGTCGATCAGCAGGACATCCACATTCCGGTACGTGGTCTTGAAGCTGGCACCCTCGTCATCCCGGATGGAGTTGATGAAGTCGTTGGTGAATTCTTCGGAGTTGACGTAGCGGACCCTGATTCCGCTGTAGAGCCGGCGGGCGTAGTGGCCAATGGCGTGCAGCAGGTGCGTCTTGCCAAGTCCTGAGTCGCCATAGATGAACAGCGGGTTGTAGGCCTTGGCAGGAGCCTCAGCCACAGCAACGGCTGCGGCGTGGGCGAACCGGTTGGAGGAACCAATCACGAAGGTATCGAATACGTACTTCGGGTTCAGCCGTCCAAATTCATGTGAGGTGCTGGGCAGCATGGGCTGCGGCTTCTGTTCGATCAGCTGGTCACTGGAGTAGGAAGGCTCGACGGCGGGTTCCGGTTCCGTGTGGAGCGGGACCAGATCGGTGTCCACATCAATGGCGCACCGGATGTCGTCGGAGAAGACATTGTGCAGGGCGTCGTCGAGAGCCTCTTTGACCTGGGTCTGGAGGACTTCGCGGGTGAGCTCGTTGGGAACGGCTACCAGCAGGGTTGAGCCGATGAGCCCCTGCGCCTGGGCCAGAATGACAAAGCCGCGCTGCCGGGGGCTGACCCGATCGTCCTGTTCCAGGAGGCTGACCACCCGCCGCCACGAACTTCCAACAGTATTGGCATGGTTGGCTTCGTCAACGGTCATAAATCAGTTTCCTCAAACTTGCGTGCCTGCATTGTTGTGCAGCCAGCAGGTCCGGAAGCAGTACGCCGGCCCCAGCCTCATCCACAGGGTTATACACAGACCGTGGATAATCGGCTACTGGGACACTCTAGGGGATGAAAAGCCTAGAAGATAGCTGGGGACTTGCTTGTGGATAATTACACCGTTGTGGTTCAAAAACAGGGGCTGTGAGCCACTTCATCCACAGGCTGGAAGGTGCAGTTAGCCACAGTTGGGGATATCTCTCCCCAGGGGTCCCGGTTTGACTGGGACCCGGTTTAGGCCCTAACGTTGTGAAGTCCTTTGTGTCCGCTTTTTGGCCCCATCTGCATTCCTCTAACGCCAGGCGTTGGAGCAGCCGGGGGAAGCGGCACATACAAAACTTAGCGTCGGCCAGTTCTTCCCCAATTACTGATCGGGTGGGCGCACCTTTGATCCACTGGAGTAACTAACGTGAGCAAGCGGACTTTTCAGCCGAATAACCGCCGTCGAGCCAAGAAGCACGGCTTCCGCCTTCGTATGCGTACCCGCGCCGGCCGTGCCATTCTGGCAGCCCGTCGTGGCAAGGGCCGCATCGAGCTGTCGGCCTAAACAAACTGACTCGTCGGTTCATAGTCTTTTGCGAGTTTGAAGGTGCTGGCCACCCGTAACCGCCTCAGGACTTCCACCGATTTTTCGACAACTGTACGTTCCGGCGTCCGCAATGGACGCCGGAACGTAGTGTTATATGCGGCTGCCCTGCCGGCTGGCGAACCCAGCAGGATCGGGTTCATCGTTTCCAAAAGTGTCGGGAACGCCGTGACCAGGAACCTCGTTAAGAGGAGACTGAGAGAAGCCGGAGCTGCGTCCTTGAAAAAGTACGGTACCGGCTATGCAATTGTTGTCCGGGCTTTGCCCGCGTCGGCCGCTGCAAGCTGGCAGCAGCTGCTCTCGGACTACAACGATGCGTTGGAGTCCACCATCAGGCGACTGGGAAACCGGGATGCCGTGCGGTCCGGTTCCCTGAACCAGGCCACTGATGGACCCACTGCCGTCAACGGGAACACTCAGGAAGGGACAGCGCGTGCGTGACTCAAGTGCCGCCGTCGTCCGCTTCCTTCCCACTGCGGCAACCGCTGTAGGCAGGGCCGTCTGGAACCTGCCGCGCAACATTCTGATTCTTCTCCTGAAGGCCTACCGCAAGGTGATTTCGCCCTTGTACGGCCAGGTCTGCCGCTTTTTTCCGTCATGTTCCGCTTATGCCCTTGAGGCTGTAACGGTGCATGGAGCCGTCAAAGGCACCTGGCTGGCTGCGCGCCGGCTGGTACGTTGCCATCCCTGGAATGCAGGTGGAGTGGACCATGTCCCCGCCGGGCACCGGGAGTGGCCTGTCGGACAGACCCCCACAATTGTTGTGATGAACAACCCGGACAAGTTCCTGGCTGCGCGCACTGATGAAGAAGGCCGCTCTGCGGCCTGACGAATAGGGATAACGTATGGACTTCTTTGAAACAATCATGTTTCCGTTCAAGTGGCTGGTGTCCATCATCATGGTGGGCTTCCACGAGGGCCTGACTTTCATTGGCCTGCCTGAGGCATCGGGCTGGACCTGGACGCTGTCCATCATCGGCCTGGTGCTGGTGATCCGGGCAGCGCTGATTCCCGTCTTCGTCAAGCAGATCAAGGCTCAGCGTGGCATGCAGCTCCTGCAGCCGGACCTGAAGAAGCTGCAGGACAAGTACAAGGGCAAAACTGACCAGCTGTCCCGCCAGGCAATGGCGCAGGAGCAGATGGCCATGTACAAGAAACACGGGACGAATCCGTTCTCCGCGTGCCTGCCCATGCTGATCCAGATGCCGTTCTTCTTCGCGCTGTTCCAGGTGCTTTCCGGTATCAGCACGAACGCCCGCGAAGGTGAGGGTGTTGGCGCCATGAACCACCAGCAGGTGGTGCAATTCGACGAGTCCAGCATCTTCGGGGCCCCGCTGTCCGCGGCCTTGCTCCACGGTGGCGTGACCAACCCGGCTGTTGTGATCCTCTCGATCGTCATGATCCTGGCGATGACGGCCTCGCAGTTCATCACCCAGAAGCAGATCATGGCGAAGAACATGTCCGAAGAGGCCATGGCCAGCCCGTTCATGCGGCAGCAGAAGATGATGCTTTACATCCTGCCTGTTGTCTTCGGTGTGGGTGGCATCAACTTCCCCATCGGTGTCCTGATCTACTGGACAACCACCAACCTCTGGACCATGGCGCAGCAGTTCTTCGTGATCCGCCGCATGCCGACGCCGGGATCCCCCGCCGCCAAGGCCCTCGCCGAGCGTCGTGCCGCCAAGGGACTGCCGCCACTGTCGGTCCTCACCGGCAAGAAGGATGACGAGGCCGACGCCGCTGCTGCCGCTGCCCTTGCTGCGCAGGCCAAGGGCCAACGTGTACAGCCACAACGCAAGAACAGAAAGAAGAAGTAATGTCTGTTGAGAGCACCGATCAGGTTCCTTCCGCTGAAGTTGAGATCGACAACTCAGCCGACGCAGTCCCGGATGCGTCAGCAGCCGAGGCGGGCACTCCGGGTGCCGCTGCCGGCCGGCTTGAGGAAGAGGGCGACGTCGCCGCTGATTACCTCGAGGAACTCCTGGATATTGCGGATATCGATGGTGACATCGACATCGAGGTCCGAAACGGGCGTACCTACATCTCGATCGTGACCGAAGAAGAATCCGACGCGCTGGACGCGTTGGTAGGTGAGGACGGGGAGGTTCTGGAGGCCCTTCAGGAGCTGACCCGGTTGTCCGTGCTGTCCGCAACGGAAAACCGCTCGCGGCTGGTGCTGGACATCAACGGTTACCGCAAGGAACGTGCCGGACACCTGCAGAAGATTGCCGAAGACGCCGTCGACAAGGCTAAGGAAACGGGCGCACCCGTGGCTCTTGAACCCATGAGTGCCTACGAGCGCAAGATTGTCCACGACGCTGTTGCTGACCTTGGCTTCATCAGCGAGTCTGAGGGCGAAGGCGCTGACCGCCACATTGTTGTTTCCGCCGAATAGTGGAACTACAGGGACCGGAAACCATGGTTGATATCACCCCAGCAGAGCTCGCTGCGGCCGAGAAGATCTTCGGCAGCAGGCTGGAGCTTGCCAAGCGATACGTGGAGCACCTGGCCACATCGGGGACCGAGCGCGGGCTGATTGGCCCGCGCGAGATTCCCCGTCTGTGGAGCCGGCACGTGCTCAATTGCGCCGTCATCGAGAGCGAGATCGCGCATGGCAGCCACGTGGCCGACGTCGGGAGTGGAGCCGGACTGCCCGGCCTCTGCCTCGCAATCGCCCGTCCTGACCTGGAGCTGACACTCATCGAGCCGTTGGAGCGGCGGGTTATCTGGCTGCAGGAAGTGGTGGATGATCTGGGGCTGGAAAATGTCACCGTCATGCGGTCCCGCGCTGAGCTTGCGGTAGGGACTGTTGTGGCTGACGTTGTCACTGCGCGTGCGGTTTCCGCGCTGACGAACCTGGCTGGCCTGACCATTCCCCTCCTTGGCGGGAAAGGCGAAGTAGTGGCCATTAAGGGGCGTAGCGCCAGCGAGGAGATCGAGAAGGCGGCCAAGTTGATCCGGCGGATGGGCGGGCGGGAAACTACTGTCGTCACTGTTGGTGCAGACCTGCTGGAGGAGCCCACCACTGTGGTGAGGATCGTCGTCGATAAGTCACGAAAATCCGCCTGAAGCGGGGACGGCGGCCTTCCAGAAGATGGTGGAGCAGATAGGCTAGACAACGGCAGCAATAGGCTAACGAGAGCGAGAGTGTGAAGTGAGCAGCAGTGAACCGGTCACACAGCGGATTCCTCCGTTTGTGTCCCTGGGCTCAGCACGATCCTTCTCTATCCTGTCGGCTCCTTCCCCGAAACCACAATCAGTTGCAGGGAGCCAAAAGATGCCTTCCGTTTCACGTGAAACACCGGCGAATGGCAAAGCCAACGTCATGGATGCAATGGATGACTCCAGTCCTATTGCCCGCGAGCTGGCTCACGAGAACAAACGCCGTGAACGCCTTGCCGGCCGCCAGCTGCCCAAACCCTCGAAAACCAGGGTCTTTACGGTTTCCAATCAAAAAGGCGGCGTGGGTAAGACGACCACTACCGTCAATATTGCCGCCGCCCTGGCCAGTGCCGGGTTGAACGTTCTGGTCATTGACATTGATCCGCAGGGCAACGCGTCCACGGCGCTTGGCGTTGAGCACCATGCCGATGTGGACAGCATTTATGACGTCCTGATCAACGATTTCCCACTTGCGGATGTGGTGGCCCCCTGCCCGGACATTGCCAATCTCATTTGCGCTCCGGCGACTATCCACCTGGCCGGTGCGGAAATTGAACTGGTCTCGCTCGTTGCACGCGAGCAACGGTTGCGGCGGGCTATTGATGTTTACGCCAAAGCACGTGAGACCAACGGGGAACCGCCCCTGGACTACATTTTTATTGACTGCCCACCCAGCCTGGGACTTTTGACCGTTAACGCTTTCTGCGCTGCAGGCGAGGTACTGATTCCCATCCAGTGCGAGTACTATGCGCTCGAGGGCCTCAGCCAGCTGCTGAAGAACATCGAGATGATTCAGAAGCACCTGAACGCGGACCTGGTTGTCTCCACCATCCTCCTCACAATGTATGACGGCCGCACCAACCTGGCCGCTCAAGTGGCAGCAGAGGTACGGGAACACTTCCCGCAACAAGTCCTGGGTGCTGTTGTTCCACGCTCCGTGCGTATCTCTGAGGCGCCCAGCTATCAGCAGACCGTAATGACCTACGATCCCTCGTCCAGCGGCGCACTGTCTTATCTCGAAGCCGCGGCCGAGATTGCCGAACGTTAGAATCGAAAGACTCGCAACAACTAAGCCGGGCCACGCCGGGCTGATCCACTGGAGGGAATTATCCATGAGTGAAAAGCGACGTGGTCTAGGTCGCGGCCTCGGGGCACTCATTCCGAGTTCCGCCGCGGCCAGCAGCGCAGGTAATGGTGCTGCCCCTTCCCGCCCCGTGGACCTCTTCTTTCCGGAAAGCCGGCAGCGCAGTGCTCCGGCTTCGCCTGCGCAAGAAGCTGTGGAGGAGGCTGTTGGGGATCTGACCCCCGCTGAGGCTCCGGCCAAGGCAGCCCCCAAGGCTGCAGGTACATCGAATGGCTCCGGAGCATCCGCAAGTCCGGCCACGAAGAAGGTTCCGGCAAAGAAGCCGGCTACCAGGAAATCTGCGCCGAAGGCTGCAGCCGCACCGGCAGACTCTGTGGAGAGACCAGTACCGGCAGCCACTGAGGTTCCTTCTGTAATCGAGGACTCTACGCCCGAGGCAGCCCCGACGGGACCTGAACTGGTGGAAGTACCTGGTGCCCGGTTTGCTGAAGTTCCTGTTGGAGACATCCACCCGAACAGGAAACAGCCCCGTTCAGTCTTCGATGAGGATGACATGGCAGAGCTGGTTCACTCAGTTCGTGAAATCGGTGTCCTCCAGCCAATTGTTGTCCGTACTTCAACGGAATCTGGTAGTGAACCCTACGAACTGGTGATGGGTGAGCGCCGGTGGAGGGCAGTTCAGGCGGCTGGCCTGGCTACCATTCCCGCAATCATCCGAGACACCACTGATGATGACCTGCTCCGGGATGCACTGCTTGAGAACCTGCATCGGAGCCAGCTCAATCCGTTGGAAGAGGCCGCGGCCTACCAGCAGCTGCTGGAAGACTTTGGTACCACGCATGAGCAGTTGGCCGATAAGCTCGGGCGGTCGCGTCCGCAGGTGTCTAATACTCTCCGTCTACTCAAGCTTCCGGCCCTGGTTCAGCGACGGGTAGCCGCCGGCGTGCTTTCCGCCGGCCATGCAAGGGCGTTGCTGTCCCTGCCTGATGCAGCAGCCATGGAGCGGGTAGCCCAGCGTATTGTGGCCGAAGGCATGTCGGTGCGCGCCACGGAGGAAGCCGTTTCGCTGTATCAGGATCCGGCAAAACCGGCCAAAAGCAACGTTCCACGCCCCGGTGCCCGTCACGAGCGTCTTGACTACCTCGCATCCTCGCTGTCGGATCGCTTGGATACGAACGTCAAGATTTCACTTGGCGTTCGAAAAGGGCGAGTAAGCATTGAGTTTGCCAGCGTTGAGGATCTGAATCGTATTATGGATGTCTTGGCACCAGGATCCGAGTCATAGTCGGTTCAACTACAAGAAGAGGCGCTGTTTCACGTGAAACAGCGCCTCTTCTGTTTTCCGCCCCAACACTCCCGTGAACAGTGGCTTGTGGCTCGAACTGGGAGTAGTGGTCATCTCCTGCGTCTCTCGGGTAAAGCTTCGAATTGACGCATCCGGACTACAAAGTTAATCGTGGAAACTTCCTGTGCGGAAGCAAAAGTTGGGCGCGAAGTTGGATTTCACTGCCGTGGACGGAATCCAATTCGTCTTGAATAGTGGCGATCCAACGATCGATACGGACAGATATCAGGATTTTGTCCGAGTCTATTGGCGGTACTGAAGCCTGCTGATGTCCGCGTGCCTAAAAACAGTGCCTCCCAGCGGTTGCTACTTGGTTTCCATGGTCCATTTCAGTTAGTAGGACTCTCGTTGAGTCCTTGTAGTCCCCGCAATGCCGCGGCGACTACTGGGTTGTGCCTCCCGCCGGCACCAGGATCAGCCTCTCCCTTCATTCACGCGTGAAGATTGTTCGGCGCGAGTCACATTGTCGGTTCCACCGGCATATGTGAGCCATCGGCACACTGTGCCGAAGACCGTCTTGTGCAGGGACTGGAATTGTTTCACGTGAAACAAAGCCACAAGCGTCTCGCTGCTGGGCATCAAGGTGAGGACCTTCCAACGCAATCAGCCCAGTATCCGGAGTACCAAGACGGACATTTTGGCCCATAACGGGGTGTAACCCAAGGATTCTATATAGGCTTGCGCCGGTAGTCCCCGGGCTAGTCCAGCAGTCTCTCATATGACAAGGGCTGCTAGCTTCAGACGGACAGTCACGGTTTCCGATGTTTCACGTGAAACATCCGACAGGAACAAACGATGATTGAAGTCGTCCGAAAATGCTGACAGTGAACGATGAGCATGAAGAAGCTGCGGATAGGGACCATGGGACTGGGAGCGCCCCGTACTCCAAACCTGGGTCTAAACTGTGGGAATCGATCAGCTCCATAATGACCGTCGCCGTTTCACGTGAAACATCCATCGTAGATGATGACAGCAAATTCCAGTGCAGGAACAGAACCGTACAGGCACGATGGGATATGGGCGCCGTGGGCACTGCAAGACAAACAACCGCCTAACACGCTGGGCGACGGTACGCGGTGGTTGGGAGCCCAAGACTATGAATAGATGCTAAAGCCCAGAGCCAAGAGACTTGACGCTGAACTTCTGGTGGACGGTCCGCTACGGAGCACATTGTCGTGGCGGCCACGCGGTGATGATGCGGGCTACGAGGAGCTGAGAGTCCTGTGAGCGGGAGGAGGGTTCAGGCGCTGACGATAGCGCCCGCGCGGGTAGTTGGCGCCCGGTATCCCCAATCCCGGTCAGGAACTGTCCTCCGCCCCGGTACCGGGTTGCCTCAGCCCACGGACGCCAGAGACGCCTAGACGTTTGGGATTCCTAATCGTTCTGCGGCTAGCAGTCAATAACCAAGCGGAGGAAGGCGATTGCCTTAGGTGGGCGGGAGCCCCGCAGATCCTTAAATACTTAGATCGTCAGTGCCCCAGATGCACAGGTACAGAAAGCACCCCAGCCCTCAGGCCCATTGATCCATTCCCTACACGGCCGTGATGCTGAGTTCGACCCCAAGCTTATGCCGGCTGGGGATGGTCTTGTTGCCTGAGCAGCCTACTAGGGCGGTCGCTGGAGGTGCTCGAACGAAAGTTTCCTGTCGACGCTCTTCAAGGATCGGGTTATCCACTTCGCTGTGGGGCCGGCCATCTGATCGGCGGACAATGGGGCAATCCTGGCTCTCAGCGGAGATCGTAGGATGCCCGGCTACAGGCTTTGCTGTCGTTGCCGGGCTCCGCTCCCCCAGCTGCAGTCAGTTCAGCCAAACTCCAGCCGAACTGCTTCTGATTTGATGCGACTATGTTGGGCGGTATTGGGAAAGCACATTGTCACCTCGTTGTTGCAAGGGGCGCTGCCGTCTGCAGTTTGGGGCCGTCTCAGATACGCGGGAAACAGGGTGGCCGATGGCATGGCAGCGCAGGTCCCGCGCAAAGTTGGCCACTCAAGAAGTAGCTTCAGTCTGTGAATATGCCTGTGGATATCCCTGTGGATTGTCACTGTGACGCAGGACCAACTTGTCCACAACCGGACCCCCGAATCCGCATCGGGTCGCAGATGCGGAATCCAAAGTCTCTGGCCTGCTAGGTCGTGTTTCACGTGAAACAAGACAGAGCCGGAAGCCGTTTATTGGATAAGCTGGAGACTTGAGAGAGATTCTGGGCGTTTGATCCCAATTTTGGTGTCAAGACGTCAAAACGCGCCAAAATACTGTTACTGCTCTCGGGGCGAACCGGCTATCACCTCTACTCGCAGACACGCTTGGCTGGTCTGAGATGCATCCACGACCCAAGGAATCCGGCACGCTCCTATCCACAGAGGGCATTGAGGCTGTGGATAAACCCCTGTGGATAAGAGTGTGGATATCAGGACTGGCTGGTGCCGCAAAGCGGTTAGCCTAAACCACTGCGGGCGTGGTCACTGCTGCTGAAGTGCTGGCAGGCAATGTGCTCGTCTGCCCGGTCATCGCTGGTGCGGATAGTCTCCAGCAAATCCGCAAGTGTAGCTTCTAAGGTGCCTAGCCTGCCGTAGGGTGGCGAACTGGATACCACTGTCGCCCAGGGTGCAGCGTTCTGCCGGGACTAGCACCCAAGGCTGCACCAGGACCAAAGTGAACACTGCTGAGGAAGGCGTCTCAACTACGCACCGTTGACTCCTCAGAAGGCTGCGCCGCCGTGCTGGGACCGTGTGGCCCATGCCTCTGCGAGACCCTGGGTGTTGACTGAACCCAGTGAAGCGGATCAGGACAGGCTTCGGGCTCTGCGTGCTGACACGCCTGGTTGGTGTGGCCTCGGCAAGACGCATTGCCGCGACCCGCGCAACCAGGTCAGGGGCGTCCTGGGCACTGAACCATTGCATCAGGGAGAGGCCCCTGGAGAGGGCTGAGCCGGGAAGTTCCACTGTGCATTGGCAACCAGGGCTCCGAGCCTCATTCGGGAAGGAAGGTGGCGCATTAGACCGTGTGCGATGGAGTCCCCCACAGGTGGAGGAGCGACGGCGGCGTTGCTAGGGCATACCTGCCAGGTCCCGTGAGTTGTCACGAATAGTCTGCATGGCGCTGAAGACATAGCCCATGCTTACAGGACCGGTGCTTTCGCTGGCTGTTCCATGGGCACGCAGGCTCGCGTCCAATGGAGTGGATGGCGCGTTCTTCTCTTCCGGTCAGCGGGCCGGTGCAGGGCAAATCGTGACCGGAACGTATCGCACAGTAGGTAGCCGGAGTGCGGTGAGGAACATCGAAGGATTCCAGAGTTGTTGGGATGAAGTGAAGCGAAGCGTGGTTCAGCGGAGCTGTCTTGTTTCACGTGAAACACTCCGCATTTTCGGATCGTCTTTAGTCGATGCCAGTAGTCGATGGTCGCTCGAGATAGTCTCGCCTCAACAGCCGATTGCACCGCGTGGAGATGTGAGAATCTGGTGCCCGCGAAGTTGTGGAGCTTTCCTAGCGATGCTGTAGCTACGATCCCTCCGTCACTACGAGATGAAGCTGCTGTTTTGCGGGTATCGGTTCAATGATTTCTGTTCATTTCCAATCGCAGCCAAAACGCGTGCGTCCATTTCGTAGGAAGGAAGGCCGAGGGCACAACATCGGCTCCCCCTCCCGGGCAGATTGTTGTGACCCTGATGGTGGAATGGCATTCACCGGGGGCTGCCGGGTCTCCTAGAACCTAAGGCAACTGTTTCACGTGAAACACAGCTCATGCCGGAGTAGGAATCGGGCTGCGCGCCGTTTCATAGACCAGTTTCTCCAAATGCATGTCCATTTTAGCCGACTGTACGACGAGCGTCCGTGACAATGAGACCAATAATGGTACGACTCGGCCGGTAGTTGGAGTTTCCTAGGTCCGATAGCTGCGAATTCGCCGGCAACCACAGCGTGTAGGTCGAGGCGTTGGCTGCACGGCTGCGGCTGCATTCCTGAACGAGAATAGATCCGAAACCAGGCGTAGGCGATTGCGTCGCAGTATCCTCATTCCAGTCCGCCAGTCCGCCAGTCCGCCAGTCCGCCAGTCCGCGGTGTGGCCGGTGCGTTATGCACGATTTATCCCAATTGGTTGCTACCCCGGCAAGGAAAATAGCAACGCAGCAAAGCGATTGATGTGTTGTGATGTCCAGGATTGCTCTGTGAGCGGTGCGGCTCAGCTCCTCCATGTTTCACGTGAAACATAAGCCGAAGACCAGAAGGGAACCAGCACCGAGTCGTTCCACGGTAACTTATAGAACGGCGTCTCCCGCCTGATTCCAGATAGCCAGGCCGTTGACCGGAGGGCCGTCCATCGATCTGGGTCCTGGGCTAAACTTCGAACACGCTTCCCGCCCACATTCTCGCCAGCTCCAATGAAATGGCACTCCAGGCATCAGACTAAATCGCCGACGTTTCACGTGAAACATCAGAGAGTGAACTGAACGAAGGAAGACCCGCTGCTCATTGTCCGATCGCGGGTGCGATGTCATTGGCACCTCAATGAAAAGGTGAAAGTAACTTATGGCGGTTGGCATTCAGCACCACCTTGCACAGAAGACCTCGAGAAAAAGTTCATTGTCCAGGCAGAGCCCGGTAAGGGTGTTGAAGTCGAAGGAGCCCTTGTCCAGGGAAGGGCGCCAATCCCGGGCCGCAATGGACTCCGTCGGTTGACCAGGAGAAACAAAACAGGCCGCCCCTCCCTGTGGGAGGAACGGCCTGTTGCTTGGAACTGAGGCTAGGACAGAACGTCCGCGAATTCCTTCTCGAAGAACTGCTTGGGCTTGGCACCGATTACTGTGCTCTTCACCTCGCCGCCCTCGAACAGGTAAACGGCGGGAATGGAGGTAATTCCGTACTGAGCGGCAATCGCAGGATTGTCGTCGACATTGAGCTTGACGACGTCCACCTTTTCGCTGTACTCGACAGAGATCTCGTCCAGGATAGGTCCGAGCTTGCGGCACGGACCGCACCACTCTGCCCAGAAGTCCACGATGACAGGCTTGGTAGCCGACAGAACATCAGTTCCGAAGCTGGCGTCAGTTACTTCTTTTGCGTTGCTCATGAGCGTTCTCGCTTTCTAGTGGTGTGGCTGTTTCAGGACTGCAGGCTGGCCAGGTAGTGCTCGACGTCGATCGCCGCAACACAGCCGGAACCGGAGGCCGTAATGGCCTGGCGGTAGGTGGGATCCACAACGTCGCCGGCAGCGAACACACCGGGCAGGCTTGTACGCGAGCTGCGGCCATCGACGGCGATAGTGCCCTCGGGCGTGAGGTCCAGGATGTCTTTGATCAGGTCAGTGCGAGGATCGTTTCCAATGGCCACGAATACGCCAGTGACCGCGAGCTCGGATTCAGTGCCATCCTGTAGGTTCTTCAGCTTGAGGCCAGTAACCTTGTCGCCACCGATGACGTCCTCAACGGCGCTGTTCCACACGAAGCTGATCTTCTCGTGGGCAAGGGCACGGTCCGCCATGATCTTGGAAGCACGCAGCGAGTCGCGGCGGTGCACCACCGTTACTGACTTCGCGAACTTGGTGAGGAATAGTGCCTCCTCCATGGCGGAGTCACCTCCGCCAATGACGGCAATGTCCTGGTCCTTGAAAAAGAAACCATCGCAGGTTGCACACCAGCTGACGCCGTGGCCGGAGAGGCGTTTCTCGTTGGGCAGTCCCAGCTCACGGTAGGCGGAGCCGGTGGACAGAATCACTGCCCGTGCACGGAAGGATTCGCCCGTGGCGATGGTGACGGTCTTGACGTCACCGCTGAGCTCCAGCGAGGTAACATCCTCAAACTGGATTTCCGTTCCAAAGCGTGCGGCCTGCTTTTCGAAGTTCTCCATGAGATCCGGCCCCATGATGCCATCGGGGAAACCCGGGTAGTTCTCGACGTCGGTGGTGTTCATCAGTTCACCACCGGCTGTTACGGATCCTGCCAGGAGCAAGGGCTTGAGGTTGGCGCGGGCGGTGTAAACCGCTGCCGTGTAACCCGCCGGGCCAGAGCCGACGATGATGACATCACGTACGTCTGACGCGGTGTTTTCTGCGTTGCTCACTGAACGGTGAACCTCTTCCTTGGTCGATGCGCCAGCTATTGCTGCCGGCTCATTGCACAACTGTTTCCATTTGCTGAATATTCCAGCAGTGGTAGTGACGCGTCATACTTCGGAAGTGCCCGTTACCGGACGCCAGGGAAACCGGGATGCCAGCCGCAGGACGCCTTAACAGGGTACCGTCTTGCAGCTGGCAGCCAGCGGTCACGTTACAGCGCGGTCAGGACCTACTGGACCGTGACCTCGGCGAGCCGCAGGCCGTAATTGTAAATGGTCTTGGGTACGGCCAGGCGCGGGAGTGTATCAATCTGAACGATCACGTACTGGGCAGTTACGGGCTCAGCCAGCGGCATGGTCAGATCGGTGGACGTGAAGCTGTTGGTGCCCACCTGTTTGGCGCCCTCCAGCGACGGACGGTCATTGGTGAGCACGTTAATGCGTCCACCCGATGCGCCCAGCTGGCTGAGGGTGATCGAGGAGACCGTGGACGGCTCCTGAAGCTTGATCACCAGCGGCACGCCGCCTTGAACCAGACCACCCCAGTCTTCGGAAGCAAATTCCATGTTGGACCAGAAGGTGGCTGGATTGCCATCATGGGCTTTGACCAGCTCCACGTCGTAAGTGGACGCAAAATCAAAGGAGCCTTGGCGACTGATGCTTTCGATCACCGGTGTTACAGGTGCTGCGGCGGAATCCGTAGGGCTGGCCTGGCCTGTGGAGGTCTCACTGGCGATTGAAGTGTTCGTGGGCTCAGCTACCGGCGGAGTGGACGGGAACAGCGAGCCAAGATGGGTCAGTGCAAAGATCAGGCCCGCAACCAGGACGGCGGCCAGCAGGCCCCCAACCAGCCAGCGCATGGAGCGGGGTTCCTTGCCGTCGTCTTCCACGTCTTCGTCATATTCAGCGACGTCAGACTGTGCTGCACCAGCGGCGGCAATGGCGCCAGCGCCTCCCGCGGCACCGGCAAGGCGGGCGGAGGCCGGAAACGCGGCGGCCCGCCGGTCCTCCTGCTCCGGCTCTTCTGCGTAATCCTGGGCGGGCTCGTGGTCTGAGTAGTCCTGCTCAGACCACAAGGAAACCTTGGGGGAAGCCTCTTCGCCTGTAGGCGACGAAGCTGCGGCTGAACCAACGGCAGCGGACGCTGGAGTGCCGTATGCGGGTGTTCCAGGGGCCGGCGTATCAGGCCACCCGGCCCCGCCGGCAACCCCGGCATCGGACGGAGGGGCTTCAGCAGCGGACTCCGGGACCGCTGAGGCAGGCCGGGTTGCAGGAAGGGGCGGCACGGCGGCTGTTTCAGTCCGCGGGTACGGGCTTACCTGGCTGGGATGGGAGTCGCCATAGCGGATATACCCGGCGGCTTCAGCATCTCCCTCGTCCTCAGGCTCGTGGGACCGCGGCTGGCCGAAAATTTCGCTGCCCAGCGTATCTGTAAAGAACGGCTCAACGTAGGGCGGGTTGGGGGCCACCAGGAGATCCAGAAGTTCGGCGGCAGACGTGTGGTTGGTGATCAGGTAGGTGGTCTCTTCGCTGACGCCGAGGTCCAGCACCTGAACGCCGCCGGGGCGCTGCCCGGTGGCGACTTCGCGCGCACTTGTGGCTACTTGTTCGCCGTTGGAGGGTCCCGCAACAAGGATGCTGACGGGCCTGTTAAGCACCTGGTCAACTCCGTCGAGCACCAGATCCTGGTCGTGTGAGGTCAATACCGTGGCCGTGACCTTGTAGCGGCCGCCAAGTACTGATCCAACATCGATCGGCTGGGACACGTGTTCCTCCTAGACTGTCCGGGAATTGCCGGCGCGGATCATTCCACCACCGTGCAAAGGCCCCTAGGCACGCCGACAATCATTCGCCTGCAGCTGCCTTTGTTCCGTTCCGATCCTAGCCGAAAGGCAGGCAGCGGGCCTGAAACGGCCGGACCGTGAACCTAAGAATCCGCTAATCCCGGCCATCTGACGAGCTATCTGACGAGGGGAAGTGCGGATTGCTTCCGGCGGGACCCTGGTACGTCCTGCGACCGGGAAGGGGGCCTTCAGTGCGGTCAGCGGGGCGGTCCGCCTGCTCCACCGTTCCTTCTTCCTCAGGCAGGTAAGGAACGACGGCGTGATCTCCCGTCTCAGCGTCGGCCTGCGGCGAGTCCTGCTTACGCTGCGGAGAGGGCGCCGGATCCACGCGTCCGGCGCGGAACGATCCGGCGTCGAACTCGCCTGAAATGCTGGGAATCAGCCCGGTGTCAGCGGAGACGGTGGTGTGTTCCGGCGTCGAACGCCGTTCATGGTCTGGTGCCGCTGAAGCGCCGCCGCGGCCCAGCCTGCCCAGCAGCGGCCGAAGGAGGTCGCGGAGCTCGGAAACCCGGAAAACCTTGAGCAGGACCAGGTAGGCCGCCAACATAACCGGACCTGCTATGGCAAGCGTGACCAGGGACGCGGGACGTGAGCTCCAGGCAAAACCGTTGGCGCTGTAGCTGCCCAGGAGCCACAGCACCAGGATTCCCACCACTGCCGAGCCGAGGGCCGCATAACCCATTCGGATATAGGAATTGGCGATCCGTGGTCCGTCCAGATGGCCCAGAATCCGGCGCAGGAACACTGCACTGATCACCACGGACATGATGTTTCCCACGGTGTACAGGCCGGCGATGGCGTAGATGATCTGCTCGGGTGGCAGGAACTGGATGGCGAAGGCACCCACGAGGTAGAGCACGGCCAGCAGCGCCTGGATGTAGAACGGCGTCTTTGCGTCCTCATTGGCATAAAAGACGCGGGACATCATGAAGTTGGCGCTCAGGAACGGTGTGCTCAAGGCAAGGATGGTGAGCGTCTGTGCCAGCATCACGCCGTCGCCACCGTCACCGCCGGAAAAGAACATACCCAGCGGACCGGCCAACGCGAACAGCGCCATGGCACCGAAAACTGTGGCCACGGCCATGGTCCGGAGGCCGTGGGACAGTGCGTCACGGAGCCTGTCGCGGTTTCCGTCCTGGGCAGCATGGGTCATGCGGTTGAACAGGACGGTGGCCAGGGAAAGCGCAATGACCGAATGCGGCAGAAGGTACAACTGGCTGGCCACTTCCAGGACGGCGTTGCCGGGGATGCGTGGACGCTCTCCCGGGGGCCCAAGCCGGACGCGCTCCGCGCCGGGAATGGTGGCGATCCTCATGACATACAGGAAAGCCGCCTGGCCAACAATGGTGGTCACGAGCGTCCAGATGCCCAATCTGGCAGCCTGGCCCAGTCCTACTCCGCGCCAGCCGAACCGCGGCCGCAGGCCCAGCCGCAACCGGAAGACCGGAATAAGCAGGATGGCAGTTTGGGCCACCACACCGAAGGTGGAGAAGCCTGCAATCATCAGCGTCTGCGTAGGGCCCCAGTTGTCCAGGGTGTGCGGATTGGCGATGTTGGCGCCGAAGATCCAGATGAACATGCCCAGGCCGGAAATAGCCACCAGGTTGTTGAGGATCGGGGCCCACATGGCGGGACCGAAGGCGCCGTTGGCGTTGAGGACCTGGGTGAGCAGGGCATAAAGGCCGTAGAAGAAGATCTGCGGGAGGCACCAGAAAGCAAAGGTAACCGCTAGGGCCTTTTGCTGCGGTGAGTATCCCTGCGTGGTGGCATCAATGACGTACGGAGCCAGGACGGTCACCAGGGCCGTCAGCGTCAGCAGGACCAGGACTGCCAGCGTCAGGAGGCGGCTGATGTAGTCCGCTCCCCTGTCCGGAGCCTTGCTGGCCTTGATGATCTGCGGGACCAGGACGGCGTTGAACGTGCCGCCGGCTACCAGGAGGAAAATCAGGTTGGGCAGGTTGTTGGCATTGATGAACGTGTCATTAACAGTGGAACCCAGGCCCAGCGCCGCAGCCAACATCCACGTCTTCGCGAATCCCAGCAGCCGCGACGCCAACGTTCCCGCGGCCATAATGGCGCTGGAACGTGTTTCGCTGGATTGCGTGGGCTGGGCACGGGATGGCCGGTCGTCCGGTTGCGGATCGACTGGATCTGGGTCCTGGTGCCCGGAATTACGGGCGGCAAAGTTGCTTGACATCGGCTTCATCGTCTCACCCGGGAGCGGGTATTTCCGCACTGCCCCGGCAGGACGGGCGTTTCAGTACACGCCGCTCTGCCTGGAAAACCCGGCTAGAGGTGGTCCGGGAGGACATCCTTGGCCAGGTCCGCGATACGGCGCTCATTGGGAAAGGACAGCTTCCGGGCGAGCTCGGCAATGGGGACCCACGCTACGTCCACGGCCTCCTGGTCCGGATCGTTTTCGATGGTGAGCTCACCGCCGGTTGCCTGCAGCAGGTAATGGTGGACAGTCTTGTGAACCCGGTGGCCGCTCACGGTGAACCAATAGTCGATGCTTCCCAACGGGGCCAGGATCCGGCCGTCAATGCCGGTTTCCTCGGCGATTTCCCGGACTGCTGCCTCTTCGTTGTTCTCCCGGCCTTCCGGATGGCCCTTCGGCAGGCACCATTCAAGCCGGCCGCCCCGGTTAAGGCGGGCGATGATCGCAACCCGCAGGACGTCGTCGGAAGTGTCCACAACAACGCCGCCGGCGGAAACTTCCTCCACCGTTGGCAGCTGCGCCGCGGCCGAAGGCTGGGCAGGCGCGACGTGGGCACCGATTGCCGACGGCAACGGTGCGTTTGTCCTCCTGCCGGGAGCGCTCGGTACGGGATGTGCCATGGAGTCCACTCTAACTACTCTTGCCCGCTGATGATGACCGGAACATGACTTACAGATGGACAGAGGGCGACGGCGCCAAGCCGGCATTTAGCCAACCCCGCAGGTATCCGCTGGCAATTCTGGCATCCACGGCCCGTTCTTTCTGCCAAGCTTAAGTAACTATGGCGCACGTACATCACAAGTCAGATCAACAGACAGTTGCCTTCGAGGTGGACCCGGTGGTCCTGGAACTCGGGCAGCGCTTTGTCGACGCCGGCCATGAGCTTTCCCTGGTGGGTGGTCCCGTCCGGGACCTGTTCCTTGGCCGGACCTCCCCGGACCTCGATTTCACTACGGACGCGACGCCGGACCAGACCCTCTCGCTCATCAAGAGATGGGCAGACGCGCACTGGGAAATCGGCAGGGCCTTCGGAACCATAGGCATGCGCAAAGCCGGGTTCCAGATTGAGATCACCACCTACCGGGCCGAGGCCTACGATTCCGAATCACGCAAACCCGTGGTGGCCTTCGGATCATCGCTCCACGATGACCTGCAGCGCCGGGACTTCACCATCAACGCCATGGCCCTGCGCCTGCCGTCCCTGGAGCTGGTGGACCCCTACGGCGGCGTCCGCGACCTGCACGCCTCGCTCCTTGCAACACCAGGTGCCCCTGAGGACTCATTCTCCGATGATCCGCTGCGCATGATGCGTGCCGCCCGGTTTGCTTCGCAGCTGGGCGTTACCGTCCGGGACGATGTTAAACAGGCCATGACGGAGATGGCCGGGCGGATCAGCATTATTTCCGCCGAGCGGGTGCGGGACGAGCTCACCAAACTCATCTGCGGCGCCCAGCCGCGGATCGGCGTGGACCTGCTGGTGGAAACCGGCCTGGCGGACATTGTGCTGCCCGAAGTGTCCGCGCTCCGCCTCGAATCCGACGAGCACCACCGCCACAAGGACGTCTACCAGCATTCGCTGCAGGTCCTGGAACAGGCCGCTGCGCTGGAGACGGACGCAGAGGGTGCCGTGCCCGGCCCGGATTTTGTGCTGCGGTTCGCGGCATTGATGCACGACGTCGGCAAGCCGGCTACGCGCCGATTCGAACCGGGCGGCGCGGTCTCCTTCCGCCATCACGACATGGTGGGTTCAAAACTCACCGCCAAGCGGATGAAGGCGCTGCGGTTCGACAACGACACCATCAAGGCAGTGGCCAGGCTGGTGGAGCTGCACATGCGCTTCTACGGCTACGGGGAAGCCGGCTGGAGCGATTCCGCCGTGCGCCGTTACGTCACGGACGCCGGCCCGCTGCTGGAACGGCTGCACCGGTTGACCAGGTCGGACGTCACCACCCGCAACCAGAAAAAGGCCGACCGCTTATCCTTTGCCTATGACGACCTTGAGACGCGCATCGCCGAGCTGCGCGAACGCGAGTCCCTGGAAGCTGTGCGGCCGGACCTGGACGGAGCCCGCATCATGGCCGTCCTGGGCCTGAAGCCCGGCCCCGTGGTGGGCCGGGCCTACAAGTACCTTCTGGAGCTGCGGATGGAACACGGGCCGCTTGATCCCGAGGACGCCGAGTCCCGGCTCCTGGCATGGTGGGCCGAACAACCTGAAGCGGCTGAGTCCGCCGGCACAGAGGGCCAGCCGTCCGGCACCCCTGGCGGGTACTCCGCCGTCGAACATTCCGCTGAGAAGGAGTCAAAGTGACAGATCCAGCCAGCATCGCCCGCCCCCAGTTGTGGATCCTGCGCCATGGTGAGACGGAGTGGTCCAAGAGTGGCCAGTACACCGGCCTCACTGACCTTCCCTTGACAGTGGAAGGCGAGCAGCAGGCCGTGGAAGCCCGCAAGGTCCTGGATGCGATCGACTTTGACCTGGTGCTCACGTCCCCGCTGCGGCGCGCCCGCCGCACGGCGGAGCTGGCAGGTTTCCCGGACGCCCAGCGCGAACCGCTTGCCGTTGAATGGAACTACGGCGATTACGAGGGCATCAGCTCGGACCTGATCCGCAAGGACAACCCCGACTATCTGATCTGGACACACGGCGTTCCGAACGGGGAGGCGCTGGCGGATGTTGCGGCGCGCGCGGACAAGATCATTGCCCGCGTGCTGGAGTCCGGCCTGGATAACGTCCTTGTTGTGGCCCACGGCCACTTCTCCCGCATCCTCACGGCGCGTTGGCTGGAACTGGAGCCCGTTGAAGGCCGCCACTTCATTCTTGGCACGGCCAAAGTATGCACCCTCGGGTGGGATAAAAAGACGCCGGCAATCGTCCGCTGGGGCCTCTAAACAAAGTTTCCTAAACTTTTTTGGGAAATTATCTGGAATTGGCTAGGCAATCCCCGGAACGTAGGGTAATTTATTTTATGACTCCAGAGCGGCTTGCCGGGGTCCAGGCGCGCATTACCCAGCCAGTCGGCTGAGGTAATGGCAGAACGGAAAAGGAGGTTGGGAGAAATGATTACTTTGACTAGCGGATGGAAGATGACCATCGTTCGCACCCCGGCCTCTGCTGCTGACGCGCGCCATTTTTTCTGGAATCTTTGCTCCGAAGGCTAGAGAATTCCCGGCTTGCAGCCGGTTGACTCGCTAGCCGCTGGTCTCACCCCTCAACTGGGGCGACGCCTAGGAACATCCCAGGACTGACACTGCGCCTACGCAGCACCCATAGTTCGGAACCAGCTTTCAGTTGGGCCCTGCGTTCGCACATCCGTCAGGAAACCATCATCGCCGCGGCGAATTCACCACATTAATCATCGGGCATTCCTTTGTCCTTTTATTGCCATTAATTTGCATTCTTAGATGGCTCTAATTGTCATGCCCAATTTGTGCGCGAATTCCGCGGTTAAAGCCTAACCAGACCCTTGAAAGGAGGTAACACCATGGTGAAGAAGATCAGGAAGCTGATGTCCGACGTCGTCCGCCCCCGGCTCGGCGATAACTACCGGTTCGACCGGGACCGGCTGGAACAGCACCGCGAGTACGTTTACGTGCTGATGCACCAGCACGTCAGCGGCATCCGCTGACGTCCGAACCCTTCCGTGCGCATCGAAGCGGAACGGATGTACAGCGAAGGAGGCTCCGATGCCCCACATCGGAACTGTTCCCCCGGGAGCCCACGCGGCGACGCGTGGGCTCCCCCCTTTTAACTGCACCAACGGCCGCCTGCAAAACCATGGGACGGGTGGGCGCCGGTATGCTCGAATTCATGCAGCACACAGGGGAATCCCGGCAACAGCGGCGCGCCCGGCTGGTGGTACCCAGCCGCAGTGACCTCTTCCTGAGGAAATTCACCGAAGTTGTGGGCGGGCCCCTGGGCAGGCACGCGGCGCCCGGCGAGGTGTCTCCCGGTATTTTCACCGTCGAACGCGTCCTGATCCTGCTCACCCTGGCCGCAGCCCTGCTTGCCGTGGTGCTCAAGGGATACTGCAGGGCCAACGGCTGGGATACTCCTTCCCAGTTCTACGCCACCTGCTACTCCGACTTCCCGGAATTGTTCCGGAGCCGGGGCCTGGCAGACGGGACTATCCCGATCCTCACACCAGGCAGCCAGTTCGAATATCCGGTCCTGATCGCGCTCATTGCCGGGATAACGGCATTGCTGGTTCCCGGAGCCGCGGGAGCCCTGGAACCTGCGCTTCCGGATGACCGGATCCTGGCTTATTTCGATGTGAACGCCACCCTGGTCATAGCCGTCTGGATCGTCACGGTTATTGCAACAGCCAGGATGACCCGGCGCCGGCCGTGGGATGCGGCCATGGTGGCCCTGGCGCCCGGAATTGTGCTGGCCGGCCTGATCAACTGGGACATGTGGGCCGTGGCGCTCCTGGCCGTGGGAATGTACTTATTCTCCCGGCAGCGCCTGGTCCTGGCCGGCGTCCTGATCGGCCTGGGTATCTCCACGAAGCTGTACCCGGTATTGATCTTCGGAGCCATCATGCTGCTGGCGGTGCGGACGGCGCGCTACAGGCCCTTGCTGATCACCGGTAGCTCAGCACTGGGTGCGTGGCTGGTGGCCAATCTGCCGTTTGCCATCGCCAACCCTGCCGGCTGGTCCTACTTCTTCACGTTTACGCAGGACAGACCCGCCGGGTACAGCTCCCCCTGGTTTGCGTACAACCTGGTCGCCGGACGCCTTGGCTGGGTGCCCCTGGGGCCTGAAACGATCAACAGCCTTGCCCTCTGGGTTTTTGTTGCCGCGTGTGTGCTGATTGCTGTTGTTGCCCTGACTGCCCCACGCAGGCCGCGGCTGGCCCAGCTGGCCTTCCTGATCGTGGCGGCATTCATCCTGAGCAACAAGGTGTACTCGCCACAGTTTGTCCTCTGGCTGATCCCCCTGGTGGCGCTGGCCCGTCCAAAGTGGCGGGACTTCCTGGTTTGGCAGGGTGTTGAAGCGCTGCACTGGGCCGCTATCTGGCTTTACCTGGCCCAGGTCACCAGCAGTGGGCCGTCGCAGAACAACCTGGATATGCCGTACTACGTGCTGGCCGTCCTGGCGCACATGGTGGCCACGGCCTACCTGATGGCCCGCGTGGTGCAGGAGATCTATGATCCGGGCCGCGACCCCATCCGCCGGCACGGCATGGACGATCCACAGGGTGGCCCGTTCGAGAATGCGCCGGACCGGTTCCGCTTCGGGCCGCTGCTTTCCCCGCGCCATTCCAACCAGCAGCCCGCCGCGGTGGAGCCCCGGTGACCGACGCCGTCGTTGTTGGTGCCGGACCCAATGGCCTCGCGGCCGCCGTCATGATGGCCAGGGCGGGGCTACAGGTGGAGGTATTCGAGGCGGCCGCTACTGTAGGCGGCGGAACGCGGACCAAGGAACTGCTGGAGCCAGGCCATCTGTACGATGTGTGCTCAGCCGTGCACCCCATGGCCCTGGCCTCGCCCTTCTTCCGGCAGTTTGGGCTGGCCGGGCGCGTGGACTTCGAAACTCCGGAGCTGTCTTTCGGTTCGCCGCTGGATGGCGGCCGGGCGGCGCTGGCCTACCGCTCCCTCGACAGGACTGCTGAAGCGCTTGGCCCCGACGGTCCGGCCTACGCCCGGCTGTTCGGTCCCCTGGTCAAGCGGGTGGACGGCGTGATGGACCTGACGCAGAACCAACTGTTGCGGGTGCCGCACGATCCGCTGGCCGCAGCGATTTTCGCGCTGCGGACTGTGGAACAGGGCACTGCCCTCTGGAACGCGAGGTTCCGGGGGCCGGCCGCCCCTGCCCTCATTACCGGTGCCGCCGCCCACGCGGTGGGCCGGCACCCTTCGCTCGCGGCCACCGGCGCAGGGTTGATGCTGACCACGCTGGCACATGCAGGCGGCTGGCCTATACCGCGGGGTGGCTCACAGGCCATCGCAGACGCCATGACGGCAGACATTACAGCCCACGGAGGAGTGATTCATACCGGACGGGACATTCGTTCCTTGAAGGAACTGCCGGCCGCAAAGGCGGTACTCCTGGATGTTGCTCCCGCGGGATTCAGCGTGCTGGCCGGGGATTCGCTTCCCCGGCGGTACCGCAGCGCCTTGGATACATTCCGATATGGGAATGGATCCTGCAAGGTGGATTTCATCCTATCGGCACCGGTGCCGTGGCTGGCTGGAGAGCTGGCCGACGCCGGCACGGTCCATGTGGGCGGCTCACGGGCCGAGATGGCTGAAGTGGAGAACGATGTTGCCCGCGGACGCCACCCCGGCAAACCCTACGTCCTGGTGGCGCAGCCCTCACGGTTTGATCCCGCGAGGTCTCCTTCCGGCCGGCAAATACTGTGGACCTACTGCCACGTGCCGCATGGTTCCACCGTGGATATGTCCCAGGCAGTCATAGGCCAACTGGAGCGTTTCGCCCCCGGATTCCAGGAGCTGGTCGTGGGGTACCAAGTGACAACGGCAGCACAATTGTCGGAGTACAACGCCAACTATGTAGGCGGGGACTTCAGTGCAGGAGCCATGGACGTCCTGGGGCTTGTCAGGCGTCCCGTGCTGTCTCCTGCGCCCTGGCGCACGCCCCTCCCCGGCGTCTACCTGTGCTCGTCATCAACCCCGCCGGGGCCGGGGGTCACCGGGATGCCGGGATACTTCGCTGCCCGCCAGGCGTTGCGCGACGTCTTCGGCCTGGGCACTCCGGAGCTTGCCCCAACCCGTACGTAGAACGGGTTCCCGAGCCCACCGCTTCGACCGGCCCGCCCGGGTCGCCTGGCCTTCATTTCGTTCGACCTCTTGACCTGACGCCAATTCGACGTGATTATTAGTGCACGTTTTACTCTGTGTAAGATCACTAAAAATCACACTCGAAGGCGAGTTCCTTATGATCACACGTCACACCGGCCCTGGTGGCCAATGCCCGGAACCCCGCGGTGTGCGGCACTACGGCAGGAAGGCCGCGGCTCTTGGCCTGGCTTCGCTGCTGCTGGCTGCCGCAATCCCCGTTTTGGACTTCGCACCTGCCGCATCCGCAGCACCCGGGGATCCCGGCGTCATCAAGACCGTCACCCCGGAGGTTCCGGTGGACAGTGCCGGAACTCCGCTGGGAAGGGTGACGGGATTTACCCAGGACAGCAACGTTGTTGACCTGGCTGCGGAGAAGGGTGCCGTTCGGGTTACATTCCTGGACGAGAGCAACTTCCGGCTGGAAGCCGATCCGTCCGGGACGTTCACGGATCCTGCCAATACGGACCAAGGGGATCCTGCACGCACAGCCAACATCGTGGTTGGCAAGGATAAGTTTGCAGGCGGCGCCGTGACCGTCACCGACGGCGACTGGTTGGTGATCGCGACCGCCAAGGTCACGGTGGAAATCAACAAGGAAACCACGCAGCTCAAAGTGAGCCGCGCGGACGGCACTTTGGTGTTCGAGGAATCCGCACCCATGACGTTCGGAGCGAAGTCGGCTACCCAGCACCTCGCTCCCCAGGACGGCGAGCAGTTTATTGGCGGCGGAATGCAGAATGGCCGTTCCGTCCACACCGGCGCGCTGATCAACATTGCGAGGAACTTCGACTGGGACGACGACGGCTACCCCAACGCCGTCCCGTACTACATGTCGTCCAAGGGCTACGGCGTGCTTCGTGACACATTCGCCCGTGGTTCATACGATTTTGGCGGCCAGCCCACCACCACGCACGAAGAAAAGCGCTTCGATGCCTACTACTTCGTGGGCGACTACAAGCAGTCGCTCAACGCCTACACCACCCTGACCGGCAAACCCATGATGCCTCCGGTCTACGCCTTGGAATACGGCGATGCAGACTGCTACAACCGCTCCAACCCGGCCTATTCCTCGTCTGGCTACGGCGATCCCGACGGAGCCAAACAGCGCACCCCGGACGCCATCAAGACGGCCCGCAAGTTCGTAGAGAACGACATGCCGGCCGGCTGGATGCTGGTCAATGACGGTTACGGCTGCGAGTACCAAGAACTCCCGGAAACCGTGGACAACATCAAGGAGGAAACGGGCCTCACGGTGGGTTTGTGGACCCAGCGTTCCCTCACCAACCAGGAATACGAAGTGGGCGAGGCCGGAGTCCGGCTGCGGAAGCTCGACGTGGCCTGGGTCGGCCAGGGCTACCGCCAGGCGCTGACCGGTTGCGAGGCGGCGCATGGCGGAATCGAACAGTACTCCAACGCCCGCGGCACCTCCTTGATGGTTGAAGGATGGGCCGGATCCCAGCGTTGCGGCATGCAATGGACGGGTGACCATTCCGGAAACCTCGACGCCGTCCGCTGGCAGGTCCCGGCGCTCACCGGCGCCGGCAACTCAGGCCTGGCGTTCACCACCGGCGACGTTGACGGCATCTTCGGCGGTTCGGCTGAGTCCTACGTCCGCGACCTCCAGTGGAAGGCCTTCGCACCGGCGCTCTACTCCATGTCCGGCTGGGCAGCTACCGACAAGCGTCCATGGCTCTACGGGGACGAGGCCACGGCCATCAACCGGCAGTATCTGCAGCTGCGGCAGCAGTTGATGCCCTTCATTTACACCTTGGCCCAGGAATCCGCTGCCAGCGGTGTCTCGATGATGCGCTCCATGGCCCTGGAATTCCCTGACCAGCAGTGGTCCTACGGCGCGGAAGCCAACAACCAGTTCATGCTGGGTGAGGACTTCCTGGTGGCTCCCGTGTTCACCCAGACTGACGTCCGTAACGGCATTTTCCTGCCGGCCGGCGAACAGTGGGTGGATTACTGGACCGGGAAGCTCTACCAAGGAGGCCAGATCCTCAACGGCTACAACGCTCCGCTGGAGAAGCTCCCGGTCTTCGTCCGCGCCGGTGCCGTGGTGCCGCAGGGAATCGTGGCCCGCAACGCCTCGCTGGTCCCGGAAGACTCGCCGATCACCCTGGACGTCTACGCCAAGGGAAAGAACAGTTTCACGCTGTACGAAGATGACAAGGTCACCCGCGAATACAAGGACGGCAAGGCTTCCCGCCAGGTGTTCGACGTTGAGGCGCCGGACTACGGCCCGGGGACCGTTTCGGTGAAGATCAACGCCCGGGAGGGTGACTACGCAGGCAAGGCACCAGCCCGCCCCTACCAGCTGACTGTTCACGCCGGCGAAGCTCCGCAGGACGTCCGCATGGGCTCAAAAGTCTTGGCCAAGGTAGCTGACAAGGCAGCCTTTGATGCCGCAGCCACCGGCTGGTACTTCGACGCGGCCAACAATGGCACTGTCAACATCAAGACGGGGCCCATTGCCTCGGACAAATCCGCTACCGTGCTCCTGAAGCAGGCGGGCCCACTGGGCGGCATGAGCCAAGAGGCCAGTGCCGGAGAGGTCCGGGTGGCCACGGAACAGCAGGTTTTCCAGGAACAGGAAACCACGGTGGTCGCGGAGTTTGTCAACACCGGCAAAACAACCAAATCCAATGTGGTGCTGGTCCCGGTCCTCCCTGATGGCTGGAACCTCAAGAGCGCTACCGGTGACACCGCGGCTACGGTTGCCGGCGGGCAGTCCCACAAGGCAACCTTTGTCATCTCACCCGGCTCCGGCGCCAAGGCCGGACCGCAAACGGTGCGATTCTCGGCGTCGTACACGGCGCTGGACGGTTCCGCCCAGACCGTGGCGGGCGGCAACCAGATCTACGTGGCCTACGGTTCGCTGGCCGCGGCGTACAACAACATCTCCATCACTACGGTGGCGAACAAGGCGCTGGGCAACTTCGACGGCGGAGGGGCCACCTTCGCGGCCGAACAGCTGGCCACGGCACCTGTCCCGGCAGGTGGCGTGCGGCCCGGAAGCATTGTGACCGTAAACGCGGGCACGCCCAAACAGGTGGACTTCACCTGGCCGGCCGTGGGGCCCGACGTGCCGAACGCCGTCGCGCTGTCCGCCCAGACCGTCGCCGTGACGGGCACGGGAACGCACCTGGCCGTGCTGGGCTCGGCGGCCGTGGGTGGCGGCACCAGCCCTGTGCTGACCCTCACATACAAGGATGGATCCAGTGAGAAGCAGTCGATCTTCTTCCCCAACTGGCTGCAACCTTCGGTGCTGAACGGGGCCGTCGTCGCGGTTTCTGAAATGGGCCGGAACAATGCCAACGGACCGTCGCCCGAATACACCCAGTACAAGTACCAGGCATTCTCCAACACGGTCCGGCTCAACCCCACCAAGGAACTGGCGTCCGTGACCCTTCCCACGGACACCCGGGTGAAGTTCTTCGACTGGAAGATCACCACCCAGCCACTGCCGGCCGCCCCAAGCGGTGAGGTCTACGCCTCGGAAACCCCCTGGGTGGACGCGACCAACGGCTACGGCGTAATCGGCATCAACGTGGCCAACAAGGACTCGGCGACGTCCCCGGACAAGCCCCTGGCCATCAACTACACCGATCCTGCCACCGGGAAGCAGCCCGTCTTCACCAAGGGCCTGGGCGTCCACGCGGCGTCCAAAATCACCTATTACCTGGGCGGCAAGTGTTCCTCCTTCACTTCGCAGGTGGGCCTGGAAAGCGGCTTCGGCGGCAACATCATCTTCAAGGTCAACGCCGACGGGGTGAACAAGTACCAGTCGCGCACCTACACGCCGGGCTTCGCCCCGGAAGCGGTGGACGTGGACGTGACTGGCGCGGCGTACGTGGAGCTGGTGGTTGATCCCTCCGGTTCCATCAACGGAGCCCACGGGGTCTGGGGGGATGCGAAGTTCACTTGCGCACCCTGATCTTGCAGCAATGAAGTACGACGGCGGCCGGAGGCCTTCCCCATGGGAGGCCGCTGGCCGCCGTCGTACTTCCGGAACCTGGTCAATCGCCGGCAGCGCGGGCGAAACGGCGCCCCCACTCCCGGACATAGTCGACGAGTTCGGGCGGGGAAACGATGCTGAAATCCGCGCCGATGGTACCGAGGACCATGGCCGGCCAGTCAAGGGTGTCCGTACTCATGTGGAGGCGCGAGGTGCGTTCATCAAGTTCTTCCACCTTGCCCCAGCGGTCAATGGCTGCGCGGACATCTGCCGCCGGTGCATGAACCATCACGTTGACGGTGTATTTGCCCGGAATGTTTCCAATGCCGGTGCGGACAAACGCGGCAGCATCCTCGGCCGGTAGCTCGCGGGGACGGAACCGGGCACCCGTCCGGTGCGGATCCGTCAGGCGGTCCAGGCGGAAACTGCGCCAGTCGTGGCGAGTGAGGCAGTAGGCCACCAGGTACCAGCGGCGCCCCATGGACACCAGCCGGTGCGGTTCGACGCTCCTGGTTGAGCCCCGGCCTTCCCGTGCTGTGTATGTGAATTCCAGCCGTTCGTCGTCACGGCAGGCCTGCGCGATGGTGGTGAGGGTACCGGCGTCGATCAGTTGCCTGTCGCCTGCACTGCCCGCCCACCCGGTGGGAACCGTCATGGTGCGGAGCGCCTCCACCCGCTGGCGGAGCCGCGGGGGCAGGACCTGCACCACCTTGGCCAGTGCCTGCACCGCGGATTCTTCTATGCCGGCAATGGTTCCTTGGGCAGCTGACTGCAGTCCCACCGCGATGGCCACAGCCTCATCGTCATCAACCACCAAGGGCGGAAGTGCTGCTCCCGCCGCGAGCTGGTAGCCGCCGCCAATACCGCGGTCGGCGTCCACGGGGTAGCCAAGCTCGCGGAGGCGGTCAACGTCACGGCGCAGTGTCCGGGGACTGACCAGGAGCCTGTCAGCGAGTTCATGGCCCGGCCAGTAGCGGTGCGTCTGCAGGAGGGAGAGCAGTTGCAGCATTCGGGTGCTTGTCGACATGTTTTCAGGCTAATTCCATTTGCGGTCAGAAACTGACCTATAGAAGCGGAATTGTGGATTCCAGGCGGTTGGGAAACCGCCGGGACACCCTTGGAGGAAACATGATTCACACCCGAATGCTTGCGAAGGACTTCACCTTGAACCGCTCTGAGACTGTCCACGCGGTCAAGGGCATCGATCTGGATATCCATGCCGGTGAGCTTGTCGCCGTCCTGGGTCCGAACGGTGCCGGCAAGACCACAACCATGCGGATGCTCACTACCCTGATCGCTCCGACGTCGGGAACGGCAGAGGTAGCCGGGTACGACGTCGTCGCAGATGCTGCCAAAGTGCGCCGGCGCATCGGCTACGTAGGGCAGGGCAACGGGGCGGGCCACACCCAGCGGGCCCGTGACGAGGTTTACACCCAGGGCCTGGTGTACGGGCTGGACCGGCGGGCGGCCCGCCGCCGTGCCGAGGAGCTGCTGGAGGGCCTTGACCTCACCGAACTCGCCACCCGGAAAGTCTCTGACCTCTCCGGCGGCCAGCGGCGACGCCTTGACGTCGCCATCGGGTTGGTCCACGCTCCGTCCCTGCTGTTCCTTGACGAGCCTTCCACCGGTCTTGATCCGCAAAACCGGGCCAATCTCTGGCAACACATCACGGATATGCGCACGGCATACGGCATGACGATAGTCCTCACCACCCATTACCTGGATGAAGCCGATTCCGTGGCCGAACGGGTGATCGTGGTTGACCACGGCCAGGTGATTGCGGATGACACTCCTGACGCCCTCAAGGCCCGGCTCGCCGGCGACCTGATCACCGTTACCGCCGCCACTGCAGAAGCGGGAGCGCAGCTGGCGCAACTCCTGTCACGGCTGGAGGGAAGCCGCGAGGTGGCCTCAGATGGCCTGAAAGTCAGTGCCCGCGTCCGCAACGGATCCCGTTCCCTCCCCGGACTGCTGAATACGGCCAGGTTGGCCGAAGCCGGAGTCGAGGCTGTCCAGGTGGACCGCCCCACCCTCGACGACGTCTTCCTCGCCCTTACCGGCCGAAGCCTCCGGGAGAGCACAGGCACCGCCGTTCCAACCACCTCCACTAACCAAAAGGAAGCAGCATGAGCACCCTGACCCAAACAGCAACAGCGGCCATCGATGGCACCACGAGGCCCCGCAATGCCGTTGCAGGGCTTGCCCGGGATACCTGGATCGTGATGGTCCGTGAGCTCCGGCCGGTGCTGCGTGACCCGTTCTCGCTGGTCTTCAGCCTGGTCCAGCCCCTGATGTTCCTGGTCCTGTTTGGTCCGCTGCTGGCCGGATCCCTCACGGGGACGGGCGTCCTGGACGGCAACGCGTGGCAGTGGTTCCTGCCGGCGATCCTCGTGATGACAACGTTGTTCGGGACCGCGAGCACAGGCGCCAACCTCTTGTACGAGTTCCAGACCGGCGCCCACGAGCGGATGCTCGTCACACCCCTTTCCCGGCCTTCCCTCCTGATCGGCCGATCCCTCAAGGAACTGGTACCCCTCACCGGGCAGGCCCTTCTCCTGATCGTCGTCATGATCCCGTTCGGCTTCCAACTCCACGTCCTGGGGGCGTTGGCCGGACTGGCATTGCTGGGTGTGCTGGGCATAGGCCTGGGTTCGCTCAGCTACGCAGTCGCCACGGCAGTCCGCAGGCAGGACTGGATGTTCTGGGTGGTGCACCAGACAGTGATTTTCCCGCTGATGATTCTTTCCGGAATGCTGCTGCCGCTGGAGACCGGTCCAGCCTGGATGCAGGCCGCGGCCAAGGCGAATCCCCTGGCCTACGTGGTGGATGCCGAACGGGCGCTGTTTGCCGGTGACCTGACCTCCCCGGTGGTGCTGTGGGGATGGCTCGCTGCTCTTGCCACGGCCGCGGTGGGCCTGCTGGTGGGGATCCGCCTGATGGCACGCAGCGCCGACTAGCAGCGCCGTATCATCCGGAAATTCGGGTCTGCCACGGGTGGAGCGGCGTCCGTCGGTGGGGCAAGGCATAATGGCGCGGGTGGGGAAAACAAAAAACATTGTCATTGGTCTTGTCACTCTGATGCTTGCCGCTCCGCTCGCTGCGTGCGACGACGGACGGGGAGGTGCCGAAGCTGCCGCAAAGCAGCTCGCGTCGGCACTTTCTGCCCTCGACGTCGGATCCCTTGCTTTTGAGGGCACGGACGCGGCGGCCGCAAACCAGCAGCTCAAGGAAACCTTTGAGGGCCTGGGCGACGTTAAGCCCGCCGTGCAGTCCGGTGAGTTGACGCTGGACGGATCAACGGCCAGCGTCCCGCTGAACTTCACCTGGGACCTCGGCGGAACCAAATGGGAGTACAGCTCCCAGGCGGACCTGGTGAAATCCGGCAGCGACTGGGCCACCAAGTGGAATCCGGCCCTGCTGGCGCCCCGGCTGGAAGAAGGCGAAAAACTCAGCCTGCGCAGCATGGAAGCGCCGCGCGGCCAGATCCTCGGTGCCGGAGATGCCCCTATTGTCCAGGAACGTGCCGTACTGCGTGTGGGCCTGGACAAAACGAAGGTGGCTGCCGAACAGGCCGAAGCATCCGCCCGCGCACTTGCAGCATTGCTGGGCCTGGACCCGGAGGCTTATGCCCAGCAAACGAAGGCCTCGGGTGCCGAGGCCTTCGTTGAAGGTATTGTGCTGCGCGGCTACACGCCGGAGATCACCGCCGACAAGGTGCTGGCGATTCCTGGTGCAGTGGCGTTGAACGACACCATGGCGCTGGCCCCCACCCGCACGTTCGCCCGGCCCCTGCTTGGGTCCGTGGGCCTGGCCAGCGCCGAACAGATCGAAAAGTCCAACGGCACCCTGCAGGATGGTGACAGCACGGGAACCGGTGGCCTGCAGCAGCAGTACGACTCCCAGCTGCGGGGCAAGGACGGTGTCCAGGTTGTTACCAAGATGCCGGAGGCCGCCGACGGCAGCGGATCGCCCGGTACCAAGATCGTCTTTGAAGCTCCTCCCACGCCGGGTGTGACGCTCAAGACCACGCTGGACCTGAACCTCCAGCAGCTCGCCGAGGACACCCTTGCCGGGGTGGGCCCCGCGTCGGCCATTGTGGCGCTGCGGCCCTCCAGCGGTGCGGTCCTGGCCGCAGCCTCCGGCCCGGGCAGCAACGGCTACAACACGGCAATGCTGGGACAGTACGCGCCCGGATCCACCTTCAAGATGGTGGATTCGCTGGCCATGATCCGCAACGGAATGACTGCCGATTCAACAGTCCAGTGCACGCCCACGATTAACGTCGACGGCCGTAGCTTCAGGAATGCGCCCGGCTACCCGGAATCGTCCATCGGCGCGGTGACCCTGCGGGATGCTTTTGCCCACTCCTGCAACACAGCCTTTATCGCCGCCCGGGACCAAGTCACCCAGCAGCAGCTCGAATCGGCTGCCGTGTCCATGGGCGTGGCGGTTGAGGCCCCACTGCTGGGCGCGTCGGCATTCCTGGGCTCCGTCCCCGGTGAAGCCAACGGTACCGAGCACGCGGCGTCGATGATCGGCCAGGGCAAGGTACTGATGTCTCCGCTCGCAGCGGCAATCATGGCCGGTTCGGTGGCCAAGGGCGCCCCTGTGTCATCGCAGCTGGTCCTGAACCCCGACGACGGTGGGTCCACCGATGCCGCTACGGGAACCCTTGCTGCCGGGGCGCCGTCGCCGTCTGCTCCTGCGCCATCGTCAACAGTCACGCCCGAGGCACCGGCAACGGCAGCGGGCACCCCCATTACGGCTGAAGAAGCTGCCGCCTTGAGCGACATGATGCGCGCCGTTGTCACCTCCGGGCACGCCGGTTTCCTGGCCGCCGTCCCGGGTGCTCCCGTGGGGGCAAAGACCGGCACAGCAGAGTTCGGGAGCGATAACCCGCCCAAGACGCATGCCTGGATCGTCGCCGTCCACGGTGACCTCGCCGTGGCCGTATTTGTCGAGGAAGGCGGACTGGGCGCCGAAGTTTCCGGCCCGCTGCTGCAGAAGTTCCTGACGGCGGCCGGCTGAGGCGGTCCGGAAGCGGCCGCCCGCGCCGATTCGGTGGGCCGTGGGAGGATTGACCAGTGGCCCATATTGACGTCTCCGGCATCGACTACTTCCTCTCCGACGGAACCCAGCTCCTCAACGGAGTGACCTTCAAGGTTCCGGACGGCACCAAAACGGCCCTCATCGGGCCCAACGGCACGGGAAAGACCACTCTCTTCCGCATCATCGCCGGCGATTTGAATCCCGACGAAGGTGTAGTGGGCAAGTCCGGCAACATGGGCATCATGCGGCAGTTCGTAGGCCAGGTCCGCGACGACTCAACGGTCCGGGACCTGCTGGTTTCCGCGGCACCACCCGGACTGGCAGCAGCTGCGAAGGCCGTGGACCAGACCGAGCTGGCCATGCTGGAGCACGATGACGAGCCCACCCAGATGGCCTATGCCCAGGCGATTGTGGACTGGGGAGACGCCGGTGGATACGACGTCGAAACCGTGTGGGACGAGGTCTGCATGGCGGCCCTGGGCCTGCCCTTCGACAAGGCCCAGCACAGGCGTGCGTCAACCCTGTCCGGTGGCGAGCAGAAGCGCCTGGTCCTGGAGGCACTGTTCGCCGGCCCAGACGAGCTGCTGCTACTTGACGAGCCGGATAACTACCTTGACGTCCCGGGCAAACGCTGGCTTGAAGGCAAGCTCAACGAGTCGAAGAAGACGGTCCTGTTCATCAGCCACGACCGCGAACTGCTGAACAACGCCGCCGGCCGCATTGTCACCCTGGAACCCGGCATCAACGGAGCAGGGGCCTGGGTGCATGGCGGGGGCTTCGGTTCCTATGTGGACGCCCGCGCCGACCGCAACGCCCGCTTTGAGGAGCTTCGAAAGCGCTGGGACGAGGAGCACGTCAAGCTCAAGGAACTCGTCAACATGTACAAGAACAAAGCCGCGTTCCGTTCCGACATGGCCAATCGGTACCACGCGGCGCAGACCAGGCTGGCAAAGTTCCTCGAGGCCGGCCCGCCGGAAGCCTTGCCCATCGAACAGAACGTCAAGATGCGGCTCAAGGGCGGACGGACGGCAAAACGGGCCATCGTCGCCGAAAAGCTGGAGCTCACCGGCCTGATGAAGCCGTTCTCCACCGAAGTCTGGTTTGGCGACCGCGTCGGAGTCCTTGGCTCCAACGGTTCCGGCAAAAGCCACTTCCTGCGGCTGCTGGCCACGGGAGGCACGGATCCGGAGCGCGAGCACCTGCCCGTTTCCGACGTCGAGATCGCCGAGGTGCCCCACGAAGGCACCGTGAAGCTCGGGGCCCGCATCCGCCCGGGGTTCTTCGCACAGACGCATGTGCGCCCCGACCTGCTGGGCAAGACCCTGCTGGACATCCTGCACCGCGGGGACGAGCACCGCTCAGGCATGGGCCGCGAGGCCGCCGCAGGTGCGCTGGACGGATACGGCCTGGCCGGTCAGTCGGAGCAGAAGTACGAGTCCCTGTCAGGTGGCCAGCAGGCCCGGTTCCAGATCCTGCTGCTGCAGCTCTCCGGCGCCACGCTGCTGCTCCTCGATGAGCCTACTGACAACCTGGACCTGCATTCAGCCGAGGCCCTGGAGCGGGCGATTGACCACTTTGAAGGAACAGTCCTGGCCGTCACCCACGACCGCTGGTTTGCCCGTACCTTCGACCGGTTCCTGGTGTTCGGCTCCGACGGCAAGGTGTATGAATCGGCGGAACCTGTGTGGGATGAAAAGCGGGTGGAGCGGGTCCGCTAGGGCCTGCTGTCCGGACTCGACGGTTGGGGTAGACCGGCTTCGGGTCCGGCCTGTCCTCCCATGGCGGATGCCAGGCGCTCCCGCGCGCGTCCCAGGTGCTCGTCCAGTAGCTGGGCCGCCGCATCCCCTTCACCGGATTCGATGAGTTCGAGAATCTTCTGGTGCTCGGCATGAATCAGCGAGCTGTCCAGGAGTTGCAGCGATTGGACCCGGACCATGCACATCCTTACCTCGCCTACCAGTGAGCGATACATCCGACTGATGCGTTCATTGCCTACTGCGTCGATCAGGCTCAGATGGAACCGCATGTCCGGTTCGACGACGTCCAGTGGTGCTCCGCTTTGCAGCGCGGCGATCTCGGCGTTCGCTGCGACGGCCGCTGCGGGTACGGTCTTTTTCCTGGCGAGGCGGCGCAGCACTTCGCTCTCGAGGTAGGCGCGCGCCAGGTAGATATCCCGTACGGAACCCGGTCCAAGTTCGATCACCCGGGCGGTTTTATGGGTCCCGCGGTCCAGCAGGCCTTCGGCAACGAGCTTTTCGATCGATGCCTTTGCGGTGGGACGCGCCACATCATAGGACGAGGCGACGTCGGTTTCCGTCAGTGTCTGCCCGGAAACCAGGTCTCCGGAAAAGATGCGGCCCCGTAAGTCAGTGGCGATCGCTTCCACGATCGACACTGCCGCAATTCTCCCCGCCACCGCGAGCCCCCTTCAGAAGCGCCACATTTGTCCTCAATCTTGCCAGAAAAATTGACATGCTCACTTGACGGTCATGTGTACTTGTAAGACAATCGTTAGGCGGCACGGTGCTGTGACGCCTCACACAATTCGGAGATTTATGTTCCAGCAGATTCTCGACCCCATCGCTGGGTCCCTCGTGCTTTCAGCTCTTTGCGCCGCGCTTCCGCTGCTTATGCTCTTCGTCCTGCTCGGGGTTTTTAAGGTCAAGGCGCCTAAAGCCGCACTTGCAGGCCTGGCCTTGTCCCTGGTCCTGGCTATCGTTGCCTGGCGGATGCCCGTTGGCCAGGCCCTCAGCGCCACGGCGGCAGGCGTCTTCTACGGACTGTTCCCGATCCTGTGGATCCTGGTTAATGCCCTCTGGATCTACCGGCTCACCGTCGCCACGCCGTGGTTCGAGGTGTTGGGACGCACCATTCGCTCCATCTCCAATGACCTGCGGATCCTGTCCATCCTGATTGCCTTCTGCTTCGGAGCCCTGCTGGAGTCACTGGCAGGCTTTGGCGCGCCGGTGGCCATTTCCGCGGCCATGCTGATGGCCGCCGGGATGAAGCCGCTCAAATCGGCGGTGGTATCGCTGCTGGCCAACACTGCACCGGTGGCCTTTGGGGCCATGGCCGCACCGATCATTGCCCTTAACGGCGTTACGGGGTTGCCGCTGAATGAACTCTCCTCGATGGCCGGAAGGCAGACACCCTTCATTGCCTTGATTGTCCCGCTGTTGCTGGTGCTGATTGTCGACGGGCGCCGCGGGGTAAAGCAGACCTGGCCGGTGGCCCTCGTCGCCGGCGCCGCCTTTGCGGCAGCGCAGTTCGTCACCTCCAACTACTTCGCGGTGGAACTTACCGATGTAGTGGCCGCGGTTGTCACCGTGGCGGCGGTACTGCTGATGCTGAAGCTCTGGCAGCCGAAGGAATCCGTCGCGGCTGATAGTCCGGAGAGCATAGTCGCGGAAACCGTGCCGTCCGCGGTGGGGATATCCGCAGGCGCGGGTGGAAACAGTGCAGACAGGAATATCGCCAGTGGCCCCAGCCAGGCCGCCAATAGGGCCACGGCAGACAACTCCCGGCCTGAAGCCCGGCAGATCTGGATGGCGATCGCCCCGTACTTGGTCATCATCACGGTGTTTTCGATAGCCCAGGTGCCATTCGTCAAAACCTGGCTGGGCCAGGTGGGCAGCGTGACCTTCGCCTGGCCGGGGCTTGAGATCACCGATGCCGCCGGCAACGCAGTAAGCGGTACCAAGTTCAAGCTGGACCACATCAAGGCCACGGGCACGCTCCTGCTGTTCTCCGGGCTTATCACCATGGTGCTCTACAAAATTTCCGCTGTTCAGGGCCTGCGCATCTACCGGGACACAGTGGTCCAATTGCGTTGGACCATTGTCACTGTGACCGCCGTTCTGGGATTGTCGTTTGTGATGAACCTTTCCGGGCAGACCACCACGCTGGGCTTCGCCCTGGCCTCGGCGGGCGGCTTCTTCGCCATACTGTCTCCGCTCATCGGCTGGATCGGCGTGGCCCTCACCGGCTCGGACACCTCATCCAACTCCTTGTTCGGACAGATGCAGGCCACCGCTGCCGAGCAAACCGGGCTGTCTCCGGTACTGATGGCCGCCTCCAACTCCTCCGCGGGCGTCATGGGCAAGATGCTGTCGCTTCAGAACCTGGCGGTGGCATCAGCTGCCGTAGGACTTGATGGGGCGGAGGGCACCTTGTTCCGGAAGCTCATTGGCTGGAGCCTGGGTCTGCTGGCCCTGATTACGGTGCTCATCTACCTGCAGTCCACACCTGTCCTCAGCTGGATGGTGCCGTAATGCCTCCTTTGGACCTGACCCCCTTCCGGAATGCCGTGCGGGATCATGCGCAGGTAAAAACCCGCGCCATCGACCTCCATGCGAACGCCCATGATGCCTCGCACTTCCTCCTGGTGCCGCAAGCTGTGGTTGTGGCCGGAAATGCCCCGGAGGTGGGGCGGCTCCTCCGGGCCAGCGCCGCCCAAGGTGTGCCGCTGACCTTCCGTTCCGGAGGCACCAGCCTGAGCGGGCAGGCCGTCAGCGACGGTGTGCTGGTTGATGTGCGCCGCAACTTCCGGGACATCGAAGTGCTCGACGGCGGCACCCGCGTTCGGGTCCAGCCCGGCGTCACCGTGCGGGCGCTGAATGCCCGCCTGGCCCGTTACGGCCGGAAGTTTGGCCCGGATCCGGCCAGCGAGGCGGCATGCACGGTTGGCGGCGTGATCGCCAACAACTCCTCCGGCATGAACTGCGGGACCACCGACAATACGTACCGAACCTTGGAGTCCCTGACGGTGGTACTGCCGTCCGGGACGGTGATCGACACCGCTGCAGCCGATGCGGACGCCAGGCTCCGGACGCTCGAGCCTGACCTCTACGAAGGCCTGTCCCGGCTGGCCGGCCGGGTCCGCAACAACCCGGATTCCGTGCAGAGGATCCGGCAGCAGTTCGCCATGAAGAACACCATGGGCTACGGGCTGAACTCGCTTCTGGACTTCCATGATCCGGTGGACATCCTGGCCCACCTCATTGTTGGCAGCGAAGGCACGCTGGGCTTCGTGGCGGAGGCCGTTTTCCGTACCATCCCACGGCTCCAGCACGCTGCCACTGGCCTGCTGGTGTTCCCTGGACTTGAGGCGGCCAACGCGGCGCTGCCGGCCCTTGTTGAAACAGGTGCCGCTACCATTGAGCTCCTGGATGCGCTCTCCCTCAAGGTGGGCCAGGCACTCAAGGGAACTCCCGCCGTCGTGCAGGATCTTAAGGTGGAGGATCATGCGGCGTTGTTGGTGGAGTACTCCGCCGCCACTGCCGAACAGCTCGCCGGGCTCCAAGCCCACGGCGAAGGCATCCTCCCCGGCCTTGGCCTGTCCGCCCCGGTCAGGCTCACCGGTGATTCGAAAGAGCGTGGGCAGATGTGGCATCTGCGGAAAGGCCTGTACGCGTCGGTTGCGGGAGCACGCCCCCAGGGCACCACTGCGTTGCTGGAGGACATTGTGGTCCCCGTCCCCGTGCTGGGCCGCACGTGCCGGGAACTGATCCGGCTTTTCGATAAGTACAACTACGGCAACAGCGTGATCTTTGGCCACGCGAAGGATGGAAACGTCCACTTTATGCTCACCGACGGCTTCGCCACCGCTGCCGAGCTGGACCGTTACAGCGCCTTCACCGAGGACATGGTGGACGCGGTCCTGGCCGAAGGAGGATCGCTGAAGGCCGAGCACGGAACCGGACGGGTCATGGCCCCTTATGTACGCCGGCAGTACGGCGACGAACTCTACGACGTCATGCGGACCATTAAACGCCTCTTCGATCCTGCCGGAATGCTCAATCCGGGAGTGCTTATGGATGAGGACCCGCTGGCGCACCTGAGGCACATCAAAACGACTCCCGCGGTGGCGGAGGAGGTGGACCGCTGTGTTTCCTGCGGCTACTGCGAGCCAGTGTGCCCCAGCAAGGACATCACCCTCACGCCGCGCCAGCGGATCGTGACGCTCCGGGCCATCGAAGCGGCCCGGCTGGCGGGCGACATGGCACTGGTCAAGGAGCTGGAAAAGGACTACGACTACGAATCCGTGGACACCTGTGCGGTGGACGGCATGTGCCAGACTGCCTGCCCCGTGGACATCAACACCGGATCGCTGGTCAAACGACTACGCAAGGCCGACGCCGGGCCACTCGCCAATGGCCTCTGGAACGCCGCCGCAAGGCATTGGGAAGGAACCACACGCGGCGCATCCCTGGCCTTGAGCGTGGTGGACAAGGTTCCGGTGGCCCTCATTTCCCCGCCCAACAAGGCCGCCCGCGCAGTCCTCGGAAAGGACACGGTGCCGCTGTACTCCGCCGAACTGCCCGGGGGCGGGTCGGTGCGCACGCGTCCGACGCCGGCCGGTGGGGTTGACGCCGTCTACTTCCCGGCGTGCGTGGGCACCATGTTCGGTCCCGCCGATACCGCGCCGGACACTGCGGGGCGGGGTGTCCAATACAGCTTCGAGCAGCTTGCTTCCCGGGCCGGGCTCACCCTTCTGGTGCCCGAGGGAATCGATGGCCTGTGTTGTGGCACGCCGTGGTCCTCCAAAGGCATGGCGGCGGGCCAGGAGACCATGAAGAAGAAGACGCTGGCCGCGCTCCGGGAGGCAACCCGCGACGGTGAGCTGCCCATTGTGTGCGATGCCTCGTCCTGTACCGAGGGCCTGCACCACGCTGTGGAGTCCGATTCTCCGGCTCCGGGTCAGCGGCCGCTTCGGATCGTGGACGCCGTGGAGTTCGCGGCGGAGCGGATCGTGCCGCTGCTTTCCGGCCACCCGAAACTGGAATCGCTGGTACTCCATCCCACCTGTTCCTCTACCCGGCTGGGGCTCAACGGCGCCCTGGGCACCGTCGCAGGGGTAGTGGCGGCCCGGGTTGAGATTCCGGAGAACTGGGGATGCTGCGCCTTTGCCGGCGACCGGGGAATGCTGCATCCGGAGTTGACGGAATCGGCTACTGCACGTCAGGCAGCGGACGTGGCCGCTTTGGCGGCACCGGCCCACGCATCCTGCAACCGGACCTGCGAACTGGGAATGACACGTGCCACCGGCGAACAGTACCGTCACGTTCTGGAGCTTCTGGAGGAGGCCACCCGGTAGGAGCCACCTGCTGCGGCCATTGACCCTCCACGCCCGATAGCATTTGGTGGGTGAGGCGGAAGATTCCCAACATCAAGGCAGTGGAAGCGGTCATTCAATGAGCACGACAACGGGCAGCTCCGTCAAGGCGGCCGCGATTGCGACCTTCATCATCTTCGGCGCCAACGGCCTGGTGTTCGCAAGCTGGGCAGCGCGCATCCCGGCGGTAACGGAAACCCTGCAGATCACCTCCGGGCAGATGGGCACACTACTCCTCTGCACCGCCGTCGGATCCCTGCTGGCGCTGCCCACCGCCGGGCTGGTGGTAAGCCGGATCGGGACCGCCAACACTGTCAGGGCCGGCGGGATGCTGGCTGCCCTGGCCGGACTCGGCATCGCCGGATCCCTGCAGCTTTCCTCGATCCCGGGCACAGCCGTCTCGCTGTTTTTCTTTGGCATCGCGATCGGGCTGTGGGACGTGGCGCAGAACATTGAGGGGGCCGACGTCGAACACCGCCTCAGGCGGACCATCATGCCGCAGTTCCATGCGGCGTTCAGCGGCGGGGCGTTCGTGGGTGCAATGATCGGCGCCGGGCTCTCCCACATCGGGGTGGACCTGCCGTTGCACCTGTTGGTGATTGTGATTGTGGTGGCGGCGCTGACCCTCATTACTCCGCGCTACTTCCTCCCCCACCGGCTGGCCGCTGTGGTGGAACCTGAAGCCGGCGCCGGACCTGCCACGTCCGGATCCGCCTGGCGCGACGGCCGCACCCTGCTGCTTGGTGTTGTGGTGCTGGGCGCCACCCTGACCGAGGGTGCCGGGAATGACTGGATTGCCAAGGCCGCAGTGGACGGCCTGGGAGCATCTGAGTCCACCGGTGCCCTGCTCTTCGCCCTGTTTGTGCTGGCCATGACGGCCATGCGGTTCTTCGGCGCCCGTTACATCGACCTCTACGGGCGGGTGGCCGTACTGCGGGCCAGCATGGCGGCGGCGGCAGCTGGACTGGCGCTCTTCGTGCTGGCCGGCAACGTTTGGCTGGCAGCTGCCGGCGCCGCACTCTGGGGCATTGGAGCAGCTCTGGCCTTCCCCATGGGGATGTCCGCCGCCGCCGACGACCCGGTCCACGCGGCCCGTCGCGTTTCCGTGGTCTCCACCATCGGCTACGTAGCGTTCCTGGCCGGGCCGCCGCTGTTGGGCTACCTTGGCGATATCACCGGAATCCACCGGGCGCTGCTGGCCATCCTGGCACCGATCCTGCTGGCACTGATCCTGGCCGGTGTGGCCAAACCCCTGGCCTCGCGCCACGGACAAGGCTGAGCCATGCGCAGGCGTTTCCGGGGTCGTGGGAATTCGGCTCTGAGCCGCCTGGACCGCAGGGTGGTGCGGGTTGTCTCGCGGCTTCCGCATGGCAACCACGATGCCTTTTTCCGCAGGCTCTCCGCGTCCGCCAATCACGGCAAGCTGTGGATTGGCATCGCCGCGGGAATGGCCCTGGTCCCGGGCCGGACCCGCAGGGCGGCCGTTCATGGCCTGATTGCGCAGGCCGTCGCCTCGACCGTAACCAACGTGGTGTTCAAAACCCTGCTGCCCCGTGCCAGGCCGTTGCCGGAGCATCTGCCCGTGTTCCGCTTTGTCCACCCGCAGCCCCGTAGTTCCTCCATGCCGTCAGGGCACTCCGCATCCGCGGCCGCCTTCGCCGCGGGTGTCACGATGCTGCAGCCCGCGGTGGGACTGGCGGTGGTTCCGCTGGCAGCCGGAGTGGCCTATTCCCGGGTGCATACGGGCGCGCACTGGCCATCCGACGTGGTGTTCGGCTCTGCATTGGGGGTTGGTGCGGCGCTGGTGACCAGGAAATGGTGGCCCGTCCGGCCGCCCGTTCCGCAAACGGCACGGACCGTGGCGGCGGCACCGAAATTGCCTGGCGGAGAGGGCCTCGGAATTGTGGTGAATGCCCGGGGCGGCTCCTACACCAAGGAGACCGTGGATGTCCTTTCCAGAGTATTCCCCCAGGCGCATATAGCGACCGTTCAGTCAGGTGCGGATCTGGCCGCTGCCGTCCAGGAAGTCGTAGCCACGCCGGGCATCGTTGCCCTGGGTGTATGGGGCGGTGACGGAACGGTTGGCACGGTGGCCGCTGCCGCCATCGAACATTCCCTCCCGCTGCTGGTCCTTCCCGGCGGAACACTCAACCACTTTGCCCGGGACGCCGGAACAGGCTCGCTGCGGGACGCCATCCATGCCGCGGCCCAAGGTGAAGCCGCGCTGGCCGACGTCGGAATGGCCGTTGCCGAACGTGGCCTCGCGGAGAGTCCAGAACGGCTGGAGCTGGTGATGCTGAACACCGCCAGCATCGGCGTCTACCCCAACCTGGTGCGCCGGCGCGAACACCTGCAGCCGGCGCTCGGCAAGCCCCTGGCAGGGATCGTGGCCATGTTCCGCACCTTCGCAGCGGGGCGGCCCACCTTCCTCACCGCGGACGGTGAGCGGCACAAGCTGTGGATCATGTACTTGGGCCGTGGCCGTTATTACCCGCGGGACCACGCACCCCTTGTTCGGCCCGTGATGGACGACGGTGTGTTGGATGTCCGGATGATCACCGCCGATGAGTCGTTCGCCCGGTTGCGTCTGCTCTGGTCGGCGCTGACGGGTACCGTGGCCAGCTCCCGGATCACGCACCTGAGCGAGGCAACCACCCTGAAGGTGGAATGCGGCCGTGCACCGCTGGTGCTGGCCGTCGATGGCGAGGCCCACTCAAACATCAGGAACGTGGAGTTCAGCATCCGCCCCCGCGCCTTGAGATACTACACACCCCTGACCGATCCGGAATGAGGCTCATCCTTCGGGACGACCCTGACTGACCCCTGAATCATCCCTGAGACCGGCGTTTTCGCCTGCGATCCTCGGTACCGTGAAAGCTGAACACTTTCGGGTATCCCGCCACAATGGCTTCGCAAGGTAAAGGAAACGCGTCCAATGATTGAGGTAAAGGACCTGTCCAAGGTCTACGGCAGCAAAACAGCTGTCGCGGGAGTCAGCTTCACGGTGAAGGCGGGCCAGGTAACCGGGTTCCTGGGCCCCAACGGCGCCGGGAAATCCACCACCATGCGCATGATCATGGGCCTGGACCGGCCGACGTCGGGCAGCGCCATTGTGAACGGCCGGCCGTACTCCGCTCACCGGGACCCCCTGCACCAGGTGGGTGCGCTCCTTGACGCCAAGGCAGTCCACACCAGCCGAAGTGCCTACAACCACCTCCGTGCCATGGCTGCCACGCACAGCATCCCACTGTCCCGGGTGCACGAGGTCATTGAAATGACCGGCCTGGAAGCCGTAGCGAAGAAGAAGGCCGGCGGCTTCTCGCTGGGCATGGGACAGCGGCTGGGCATCGCCGCCGCCCTGCTGGGTGACCCGCAGACGCTGATCCTGGACGAACCGGTCAACGGGCTGGATCCCGAAGGCGTGCTGTGGGTGCGCAACCTGGTCCGTTACCTGGCCAGCCAGGGCAAAACGGTCTTCCTCTCCTCGCACCTGATGAGCGAAATGGCGCAGACCGCTGACCACCTGCTGGTGATCGGCCGCGGCCGGATCATCGCAGATGCCCCCATGGCGCAGGTGCTGGCCGGATCCCGTCAGGCCGTCACGCTGGTCAGGACCTCCGCCGCGTCCCAGCTCTCCTCGCTGCTGGTGGGCAACGGAGTCAAGGTGGACCAGAACGAACCCGAGACCCTCAAGGTTTCCGGCCTGGATTCCCGCCAGATCGCCCAGCTGGCGCTGGAGCACAGCATCCTGGTCTATGAACTCACACCCCAGTCGACCTCCCTTGAGGAAGCCTACTTTGAGCTCACCCGTGACGAAGTCGAGTATCACTCGCGGGTGTCCGACGGCTCCAGCAACCAGTCCATCGCAGCACCGGCAGGGAAGTAAGGACCATGACTACAACAACTGCGCGACGCTCTGCCGCCACTACGGCCGGGCCTGCCTCAAACTCTCCCGCGGGAACGCATGGCGTCTCCTTTGGCGGCATACTGAAGTCCGAATGGATCAAGCTGTGGACCCTGCTGTCCACCAAACTCCTGCTGGCAACCACCTTGGTGGCCATCGTCGGCGTTGGTGCGATTACCGTCTTGGCCCGGTACGCCATCATGGACCAGATGATCTCCATGGCGGAGGAATCCGGCCAGAAGCTCACTCCTGAGCAGATGGAGCAGACCTTCCCGCCAGGCTCACAGATGGATCTGTACAACCTGCCCAACTCCGGGCTCCAGATCGGCATCCTGGTGCTGGGTTCGCTGGCGGTTCTCTTCGTAGCCTCCGAATACTCCACCGGCATGATCCGTTCCACCATGAGCGCTGTCCCAAAGCGCATTCCGGCTTTCGCGGCGAAGGCCGTGATCTTGGCGGTTGTTTCCTATGTGATCACCACCATCGCTGCCGTCGCCACCTACCTGATTGCCATTCCGGTCTTTGCGGGGCGCGGCATCGACATGGGATGGGATCGCGACGGCGTCATTTACAGCATTTTCACAGGCGGACTGTATGTGGCCGGCGTGGCACTGATCGGACTCTCGCTGGGCGTACTCCTGCGGAACTCCGCCGGCGCCATCACCCTCCTTGTGGGCATCTTCTTCGTCTTGCCGATCGCGTCAAGTTTCATGACCTTTCTGCCCGGGGATTTTTGGAAGTACGTTCCCCAGTACCTGCCCGCCGACTCCGGCGGACGCTTCCTCTCCATCGGCCACCTCGATGCAACGATCGACCCTTGGCAGGGCGGCCTGATCTTCCTGGGCTACGTGCTGTTGTTCCTGGTTCCGGCCACGTTTGTCCTCAAGCGGCGCGACGTCTAGAAACCGTGCTGCAGAGGCGCTTCCGGCACCTCAGCAGGGCACTAGGCTCAAAGAATGATTGAAGCACCAGTGAAGGACGCGGCGGCCAGTCCGGCTGATGCGTCCTTTGCTGAGATTGCTGCCCGACGCCGGGGCCGCGTCAGGCGGTACCTGTACCTTCATCCGCGGGCCATGGATGCAGTGGCGGCCTTCTGCTACCTGGGGCTGGTGGCATCAACCGTGGTGGATGCCATCCTGTCCGGCCGCTGGCCGGCCTCGGCGCTGCTGCTGTCCGTTGCTCCTGCGTTGTTTTTCCGCAGGAGCCATCCACTGGTGCTGGCGGCCTATGCGGCAGTGGTGGAAGTCGCGGTGGCAGTCATCCACCCTTGGGGCGTCAACGTTTCGGTGGCGCTGTGGTTTTCGTTGTATTCGGTGGCAGTGCGCTGCAGCAGGCGGGCCACCTTCATCGCGCTGGCCGCTGTCACGCTTCCGTTGCTCCTGATGTATGTCATGGCCACCGAGGTCCCCATGGATGCGGTGGCGGTCAGGGACGCCGGGGAGGATCCGGAGATCCTGCCGGTGGTGATCACCATCGCCACGGGTGCCACCATTTTGCTGTCCAACGTCATTGCCACCGGCATCGGCATCTCCGTGCGCCAGCGCCGGGAGCACGAACAGGAAATCGCGGCCTGGGCTGCGCGCAGCGCTGCCCTGGGTTCGGTCAACGAACGGAACCGGATCGCCCGGGAGATCCACGACGTCGTTGCCCACTCGTTGACCGTCATGATCAGCCTGTCTGATGGTGCCGCCGTCGTGGTCAGGAAAAATCCGGACCGTGCCGGCGAGGTGCTGGGAGAGCTCTCGCGGACCGGGCGGACGGCCTTGGCGGATATGCGCCGTGTGCTGGGCGTCCTGCGCGACGACACCACTACGGACGGGGCGCCCAGGGAGCCGCTGGCGCCGTCGGACAGCCTGGAGAAGCTGCTGGAAGGCTTCCGCACGGCCGGGCTGCCGCTGCAGTATTCGCACAGCGGCCCGGCGCTGCCGGAAGATGCCGCCTTCCGCCTGACGGTGTACCGGATCGTTCAGGAATCGTTGACCAATGTGCTCCGATATGGCCGCGCTTTGGGCCGGGTGGATGTAAGTATTGAACGTGACGGCAGCACTGTCACCATTGAAGTGCTCGACGACGGCAGCGGTGCGGGTGCCCAAGGCACCACCGGGCCGGGCAAGTCAGCCATACCCGCCTTACAGCAGGCGTCACAGGGCACTGGCCAGGGCCTGGCCGGTATGCGGGAACGGGCGCGGATTTATGCAGGGACCGTGGAAGCAGGACCGGCCGGCAACGGCGGATGGCGCGTCCATGTGGTGCTCAGCTGGAGCGGCGAGGCCCGCCCGGGCAGCTAAGCGCGGGCAACTGAGCCCGGGCCACCAGGCGCCGGCGACTAAGAACTTAACAGCGAACGAAAAATTTATTTGGGGGAAGAAATGACTGGAGAACGGGAGATCACCGTACTGCTGGTGGACGACCAGCCGTTGCTGAGGGTCGGTTTCCGGCTGATCCTGGAGGGCGAGGATGACCTCCGGATCGTCGGCGAGGCCTGTGACGGTGCGGATGCAGTGCGCTTGGTGCGGGAGCTGAATCCGGACGTTGTGCTGATGGATGTCCGGATGCCGTTGTTGAACGGCATCGACGCCACCCGGGCCATCACGGATTCGGCTGCGGATTCCCGCGTGATCATCCTGACCACTTTCGATCTGGACGAGTACGCCTTCGCAGGCCTTCAGGCAGGGGCTTCGGCGTTCCTGCTTAAGGACGTAGCGCCGGAGGAACTGGTCCAGGCCGTCCGCGTGGTGGCCAGCGGTGACGCCGTTGTGGCGCCCAGGGTGACGCAGCGGCTGCTTGAGACCTACGTGCGCGGCAACAATGCGTCCCCGACGCCACCGGCACCACGCGATCCCCTGCTTGAGGACCTGACGCCGCGGGAGACGGAGATGCTGGGGGCCATGGCCGAGGGACTGTCCAATGCCGAGATCGCCCACCGCTACTTCCTGTCCGAAGCCACCGTCAAGACGCATGTCCGCCGGATCCTCACCAAGCTGCACCTGCGGGACCGGGTCCAGGCCGTGGTTTATGCGTACGAAACCGGCCTGGTGGTACCGAGCAACCCGGACTACTAAGGGCGCCGGGGTTCGGCTGCACAGGAGTTTCACAGCCAGGGGCTAGGCAACGCATGCATTTGCCCGGTTCCATGGAGGCATGAGCGAAAACCATGTCACCGAAACGCCGCACCCCGACCATGACCGCGGGTTGGAGTTTGATCTGTCCAAGATCATGAGCCGGCGCTCCCTGGGAGTCTTCCTTGGCATGGGCGGGGCCGCAGCGGCACTGGCTGCCTGCACTCCGGACGGAAGCACACCATCCGCAACCACAACGGCTGCCGTCACCGAATCCACTGTGCCTTCCGCCGGCGCCACCGGCACGCCCGCGCCTACGCTGACCCGCGCCATCGCCGAGTGCGGCGTGGAGATTCCCCAGGAAACAGCCGGGCCGTTTCCCGGGGACGGTTCCAATGGCCCCAACGCATTGGAAGCCTCCGGCGTGGTCCGCAGGGACATTACCAGCAGCTTTGGAGCGTCCGGTACCCAGGCCGGGGGCGTACCACTGACCTTCACGCTGACCCTGCTGGACAACTCCAACGGCTGTTCCCCGCTGGCCGGCGCGGCGGTCTACGCGTGGCACTGCGACCGGGACGGCAAGTACTCGATGTACGACTCGGGGCTGGAAGGAGAGAACTACCTCCGCGGCGTCCAGGAGGCAGACGGCAACGGCCAGGTCACCTTCACCAGCGTCTTCCCCGGCGCCTACAACGGCCGCTGGCCGCACATCCACTTCGAGGTGTTCGAATCGATGAGCAACGCCACGTCAGCCGGGCAGGTGCTGGCCGTCTCACAAATAGCCCTTACCGAGGCCTCCTGCAACGACGTCTACGCCACGGAAGGCTACGGGACCAGCGCCCGGAACTTCCCGCGCACCACGCTTCAGAGCGACGGCGTCTTTGGCGATGACGGTGGCGTCTACCAGCTGGCCACCATGACCGGTTCCGCGGCAACCGGGTACACCGCGGGGCTCAACGTCACCATCTAAGTCCCGGGGCTAGACTCGACAGCATGCCAACACTCTCGACTGACACCGGTTTTGCCGCAGCGGATTCCACGGACGCCCGGGCCGAAGCCACCACTGCGGCACATCACATCCAGGACCTGGGCGCCTACGTCAGCGCATCGCCGTCGAGCTTCCATGCTGTCAGTGAAGCAGGCCGCCGGCTGGACGCGGCAGGGTTTACCCGGCTGAACGAGCTGGCCGAATGGCCCCGCGGCGCCGGCAGTTACTACATCGTCCGGGACGGCGCGCTGATCGCGTGGGTGACGCCGGAAACGGCCGGTCCCACCACCGGATTCCACATCCTTGGCTCGCACACGGATTCGCCGTCCTTCAAGCTCAAGCCCAAGCCCACCACGGGGGCATTCGGCTGGCTGCAGGCCGGCGTCGAGGTTTACGGCGGACCGCTGCTGAACTCCTGGCTTGACCGTGAGCTGCGCTTGGCTGGCCGGCTGGTAATGCTGGACGGCACCGAACACCTCACCGCCACGGGCGCGCTGCTGCGGTTCCCGCAACTGGCCATCCACCTGGACCGCGCAGTGAACGAAGGCCTCGCGCTGGACAAACAGCGCCACATGAATCCCGTGTGGGGGCTCGGGAATCCGGCCGACGCCGATCTCCTGGGAGTGCTGGCGGCGAACGCTTCCGGAGGTGCAGCCGTGGATCCGGCACAGATCGGCGGGTACGACGTCGTTATTGCGGATGCCCAGGCGCCTGCGGTTTTCGGGGCCAACAGTGAGTTCTTCGCGTCCGGGCGGCTGGACAACCTTTCGGCGACCCATGCCGGACTGACGGCACTGATCCGGCATTCGTCGGGCACGGGCTCTGGCGGCGGCTCTGCACCGATTGCCATCCTCGCTGCCTTCGATCATGAGGAGATCGGCTCCAACTCACGCTCCGGTGCATGCGGGCCCATCCTTGAAGACGTCCTGACCCGGATCTCCGATGGATTGGGCGCCACGGTGAGCCAGCGGCGGCAGGCGTTCTCGGCGTCGTTCTGTGTCTCCGCCGATGCGGGCCACGCAGTCCACCCCAACTACCCGGAGCGGCACGACCCGGCCAACCATCCCGTGCTGAACGGCGGCCCGCTGCTGAAGATCAACGCCAACCAGCGGTATGCCACCGACGCGGCCGGCGCCGCCTTGTGGGCCAGGCTTTGCGGCCAGGCGGGCGTCCCCTACCAGGAGTTTGTCTCCAACAACGTGATGCCTTGCGGTTCCACCATCGGGCCGCTGACGGCCACCCGGCTGGGCATCCGTACCGTGGACGTCGGCGTGCCCCTGCTGTCCATGCACTCTGCCCGCGAACTCTGTGGCGTCCAGGACCCGCACTGGCTGGCCCTGGCCACGGAGGCGTTCTTCGCGGAACCGGCACTCAACAGCTAGTTGATCTTGCGGCGGTACGTCATCATGGCGAAGGCGTAGGCCACCACCAGGATGCCGACGCACCAGCCCAGGGCCACCCAGATGCCGCTGCCAACGGGTTGGCCTGAGAACAGATCCTGGATCGTGTTGACGATCGAGGTGACCGGCTGGTTTTCGGCGAACGCCCGCACCGGTCCCGGCATGGTCTCGGTGGGAACGAAGGCCGAGCTGATGAAGGGCAGGAAGATCAGCGGGTAGGAGAACCCGGTGGCGCCGTCCACCGATTTTGCGGCCATGCCGGCGATGATGGCAATCCAGGTGAGCGCCAGGGTGAACAGCGCCAGGATGCCGATCACGGCAAGCCATTCCAGCACGTTTGCCGAGGTCCGGAAACCCATGGCGAGGGCGATCAGCACAATGATCACCAGGGAAAGCCCGTTGGCCACCAGCGATGTCAGCACGTGGGCCCACAACACGGAGGACCGGGCGATCGGCATCGACTGGAACCGCTCGAAGATGCCGCTGCTCATGTCCGTGAACACCCGCAGCGCCGTATAGGCGATGCCCGAAGCAATGGCGATGAGCATAATGCCCGGCAGCAGGTAGTTGACGTAGTTTTCCGTCTCCCCCATGATGGCGCCGCCGAAGACGTAGACGAACAGCAGCATCAGGGCGATCGGCGTGATGGCCGTGGTGATGATGGTGTCCACGCTGCGGAAGATGTGCCGCATGGAGCGGCCCAGCAACACTGTGGTGTCTGCGAGAAAGTGCGTTTTCATGACCTGTCCCCACTTGGTTCTTTGCTGTTGTTCCCCACGAGCGCGAGGAAGATTTCCTCCAGGGTTGGCTGTTTCTCCACGTACTCCACCTTTGCCGGCGGGAGCAGCTGCTTCAGCTCCGCAAGGGTGCCGTTTGCGATGATGCGGCCCTCGTGGAGGATGGCGATGCGGTCCGCGAGCTGTTCGGCCTCGTCCAGGTACTGCGTGGTGAGCAGCACCGTGGTCCCCTGCGTGGAAAGGTCCTTGATGATCCGCCACACGTCCAGGCGCGCTTCAGGGTCCAGCCCGGTGGTGGGCTCGTCCAGGAAAATCACCTTCGGCTGTCCGATCAGGCTCATGGCAATGTCCAGGCGGCGGCGCATGCCTCCGGAATAGGTCCCCACTTTCCGCGGACCAGCCTCGGTCAGGTTGAAGCGCGCCAGGAGGTCGTCCGCAACGTTGCCGGGAGCCTTCAGGTGCCGCAGCTTCGCCACCAGCACCAGGTTTTCCCGGCCTGTCAGAATTTCATCCACCGCCGCGAACTGCCCGGTGAGGCTGATGGATTCGCGGATCTTTAGGGGTTCGGCGTCGACGTCGAAACCGTTGACCGTGCAAGTTCCCGCATCCGCTTTCAGCAGTGTGGACAGGATCTTCACCATGGTGGTCTTGCCTGCGCCGTTGGAGCCCAGGAGTGCGAAGATGCTCCCCGGGGCAACCTCAAAGTCAACGCCCCGGAGCACGTGCAGGTTTTTGAAGGACTTCTCAACGCCCTGCACCTGGATGGCCGGCCCAATGCCTGCTGGGTTGGTCATGGCGTGGACTCCTTCGCTTTCGCATCATTGACGGCTTCGATGAGGCGGGCCCGTTCCTTATCGATCCAGCGTTTGCCGCCGTAGGACTGGGCGAATGTCTCCGCGAACTCGACCGGATCATCGCCTACGATCGCACTGACGGGCGTGCCGTCCACGGCAGCCCGCTCCCACAGATCGGTGAGGTCCGTGAGCATTTGCACGAGGGTGTCGCCGTCCGTGACGCCGCCGTAGTACATGAAGTACCTGTTGAAGGCGGCTGCGGCGGTGCGGTAGGGCTCGGGCAGCGCATCCAGCCGTGCCTTTGCCTGCTTGTACTGCTTCTTCTGTTCCAGCGAGCCGGTGAGTGCTTCGATCCATTTGGCAACCATGGTCATTTCTCTTTTCCGTTGAGTTGTTCAATGCGTTCGGACAGGAAGGTCCAGGTTTTCCAGAACTCCTGGAGTTCCTGCCTGCCCTGGTCGTTGAGTGAATACACCTTCCGTGGCGGGCCCTTTTCCGAGGGGCGCTTCTCCACGTCCACGAGGCCCTTTTGTTCGATCCGGACGAGCAGCGCGTACACGGTGCCCTCGGCTATATCGGAGAAGCCCTGCTCCCGGAGAAGCGTGGTGATCTCATACCCGTACGCCGGCTTCCCCGTCAGGAGGGCCAGGACGATGCCCTCCAGTGTTCCTTTGAGCATCTCCGTCATTTGCTTGCCCATGGGACACCTCCTCTTGCTACTCAGTGATACTAGCTACTAGTACATAGTAGCGCTAAGTAGTGGAAGTGCAAGGGTCCGCTTGTGCTGTCTTGTTCGGGTGTGCGCGTCACGCACGGCACGCTTTTGGCGGTGCAGCACCCCGGGTTCCCTGTAGTGGCGAGGATTTACGACGACGGGAGGTTCAATAGGGTGCCCTGCGTGACACTCCTCAAGCAAGGGGTTTTATGCCGCCAGGTCCAGCGGCAGGTTGTTGGTTCCCGGTATCCTGAAGACATGTCGAATCCTGCCGTGACGCCCGAGACGCTCGTTGTGCAAGAGCTCCTTGAAGCGCGCCGGGACGAGTTCTTCGCGCTGCTGGACAAGTACGGCGCGACGAACCCGAAGTTGTTCGGCTCGGTAGCGCGCGGCACTGCTCACGCCGGGTCCGACATCGACATCCTCGTCGAGATGGATCCCGCCGGTGGGAACCTGCTCATGCGTGCCTCCGGGCTCATGGAGGAGACCCGGGCCCTGTTCGGCCGCGACGACATCGACGTGTTCCCTGTGCAGCTGCTCAAGCGTCCGATCTCGGCCTCAGCGCTCGAGGACGCGGTCGCGCTGTGAGCCGTGGTCCCGACCAGCGGATCTCCGATGTCCTCCAAGCCATCGACCGCTGTCAGCGTTACGTCGGCGCTCTCGACGGCGAGGACCTCGTCGACATGGCCGAGGACGCCATTGAGCGCAATCTTCAGATCATCGGCGAGGCGGCGAACCACCTTCCGGCGGAGATCACCGACGCCCACCCGGACATCGCCTGGCCGCAGATCCGCGGCTTCCGCAACATCCTCGTGCACCAGTACTTCGGGGTGGACGCCGCCATCGTCCGCGAGGTCGTCGAGACTTACCTGCCGCCGCTGGCCGACGCGCTCCGCCAGCACCTCGCCGACGACGAGCCGGACCCGCCAACTTCGCCTGTAGTGCCTCCGGCACTCTTGGACGATCCGTGAAACCCGCTCTGACCATTCGCGATGAGAACTAGGGTTCAGCGGCACAGTCCCCGCCGGTAGTCAGCGACAAAGCCATGTCGGTGAGGATCTTTCCCGGTCATGGCAGGCAAAGGATTCCGCGACGGCCCCAAAGCCTTTGAAAGCCCGGCGTCGAGACCGGACGCGTGGACCGTCCGGGTCAGAACCAGCCCGCGCGGTCCGCCTTCGTGTGGCTATTCGCTGGTGCCGAAGGGGTCATAGCTGCGCTTACCCTCGGTGATGTCCTTGTTTAGCTGGGTGAGTCGATGCACGATTTCCGTTGAGTCCTGCGCCACGGATTTTGGGCATCCATAGCAAGCAGCGACTGCTTCATCCAGCTGCTTGTGCAACTTCTTGAGGTCAGCGTAGGCGCCATCATCGACCAGGTTGTACAACTTGGTGAGGCCGAAGTCCTCCAATTTACAAATCTCCTGCCGTCGATCGATGACGGCGCGGCTGAGTTCGGCGACTGCCTCGCGTTGGGAGGGGGAGACGGGGTCCGGCCAGGGAAACGTCATGAAAACGGACGTAGGGGTGTAGCGGAGCCTGGTTTCCAAGGTGGAGGATCGATGCCAGGCCCAGGCGTCGTGAGTCGCGGAGAGGAGGACGCCCATGGAGTAGTCATCGTCAAACGCAAACGTGTTGGTCGAGTCACTAGGAAGGGTCCACGGATCGGACCAAGTGAACGATGCTCGCTTCCCTACCCGAACACCGGCTATCACGCGGCTGCAATCCAAAACTGCTTTCCTAAGGCCGGGTCGATTTTCACCGAACAACCACCACACATTTCGGTACAGTGCACGATTATTCGACTCCCGAACTGGTTTGACTCGCTCCCTTAGGATCTTCAGTGCGGCAGGATACTGTGTGGCCTCCTCCAGCGGGCGGAGGCCAAAGTCTATGATCCAACGCTGAGGGGCTTGTGTCGGGATCTCGGATATGTCTTCACCTGTCAGATAGGGTCGGACAACATCTTCGTAGCGTGGGGCACCCGTAGCCATCAGGCGCTCAGCCTCTGACTTTGACACGATGAAGCCGGCCCCGACAGGAATTGGTCCTTGGAAGCATTTTCCCTTGTTCGCCGTGAGCTGTGTAGGTTCCCACGACCCGGCCTCTTCGTCATACAGGGACGGGTTAATGCCTCCCGCCGGTGCGCCATCAAGCGTAAATGAAATCGCGGGGGGGGGGTGACATATTTGGCCCAATTCACGATGCTGACGTGGACTTTGGCCTCGCCTGGCCATTTTTGGCTGGAAACCGCATCCGTGATGACGCCGCCGTTGGCAACGATGTATTCCAGTGATGCCGAACGTGCGCGGTTCTGAGAAATCGAGTTGGTGCCAACCAAGCCGGCCCGCTGCCCCGGCTTCAGTTGGTCCTGGGCCTTGCGGAACCAGTACACGCACAGGTCCTTGATGCCAACATTGAACTGCTTCTTGAGCCAATCCAAATATTCGTCACCCAGGGAGCCACGCAGCAACTGGGATCCAAGGAACGGTGGATTCCCGATGATTGCATCCACTTCGGGCCACTCTGCGGCCAGCGCATCGGCCCGGCGAATCGAGGACATGTCTACAAGCGGCAGGGGATCCTCGGCAGCACCAAAACGGTCGATCATCTGGCGCTGGCCCATCCACAGCGTCAGCCGTGCAATCAGCACCGCGATGCCTTCTATGTCGATGCCGTGCAGGTTGCTAAGCGGATAGTACGGTAACGGACCGGAAGGCGCCGGCACACCGGTGCTGGCCGCCGTCGTCGTAACTCTTTCTTTCAGTTCCTGCTCGAGTCCGCGCAATTCACGGTAGGCCACGTAGAGGAAGTTGCCGCAGCCACAGGCAGGATCGAGCACCTTGAAAGCGCAGAGCTCATCAAGTAACGCGACGCCAGCTGCCACGGAGGAGACGGCGTCGATCCGTTCGCGCCACGGCCGGATGATGGTGGGCGTGACGATCTTCATGATGTCGGCCTCGTGCGTGTAGTGCGCGCCGAGTTCCGCCCGTCGGTCCTCGCCGAGCACGCCTTCCATCAACGAGCCGAATATGGTGGGGTCCACCTGCCGCCAGTCGAATTCGGCGGCTTGGTCCAGCATCCGAAGTTCGGCAATGGTGAGGTCAACCTCGGCCGGTTCCAGGAACAGCGAACCATTGACGTAGCGGGTGCCGTGCAGCTCGCCCTTGCGGTTCTGACTTCCCTTCTGGTTCAAGACGCGGAAGAGGAAGCCGATGTCCTTCGCCGAATTGGGGTCTTGCTCACTGAGCAGCCGCTTCACGATGATCTGGAGCGGGTAGCCGTCCAGCATGCCCAAGTCCTCCGCGAAGAGACACCAGACGGACTGCAGCGTAAAGCGCTGAATTTCGTCGATGGGTGCAGCACTTCGGTCCGCAAGGGAGAGATACAGTGCGGCGATGTGCTTCGCGGCGTCCTTGGTCATAGCCCGGTGGTGCTCGGCGAAGACGGGGTCCAGAGTGGTGTCGGCAAGGAACAGCAGGGAGTCGTACTTGTCGGGCAGGTCGTTGAGCGGGACGGTTAGGCGGGGCTTGGTTGGAAAACGGCCGGGCTCCCAGATTTCGAACTCGTGAAAGTTGCAGATCACAACAAAGCGGGCCGCCGGGATGTCCTCTTTCTCGTTTGAGGATTCCAGCCAGTAGCGCTGGATCTGCTCCCTGGCGGATTCAACCTTGATTCCGGGCTTCTTCATCTCGACGATGAGTGTTCCGGGCCAGTGAAGATCCATAAAACCAGCACTGGACTTGAAATCTTCAAACAGTGCGCCCGCGGTCTGGCGGTTGGAGCCATAGCATTCGAAGAGCTCGTTCAGGAAGGTCTGCGCCTCGGCCTTTTCACCTCCGCCGTACTTCCGCCACTTGGCGGCGAACTTGATGAGTGCTGCCCGGATTTCCTCGCCACTGCGCGCCAATGCGCCCCCGTTCCATCGACGTTTCAGTTTGAGCTGACGCTACAGCAGTTCTGCCAGCTATAGCAGGCGGAGGGCTTCCTGGCGGTAATACGCGTCCTGCATCAGTCGCTTACGGGTTTTCTCGAGGGCTTCGATGGCCTCGTCCAAAGCCAGCTTCGCGTTGACTTCTTCTTCATGTTTGGCGGCGTGGACACGAACCTTTTTGGCGCGGCTTAAGGCATGCTCAATGTTGAGGAGCACGTCCGAAACACCGTTCATTACGAGTTCGTGTGCAGCCTCTTCACTGGAGCGCTGGGCACCTGGGGTGGCTGCCATATGTTCCTCCAATATGCCGTAGTACCGCGTGTTGGACGAGCCAAACCGGCCGTCAAGACAACCCTCGTTGCGTCTACCAAGCATAGCGGGCTGTCATCAAGGCCCTCAAAGTTATCCACAGTCGCGGCGCGTCTGCCAAGGCGCGCCGTGCCCCGGTGGGGTGAACTCTAACGGCGGTCCCGTTATCCACATAGGCCTCATGGTTGCTTCCCTTGCCGGCGCCACGCCCAATAGGGTTGGTTTCACGATGGAATCGCCTAAGCGGAACAGATGCACTAAGATAGTGAAGTCTGTGCTGCGCCCTGCCTCCGGTTTGGAGAAGCGGCGCCGTGCAGCATCGCAAATGAACCTCCTGTTACGGAAATGCCGTAACCGCTTAGCCCAAAGGAGGTGGGTTCACATATGCGTCCTTACGAATTGATGGTAATCATCGACCCCGAGGTCGAAGAGCGTTCCGTTGA
>JAPSJV010000062.1 GCA_031178005.1 Pseudarthrobacter sp.
ACCGTTCGACGTTCCTGCAAGCCCATCCCACTGCACCAGCAGGATCCGGTCCTGAAGTGCAGTTACCGATGGCTGGCCGGCGGCAAGCAGCGGTATTCCGGCTGCGGCAGCCACTGCAAACAAAGCGCCTGCAGCCACTACCCACCGGGACTTGGCGGCGGACCGTTCAACTGCTTTCCGAATTCCATCCCTGATTTTGCCCGGCCATTCCGGCGACTGCTCCTCGCCGGCCATGAACGCGAGGGCCAAAGCCGGGGTCAGGAGCCAGGCGGTGAGCAGGGCGACGGCGAGTGCCAGCAGGAAGGACAGAACCAGGGGGACGAAAAGGGCCCGGTTTACCCCTGCCAGGAACAGAACGGGCAGCAGGACGAGCGCCATGGTAAGTCCGGCGAAGACTATTGCATTCCGGGTCTGTTGGAGGGCGGCGGTTATCAGCACCTGCCTTGGCTCCGCCTTCACCCCGGACCCGCCCGAACCGTCCTCTGTGTGGCCCCTGTCCCTGCCGTCGGCGGCCACTGGCAGGGCGGAATCCGAAGAAAGCTCCCGCCGCCGTCGTAGCCCATTCAGGTCAGTGACGAGGTCGGTCACAACCACAACCAGAGCCAGGACCAGTCCGGCAAAGACCACAACGTTCAGCCCGATTCCGAGCACCGACAGCATGAGGAAAGCGGCCGCCGTGGACACTGCAAGGACAATCAAACCTACAACGGCCGTCCGCCAGGACTTGAACAGGAGTCCCAGGAGGAGGGCAGCCAGCAACAGACCGGCAAGGAAGCCCGTCCCCAGATTCTGCATCGCCGACTCAAGGAAGGATGCAGGCCGGTAGACGCTGGTGTCGACGTTGATTCCCGAAAGGCCTGGTTTCAGGTCCTCCAGTGCCGCTTCCAGCGCTGCCGTGATTTCAGCCGTATTCGCCTCAGGAAACTTCTCGATGACCAGCATGAGGGCCGGGTCATCATCCACGACCGCGTCGCCGATGAGCGGCTGGTGGTTTTCCCGAACTGTCGCCACGTCGCCCAGTACCAGCGGCGGGCCGGTCACGTTCTCGACGCTGACCTTCGCCAGGTCACTGGGGGTGGTGATCGGCAGGACGTGCTGGATCCCAAGGCGCTGGTTCTCGGTCTCCAGGAAGCCGCCGGTTCCCGGCGTTGAGGCCTGAAGGAACGTAAGAGGTGACACCCAGACTGCGTTGCCCGTTGTCCGGATGACCTGGTTGAGTGTTACCCCGCGGGCCTGGAGTGCTTGCGGGTCCACTTCCACCTGCATCTGCTGCTCACGCTGGCCCCAGATTGAAAGGTTTGCAACTCCGGGAACACCCATCAGGCGGGGGCGGATGTTCCATCTGGCCAGAACGGACATGTCGATGAGCGGAACTTCCGACGACGACAGCCGGACCATCATCACCCTGCTGGTGGAGGACTTCGGCTGCATCAGGACCGGTGGCGTGGAGACTTTGGGCAGTGAATGGGCCTGCACCAGCCGCTCGGCAACAAGTTGGCGCGCCCGGGGCAAGTCAGTGCCCGGTTCGAAAAGCAGCTGGATGGAGGAAAGGCCTGGCACTGACTGCGACCGGATCTCGTCCAGATATGCGACCCCGTTCAGGAAGTCCACTTCCATCGGGGACGTGATGAATTGTTCAACTTCAAGCGCCGACAGCCCAAGGGCTTCAGTCTGGATCTCGACTTGCGCCGGCTCAAATTCGGGCAAGGCGTCCATGGAGGACCTGGGAAAGTACCAGAATCCCATCGCTATTATTCCTGCAGCCAATGCCAGGATCAGCAGGCGGAACTGGAAACTCCATCGTGCAAATACACCGGTCATCGCTCTTCCAAGCTGCAGGTGGGGGGCCTTGTAGGCAGTGATCTAAGCTTCCCGCTGTGCAGAACGGGCAAACAGTCCCCACGTTAGTCAGGTGCACCCCCAAAATAGGGGGCGAGTAGGCCCGGAAAGGGGGCCTGTCACCTATACAACGGGGGCCTGGACGGAGCATAATTCGCAATAGCGAGCTTGATGGAAACGCCTACTCATACGCTGCTGTGTGCGTATGGTCAGGGTGATTGGGGATATGGCAATGACCGCAGAAGCTGTTGCCGAGGGAGCCCAAACGAGCGTCCTGGTCATCGACGACCACACCTCGTTTGCAGAATTGCTGACGTTGGCGCTTGACCGCGAACCCGACCTTCAAGGACTGGGTTTTGCAAGGAACGCCGCGGTCGGCCTGAGGATGTGCCGCGCCCTTCAGCCGGATGTGGTGGTTATGGGCGGCGGCCAGCGGGAGGATCTGGGGCCGGCGATTGCTGCAGAAATCGTTGCTGCTGTGCCGGGAACACGAGTGGTGATGCTGGCCAACCACCCGACGAGGCAGGGCCTGGCGCAGGCGGCCGCTGCCGGTGCTTCCGCCTTCCTGGCCAAGGACACGCCCCTGACTGCGCTCCTTGGCACGGTGAGGCATTCCCACTCCGGGATCATCGAGGTTGATCCGCAGATTCTGGCGGCATTCGCAGAGCAGGTCCAGCCGCCCGTACAAGCGCCGGCCGTGCCATTGTTGACCAAGCGGCAGATGGACGTGCTGTGCCTGATGGCGGAGGGTAAGGACGTTCGGTCGAATGCGAAGACCCTTGGTATCTCCCAGAACACCTGCCGTGGCTATGTGAAGGCCATCCACTCCCGGCTGGGAGTCCACTCGCAACTCGAAGCAGTAGTGATTGCCCGGCGGTTGGGCCTGCTGGCCGCCGGCCGATAGTGTTGGCCCGGGCTGATCCGGTCCGCGCTTTGAACCTGGGCGAGTGGACTGAATCCGGAGGGAATGGGTGGCGGTGCAGGAACTGGACGGCACAGACAAGCGCATCCTGAAGGCCTTGGACGAAGACCCGCGCGTTCCCATCATGGTGCTGGCCCAGCGGTTGGGCCTGGCACGTGGAACAGTGCAGTCACGGCTGGAGCGGATGACGGCGTCAGGCGCCCTCCGGCCGAACAGCAGCAGGGTGCTTCCTGCAGCACTGGGACGCGGGGTGGCGGCTTCCGTCAGCGCCGAACTGGACCAGAGTCATCTCAACGAGGCCATTGCCGCCCTCCGGAAGATTCCGGAGGTCCTTGAATGCCACGCGCCGGCCGGAGACACAGACCTCCTGATACGCGTAGTAGCCACGAGCCCGGATGACCTCTACCGCGTCTCGGAGGAAATCAGGCTTTGTCCGGGCATTGTCCGTACCTCCACCAGCATGTTCCTCCGTGAAGTCATTCCCTACCGCACCACCGGCCTGCTTGACGGCTGACTAGACGGGCGGGCCCACGTTCGACTTCAGGTTCTTCATTACCAGTGTGGACGTCAGGCGTTCCACCCCTGGCAGGGACGTCAGCTCGGCGTCGTAGAAGCGCTGGTAGGACGGCAGGTCCTCCGTGATGACCTTCAGCAGGTAGTCCGGCGAACCGAACAGCCGCTGCGCCTCCACGATGTTGGGATGGTCCGCCACCCTGTTCTCGAAAATCTCCATGGTGGGCCGGTCCACCTGCCGGAGCGTGACAAACACAATGGCCTCAAAACCCAATCCCACGGCGGCGGGATCGATGTCCGCTTTGTACCCGCGGATCACACCGGACTGTTCCAGGTCCCGCAGCCGCCGGTGGCATGGGGCCACCGTCAGGCCGACCTTCGCCGCCAGTGCAGTGGCAGTCATCCGGCCGTCCTCCTTGAGGTGGCGCAAGATATTTCTATCGATATGGTCAAGCACGCAATAATCCTACTACGCAAACGGCGGCGAGGGATAAAAAGGGACAGCACTTCCGGGTTCAAAGTACCTAAGCTTTCTTCTGAGACATCCGCTGACAGGAGAACCCATGAATCCGGAGCTGTTCCTGGCCTTTGTGCTGGTGGCCGCCGCCCTGGCCTGCACTCCCGGCGTTGACTGGGCCTACTCCATCGCCGCCGGCCTTCGGCAGCACAGCTTCGTCCCGGCGGTGGCAGGGCTCTGCGGCGGCTATGTCCTCCATACCGTCCTGCTGGTGGCCGGCCTGGCCGCCGTGCTGACCGGAATGCCAGGTGTGCTGGGGTGGATCACTTTGGCCGGCGCCGGCTACCTGATGTGGCTGGGCGTCAGCACCCTCCGCTCCTGGCGCGGCGCCTCCTTCAGTGCGGCAGACGCCGCGGGAGGCCATAACGCCACCCAGTTTCGAACCTTCCTGCAGGGCATGGGCACCAGCGGGATCAACCCCAAGGGCCTGCTGTTCTACGTGGCGCTGATCCCGCAGTTCGTGAGCGCGGAGGCATCCCTGCCGGTACCTGTTCAGTCGGGCCTCCTGGGTATGACATTCGTGGCCCTGGCAGGCGCGGTCTACACTGCCGTCGCGCTGCTCTCGCGCACCCTGCTGCAGAGCCGGCCGGGAGCAGCGCGGGTTGTCACCTTCGCCAGCGGCATCATCATGGTGGTCCTGGGTGTGGTCCTGGTCA
>JAPSJV010000014.1:0-22030 GCA_031178005.1 Pseudarthrobacter sp.
CTCGAACACGTCGCACAGGAGCTCAACGGCCGCCCACGCAAAACGCTCGGCTGGAAAACTCCAGCCGAGCGTCTACGTGATTTACTACTAACCACCTAACCAACAGGTGTTGCAACGACCCCTAGAATCCAAGCAGTCCGAAGGGGGCTTCTTTGTGTCAGCCCGCGGGAGTGGCGGCCAGCGCCACCCTGACGGGAACGCCGGCGGCCAGGGACTCCTGTGCCGCATCGGCCACCCGGGAAGCGGCAACCGCGTCCTCTGGCGTGCAGGGGTTCGCGCGCCGGCCCAGGATCAGCTCCACAAAGGCTGCCATCTCGGAGCGGTAGGCCTGGTCGAAGCGCTCGGCGAACGTCCGGTGCGGCTCCCCAGACGGGAAACCAACGCCAGGCTCGGCCGAATCCAGCGCCGTCTTCTCGTCCAGCCCCACCAGCAGTGACCCGGCGGATCCTTGGATCTCCAGGCGGACATCGTGTCCCGCCCCGTTGTACCGGGTGGCAGATACCGTGCCCAGGGTTCCGTCGTCGAACGTGACCAAGGCGAGCGCGGTGTCCACGTCACCCACTCCCCCAATGGCCGGGTCACCGTTGTTGGACCCCTTGGCGTAGACCTCCACAATTTCGCGGCCGGTCAGCCAGCGCAGGATGTCGAAGTCGTGGACTGAACAGTCGCGGAACAACCCGCCGGACGTGGCCAGGAACTCCACGGGCGGTGGTGCCATGTCGCAGGTGACCGCCCTGAGCGAATGGATCCAGCCCAGCTCACCGGCCTGGTAGGCGCGTTTCGCCTCCAGGTAGCCGGCGTCAAAGCGCCGCTGGTGGCCCACTTGCACCACGCCGTTGCGGTCGCGGATGTAGTCCAGCACCGGCAGGGCATCCGCCACGTTCATGGCCACGGGCTTCTCACAGAAGACCGGTAACCCGGGGTCCACGCCTGCCCGGATCAGGTCCGGATGGGTCCCCGTGCCCGTGGCGATCACCAGGCCATCCACGCCGGACTGGATGAGGGCCTCTACCGACGGGACGAAGTCAGCGCCCAGTCCCGCGGCAACGGTACGGGCGTGCTCCGCGGCAACATCGGTCAGCCGGAGCCGCAGGTTGATGCCGTCACCGTGCAGTTCCGTGGCCAGCGCCGCGATGTTGTTCGCGTGCATCACGCCGATCCGTCCCACGCCGATGAGGCCAAGAGTCAGGTCCTTCATGCCGCAACCTCCACTGAGAACGCGTGGCGGAATGCTTCCAGGGCGGCCTGGTCATCGCCGCTGGCCCAGGCCTCCATGCCCACCGTCCCGTCGTAGCCCGCAGCGGCCAGGGCCTGGGCCACCGCCGCGTAGTTGATTTCCCCGGTGCCCGGTTCACAGCGGCCGGGCACATCGGCCACCTGGATCTCGCCGACATGCGGCAACGCGCTGCGGACCAGGGTGATCAGGTTCCCCTCGCCAAGCTGTGCGTGGTAAAGGTCCAGCATGAGCTTCACGTTGGGGTGTGCCGCCGCCTCCACCAGGGCAAGTGTGTCCTTCGCCCTGGCCAGTGGAATGCCGGGATGATCCAGCACAGTATTGAGGTTTTCCAGGCAGAACGTCAGCCCATGCTTTTCGCCCAAGGCGCCAAGCCGCTGCAGCGTACGGACTCCCGTCAGCCACATCCGGCCATCCGGCCGGTAGGCCGGACGGGCCGCCCTCCCGTCAACAAGTTCAGCAGAGTGCACCACCAGGCGGCTGACGCCAAGCTCCAGGGCGGTGGGAACCAGGGTCCCTGCCGTCCGCACCACGTCGTCCGCTGTGTCCGGGTCCACCAAACTTCCGGCGGTGTAGCCGGTCATCGAGGAAAAGAACGCCCCCGTGGCTTTGAGGGCCGCGATGTCCTTGGTCCTCGAATCCCAAAGCTCGACGTCGAATCCGGACTCGTGGAGCCTGCGCACCCGTTCGGTAAAGGGCAGGTCCAGAAGAACCATTTCCGCGCATACGGCCAGCCGCATCAGGATCCCACCTTGGTGCCGCCGGCACCAACCAGCGGAGCCCCGGCCGCCGACTCGGCAATCGGTGCGACAGCCACAGGTGCCCGGTTCTTGACCGACTCGATGCAGGCCAGTGCCACGGCCAGGGCACGCCTGGCGTCAGCCGCTACCGGGGTCAGGGAAAGGGCGTACGACGGCGGCTGCGAACCTTCGCGCCGGGCGCGCACCACCTCGACGAAATCCACCAGCTCATCCGTGTAGGCCTCGCGGAACAGCTCCACGTTGAGCCTGGGGGTATCTGCGGAGACGCCGCCGGCCGTGTACCGCACAGCTGTGGTCTCGGTGGGTCGGCCCGCCTGCACCATCCCCTTCGATCCGAACACCTCGCCCCGGACGTCATAGCCATAGAGGGCGCTGAAGTTGGCTTCCGCCACGGCAATCGCCCCGTTGCTGTAACGGACGGTCACCACGGCAGTGTCCAGGAAACCCTGGTTCCGCAGCCCGGGTTCCACCAGGGCGTCCGCTGCGGCGTAAACCTCAACCGGTTCGGCGCCTTCGTTGAACCAGTTCAGGGTATCGAAGTCGTGGATCAGGGTCTCCAGGAAGATGGTCCACGCCGGGATCCGTGCAGCGTGGCCGATGCTGCCGGTCCCGGGGTCCCTGGTCAGTGACCGCAGGAGCTGGGGCTGGCCAACAAGGCCCCCGGCAATGTCCTTCTTGGCGGCCCGGAAGTCCGCGGCGTACCGCCGGTTGAAACCGATCTGGAAGTGCACTCCTGCCGCATCCACAGCCTGGAGGGCGGCATCCAGCTCCGCCAGGTCCTGCGCGGCCGGCTTTTCGCAAAACACATGCTTTCCGGCGGCAGCGGCCTCAGTAATCAGCGCCGCATGGAAGCGGGCAGGACTGGCGATGATGACGGCATCGATCTCCGGATCGGCAAAAATGTCAGCCGCACTGGCGGTGACCTTGGTGGCACCCAGCTGTGTGGCCACCGCTGTGGCCGATTCCAGGTTTGGGTCCGCAACAGCTGCGAGCACGGCGCCTGGAACCCGGCGGGAGATGCTTTCGCCGTGGAATGCTCCCATCCAGCCGGAGCCGATGAGGCCGATCTGAACCGGCCTGGGCCGCTCCGTGAAACCCTGTTGGGTGTAGGCCATGGCCTGTCCTTTCAATAGTTCATCCAGCACTTCGGCGCGGCCGGCTACACGTGGCGTGCGCCGCCGTCGTCCGTCGGTGCAGTTGTTGTTGCGCCCATTTGGGCCACTCCGGCTACCTCGGCGCTGACTTCCTCCACCACAGAGCTGTGTCCGCCCAGCTGTTCCAGCTCGTGGGCGAGTTCGGCCAGCTCCGCTCCGCCCGCCATTTGGGCGGTGAGTTCGTCCAGGGTGATGTCCTTTTTGTCGTAGTAGCCAATGGACTTGCCGCGCTTAAGCAACAGGAAGCGGTCCCCTACCGGGAAGGCGTGGTGCGGGTTGTGGGTGATAAAAATGACACCCAGACCCCGGTCCCTGGCCTGCAGGATGTACCGCAGGACCACACCGGACTGTTTGACGCCGAGTGCCGCCGTCGGCTCATCCAGGATCAGGACCTTGGCTCCGAAGTACACGGCCCGGGCGATCGCCACACACTGGCGTTCGCCGCCGGAGAGCTGGCCGATGGGCTGCTCCACGTCGCGGAGATCGATCCCCATCTCGGCGAGTTCCTTCTTGGTGATGTCCTTCATCTGCTGGACATCCATGCTCTTGAACGGGCCCCATCCTGAGGTCAATTCCGAGCCGAGGAAGAAGTTCCGCCAGATCGGCATCAGCGGCACCACCGCCAGGTCTTGATAGACGGTGGCGATGCCCGCGTCCAAGGCGTCCCTGGGGGAACTGAATTTGCGTTCCTCTCCCATGATGTTCAAAACCCCGTCGTCGTGCTGGTGGAGGCCGGCGATGATCTTGATCAGGGTGGATTTGCCCGCCCCGTTGTCCCCCAGGACGCACGTGACGCGGCCGTTGTCCACCGCCATGGTGACGTCGCTGAGGGCCACGATGTTGCCGTAGTGCTTCCCGACGCCGTCCAGGGACAGCAGGTGCACGGGGGTGTGCGTGAGGGGGTCAGTTTCGTTCTGCAGGAGTGTCTGCTGGTCGATCGCTTTGGCGTTCATTTTCCGGTCCCCTTACTTCAGTTCCGCGCGGCGCTTGACGACGAGGTTGACGATGGTGGCCAGCAGCAGCATGAGCCCCAGGAAGAACTTGAACCAGTCCGGGTTCCACTGCGCATAAACAATGCCCTTGTTCGCCATGCCGAAGATAAACGCACCGATTGCGCCGCCCACGGCAGATCCGTAGCCACCCGTCAGCAGGCAGCCGCCGATCACGGCCGCGATGATGTACAGGAATTCGTTGCCTACGCCCTCACCGGACTGCACGGCATCGAAGGCGAACAGGTTGTGCATGCCAAGGATCCAGCCACAGAAGCCGACCCCCATAAAGAGTCCGATCTTGGTCGCCTTGACCGGGACACCAACGGCGCGGGCAGCATTCGCATCCCCACCGACGGCGAAGATCCAGTTGCCGACCTTGGTACGCAGCAGGATCCAGGAGGCCACGGCCACAAGCGCAAGCCAGATGAACACCGTGATCTTGACGTCCACGCTGCCGATCGTCACGGATGAGGCGAAGATGGCCCGCGCCGAATCGAAGCCATCCATGGTGGAAATGGAGGGCGAAGAGACCGAACCACCGATGAGCCGGGTCAGGCCCAGGTTCAGGCCGGTCAGCATCAGGAAGGTGGCCAGCGTGACGATAAAGCTGGGGAGCTTGGTCTTCATCAGGATCCAGCCGTTGATGAAGCCAATGGAAATGGACACCACCAGCGCCAGGATCACGCCCACCCAAACGTTTGTGGTGAAGTACCAGCTGAACAGGGATGCCGTCAGCGCGGAGCTGATGACCGCCACACCGGTGGAGAGGTCAAACTCGCCACCGATCATCAGCAAGGAGACACCCACGGCCATAATGCCGATGGTTGAGCTGCCGTAAAGGACGGTGGCGATGGCATTCGGCTGCAGGAACGTCTGCGAAACAAGGGCGAAGAAAACAAACAGTACGACGGCGCCAACCAACGCCCCGACTTCGGGCCGCTTCAGCAGGTTCTGGACAGGGTTTCGGACGGCCAGGCGTTCATCGACGGCAGGCGGTCGGGTCAAGGTTTGAGTCATGGTGTTCTCCTTAGCGCCTGGCCCCCCGGAGCCTTCCGGGGGCCAGGCTTGAAGGCTTATCTACCGGATGCCGGATTCGGCGAACTTGAGCGCATTGCCGGCTGCCGCCTGATCGATGATGGCGGGGCCGGTCAGCACCGGCTGCCCACCGCCGATCGTGAAGCCGCCCCGCTTGTTCTGCCAGAGCGAATCAACGGCACCGTAGCCCTGGAGCCAAGGCTGCTGGTCCACGGTGAAGGCAACCTCGCCGTCGGCAATTTTCTGTGCGAGTTCGGCATTGAGGTCAAACGAGGCAACCTTGGCGCTGCTGCCCGCCGAAGCGACAGCCTTCAGGATGGTCAGCGTGTACGGAGCTCCCAGACCGATCACGGCATCGACGTCGGCACTGGCCTGGAGCTTGGCGGTAACGGTTGAGGACACCTGGGTCATATCGGTTCCGGTGACGTACAGGATTTCGCTGCCCGGGACCTTGGCCTTAACACCCGCGCAGCGGGCTTCGAGGCCCACGTGGCCCTGTTCCTGGATGACGCACACGGGGTGGGTGATTCCGAGTTCATTCAACTTGGTTCCCACTGCTTCTCCGGCCAGCTTTTCATTCGAGCCGAAGTGCGTGAAAGCCCCCAGCTGGGCGGAAACCGATTCGCCTGCATTGAGGCTGACAATGGGAATGCCTGCATCTGCGGCCTTCTTGAGCGCATCCTTAAGGGCGTCCGGCTTGGCCAGGGTTACCGCGATGCCATCGACTTTCTGGTCGACTGCCTGCTCGATCAGCTGGGCCTGCCGGCCACCTTCCGGGTCTGAAGTGTAGAGCAGTTCAACGTTGTCCTTGGCTGCGGCCTCTTCGGCGCCCTTCCGGACGATGTCCCAGAAAGTATCGCCGGGAGCAGCGTGCGTAATCAGCGCGATCTTCATGCGGTCGGTGGCAGCCACCTGGCCCCCGCCGGCTCCGCCACCGGAATCAGCGGGCTTGCCGCCGGTACTTGAACAGGCGCTAAGGGCCAGCAGGGGCACAACCGCCGCTACCAGGACTGTCTTGCGCCAGGAAAACTTTGCCACGTGAATCTCCTTTGATTTCGCTTCCGGGCAGCTGTATCGCGGCCATCGGAATAACGCTTACGTTGATCATGGTGACTTTCGCCACACATGTCAAGACTTTGTCCTGACATGAATATGTATTTACTTAGCGCTACTGCGGATTTGGTCCTTAAGCACCAGAAGGCGGTGCCGCTGTTGCACAGCAGCACCGCCTCCCTGGCATTACGGAACCATCAAGGGAAGACCTCCAGTAAGGCTTTTACCTGGTCCCCGCAAGGCCCTTGAAATGGAGCTCCAGGTCTTCCAGGCTCTTATCCTTGGTCTCCGGGATGTACCGGGCAGCGAACAGGATGGCCCCTACCCCCAGCACTGCGAAGACAAAGAACGTGTTGGAGAGGCCGATCGCAGCCAAGAGCTGCGGGAAGCCAAAGCCCACCAGGAAGTTCACGATCCAGAGCACAAACGCAGAGGCACCCATCCCGAGGCCGCGCATCTTCAGCGGGAAGATCTCGGAGAGCATCAGCCAGGTAACAGGTGAGATGGCACCCTGCTGGAAGGCGAGGAAGGTAACCGTCAGGGCGAGTATCACAAACCCCCGGGTGGTTCCCTCCGGCAACACCAGGGAGAACATTCCGATCAGCAGCAGCGCACTGGTTGTCCCGATCTGGCCCGTGATCAGCATCCTGCGCCGGCCCACCTTCCCAAGGAGCCAGATGCCAACGAAGGTTGCCAGCACCGAGATGATGCCGTTGGCGATGTTCGCCGTCAGCGCCGCCTCGCGGCCAAATCCGGACTGGGCCAGGATCTGGGTGCCGTAGTACATGATCGAGTTGACCCCGGTAATTTGCTGGATCACCGCCAGCCCGATGCCCACCACAAATATGCGGCGCAGCCAGGGGATGCTGAGATCCTTCCAGGACCCCATCTTGGCTTTGTAGTCCTCCACCGCCATGGCTTTGACTTCTTCAAACTCTTTCCGTGCCTCTTCTTGCGAGCGCAGGCGTTGAAGCACGCTTAGTGTCTCGCCGAAGCTTCCCATGGAGGCAAGCCACCGGGGGCTTTCGGGCATGAAGTTCATGCCGATCCACAGTGCGATGGCCGGGAGGGTGGCGATCACCAGCATCCAGCGCCAGATCCCGCCGGCCTCGCCGAACGTGTTTCCCAGATACGCGTTGAAGACAAAGGCCAGCAACTGGCCCGTGACGATCATCAGCTCGTTCTGCGTGACAATTCGGCCGCGCCGGGCGCTGGGTGAAACCTCGGCCAGGTAAACGGGAACGGTCACTGACGCACCACCCACCGCAAGGCCAAGGACGAAGCGGGCCAGGATCATCACTTCGGTGTTGGGGGCAAACGTGCAGGCCAGGGTCCCGACCAGGAAGATCATGGCGAGCACCATGATGATCTTGCGGCGGCCGCTCCGGTCTGCCAGCCGGCCGCCAAAGAGCGCACCGAATGCGGCACCAAAAAGCAGGGACGACGTGACCAGGCCCTCCGTCAGCGGCGTGAGGCCCAGGTCCTCTTGCATGTAGGGCAGTGCGCCGTTGATCACCCCGGTGTCGTAACCGAACAGCAGGCCGCCGAACGTGGAGATGATGGTGGCCGTCCGCAGCGCCCGCTTATGGTTGCCCGCAGGCTTGGTGGAGCTGTCCTCGGAGACCGGGGACGAGGATGTCGCCGTCATGCCTGGGCCTTCGCCACGTAGTTCTGCATGGTGTCCAGCTGATAGCGGGAGACCTCGTCGGCGTTGTCATCCTCGGCGAAGACGCTGGAGACCATCACGGTGTTGTCCTTGTCCAGGAACCCGATTTCCTTGAGTCCGCCGAAGAATTCGTCCCAGTTGACGTCGCCGTCGCCGATCTTAAGGTGCTGGTGCACGCGGACCGGATTGCCGGGCGGATTGGTGATGTAGCGCAGGCCATGGGAGGCGTGGTGGTTCATGGTGTCTGCAACATGGACCAGGCGCAGTTTGTCCCCTGCTGCCCGCATGATGTCCAGCGGGGCGTCCTTCATGTGGAAACTGTGGGATGCCACGTACACCAGGCCCACGTTTTTGGAGTTCAGCCCGCGGATGACGCGGATGGCGGCCAGGCCTTCCTCCACAAAGTCGTCCGGATGCGGGTCAATCAGGAGGTCGATCCCTTCACGCTCGATGATCGGCAGCAGTTCCTCCATGGAGCGGTAGAAGGCCCGCTCAGATTCTTCGGCCTTCTCCGGCCGCCCGCTGAACTCGGTGTTGATGGTGCTGACGCCGAGGTCCACGGCGATCCGGATGACCCGCTTCCAGTAGCGGACAGCAGCCTCGCGGGCGTCCTCGTCCGGCCCTGACCAGCGAAGGACCGGAAGGACCGAAGCGATTTCGATCCCCGCATCCCGGCAGGCCTTGTTGAGCTGGTCAACCAGTTCGTCATCCGCCTTGGGGTGGTTGTAGAACGGAATGAAGTCGGCATGCGGGGTTAACTGCATGTACTGGTAACCGAGATCAGCCACCACCTTCGGAAACTCCAGCAGCCCGTGGCTGTGATGGAACGGTGTGGGGTCCAGTGCAATCTTCATGGTCACTCCTTTGTGTCTTTCAGGCAAAGCCGCGGCGGCCGGCCAATATTTCAGGGCCAGCCGCCGTGTGTTGGGACTGCTTACTTGTACAGGTCCGGCTTGGAGTTCAGCTGGACAAGCACCTTCTCGCCGGACTTCTGGGCCTCGACGCCCGCCTCACAGCATGCCGCGGTGGCATAACCGTCCCAGGCGGTGGGGCCGCCGATCTCCCCGCGAAGGGCAGCGTCCGCCCAGGCCTGCACCTCGATGTCGTAGGCCGCGCCAAACCGTTCCTCGAACCCGGGGGTGACATCGCCGCCCCATTTACCGGCCGACTGGATGGAGGGGCCGCTGTCCGCACCGATGCTCACAATGCCGTCCTCGAAGGACGCCTGTGTGGCCACCTGATACCCAAACTTTGCGTTGACGAAGATTTCGACGTCGGCCAGGACGCCTGATTCGGTTTCGATCAGTACGTGCTGGGGATCGTGCTGGCCGTTGGGTGCGTTCCGGGTGGGCTTGCCCAGGCGGACCTGCACCGAGGTGATCTCCTCGCCCGTGAAGAAGCGGATGGCATCGAACTCGTGTACTACGGAGTCATTGATCAGCATCTCGTTGGTGAAGCCTTCGGGGGTGGTGGGGTTGCGGTGCTGGTGATGCAGCATCAGCAGCTCCCCCAGTTCCCGATTGCCGATGATTGAACCGAGCGCCGCGTATTCGGCATCAAAGCGGCGCATAAAGCCAACCTGGATGCGTTTGTGGCCCAGCGCTGCCTCAGCCTGGACAACGTTCCATGCACTGCCGGCATCCGGGGTGAGCGGCTTCTCGCACAGGATCGGGAAATCCTTCTCCAGGGCCTTGTACAGGATTTCCTCATGGAGGAAGCCTGGCGTGGCAATCAGCACGGCGTTCACGTCACCGTTGTTGAGTGCTTCGTCGGCGCTGGCCAACGCCACTGCACCGTCGATGCCTGCGACGGCTGCCTGCGCCCGGGCCAGGTCAACGTCTACGACGGCGGCAACCTCGGCACCATGGATCCGGGTGTTAAGGCGTTTGATGTGGTCCGCACCCATGCGGCCTGCGCCGATGACGGCAACGCGGAGAGTCTTGGTCACTGTTTCTATCCTTCGTAAGTGGGGGTCGTTCCGGGACGGTTCTTATGTGCCGTGCTTGCTGGCCGTGCGCTACTACACGGTGGTGCGGGAGCCGCAGGAGAGCAGGTAGTTGCGGGTCCGCTTGGCAATCGGCATCGGCACGTCGAACGCCACCGGGTACATGTCCTGTTCGACGATTCCGAAGATCGGCCGGTTCAGGCCTTCCACCGCCTCGATGACGGCGCGCAGATCCGGGAGCCCGTTGGGCGGTTCGGTCATTACCCCGGCCAGGTTGGCGGCCGCCCAGGTCATGTTCTTTTCGTTTACCTCGGCCAGGATCTCCGGGTTGATCTGCTTCAGGTGCAGGTAGCCGATACGGTCCGGGTGGTTCTTGATCAGGTCAAGGCTGGAGGCGCCACAGTATTCGGCGTGCCCGGTGTCCAGGCACAGGTTCAGGTACTGCGGATCGGTGGCGGCCAGGAGTGTTTCAATGTCCTGCTGCGCTCCGACGTGCGAATCGGCGTGCGAGTGGAACTGCTGATGCAGCCCGAAGTCTTCCAGCAGTACCTTGCCCATGCGGTTGTGGCCGGCGAAGAGGTCTGCCCACTGCTCATCCGTCAGTTCCCCGCTCTCCACGGCCTCGCCGGTGACGTCGTCGCGCCACATGGCGGGGATGACCACAATGTGCTCACCGCCCATGGCCGCCGTCAGTTCGGCAACCTTACGGGCCGGCTCCCAGGCTTCGTCGTACTGCCCGGCACCGCGGTGGAAGGCGGTAAACACCGTTCCTGCAGTCACCTTCAGGTCGCGCTGCTTCAGCTCTTCGGCGAGTCGCGCCGGATCATTCGGCAGGTACCCATAGGGGCCCAGTTCGATCCACTTGTAGCCGGACTCGGCAACCTCATCCAGGAACCGTTCCCACGGCGTCTGCCGGGGGTCGTCGGCAAACCAAACACCCCAGGAATCCGGTGCCGTCCCGATAATCAGTTTGTTCTCAGTCATTTGTCTATTCCTTTGCATCCGTTGCTCCGTAAGTGACGTTTTGGACGCCCAAAACGACACTTACGGAGCAATCGATGGTGGTGGTAGGCCCACGCCGCCAGGGTTCTCTCGCGGAGCTGGCGAGGCGAGGGTGACGGTGGGAAGGCCGCTAGTTGGACGGGAAGTTGTAGGAGGCGCCTGAGGCGTGGGTGGGTTCGGGCCACCGCGAGGTCACAACCTTGCCGCGGGTGTAGAAGGAGACTCCTTCGGGGCCGTAGATGTGCTTGTCGCCGAAGAGGGAGGCCTTCCAGCCGCCGAACGAGTGGTACGCCACGGGCACCGGCAGGGGCACGTTGATGCCGATCATGCCCACGGTCACCGAGCGCTGGAACGTGCGGGCGTTCGCACCCGAGGAAGTGAAAATCGCGGTGCCGTTGCCGTAGGGGTTGGCGTTGATCAGCTTGATACCTTCCTCGAGGTCAGGAACCCGGACCACCACCAGGACGGGGCCGAAAATCTCCTCGGTGTAGGCGGTCATCCCGGTCTTGACGTGATCGATCACCGTGGGGCCAACCCAAAAGCCCTCTTCATGGCCCGGAACCACCAGCTCGCGGCCGTCCACCACCATCGCCGCACCGGCGGCTTCGGCCTCGGTGACGATCTTCACGATCCGGTCCTTGGAAGCCGGCGTGATGACCGGACCCATCTCGGCGTCGGGCGCAGTGCCGTTGTCGACCTTCACAGCCAGGGCACGCTCTTGAACCTTCTTGACCAGCAGATCCGCGGCATCACCAACGGCGACAGCAACGGAAATCGCCATGCACCGCTCGCCGGCCGAACCGAAGGCAGCAGCGGCCAGGTGGTCGGCAGCGTTGTCCAGGTCCGCGTCCGGCATAACGATCGCGTGGTTCTTCGCCCCACCCAAAGCCTGGACGCGCTTGCCGTGTGCCGTCGCGGTCTCGTGGACGTACTTCGCGATCGGCGTGGAACCAACAAAACTGATGCCGTCCACGTCCGGGTGGGTCAGCAACCCGTCCACCGTTTCCTTATCGCCATGCAGGACCTGGAACACACCATCCGGCAGGCCGGCCTGCTTCCACAGCTTTGCCAGCAGCATCGACGCCGAAGGATCACGCTCGGAGGGCTTGAGGATAAACGCGTTGCCCGCCGCAATGGCCATCGGGGCCATCCACAGCGGCACCATCACCGGGAAGTTAAAGGGCGTAATCCCGGCAACCACACCGAGCGGCTCGCGGAAGGAGAAAACATCAATCCCCGTGGAGACCTGGTCCGAGTAATCGCCCTTCAGCAGGGACGGAATGCCACAAGCGAACTCAATGACTTCAAGCCCGCGGCCAATCTCGCCCTTGGCGTCCGAAAGTACCTTGCCGTGCTCGGCCGTGATCAACTCGGCGAGCTCCTGCACATGGGAGGCAACAAGTTCACGGAACTTGAAGAGCACAGCTGTCCGCTTGGCCAGGGACGTATCGCCCCAGCTGTCCGCAGCCGAACGTGCCGCTGAAACGGCCGCATCCAGGTCCGCCCGGTTGGCCAGCCGCAACTCAGCGGAGACCTGGCCGGTGGCCGGGTTGTACACCGGCTGGGTGCGGGTGCCCTCGCCTGCGGTTTCGGCGCCATTGATGAAGTGATTGACAGTTGTCAGGGTGGTCGTCGTCGACATAGTGGACTTCCTTGGTCTGTAGCGTTGGGGGAATCAGCCGAGCAGCTTGCGCTGGCGGTTCTTGTGGTCGGTATACGTTGTGTAGGCCTGCTGCGTGGACTCGAGTCCGGAGACCTGGGAGACCGGTACGTCCCACCAGGATTCGGAGTCCGGTGCATCAAGGAGCGGATCGGATTCCACGTGGATGAGGATGGGCCCGCTGCGTTCCGGTGCGGCCTTGGCGTCACGGATTGCCTGCTCGAGCTCGGCGATGACCTTCTCCCCCGGTTCGATCCGGATCACCTTTACACCCAGGCTTTCGGCATTCAGCGCCAGGTCGACGGGGAGGGTCTCGCCATGGTCGAAGCTGTGCTGCTCCTCGTCCAGGGAACGGTAGGCGGTTCCGAAGCGCTGCGAGCCGAGCGATTCGGACAAGGAACCAATGGAGGCATAACCGTGGTTCTGGATCAGGACCACAATCAGCTTGATGCGTTCGGCGACGGCGGTGACCAGTTCCGTATGCATCATCAGGTAGGAGCCGTCCCCCACCATCACAACGACGTCGCGCTGCGTTTCGCCCGTGGCCGCTTCGGCCAGAGCCGCACGCTTGACCCCCAGCCCGCCGGGGATTTCGTAGCCCATGCACGAGTATGCATATTCCACGTGGTAGCCGAACGGGTCCCGGACGCGCCACATCTTGTGCAGGTCTCCGGGCAGTGAGCCGGCGGCACAGATCACCACATCAGAAGCATCCATGGCCCGGTTGGTGGCACCAATGATCTCGTTCTGCGCCGGCAACGGGGTGGAGCGGGTGTCGAAGGCTTCGTCCACCGTGGCGTTCCAGCGCTTCTTCTCTGCCGCCACCTGCTGTTCGAGGTCGCCGCCCACGCGGTATCCACCCAATGCCTGGTTCAGCTTGATCAGCGCCTTGCGCGCATCGGCGACGATGGGCAACGTGGTGCCGTGCTTGTAGGCATCGATCGGGGCCACATTGATATTGATGAACTTCACGTCCGGGTTCTGGAACGCCGTGCGCGACGCCGTCGTGAAATCCTCGTAGCGCGTACCGATCCCGATGATCAGGTCCGCATCGGCCGCCAAGGTGTTTGCCGCCGTCGTTCCCGTGGATCCGATGGCGCCCAGCGATGCCTGATGGTCCCACGGCAGGACGCCCACGCCGGCCTGGGTATTGCCCACCGGAATGCCTGTCAGCTCTGCGAACCTGGCAAGTTCATCATTGGCGTAGGCGTAGAGGACGCCGCCGCCGGCGATGATCAGCGGACGCTTTGCGGACCGGATGGCTTCGGCGGCACGGCGGATGTCGTCGTCGTCGGCATCGGGACGGCGGATCCGCCATTCCCGCTCTGCCAGGAATTCTTCCGGAACGTCGAAGGCTTCGGCTTGGACGTCCTGCGGGAGCGAGATGGTGACGGCGCCGGTTTCCGCGGGATCGGTCAGGACGCGGAGCCCGTGATGGAACGCGGAGAAAAGCTGCTCCGGGCGGGACACCCGGTCAAAGAACTTCGACAGCGGCCGGAAGGCATCGTTTACGGTGATGTCATAGGCGTGGGGCTGCTCCAGCTGCTGCAGCACCGGGTCCGCCGCGCGGGTGGCGAAAGTGTCACTCGGCAGCAGCAGCACAGGCAGCCGGTTGGTGGTGGCGAGCGCGGCGCCGGTGAGAAGGTTCGAGGAGCCGGGGCCGATCGACGTGCTGATGGCGAACGTCTGGCGACGGCGGGTGTGCCGCGCGTAGCCTACGGCCTGGTGGACCTGGGCCTGCTCATTCCTGCCCTGGTAGTACGGCATGATGGCCGGGTCCAGCTGCTGGTACTGCTTGAGCGCCTGGCCAACACCTGCCACGTTGCCGTGCCCGAAGATGCCGAATGTGCCCGGAATGAGCCGCTCACGGTAGTCCTGCGTCCCTATCCTGTCCACCGTGTACTGCCGGGAAAGATATTCGACGGCGGCCTGGGCCACTGTCATCCTGCGTGTTCCTGTTCGCATGAAGGGTTACTCCGATACTTTCACGGGTGACTTTTTGTTGAGCAGCGACGCCGCGGCGGCAACAGCGCCGGCGACGTCCCCGTCCTGGGGATAGAGCAAGGTGCGGCCAACAGTCAGGCCCTGGACGCCGGGCAGTGCCAAGGCTGCTTCCCAGCTGGCAAATACTTCGTCCTGGGTGCCGTCCGGATCTCCGCCGAGCAGCACCGTGGGCATGGTGGTCGCGGCCATAACACGTTCCATCCCGGCTACAACGGGGAGCTTCATCCAGGTGTAGGCGCTGGTGGACCCAAGGCCCTCGGCGATCGCAATGGACTTGATGACGGCGTCCGTTGAAAGGTCGTTACGGACCTTCCCGTTCTTACGGACCGAGAGGAAGGGCTCCACCATGGCAATCAATTTGCGTTCGGCCAAGGAATCGATGGCCTTCGCGGTTGCCTCCAAAGTGGCCACGGTGTCCGGATCATCCAGGCAGATCCGGGTCAGCATCTTCCCGCCGTCCGCGCCAAGGGCTTCCAGCGCGGCGGCTGTGTGTCCCGTGAAGCGGTCGTCGAATTCGTTGATGAGGCCGGTCAGCCCTCCCCGGTTCATCGAACCAAACACCAGTTTGCCCTCCAGCGCGCCGAGCAGCAGGAGGTCATCCATGATGTCCGGCGAAGCCAGGATGCCGTCCACTCCCGGGTTGGCGAGCGCGATCTGCAGCCGGTCCAGTAGCTGGCGCCGGTCCGCCATCGCTACCGGGTCCGCTCCCACGGCCAAGGCACCGCGGGCAGGGTGGTCGGCAGCCACAATGAAGTTCTGCGTCCCCGCTTTGACCCCCGGGTGCCGGCGCCGGGCTTGGGCCGCCCGGGCAATGGCCTCCGGGTCCTCGAGGCGGATGGTGCTGAGGTGGGCGTAACGGCGGGGATCGTCGTCGACGCCGAGCCGGGCGGATGCGGCATGCGTGGAAGCGTTGATAATCACAGCGCTGCTCCTTCGGTGGCAAACTGGCCCGGGCGCAGGCGCCCGCGCTCCGCCAGCAGCGAGGTGACCTCATCCGGCGTCGGCATGGCGTCTGCGCATGAAAGGCGGGACGCGACGATCGCTCCGGCCGCGTTGGCGTAGTCCAGGACGTCGGCAAGCGGCCATCCGGACAGCAGCCCGTGGCAGAAGGCTCCGCCAAACGAGTCGCCGGCGCCGAGCCCGTTGACAGTTTCCACTGGCACTGGGGCGGAGACAACGCGTTCCGTACGGGTCTTCGCCATCACGCCTTCGGGGCCGAGCTTGACGACGGCGATCTCAACGCCGGCGGCCAGCAGGCGGTCCGCCTGTTCATCAGGGGTTCCCTCTCCTACGGCTACAGCACATTCCTTGTCATTGCCGATGGCGACGGTGACGTATGGCAGGATTTTGGCGACCTGCTGGCGGGCTTCGTCCTCCGAAGCCCAGAACATGGGCCGGTAGTCCAGGTCCAGGATGGTGTACTGCCCCTCACCGAGTGCCGTGCGGGGCCGGGCCTGGTGGGCCGTGACGTGGGCTTCGCGGCTGGGTTCCTGGCATAGACCGGTAACCGTGGACCAGAAAATCCCCGCAGCCCGGATGGCCTCCAGGTCCAGCTCCGATGCCTTGATCTGCAGGTCCGGTGCAGTCGGAAAGCGGCCGTAGAAGTAGAGGGGGAAATCTTCCGGCGGCTTGATGGCACAGAAGGTAACAGCCGTAGGCCACTCTTTCACTCCGCTGACAAACGAATCGTCAACGTTGAACTTACGCAGTTCCCGGTGCAGATAGGTGCCAAAGGCATCTTCCCCGGTCCGGGTGATCACACCGGCACGGCGCCCGTGCCTGGCGGCGGCGACCGCCACGTTGGAAGGCGAGCCGCCCAGGTATTTGCCGAAGGACGTGACGTCCTCCAGGTCCACGCCGACGTCGTTCGGGTAGATATCAACGCTGATGCGCCCGATGGTAAGCAGTTCGTGGGTCACGGTAGTCTCGGACCTTTCTGGATTGAACCCGGTACCTGTGACAGCTGGAGCTCCGGTGTGCGGCCATTCCCGTGAGCGGGAACACACACTACTTTGCACCAGATTTAATGTCCTGTCAAAGGTTTGTACTGACATATTGACAACTTGCATTTCGCTGACCGGGGAGCACTCGCCCTGGCCTGAAAATCCGGCCAATGGGGCCTATTTTGCGGGCACGGCCAACTCACCGGTGACATACTGGGCGCGGCCAAATCCGAACGACCAGTCCTCAGCAGCGTTTTCCGCGTAGCCAATAAAGACGTCGGCGCCGGCAACTCCGGCATCGGCCAGCCTCGCTGCCACGGCGGCGAACAAGCGCTGCTTTGCATCCCGGGAACGCCCGGCCTGCGTGAAGATCTGGATCATCACCAGCCCCGTGGTCCGCTCGAAGCCAAGCCCGGCATCCTGGGCAACAATCTGCCCGGCCGGATGCTCGGTCAGGATGTGGAAGTAGTCCCGCTCGGGAATTGCATATTCAGCCAGGATGGCGTCGTGAATGGCCCTGCTGAGCTGTTGCAGCTCTCCTGGACTTCGGCCCTGGTTTACATCGATCCGCACGAGAGGCACTTTTGGTCTCCTTGGTAGTTTGTACTGACATACTAACAAAGTTTCACTCTAGCGCTCAAGACCCCAGCCGGAAACTTCCGCGTTAACGGCAAAAGGCCACCCGCGGCCACCCCAAAATTACGGGGTGGGCCGCGGGTGGCCCTGGTTTTACTGCTGTCAGACCAGGCGGCTCAGCCGGCGGCGGCTGGGAGCTGGGCGGCAGGCTCGGTGGCCTCCGCAGCCAGGGACCCGCCGTCGGGAGCTTCTCCCCGGGACGCGTTGCGCGCCCGGGCAGCTGCAATGGCCATCACGCCGAGACCCAGCAGGGTCAGCCCCGCTCCGGCCCAGATGGGCGAGGTGTAGCCCAGGCCGGCGGTGATGGTGACGCCACCCAGCCAGGCACCCAGCGCGTTGCCGACATTAAAGGCGCCGATGTTGGCGCCGGAGGCGAGCGAAGGAGCTCCCTCCGCGTACTTCATCACCCGCATCTGCAATCCCGGCACCGTAGCGAACCCGAAGCCGCCCATCAACAGCAGCGAGGCCACGGTGAGCACCTGGTTGGCGGCGGTCAAGGCGAACAGGACCAGCACCAGGACCAGGACGGACAGCACTACCAGGAGGGTGCGGTCCACATTCTTGTCGGCGGCCTTGCCGCCCAGGGTGTTGCCCGCAAACAATCCCACGCCGAACACAATCAGGAGCCAGGGAACCATGGCCGCATCAAAGCCGGAAACGTCCGTGAGGGTAAATGCGATGTAGGTGAAGGCGCCAAACATGCCGCCATAGCCCAGGATTGTGACAGCAATGGAGAGCCAGACCTGGCTGGAACGGAATGCCCGCAATTCGCCCCGGAGTCCCCCGGCAGGCTCGGCGCCGCGGCCGGATCCTGGAACCAGCGCCAGGATGCCAACCAGGGCAATCACGCCAATCACAGTGATAGCCCAGAACGTGGACCGCCAGCCGGCCGCCTGGCCCAGCAGGGTGCCGAAGGGCACACCGAGCACATTGGCCGCTGTCAGTCCGGTAAACATGATGGCAATGGCAGCGGCCTTCCTGGTGGGTGCCACCATCCCCGCGGCCACCACGGCGCCGATTCCAAAGAAGGCGCCATGGGACAACGCGGCCACAATCCTGCCGGCCATCATCACCCAGTACTCAACGGAAACCGCAGAAATCAGGTTCCCCACAATGAACAAAACCAGCAGCACGGCCAGGACCGGCTTCCGGTCAAAGCGCGCTACGGCCGCCGTGAGGACCAGCGCGCCCACTACAACCGCCAAGGCGTAGCCGGAGATAAACCAGCCCGCCGCTGCTTCGCTGACCGCAAAGTCGGCGGCAACCTCAGGCAGCAGGCCCATAATGACGAACTCGGTAAGTCCTATGCCGAACCCGCCCAGGGCGAGTGCGATCAAGCCAACAGGCATGGAAAACTCCTTGGAAAATTGTGTATTGGTGGATCGTCCACCTAAACTATTAGTTGCAGACGCGGTATTTATCTTTGCACAAGCAAATAGATAGCGCAAGCACTTATAGAGCGCATGCAACTAATTAGGCAGTTTCCGAGGTAAGAGAGGCACCATCCATGGGCATCAAAGACGACGCCGTCGAAGTCCGCGCCCAAGGCTGGCGCACCCTGGCGGCACTCCACGGCCTGATCGAGGGCGAACTGGAGCGGGCGCTGCAGGCCGAGTCCCAGCTCTCGGTGGTTGAATACACGGTGCTGGACGCCCTGAGCCGCCAGGACGGCTGGCACATGCGGATGCAGCAGCTGGCGCGGGCCACAGCACTGAGCCCCAGCGCCACCACCCGGCTGGTAAACCGGCTGGAGGACCGCGGCCTGCTCACCCGGATCCTGTGTGCAGACGACCGCCGCGGTATCTACACGGAACTTACTCCGGCCGGCAGCGCGTTGCTGGACGCCGCCCGGCCTGCCCACGACGCCACGCTTGAACGGGCTTTGGACCAGGCCGGGCAGGTTCCCGAGCTTGCCGAACTGGTACGCGCACTCCCCCGGCTGCACGCCGGGGTGTAGCGCGTCCTGGGATAACTATCCCGCCAGCAGCCTGGCATCAGCGGCAATAACTGCCGCCACATCCGCCGGCAGTCCCGAGCCGGACGCACGCTCAGCCTGGGCCGCAAGATCAGCCCATGCCGCCTTGTCAATCGCCTTGATCAGCTTGTCCCGGACCTTGCGGTCCACACCCTCGGACACGGACAGTAGGTACAGCCCGGCCGCGGATGGAGCCACTGTAAACGTCATTTCCGCCGTCGCTTCGCCGCCCGGGCCGGTGGCGATAGCTGCCAGAGTGTGAGTGCCTGGGTCCAGGGTGTTGGTGGGGATCGCAACGCCTTCTTCCACAGCATTTCCATCCAGGGTCAGTGCCACGCCCTCAGAATCGGAGCTGACGACGGCGGGAACTACTGATGTGCCGCGGCCGTACGTTGCGCCGTCCGCACCGGCCGGGAATCCGACAGTCGGTGCGGGTGCCGGTGGTGCCGGAACTGCAGTGGCACTCTGGTAACCCACCAGGGCCCCGGCCCGGTTGGTGATGATGCCGTCCACACCGGCCTCGGTCATTACTTTCCACTGCTCCGCGGAGTCGACGGTGTAGGGCATCACGGCGATGCCGGCGTCGTGCAGTTCCTTGATGGCACCGGGACGGGCAGCAAGTGCAGCCCAACCGGGGTTGTAGGTGACCGCTCCATACTGTCTGGCGGCCGCAACAACGTCAGCGTCCAGAGTGCCGCGCAGCAGCCCAAGGCGCAATGACGGGGAGTATTCCCGGGAGTACTGCAGGACGTTGGTGTCGAAGCTTTGCAGGATGGTCTGGTCCTCGAGGCCGCGTTCACGAACCATATCGATGATCCGCTGGACTTCTTCACGCGTTTCGGGGCCCTTGACCTCAAGGAGGATCCCGCTGCCTTCCGTGTCACTTTGGTCCAGGAACTCGGCGAGCGTGGGAACTTTGGCCCCGGCATAGGCGGGCGAGAACCAGGAGCCCGCCTCCAGGCCTGCGATATAGCTGGACGTCAGATTGGCAACGTTTCCGGTTCCGGCAGTGGTCCGGTCCACACTGCCGTCGTGGATGACAACGGGAACGCCGTCCGCAGAGGTGTTGACGTCCATCTCCACCCAGTCCGCTCCGGCGCGGCCGCCGGACAGCAGTGCCTGCAGGGTGTTTTCCGGAATGACCGAGGACAGTCCGCGGTGGGCAATAACGGCCGGCCGGCCGCCTTCGCCCACCAGCAGCGATTCGGTGTCCGGCAGCTGCGACACCGTAATGTCGTCGTAGGACACGGTGGCGCCGTTGTTCACGAAGCCCAAAACCCCGGTATCGGTGCGGATCAGGCGGTTTGTTTCCATCATCTTCTGGCCGTTGAAGAACCAGGCGGCCTTGCGGCCGCGGACCTCAACAGCCACCTTTACATCGGTGCCGGTACCGGCAGCGGTGGGCGCCGCCGTCGTATCCGTCACGTTCCAGCTGTTGGCAGCGGTGCGCTCGGCGAACTCCAGGCCATTGCTGGCGGCAGAGCCGGATCGCATGGTGGCGATCCAGTACGGCACCGCGCCGTCAGGCTGGATGTCCATACCAAGGGCGGACCAGCGGCCTGCATTGAGCACGTTCTCGAAACGGACTGTTGCTTCGAAGCGATAACTGCGCAGGTGCGGTCCGAACGTGATCCGGGAAAGTTGGGAGGTGCTGGCGCTGGTGCCGTAAAGGCGGCCGTCCTCCACCTTCCAGTCCCCTTCGACGGTATTAAACCCTTCCGGTAGCCCGGCTCCGGAGAAATCCTGGCTGTACACAACGGTGGGCTCAGTAACCGCGGCTTCGAGCGGGACAGTGTGCCGCAGCGGTGCGGCCGTGGCAGCGGGTAAAGGAACGAGTGCGACGGCGGCGAGCACGGTCAGTGCCGCGGCGGCAGTTCGGCGGAGGTTTGGGATATTCACACCGCCGACTGTAGGCCGCTCGGGTTCCACGGAGGTGTGGGGCCGGTTCCGTCCATCCATACGCCGGATGAACGGACCATTAAAATCCTTGCGCAATCTCCTTGTGCGTCCTATTCTTATTCAACCAGTTAGTTGATCAACTAGATGGTTGGATACTGGTGATTGGATGAGGAGGTGGAACATGGAAAGCAGCAATGACGGCCTGCTGGACGCCGCGTTTATGGCACTGGCGGATCCAATCCGCAGGAGCATCATTGCGCGCCTCAGCCATGGTTCCGCCACCGTCAACGACCTCGCTGAACCATTCGCGATCAGCAAGCAGGCCGTGTCAAAACACATCCAGGTGCTTGAACAGGCGCAGTTGGTTACCCGTTCGCGGGACGCCCAGCGCCGGCCCGTGCACCTGAATCCCGAGCGGCTCGAGGCCCTGACTGCCTGGATTGGCCAATACCGGTTGGTCCGGGAAGACCAGTTCCGCAACCTCGATGCCGTCTTACGTTCCAGCGCCGCATCACGCGGCCGGCAAACTAAGGATCAATCATGAGCAACGCACTGAAACTCACCGTCCCCGAGGGCCAGCCCTTCATCGACACCGAGCGCGAGTTCGACTTTCCGGTAGAGGACGTCTTCCGCGCCCATAAGGACCCGGCCCTGATCACCCAGTGGCTTGGGCCGCGCGGGCTGAAGATGGAAATGGACCACTACGACTTCCGTACCGGAGGCAGCTACAGCTACGTCCACACAGGACCTGACGGCGTCGCCTACAAGTTCAACGGCGTCTTCCACGTTGTCCGCGAAAACGAGTTCGCCATCCAGACATTCGAGTTCGAAGGCTACCCGGATGTCGTGAGCCTGGAGTTCATGACGTTCGAGGATCTGGGCAACGGCAGGTGCCGGCTGCGCGGCCACTCGGTCTACCCCAGCCAGGAAGCCCGCGACGGCATGGCGCAGTCCGGCATGGAAGGCGGCATGACGGAAGGCTACGAACGCCTCGACGAACTGCTCAGCAGCGCCAAGGTTTAGTCCGCCTAAAGTACGACGACGGCCGGTTACCTTCGTGGAGAAGGTAAC
>JAPSJV010000014.1:22040-68420 GCA_031178005.1 Pseudarthrobacter sp.
TTTTAGTCCGCAAAACGAACCCCCCGGGCGGTTACCTTGGGTGTACATGTAACCGGGCCGTCGTCGTATGGTGGTCGAGCCTGTCGAGACCTGAGGTTTCGACAGGCTCAACCACCGGTGGTCGAGCTTGTCGAGACCCAGGTTTCGACAAGCTCAACCACCGGAGGGAACTACAGGGCTGCGTAAACTTCGCGCAGCAGCTTGGCGGTCTCGGACGGCGTCTTGCCGACCTTCACGCCTGCGGCCTCGAGGGCTTCCTTCTTGGCCTGGGCGGTACCGGCGGAACCGGAGACGATGGCGCCGGCGTGGCCCATGGTCTTGCCTTCGGGAGCCGTGAATCCGGCCACGTAGCCTACAACCGGCTTGGTGACGTTGGCCTTGATGAAGTCAGCGGCACGTTCCTCGGCATCGCCGCCGATTTCGCCGATCATCACGATGGCCTTGGTCTCCGGGTCAGCCTCGAACGCAGCCAGGGCGTCGATGTGCGTGGTGCCGATGACGGGGTCGCCGCCGATTCCGATGGCGGTGGAGAAGCCGAGGTCACGCAGTTCGTACATCATCTGGTAGGTCAGGGTGCCTGACTTGGAGACGAGGCCGATGGGGCCCTTGCCGGTGATGTTGGCGGGCGTGATGCCTACCAGGGCTTCGCCGGGGGTGATGATGCCGGGGCAGTTCGGTCCGATGATCCGGGTGATCTGGTTGCCGTCAGCGTCAACCTTGGACTGGGCGAGGGCCCAGAACTCGGCCGAATCCTGGACAGGCACGCCTTCGGTGATGACAACAACGAGGCCGATTTCGGCTTCGATGGCTTCAACAACGGCGTCCTTGGTGAATGCCGGGGGGACGAAGACGATGGAGACGTCCGCGCCGGTTTCGGCGATGGCTTCCTTGACGGTGCCGAAGACGTGAATATCGTTGTCACCGTGGACCACGGTGGTGCCGGCCTTGCGGGCGTTCACGCCACCGACGATGTTGGTGCCGGCCTTGAGCATCAGGGCGGTGTGCTTGGTGCCTTCGCCGCCGGTGATGCCCTGGACGATGACCTTGGAGTCTTTGTTCAGATAAATAGACATGTGTTCTTTCCTAGATCTCGACAGGCTCGATCAGCGGGCTGCGTAGGCGAGCTCGGCGGCCTTGTCGGCGCCCTCGTCCATGGTGGCGGCCAGGGTAACCAGCGGGTGGTTTGCCTCGGCAAGGATGCGGCGGCCTTCTTCGACGTTGTTGCCATCGAGGCGGACTACCAGGGGCTTGTTCGCGGAGGAACCCAACTCGGCGAGTGCGCCGACGATGCCCTTGGCAACGGCGTCACACGCGGTGATGCCGCCGAAGACGTTCACGAACACGGACTTGACCTGCTCGTCGCCCAGGATGACGTCGAGGCCGGCAGCCATAACCTCTGCAGAGGCTCCACCGCCGATGTCCAGGAAGTTGGCGGGCTTGACGTTGCCGTGGTTTTCGCCGGCGTAGGCAACAACGTCCAGCGTGGACATAACCAGGCCTGCACCGTTGCCGATGATGCCAACGGAGCCGTCGAGCTTGACGTAGTTCAGGTCCTGCGCCTTGGCCTTGGCTTCGAGGGGATCAGCAGCATCCTTGTCCTCGAGCCTGGCGTGGTGCGGGTGGCGGAAATCGGCGTTCTCGTCGAGGGAGACCTTGCCGTCCAGGGCGACGATGTCGCCGGCGCCGGTCTTGACCAGCGGGTTGACCTCCACCAGGGTGGCGTCTTCCTTCTTGAAGACATCCCAGAGCTTGAGGATGACGTCGGCAACCTTGCCGCGCAGTTCCTCGGAGAAGCCGGCGGCAGCGACGATTTCGTCGGCCTTCGCCTGGTCGATGCCGACAGCGGGATCAATGGCAACCTTGGCCAGCGCATCCGGACGTTCGACGGCGAGCTGTTCGATTTCCATGCCGCCTTCTACCGAGCACATGGCCAGGTAGTTGCGGTTGGCCCGGTCCAGCAGGACGGAGAAGTAGTATTCCTCGGCAATATCGGCACCCTGGGCAATCATCACCTTGTTGACGGTGTGGCCCTTGATGTCCATGCCCAGGATGTTGGTGGAGTGCTCCAGCGCCTCGTCCGCAGACTTGGCCACCTTCACGCCGCCGGCCTTACCGCGGCCGCCAACCTTTACCTGTGCCTTGACGACGGTAACGCCGCCAATCTTCTCGGCAGCTGCTTTTGCTTCTTCAGGGGTGTACGCCACGATGCCGGCAAGCACGGGTACACCGTGCGCCTCGAACATATCGCGCGCCTGGTATTCAAACAGGTCCACGGTTTAGTGTCCTTCTACGTCGAAGTAGTTTCTGTACAGTCGAGCACCGTCGAAGACGATGACCGGGCTGCGGAATTGCACGTACCGGAGGCGGGTTGGAAACGAGCCACGCGGCGTAATGCTCCATTGGGAACTCTAGTCCTTCACGGAGACCCGCCCGACCTACACTACCTGTTCTGTGAGTAACGACACTATTCTATGGAGCGTAGAAAAACCCCGGAATCACGGGGTTTTTGGGGCGGCACCGGTGGTTTCTGCAGCGTTTTCCGAGGGGCCCAAAACAAGTTCGTATTTGCCCTTTGCCACAAAGAATCCGATGCCTGCAGACACGTTCCCGCAGGCCACCCCGCCGTTGTATGCCGAACAGCGCAGCCCGTTGCGTTCCAGGTTGGCACCGTCCGGCAGGACGGCGAGCTGGGAGATGGGACCGGTGGCATCCCCGTTGGGCCCGTATTCGGACTCCATCTGTGTGACGCCGGAACGGCATTCACCGTAGCGGGCAGCATCAGGGGTGGTGATTACGGTGCCGCCCAGGAAGCCCAGGTTTGTGCCCGCACAGTCGCTGGACACGTCCGCCGGCAGGGGCTTGGGGTAGGCGGCCAGTTCGCAATGGGCCACCGGAACAATAGCCAGTTTGTTGTTGGCAGAATCCGCGTAGTTGTTGACCTCGTAAGGGAGGTTGACGTGCTCCCCGCGTGCCGAGGTCAGCGAGCAGGCAATGTTGCGGTCTTCCGTCACAAAACTCAGGACGTCGTCACCCGCCGAATAGGGGGAAGGGTCCGCAAGCGGCGCTTGCGCCAACTGTTCGATGGCAGGCAAGGGCGGAGGTGGCACGTAGCCGGGGTCTTCCTGGCTGAAGCTGCATGACGTCACGGCCGGCAGCAGGACGGCAGCAGCCAGCATCGCCCGGAGCACCGGCCGCATACGCCTAGGCCTCCACCTTGGTAAGGGGCGCGTAGCGGAGCAGCAGCCGCTTCTCCCCCACACTGAACTTGACCTTGGCAACCGTCTTGTCCCCGGCACCTTCCACGGCGAGGACCGTGCCGTTGCCGAAGCTGGTGTGGTTGACCTTGTCACCCACGCTGACGGCAATGACTTCCTTCTGCGGCTGGACGCGGTTCTTGGCTATGGCTGCCGGAACGTCCGCATTGAAGCCGGCATGCGAATCCGCTGCCCCGCCACGTGCGGTGCCTGCGCCCCAGAAGGAGCCGCTGTAGCGGTCGGAGCCGACGCCGGCCCCGCTCCCCCAGCCGCCAACGCTCCGGCTGGTGCCCTCACGCTTCCACTCCACCAGATCACCGGGGATCTCCTCGATGAACTGGCTGGCGGGGTTGTACTGGCTCTGTCCCCACAGGCTGCGGACCTCGGACCGGGTAATGTACAGGCGCTTCCGGGCGCGGGTGAGGCCCACGTACGCCAGCCGCCGTTCTTCCGCCAGTTCCTTGGGGTCGGTGGCAGACCGTGCATGCGGGAAAATGCCGTGCTCCATACCGGTAAGGAACACCACCGGGAACTCCAGGCCTTTAGCTGTGTGCAGCGTCATCAGCGTGACGACTCCCAGGCGCCGCGCTTCCGCAACGGCAGCCGCAGCTTCCGCCTCGGTGCCGCCCGGAGCGTCCGGAATCTGGTCAGCATCCGCCACCAGGGAAACCTGTTCCAGGAATGCCTCCAGGGAGCCTTCAGGGTTTTCCTGTTCGTACTCGCGCACCACCGCCACGAGTTCGGCCAGGTTCTCCACACGGGATTCATCCTGCGGATCGGTACTGGCCCGCAGCCCGGCCAGGTAGCCGGTCTGTTCCAGGACGGCCTCGAGCGCCGCGGACGCGCCGGAACCGGCGGCGACTACCGCCAGATCGTCCAACAGCTTCACAAAACCTTCCACCGCATTGACCGAGCGGGTGGCCATGCCTGGAGCCTGGTCCGCACGCCGCGCCGCGGCCATAAAGGAGATCCGTTCACGTTCCGCCAGAGCCGCAACGGCTCCTTCGGCGCGATCGCCGATGCCCCGTTTGGGTTCGTTGAGCACCCGGCGCAGGTTGACGTCATCGTCGGGATTGACCAGGACGCGCAAGTAAGCGAGGGCGTCCTTGATTTCCTTGCGCTCGTAGAAGCGTGTGCCACCCACAACCTTGTAAGGCAGGCCGACGCGGACCAGCACGTCTTCAATGGAACGCGACTGGGCGTTGGTCCGGTAGAAAATCGCGACGTCGCCGGGGCGCAGACCGTCCTCGTCCTGCAGCCTGTCGATCTCCTTGGCGATGAAACGGGCTTCCTCGTGTTCGTTCTCGCCCACATAGCCGATGATCTTGTGGCCGTCCCCCTCTGCGGTCCACAGCCGTTTCTCCGGCCGGTTGGGGTTTCGGGAAATCACCGAGTTGGCGGCGTTGAGGATGTTCTGCGTGGAGCGGTAGTTCTGCTCCAGCTTGATGGTGCGTGCGGTGGGATAGTCCTTGGAAAACTCCACAATGTTGCGGATGTCCGCACCGCGGAAAGCGTAAATGGACTGATCGGAATCGCCGACGACGGTCAGCTCGCTCGCCTGCTCACCCTCGCCCACGATTTCGCGCACCAGGGCGTACTGTGCGTGGTTGGTGTCCTGGTATTCGTCCACCAAAACGTGCCGGAATCGGCGGCGGTAGGACTCGGCGAGTGCCGGGAAGGCCCGGAACATGTAGACGGTCTGGGCGATGAGATCGTCAAAGTCCATGGCGTTGGCCTGCCGCAGCCGCTGCGTGTAGCCCTTGAAGACCTCGGCCACTGCCGATTCGAAGGGATCGTTGTGGTTGGCCGAGGACGAGTAGGCGTCGTCGTCGATGAGTTCGTTCTTGAGCGCTGAAATCTTGTGCTGGATGGCCTTGGGCGCGAAGCGCTTGGGGTCCAGCTCCAGGTTCTTGGCCACCAACGTGATGAGGCGCAGGGAATCCGCCGAGTCATAGATGGAGAAGTTCGACTTCAGGCCGACGTTTGCTGCCTCGCGGCGCAGGATCCGCACGCAGGACGAGTGGAACGTGGAAATCCACATGGCCTTGGCACGAGGTCCCACCAGCGCCTCGATGCGTTCCCGCATCTCCGCTGCTGCCTTGTTGGTGAAGGTAATGGCCAGGATCTCGCCGTGATGGGCGCGCTTGGTGGCGATCAGGTAACCGATCCGGTTACTCAGCACCCTGGTTTTGCCTGACCCCGCACCGGCAACGATCAGCAGTGGACCGCCTGCGTGCTTGACTGCCTCTGCCTGTTGGGGGTTCAGCCCTTCAAGAAGTTGGGCTGTATTGAGCGCAGGCGTGCCACCGGAGTGGCCTGAGCCGCTGCCCGGGCGCGGGTCGGAACCGGCCTCAGGACCCGCCCCCGCACCGAATCCAGGGCCGTCTCCGGCACTGAATGCACGGGTCTGGTTGCGCGCGGCAGCGCCGGGTGCGGCCTTGAAAGGTCCGTCAGAGTAAGGGTCAAACAACATATCCATGGTGTAGACAAGTCTAGGCGCTGGGTCTGACAGCGGAGGTTCGTTACCCGACCCGCCCGGTCTCAAGGGCAGCACGCAACTGGCGTACCGCCGTCGGGCTTCCCGCCATAAACCATTCCAGGCCGTTGATGGAAACGGTGTCCGTGGCGCCGCCGGCGGCCTCCACGATGGCCTTTCCGGGGAGCCAGTCCCACTCCGGGCAGCTGTGCTGGAACCAGCAGCCCAGCTCACCGTCGGCCACCCGGCCGAGGTCGCAGGAGCCGGAGCCCAGCATCCGGAGGGCCGCGGCGGACGTGGCGGCAGCGTGCCAGGGCATGGCGCACATCGGGTCCGCCAGCCAGCCCGGATGGATGTAAGTGGCGGCGCCGATCTCCGCCAGTGGCCGGTCGCCGCGGAGGCCTCCGACGTCGAAGGTAACCAGCGAAGCATCATTGAGCGTGGCGGGCCGGCCCTTCCCGCCCAGCCACAGCTTGTCCTCTTCCGGCTGGAAAATGGCGCCAAGCACCACGCCACCTTCGTCCTTCAACGCCAGCGCCGAACACCAGTAGCTGGAGCCGTGCAGGAAGTTGTATGTGCCGTCCACGGGGTCGATCACCCAGGTCCGGCCGCTGGTGCCGGCAAACGCCGCCCCTTCCTCCCCCAGCACGCCGTCCTCCGGCCGGCAGCGGCGAAGCTGCTCCAGGACATAAGCTTCGGCGGCGTGATCAGCTGCGGTGACGACGTCGGAAATTGAGGTTTTGCGTTCCCCCTGCAGCCCTGCCATCCGCATCAGCAGGGCCAGCTGGCCGGCCTCGCGTACCAGTGCGGAAGCGAGTTGGAAGTCGTCGAGGGCGGGATCAAGGTCAAGGGTGCTGTGCCTGCCGGTGGTCATGCATTCAGTCTAGGCGGGGCAATAATGGAAGCTATGGCCAAGACCCCAGCGCAGCGGAAGAAGAAGCACGGCAACAAAGCTGAGGTTCCTCAGCATCACCTTCCGCCGGTGATCAACCCCACCACGTCAAGGACTCCGCAGAAGGCGGGCAGCAACGCGAACCTGATCCTGATCGCCGGGGTGGTGGCCAGCTTGTTCCTGTTCTGGTACCTGCACCTGCTTACCTTGAACCAGCTGTCCCAGCTCTCCGGCGGGCTGGCCATGCCCGACTCGCTGGTGGGTGGTTTTGATGCCGGGTATATCGAGCAACTGCGCACCGCTATGGACGGCGACGCCCGGGGCCAGTTGAACTACGTTCACAAGACTGCCGGAGTCCTGTTCCCGCTGATATTCGGCTTCACCTGGCTGTTGCTGATCGGCACCAACGTTGCCCGGAAGACGCTGCGCTGGATCCTGTGGGCGGTGCCGCTGCTGTTCGTCGTGGTGCGGTTGTGGGGCAATGCCGCGATCGACGGCATCATCTCCGCAGAAACGCTCGACGCCGGGCAGGTGGCCCTTGCGTCGGGCCTCACCGTGGCCGGCTGGGTGCTTCTGGTGCTGAGCCTGCTGGCCGGCGGTGCCGCGGTGTTCCTGCGTTCTCCGGGAGCGCGGGCGTAGCCCCCGTGATCGAGCCTGTCGAGTCCCGGTGATCGAGCCTGTCGAGATCCGGTCCTGCCCCTCACGTCGTTTTCTCGGTCGAATCCGTAGTGCCCACGCTGGCCGGGGCCGGAGCGGCGCTGATGGATTCCCTGAACACAAGTTCCATGGGGGCCGGGGCGGGGGATTCCGCGGCTGGTTGCTCACCCCGGATCCTGGAGACAAGTTCCGCCATGCTCCTGGCGCCCAGCGTTTCCACATCCATGTGGACTGTGGACAGCGATGGTATGAAGAACCTCGATTCGGGCATATCGTCCCAGCCGAACACGCTGACCTGGTCCGGCACGGTGATGCCTCGCTCATGCAGCGCACGGATGACGCCCATGGCCATGCTGTCGTTGGCGGCGAAGACCGCGGTCACCCCGTCAAGGGCCGCAATCTTCTGACCGGCCGCATAGCCGGAGGATGAGGACCAGTCCCCAACAGAGACGCCCCTGGATGTCAGCCCCAGTTGCGCTATGGCCTCCTCATAGGCCGCCAGGCGGTTCCGGGCAGACGGCCATGCCGTGGGACCTGCAACATGGAAAAAATTGCGGTGGCCGAGGGATGCCAGGTGCTCGACGATTTTGGCCGCCGCGCTGCCGTCAGCAAGGCTGCCGCGGGCCCGCATCCGGTTGGTGTACTCGCCGGCCACCACCATTGGCACACGGGCCACCGGTTCCGGGGAGGAGCCCAGCTTGGCCGGCCGCGGAACAAAGGACAGGACGCCTGCCACCCCGTCACCTGCGAGCAGTCCCTGGAGCCTTTCAGCCCGGGCTTTCGCGGTTCCTTCCATGGCCACCACATCCATGCGGAAGCCTGCTGCGTGCGCCATCTCCGCGGCGCCGTTCAGCATACGCCCGGGAACATGCGGGGATGCTTCCGGAATTACCACCACGACGCGGTACAGCTCGCGGGAGCGGAGGGACCTTGCCGCAAGGTTTGGCGTGTAATCAAGCTCCGCCAGCGCCTTTTCCACCCGTTCCAGGGTGGCTGGCCGCAGCTTGGCCTTGTCCTTCAGGTAGCGCGACACGGTCTGGTGCGATACACCAGCCAACTCGGCCACGTCGTAGATGGTGGTTGCCTTGGACCGGGCCGGTCCTGCTGCTGACTGCACCATGGTGTTATCCCTTCGGATGTTCTTCCAGCGTCCGTCGCCGGAGGGATCCGGAACCAGCGTAATCCCTCGGGCTTCAACTGCCGCGCGGTTTATCGACGCGGCGGATAGGCCGGCATCAGGCCGGATAACCCGCAGGGGCGGCACGCATGTGGACACGGTGCCGGTGGACGCGGCGGGCCACCACCAGTCCGGCAGCAGCCATTCCCAGCGTCACCGGGTAGGCCATCAGCCGTTCCAGCAACCCCGGCAGCGGAACGTCCAAGGAGGTCACGGCACCCGTAATGAGGGCCGCCACGGACACCACGCCACAGCCCAGCAAGAACCATGCCCACGTAGTTTGCCTTAGCCACAGGAATCCCAGGACCAGCAGCGCCAGCGCACCCGCCAGGAAATACGCCACCGCTCCGGCAAAGTGGATCCAGGACCCGGCATCTTCCGGAACCAGTCCCACCACCATGGTTCCCGCTCCTGCAGCCGCGGTCAGGAGCCGCACAGCGACGGCGGCAAGCCATGGCTTCCAGCGGGCGGGCGCCACCAAGATACCTGCCCGGGCGGCAACACACAGCAGCCCGGAGGAAAGCAGCAGCGCGCCCAGCAGCATGCCCAGGCCCTGAACCACAAAGGACGCGTTCATCAGCCAGTTCAGGGGCGAGCATACGTCCCGGCCGTCATAGATCCCGCAATGCCAGGCCCCCAGGTCACTGATCAGCCCGGTCATCCTGCTGTACGGAACCGGCCCCACCCATGCCCCGATCACGGCTGCCTCCGCGGCGAAATACTGCAGGACGCTGAGGACGGACCACGCACCGATGTACTGCCTGGTGGACGCGGTGTCGGGAATGTAGGCCACGGTGCCGGCTGGACTCATGGTTTGAGCGTAGTACGCCCGATACCTTGTATGCTGGTATCCGTGCCCGGGCCGATGTGCCCGGACACAGGCCCTCGTAGCTCAGTGGATAGAGCACGGCTCTCCTAAAGCCGGTGTCGTTGGTTCGATTCCAATCGAGGGCACTTGATCCCCAAGAATCCCCGCATCGTCGTCTCCGCAGTGTGCGTGTACAACGCCGACGGACACCTGCTCACCGTCCGCAAACGCGGCACTGACAAGTTCATGCACCCGGGAGGCAAGCCGGAAGCCGGCGAATCCGCTGTTGAAGCCGCAGCCCGTGAACTGGCTGAGGAAGTGGGCATCCTTGTGTCCCCGGCGGACCTCACCCTCTTAGGCGTGTGGATCGCCGACGCCGCCAATGAGGCGGCCACGGACATCGAAGCAACGGTTTTCGCCGCTCCGGGTGTATGGGACGCCGTGCCCTCAGCTGAGATCGCAGAGGTCCGCTGGCTGGACCTCAATGCAGCCCTCCCCGAGGATCTCGCTCCCCTGCTGACGGACCACGTCCTGCCGGCATTGAGGCGCTAAGGCCCCCGCACATCCGCCAAAACCTCCGTCGAGTGGTTAGACAATGCCGCTTTGGGGCGTTCTAAACGACGTTATCTCGCCACTCGGCATCCCGGGCAGGGTCCTCGGCAGCGTCTTCGGCGGCGTCCTCGACTACGGCCGTCGCCTCCGCGAACTGGGTCCTGTACAACTCCGCATAGCGTCCGGAGTCGGCCAGCAGCCCGGTGTGCGTGCCGCGCTCCACGATCCGGCCGTCCTCAATCACCAGGATGAGGTCGGCAGCGCGGATGGTGGAAAGCCTGTGGGCGATTACGACGGCGGTACGGCCTTCCAGCGCAGCCCCCAGCGCCGCCTGCACGGCTGCCTCGTTGGTCGAGTCCAGCGCGGCTGTCGCCTCGTCGAGGATCACCACGCGGGGCTGGCCGATCAGCAGGCGGGCGATGGTCAACCGCTGGCGTTCACCGCCGGAGAGCCGGTAGCCGCGTTCACCCACCACGGTGTCCAGGCCGTCGGGCAAGGAGCGGATCATGGGTTCCAGCCGGGCCTGCCGGATGGCCTCCCACATCTGCTCTGGCGTGGCGTCCGGCCTGGCCAGGCGAAGGTTGGAGGCGATGGACTCGTGGAACAGGTGGCCGTCCTGGGTGACCATGCCCAGCGTCGCGCGCAGCGACTCGAAGGTGGCGTCCTGGACGTCCGTCTCCCGGGAGCCGACGCCCAGGCGCACGGCCCCGGAGTCGACGTCGTAAAGCCTTGCCAAAAGTTGGGCAATGGTGGATTTGCCGGCCCCGGAGGAACCCACCAGCGCCACAGTCTGCCCCGGTTCCACGCGGAAACTGATGCCGTGCAGCACTTCCTCGCCGCCGCGGGTATCCAGGGTGGCCACGTCCTCCAGGGACGCGAGGGACACCTTGTCCGCTGACGGGTAGGAGAATCGGACGTCGTCAAACTCCACGGAAACCGGACCCGGCGGAATGGCCACGGCGTCCGGCTTTTCCTGGATCAGCGGCTTCAGGTCCAGGATCTCGAACACCCGCTCGAAGCTGACCAGCGCGCTCATGATTTCCACCCGGGCGTTGGACAGCGCGGTGAGCGGCGCATACAGTCGCGTCAGCAACAGGGCCAGCACAACAACATCACCCGCGGCCAACTGCCCGGTGATGGCGTACCAGCCGCCCAGGCCGTAAACCAAGGCCAGCGCCAGCGCGGAGACCAGCGTCAGCGCAGTGACGAAGGTGAACTGCAGCATGGCGGTCCGGACGCCGATGTCCCGCACCCGGCCGGCGCGGACAGCAAACTCGTGCGATTCCTCATCCGGGCGGCCGAACAGCTTGACCAGAGTGGCTCCCGGCGCCGAGAACCGCTCGGTCATCTGGGTGCCCATGGTGGCGTTGTGCTCTGCAGCCTCGCGGCGCAGGTCCGCCAGCCGCGAGCCCATCCTGCGGGCCGGAATCAGGAAGGCCGGCAGCAGGATCATGGCCAGCAGCGTTACTTGCCAGGAAGTCCCCAGCATCACGATGAGCGTGAGGATCAGCGCGACAACGTTGCTGACCACCCCGGACAGCGTGCCGGCGAAAGCGGACTGCGCACCGATCACATCGTTGTTGAGCCGGCTGACCAGCGCACCGGTCCTGGTGCGCGTGAAGAACGCAATCGGCATCTTCTGCACGTGGTCAAAGACCCTGGTGCGCAGGTCCAGGATGACGCCTTCGCCGATCGTCGAGGAGAACCAGCGGCTCACCAGGCCAATCCCAGCCTCTGCGATGGCGACGCCCGCAATCAGCAACGCCAGCCGGATCACCTGGTCCGATCCGGACTTGGCCACGATCGCGTCAACAACCTGGCCGGCCAGCACCGGGGTGGCAACAGCCAGGAACGCCAGCACCACGGACAGCAGCACGAAGGCGATCAGCTTCCCCTGGTGCGGCTTGGCGAAGCCCAGCACACGTTTCAGGGTTTCCTTGGAGAACGGCTTGGAGCCGCTCTTTGCCCGGGTGATGTTGTACAGCGACCCCCAGGCCACCCGTTCCATGCTCACTTTTGGCGCTCTCCGGTTCCTGCGAGTACTTCGGTGACCTGGCCGGCGTCGACATGCCAGTGGGTGTCCAAGCGGACGTTGGCAAGCAGCCGGCGGTCGTGGGTGACCAGCAGCAGCGCGCCGTCGTAGCTTTCCAGAGCTTCCTCAAGCTGCTCGATCGCTGGAAGGTCAAGGTGGTTGGTGGGCTCATCCAGGACCAGCAGGTTCACGCCGCGGGCCTGCAGCAGCGCCAGGGCTGCGCGGGTCCGCTCCCCCGGAGACAACGAATCGACGCTGCGTCCGGTGTGGTCTGCCTTGAGCCCGAACTTGGCCAGCAGGGTGCGGACTTCTGCCGGGTTCATGTCCGTCAGGACGGCTTCGACGGCGTCGCCCAGCATCAGGTGCCCGGCCAGCAGGCCGCGGGCCTGGTCGATCTCGCCGACGGCCACCGAGGCTCCCTGCGAGGCTGCGCCCTCATCGGGTTCCTGCACGCCCAGCAGGAGACGGAGCAGCGTTGACTTGCCTGCGCCGTTGGGACCGGTGATGCCGATCCGTTCCCCGGCGTTGAGCTGGAGGTTGACCGGGCCCAGGGTGAAATCGCCACGGCGGACGACGGCGTCACGCAGGGTGGCCACGACCGAACTGGACCGCGGTGCCTGGCCGATGCTGAACTGCAGCTGCCATTCCTTCCGCGGCTCCTCCACGACGTCCAGGCGGGCGATCCGGGATTCCATCTGGCGGACCTTCTGGGCCTGCTTCTCGGAGGATTCGGTACTGGCGGCCCTCCGGATCTTGTCATTGTCCGGGCTCTTTTTCATTGCATTGCGGACGCCCTGGGAGCTCCACTCGCGCTGGGTGCGGGCGCGCTGCACCAGGTCCGCTTTGGTGGAAGCGAATTCCTCGTAGCGTTCGCGGGCGTGCCGGCGGGCGACTTCGCGTTCGGCCAGGAACGCCTCGTAGCCGCCGTCGTAGACGTTGACAGAGTTCTGCGGAAGGTCCAGCTCAACCACTGTTGTGACACAGCGTGCCAGGAACTCACGGTCGTGGGACACCAGCACCACGCCGCCGCGCAGGCCGCGCACGAAGGACTCCAGCCGCTCCAGCCCGTTGAGGTCAAGATCGTTGGTGGGCTCGTCCAGCAGCACTACGTCAAAGCGGCTCAGCAGCAGTGCGGCGAGCGCCACGCGCGCGGCCTGGCCACCGGACAACGCCGTCATTTCGGCGTCGGGGCCTATGTCCAGGCCAAGGTCCGCGAGCATGGCCGGGATCCGTTCGTCCAGGTCAGCGGCACCGGAGGCCATCCAGCGGTCAAAGGCCAGCGCATAGGCGTCGTCTGCGCCGGGGGCACCGGAGCCAAGGGCTTCAGCCGTGGTTTCCATATCCACAGTTGCCTGGGCGCAGCCGGTGCGGCGGGCGATGTATCCGGCAATGGCTTCGCCGGGGATGCGGTCGTGTTCCTGGGGCAGCCAGCCGACAAACGCATCCGACGGCGCCAGGCTCACCGTGCCGCCCTGGGGTTCATCCACACCGGCGAGGAGCCGCAGCAGCGTGGATTTTCCTGCACCGTTGGCGCCCACAACGCCAACAACGTCACCCGGGGCGACAGTTAATGAGAGGCCGCTGAACAAGGAGCGGTGATCGTGACCGCCGGCAAGGTCTTTGGCTACGAGCGTTGCAGTCATGGGTCCATCCTCTCACCAGCCCGAAGGCCAAGTGGCAGCCTGCCGGCGTCCGGGCATAGAAGAACCCGCTGGTCCGGACTTGGGGGGTGTACGGACCAACGGGTTCGACCATTAATACTAGTCGACGGCAGCCCGCTCAGCAAATCGCGGCTAAGATCATGGCAATCGTCCGTTCAGCAATTACCTTCAGCAGAGAGTGTCCTTAATGCCGCTTCCCGCCAAAGCGTTCCAGCGCTGGCTGCAAGGCATCGCCCCGGACACCAGCGCGGCGGACGTCTGCCGCGTCTCCGGAATCAAAAGGACCACGCTCGCCCAACAGATGGTGCGGGGCAAGGTTGCGGAATCCACTGTGGTGGCCATCAGCAGGGCCTTTGGGGCAAATCCGGTGGCAGCCTTGTCCACCTTCGAGGCGTACAACGCGCTGGCGGGGCCGCCTACCGTACCGTCGGTTGATGAACTGGTCAGCCAGATTTCCACCACTGACCTGCTGCGCGCCGTCCTGGCCCGTTCCGCCACCGAACCCGATGGGATCCCGACCGGGATTCCGCCCCTGGAGCCTGCTCCGCACGGTACCTCGGTGAAGAACTGGGTTGATGCGATTGACGACGGCGAGCTCCGCCACCGGGTGGCTGCTGCCACCGGAATTGCTCCGCAGAACTACTCGGCGCAGCTCACGGCCAACCGGCTGACGCCGGAGCTGGCCCTCGCTACTGCGGAAGCCGCCGGCGCTTCCCCTGCCACAGGGCTGGTGGCCAGCGGGCTGATTACGGAAATTGAGGCGGGCTGGCATCCGGACGCCAGGCGTGCCGCTCTGAACAGCATGTCCGACGCCAGGCTGGTTGCGTTGGCCGGGGAACGGCTGCAAGCCCTGGGCCGCACCTTGCGGCGGCAGGAACAGGACCAGGAACAAACCGACATGATCTGGGAGAACCTCGGATGATCACAACACTTCAGTGGGTGACGTTTACGGTGTGTGCTGCCGTCACCATCGCCAGGCTCCCCAGTGCGCTGCGCCGGCAGAACCGTGCGCTCTTTTATGTCTTCGCGCTCTTGACGGTTGCCATCCTGCTCAGCATCGAGGCGCCCTACCTCGCCATCGACCGCGCCCTGGGCGGCGTGAACGTGGCCAACCTCTTGCTGCGTTTTATCATCTTTGGGGCAATCTTCTTCGTTGGCGTGAAGATCACCAAGGGATTTGGGGCCACCAGGGAATACGGGCTCCTCACCGGCAAACCTGGCATCGCGGCGTTGGCGATCTGCAGTGCCGCCGTGATCGTTACATTCGTCATGATGGACACCCGCGGCTCGTCGGCCGGACTCGCACAGCTAAGCAACCAGGACGATCCCCATGCGGCGCTGTTGGAGTACTACGGTGCTGCCGGAAGACTGTATCCCTCTTATGTGTCCCTGATCCTGGTACCGGCCATGGTGCGGGCCGTTCGCAGCAGGCTGCCCTGGCTGGTGCGGCTCGGCGCGTTCCTGCTGTGCATCGGATCCGTCGCCATCGTCCTGACGTTGTCCTTTCCCTTTATGCCGCCCGAGCTTGGATATACGCAATTCATCATCAACTACACGGCCATCCTGTGCTTCGTCATCGGCTTGGCAGTGATCTGGTTCGCGAAGCTCCATGCGGCCCGCCAACGCGGCAAAAAGTCATTTACCAAAAAGTAACCAACCAGGCTTTCACAAAATCATTAGACAGTGACATAATCATGAATGTGTGAAAGCGCTCGAGCCGGGGTGTTGCGAACGGGGATAAATTCTTGCGCCATGGCGAGCTTTTACGCACATTGGGGGGATGAGTGGTGGCGGGCCGTTGGGGACCCGCCCCCACTCAGCCTGTTTAACGGCCTGGACATTCGTCACCTGCCGTCCCAATGAAGGCGCGGGACTCGGCGCCGTGGCTAAGATGACTCCATGAACAGCCAGCACACCCGCCGTACGGCGCTTGCAAGCATATTGGCCGCTGCCGCACTGGCATTGACTGCCTGCGGCGGATCACCCACCCCCTCCCAGAGCGGCGGGGACACTTCCCTGTCTGACGTGAAATCAAAGGGCGAAATTGTCTTCGCTACCGAGGGCACGTACCGGCCGTTCAGCTTTCATGCCGACGGCGCGGGCAAGCTCACCGGCTTCGATGTCGAAATCGCGGAGGCCGTGGCCGGCAGGATCGGGGTGAAGGCTGCCTTCCAGGAGACCCAGTTCGATGGCGTCTTCGCCGGGCTGGACTCCAAACGCTTCGACGCGATCGCCAACCAGATCTCGATCAATGAAGAGCGCAAAGCCAAGTACGATTTCTCCACCCCCTACACAATCTCCACTGGCGTGATCGTGACCAAGGAGGACAACAACTCCATCACCGGCTTTGAGAGCCTGAACGGCAAAACCACTGCCCAGTCCCTCACCAGCAACTTCTACAAGATGGCGGTGGAGGCTGGCGCGAACGTGGAGGCCGTTGAAGGCTGGGCCCAGAGCGCCACCTTGGTCCAGCAGGGCCGAGTGGATGCCACCGTGAACGACAAACTCACCTACCTGGACTACGCCAAGTCGACGCCGGACTCCGGTTTGAAGATCGCCGCAGAGACCACCGAGAAAACCGAAAGCGCCTTTGTGTTCCGGAAGGGGTCCACCGAACTGGTCGCGGCCGTGGACAAGGCCCTGGCCGACCTCACTGCGGATGGCACCCTCGCCGGCATCTCCGAGAAATATTTCGGCGCGGACGTCACCAAGTAAATGAACTGGGATCTAGTCTGGAGTTCTTTCGGACCGATCATCAGCGGGGCCATCACGGGAACCATTCCCCTGACCCTGGCCTCATTCGTGTTGGGCCTCATCCTTGCCCTGCTGGTGGCGCTGATGCGGCTCAGTCCCAACGTGTTGCTGTCTGGAGCCGGGCGTTTCTACGTCTCCGTCATCCGTGGCACGCCGCTGTTGGTGCAGCTTTTTGTCATCTTCTACGGCCTGCCCAGCATCGGCATTCGGCTGGATCCCTGGCCCAGCGCGATCATCGCATTCTCCTTGAACGTGGGAGGCTATGCAGCGGAGATCATCCGGGCTGCCATCCTGTCCGTTCCGAAGGGGCAGTGGGAGGCAGGGCACACCATCGGCATGTCGCGGCCGCAGACTTTGCTGCGGGTCATCCTGCCCCAGGCTGCCAGGGTATCCGTCCCGCCCCTGTCCAACACCTTCATTTCACTGGTCAAGGACACTTCCCTTGCTTCGCTCATCCTGGTGACCGAGCTGTTCCGCAATGCCCAGCAGATCGCCGCCTTCAGCCAGGAATTTATGGTCCTGTACCTGCAGGCCGCGCTGGTCTACTGGGTCATCTGCCTGGTGCTGTCCACGGGCCAATCAGTCCTGGAGAAGAGATTGGACCGCTATGTCGCCCACTGAATCCGACGCACAGCAGAGGCCCAGGGCCGGTTCGGTCCTCTCCGCCCGCAACCTGCAGAAATCCTTCGGCAGCAACACTGTGCTCCGCGGCATCGACCTGGACATCCGCCGCGGTCAGGTCGTGGCGCTCATTGGCCCGTCAGGTTCCGGCAAGACCACCGTGCTGCGTTCCCTGAACGGCCTGGAAATTCCAGACGCCGGCACCGTCACCTTCGCGGGTGCTGCGGCGCCGGTATCCGGCAAAGTCGGCGGGGAACAGCCCGGCACCCTCACCATCGACTTCGCCAAGGCCACCGGCAGGAAGGACCTCGCTTCCCTGCGGGACCGCAGTGCCATGGTTTTCCAGCACTACAACCTGTTTCCGCACATGACCGTCCTCAAGAACGTCATCGGGGGCCCCGTCCAGGTGCAGAAGCGGCCGCGGGCCGAGGCCATTGCCGACGCCGAAAAGCTGCTGGAGCGGGTAGGGCTGGCAGATAAGCGCAATGCCTATCCCTTCGAGCTGTCAGGCGGCCAGCAGCAGCGCGTGGGCATTGTGCGGGCGCTGGCCCTTAAACCGCAGCTGCTGCTGTTCGACGAGCCCACCTCCGCCCTGGATCCGGAGCTGGTGGGCGAAGTCCTGGGTGTTATCAAGGAACTCGCCGACGAAGGCTGGACCATGGTAATCGTCACCCATGAGCTGGCGTTCGCCCGCAGCGTTGCCGACGAAGTCATCTTTATGGACGGCGGCGTGGTGGTGGAGCGCGGTCCCGCCGCCGAGGTACTGCGCGCACCCCGGCAAGAACGGACCCGGCAGTTCGTCCAGCGGCTAAATCACGACATCTAGCGGCTGAACCGCAGGGTCACCAGCTGGAAGGGGCGCAGCTCAAGCGCAGCGGTGCCCTGTTCCAGGCTGAAACCCGGGGCATCGACGGGCCGTTCGAGCAGATCCACGGCCTGGACGGAACGGCTCGCAAAGCCGGCGGCCACCACGCCGCGGGACCGCTGTCCCAGTGACTCGTACAGCCGCACAATGACGTCTCCGGACCCGTCCCCGGCCAGCTTCACAGCTTCAACCACCAGCGCCGGATTGTCTACCGTCACGAGTGGCGCTACAGGTTGCCCGCCCTGGACAGAGCGCGGTGGGAGGTTGGTCCGGTACCCCTCCTCCACGGCCTCCGCGATTCCGGCCCCGGGACGAATCGTGACCGTCAGTTCGTGGCTTCCCTGGTCTGCCTGCGGGTCCGGGAACTTGGCGGCACGCAACAGGGAGAGCCGCACCGTGGTGGTGGTCCCGCCGTCGTCCCTTACTGCCTTGGTGACGTCGTGGCCATAGGTTGAAGAATTGCTGATGGCCACCCCATAGCCGGGCTCCCCCACGTGGATCCAGCGGTGTGCGCAGATCTCGAACTTGGCCGCTTCCCAGGATGTGTTCACGTGGGTGGGGCGGTAGACGTGGCCGAACTGGGTTTCGGAGGCCGAACGGTCCGCCCTGACGTCCAGCGGGAAGCCCAGCTTGAGGAGCTTCTCGCGTTCGTGCCAATCCACGCTGGTGGTGATGGACAGCGACGGGCTCCCGGCTGAAAGGGTAATGCGCTGGGTCACCGGTGATTTTCCGGCCAGCCGTTCCACCACCACGACGGCGGCACCCGGCTGCTGCTCCACCCTCATGTTCAGGGCCTCCCGCAGGGAGGTGACGTTGCGCCGGTAGAACTCGTCAATGTCCCAGGCATCCCACTCGTTGGGCGTATCGCGGTGCAGTTCAAGGTGGTTTCCCGGCTGCCCTGGAGCGATGGCCTCGCGCCCGGTCGCGTGGTCAACCAGCGAGACAAGCAGGCCGGAGGGATCAAATTCTGCCCGGATGACGCCGTTATCCAGCACCACCGAACCGCCGGTTTCCAGGACCTGAACGTCCCCGCCCGTGCTATCCGCTTCGGCGATGGCCAGGGCCTCGACGCTGTTGCGCGAATGCGGGGCAGCGTTGAGCAGCAAAGTACGAGATCCTGGTCCGGTCAGGGCACTGGCGGCGGCACCGATGATCGCTTCCAGGTCCGCGGCGATGGCCTGGTAGTTCCGCTCCGCGTCCTGGTGCACCCAGGCAATGGAGCTGCCGGGCAGGATGTCATGGAACTGCTGCAGGAGGACCAAGCGCCAGAGCCGCTTCAGCTCCGCGGCGGGGTACTCGTAGCTGCCGGCGCACCGGACAGCGGCAGAGGCGCACCACAGCTCCGCCTCTCGCAGCAAGTGTTCACTGCGCCGGTTGCCAAGTTTGGTACGCGCCTGGCTGGTGTACGTCCCGCGGTGCAGCTCCAGGTACATCTCCCCCACCCACACCGGCAGGTTGGCGTATTCCTCGCGGGCCTGCTCAAAGAAGCTGGCCGCTGTGCCCAGGCGTACCCTCGGGGATCCCTCCAGGCTGGCCGTGCGGTGGGCCGCCGCCAGCATTTCCCGGGTGGGGCCACCGCCGCCGTCCCCATGGCCAAAGGGAACCAGCGAGGTGTTGCCGCGGCCATGGTCCCGGTAGTTCCGTTCTGCATGGGCCAGTTCGCGGCCGCTGAGTTCGGCATTGTAGGTGTCCACCGGTGGGAAATGCGTGAAGAGCCGGGTGCCGTCGATGCCTTCCCAGTTGAAGGTGTGGTGCGGCATCCGGTTGACCTGGTTCCAGGAGATCTTCTGCGTCAGGAACCATTGGCTGCCGGCGGACTTGACGATCTGCGGGAGCGCAGCGGAGTAGCCGAACGAATCGGGCAGCCATGCCTCCTGGCAGTCCACCCCGAATTCCTCCAGGAAAAAGCCCTTGCCCTCAATGAACTGCCGGGCCATGGCCTCGCCGCCGGGCATGTTGGTATCCGACTCCACCCACATGCCGCCGACCGGGACGAACTGCCCGGCCGCCACCTTTTCCTTGATACGGCCGAACAGGTCCGGGTAGTACTCTTTGATCCAGGCCAATTGCTGGGCCGAGGAACAGGAAAAAACAAAGTCCGGGTAGTCATCCATCAGTGCAACCACGTTGGAGAAGGTCCGGGCACATTTGCGGATGGTTTCGCGGACCGGCCACAGCCAGGCTGAGTCGATGTGCGCATGGCCGGTGGCCACCAGCTGGTGGGCGGACGGATAGGCCGGCTGCCTGAGTACCTCTTCCAGCGCCTGCCTTCCGGCGGCAGCTGTGCCTCCGACGTCGTCCGGATCCACCGCGTCCATCATGTCCTCGAGGGCGCGCAGAATACGGTAGCGGCGGGGCTGTTCCATGGGCAGTTGGTGCATCAGCCCATGGAGCGTCCAAACGTCCTGCTGCAGCTCCCAGACCGTTTGGTTCAGTTCCGCAATGACGATGTTTCCAAGCCGGTACTGCGGGGCGCTGCCTGCCGTTGATTTGTCGCCGTAGGGCGTCGACGCGAACGTCCAGCCCTGGGCGACGTCCGGGTTGGCAGCCGCTTCCACGTAGAAGTCGATGGCCAGCCCGGAGCCCAGGAGCTTGAGCGGAATGTACTGGTTGCGGGGCGAGATCGCCTTGATGATGCTGCCGTCAGGCCGCCAGGCAATACCTTCGCACTGGAAGCCTGGCGCCTCCTGCGTGAAGCCAAGGTCAACCACTATTTCGACGGCGGTACCCGGCTGGGTGCCCCAATCAAGCGGGACTTCGCCCTGCAGCCGCAGCCACTTGGTGCTCCACGGCCGGCCCCAGGCTGCACCTGGCTCCTGCGGCCTGAACTCCTGTTGCAGGGCCGCCGCCACGGGCACCGGCTCATCCGGGACTTCCCAGCTGGACAGCGACAACGCGATGCTGCGGGCATAGACGGCAGGAGTAATCCGCTCCCGCAAGAAGCGGTCCAGGCGGACTTCAGTGAGCCGGCGGTCGTCGTGCAATGTTTGGCCTCGTTTGCTTCTGGACCGCGAGTAAAACGTGTCCAATCGATGGACAAAATCTACTGTCTCAGCCCACAATATCCAAGCCGGGGACCTGTCCGGCGTCCCTTGGCGGATGGGAAATCAGGCAGGTGCAGCGGCGACTGCTGCCGGACTGGCAATGCGTTCCTGGCCAGCGTAAACGTTCAGGCTCTTGCCCCGGCTGAAGCCCACCAGGGTCATTCCGAACGACTCTGCGAGTTCCACTGCAAGGCTGGAGGGCGCACTGACGGCCGCCAGCACCGGGATCCCGGCGAGCGCCGCCTTCTGGACCAGCTCAAACGAGGCACGGCCGGACACCTGAAGGACCAGGTTGTGGAGCGGCAGCAACCCTTCACGCAGAGCCCACCCCACCACCTTGTCCACGGCATTGTGCCGTCCCACATCTTCCCGAAGGCACAAAAGCTCCACGCCGCCGTCGTCCTGGATTCGGAAAAGACCCGCCGCATGCACGCCTCCGGTCGCCTCAAACAGGCTTTGGGCTTCGCGCAGGTGGTCCGGCAGGGAGGCCAAAACTTTGGCAGGAATTGCCGCGCCACCGGCTGCGGGCGCATGATGCGAAGATTTCCTGACGGCGTCGATCGAATCGGTGCCGCAGATGCCGCAGGAGCTGCTGGTGAAGACGTTGCGCCCCCGTTCCGGCATCGTGACGTCCGGCCTCAGCTGGGCCTCCACCACGTTGAAGGTCTGCACGCCGTCCTCGTTCTCACCGGCGCAGAACCGCATGGATACCAGGTGTTCCGGTTCCCAGATAACGCCCTCGGACACCAGGAATCCGGCAACCAGGTCAAAATCATCACCCGGTGTGCGCATGGTGACGGAAAAGGACAGCTGGCCCAGGCGGACCTCCAAAGGCTCCTCCACGGCCAGGACATCCTCACGGTTCCGCACCGGGAATTCGAGCGCTGCCGGCGAACCGTCCAGCAAATAGCGGTGGATCCGGCGGCGCTGGGTTACGCGTCCCATGTATCAGTCATCTCCTTATTGCCCGCGTCATGCGCGCGGGTCTCTGCGTCCTTGCCCCCATCATGGGGCACAAACTTGACGGTCATGGCTTTGAAACCGGGGGTGTTCGATTCGCGGGCCACCAGTTCGCGGTGCACCAGGGCGTTGGCCTCCGGGAAATACGCTGCCGCACAGCCCCGCGCCGTGGGGTAGGCGACCAGGTGGAACCTGTTGGCCCGGCGCTCACTGACCAGGCCATCAGAACCGCGGAAAGTGGAAATAACGTCAACGAGGTCCCTGTCTTCAAAGCCCAAGGTGGCCAGGTCCGAAGGGTGCACCAGCACTACGCGGCGCCCTTCGCTGATTCCCCGGTACCTGTCGTCCAGGCCGTAGATGGTGGTGTTGTACTGATCGTGGCTCCGCACTGTCTGCAGGATCAGGTGCCCCGGCGGCGCTTCGAGGTATTCCAACGGGCTGACCGTAAAGCGCGCCCGGCCAATGTCCGTGGCGAAGGTTCGGGTGTCCCGCGGCGGGTTAGGCAGGACAAAGCCGTTGCGGTCCCGGATCCGCCGGTTGAAATCCTCGAAGCCCGGAATCACGCGCGAAATGTGATCCCTGATGACGTCATAGTCGACAGCCATGGCCTTCCAGTCCACCGGATGGCCGCTGCCCAGTGAGGCCTCGGCCATCCTCGCCACGATCACGGGTTCGCTGAGCAGGTGGTCGGACACCGGCTTGAGCCTGCCCTGGGTGGAGTGCACCACTGACATGGAGTCCTCCACGGACAGGAACTGCTTTCCACCGGGGTGCTTGCTGTCGGTATCGGTGCGGCCCAACGTGGGCAGGATCAACGAGGTTTTTCCGTGGACCACGTGTGAACGGTTCGGTTTGGTGGAAATGTGGACTGTCAGCCCGGCCCGCTTCAGTCCGGCCTCCAACGGTCCGGAATCCGATCCCGCCGAGGCGAAATTTCCGCCCAGGGACACAAAAACGTCCACGTCGCCGCGTTCCAGCGCGTGCTGGGTTTCCACCGAGTCATAGCCGTGGGCGCGCGGTGTTGCCAGGCCGAATTCCTTGTCCAACGCGGCCAGGAACGGTTCGCGCGGCTTCTCCCAGATACCCATAGTGCGGTCACCCTGGACGTTGGAGTGGCCGCGGACCGGGCAGGCGCCCGCCCCGCGCTTTCCGAAGTTCCCCTGCAGCAGGAGGACGTTGATGATCTCGCGGAGGGTGTCCACGGAGTGTGGCTGCTGGGTCAGGCCCAGTGCCCAGCAGATGATCGTAGCCTTTGAGGCCGCCATCATCTCCGCCACCCGGGTGATCTCGCTGCGGCCCAGCCCCGTGGCGCGCCGGGTTTCTTCCCAGTCCACACTGCTCCGGGCCACTTTGTAGTGCTCAAAACCTTCCGTCTGGGAAGCAACAAAGGAATGGTCGACGACGGCACCTGGGTTCCGTTTGTCCGCCTCCAGGAGCAAGTGGCCCAGCGCCTGGAACAGGGCCAGGTCACCGCCTACCTTGATCTGCAGGAAGTCGTCAGCAATGGTGGTTCCGTTGCCCACCAGGCCGAACACGGACTGCGGATCCTTGAAGTTCAGCAATCCGGCCTCTGGCAGCGGGTTGACGGCCACCACCTTGCCGCCGTTGTCCTTGCAGTCGCGGAGGGCCGAGAGCATGCGAGGGTGGTTGGTGCCCGGATTCTGGCCCACCACCAGCACCAGTTCTGCGGAATGGATATCCTCGAGCGAGACTGTGCCCTTGCCAATCCCAATGGTGGGGTTCAGTGCCGAACCTGATGATTCGTGGCACATGTTGGAACAGTCCGGAAGATTGTTGGTGCCCAGGCTGCGGGCGAACAGCTGGTACATAAACGCTGTCTCGTTTGCTGTGCGGCCAGACGTGTAGAAGACGCAGCGGTCCGGCGTGGTGGCCCGGATATGGCTGGCCACCAGGCTGAATGCATCCTGCCAACTGATGGGTGAGTAATGGGTTTCCCCGGGCCTTATGACCACCGGCTCGGTGATCCGGCCCTGGCTGCCCAGCCAGTATTCGGTCTTGCCCTCCAGCTCGGCGATGGAATGTTTGGCCCAGAATTCCGGTGTGACCGTCCGGGTGGTGTTTTCCTCCGCTATTGCCTTGGCACCGTTCTCGCAGAATTCGGCCGGTTTCCGCTTGCCCGTAATCGACTCCGGCCAGGCGCAACCCGGGCAATCAAAGCCGTCATGCTGGTTAACGCGCAGCATGGAGCGTACCGTCCGGCTCACCCCGGCCTGCGATACCCCGCGTTCCATGGCCACGGCCACCGCCTTGAGGCCCGCGGCGCTGGCCTTGGGTTCGTGGACGTCAAGGTGGTCCTCGTTGATGTCCTCTTGGGGCGGGCGCCTGTTCATCCTCCCATCATCCCAAGGTGTTCCTTCCGGCGCCACCAACCGCTCAATCCAGCAGTGCACTCCAGTCCACTGGGCCCGAGGATTTGGCAGCACCGGTGCGGCGCGGCTTCCTTGCAGGCGGTTTGTCCGCTGGCTTGGCTTCGGCGGGGTTGGCCAGCTCCGGTGTCCACGGCAGGGCAAACGCGGGAACCGGCTCCCCCAGCTGGACACCATGCGGCGGAACCACCATCACGCCGTCTGCAGACGCCAGCCCGCGCATCATTCCGGCTCCGGTGTGCTGCGCCGGCGATGCCATCCCATACAGCATCCGGAAGGGCAGCAGCCGGGTATGCCGCAACTGCGGTTCCATGATGGTGCCGCAAGGCACTTCCCTGATGGCCAAGGGCCGGCCATTGCCCAGCGCGGCCAACATAGGCCAGCCCACGGTGCAAAGCGCCATCATGGCGGCCAGTGGATTGCCGGGCAGCCCCAGCACCATCCGGCCGTCCGGCAGTTCAGCCAGGACGGCAGGGTGGCCGGGACGCATCGCGATACCGTCGATCAGCAGCCGTCCGCCCAGCTCACTGACTGCGCGGCGGAGGTGATCCGTATCAGAACGTCCGGTGCCCCCGGTGGTGATAACGACGTCGGCCGCTTCTTCGCCCGGCGAATCCTCCAGCGCCCCGAGCCACTCCTCGTAACTGTCGCCGATCCGCAGAGTTCCGCCGGGCACGCCGCCCATCATCTTGACGACGTCGGCGAGCTGGGGGCCGAACGTGTCGCGGACCCTGCCGGGTGCAGGCAGCCCGCTGTCCACCACTTCCGATCCCGTCAGCACCAGCTTCACCACCGCTTTGCCCTTCACGGTCAGTTCGTCGTAGCCGGCCAGGGCTGCCAGGGCGAGATGGGCGGGATTCAGCGTAACGCCGCCTTTGATCAGGAGGTCGCCCGCGGCCGCTTCCTCGCCTGCCTTGCGGATGTGCTGGCCATTCCGCGGTTCGCCGGGCCGGGCGGTGCCGCCCAACTGCAGCACGGGCAGGCCGTCTTCATCAGTCCCCAGCACGGCGCTTTCGCTGCGCAGGACGGCTTTGGCACCCGGCGGGACCAGGCCGCCCGTGGCAATGGGGCTGGCCTGGTGCGGGGCGAGCCGGTGGCCGCGTTCTACCGGGATCCAGGGGCCGGAGCCGTTGACCGCCCAGCCATCCATGGCCGAAGAAGCGTAGTGCGGCATGTCCTGCAGTGCCGTAAGGTCCCCGGCCAGTTCGCGGCCCAGCGCCTGCCGCAGTGGAACCGGTCCCGGCGGGAGCGGAACCACACTGTTCATGGCAGTCTGCCGGGCTTCATCCCAGGTATGCGCGTGGTGGTGTGCCGGGACTTCCGTACCCGCCGCGGTCATTCGGACGCGTCGGTTGTGGATTCACCGGTTACGTTGCGGACGGCGTCGGCATCCGAGGCCAGCTTCCGGGCCAGCTCGATCGCCGCAGCCATAGCTGCCGGCTCCGCGGTTCGTCCTGACGCCGCCGCTTGTCCTGCGGCATAGCCGGCAACGAAGGTGGTCAGCGGCGCAGCGGGACGGACGATTGAGTGGGCGGCAACGCCGGCGAGGGAAAGGACGGCATTAACGTCCACGTCGACACCCTCCAGTTCAAAGGCAGCGAGAAGGAGCTTGCTCCATTCCTCAAGAATCTGGTCCTGCGTCTTCACTGTCTGCCTCCAAGGTAGCTTCATCCAGGCGCCGGCCCGATCCGTTGTGTGTCTCTGCCCGCGCCACACCCAGCGCGTCGGCATCCGCCCACGTGTCGACGTCGTCGGTGGACCCTGCCGGGACCGCGACGGCCGCCACCCCAAGATTAGCAAGGAGTGCCCGCACTGAGGCGTTTATGAGGGTTCCCCGCGAGGCCAGGTCGTCGGCGCTCTTTTGTAGCAGATCCGTGCTATAAAAACCGGCGAGTGGCTGGCTGCGGCCGTCTGCCGACTGCGCCACCACCCCGCCGAAGTGCACGTCGTGTTCTGCTCCGGATACACAGGCCGCCAACAAGACCGGCACAGCGTGCGCTACCAGGGGCATGTCACACGCCAGTACCAGAGTGAACGGCATGGGTGTCCGGTCCTGCGCTAAAGCGGAAAGTCCAGCGGCAATGGCGGCAGCGGGGCCGCTGAAGGGCGGGTCCTCGCGGGTAAAAAGCACCTGCCCGGCGACGTCTCTGGCGGTCGTTTGACCCGACGGTTCCGCTGCGTCGGCTGCCGGGCCAACCACAACAGTCCTGATTGCTCCCCCGGCCGCGGCGATGGCACGGTCCAGCAAGGTGGCGCCGTCGAACATCAGACGCGACTTGGGAACGCCGCCCAGCCGGGCGGACCGGCCGCCGGCCAGAATCAGGGCGTCATAATCCACGGCCCCAGCCTACCCGGTGGCCCCCGCCACCTCCCTTTCGTCCACGCTTGGACCTGCTTTGCCGCCTTCTTCTCCACCCTTACTTTGCGTCCAGCGGCGAGATAATGACGCTTAGACCGATCCTAAGCGGCATTATCTCGCCCCTCGACGGAGAGGGAAGCCGGTGGTGGGGCGTGGTCGGAGAGGTCAGGAGAGGATCAGGCCGCGTTTTCGGGGAGCAGGAACGGATCCCACGCAGGAGCGGGCTTTTCCAGTTCCTTGATCTGCCAGATCGTGCCCTGCGGCGGCCCCGGGACAACGCGCAGCTTCCATCCCATCTCCGCCGGGGTGTGATCACCCTTGACGTTGTTGCAGCGCAGGCAGGCAGCCACCAGGTTCTCCCAGGAATCGGCACCGCCGCGGGATTTGGGATGCACATGATCTATGGTGTGTGCCGCCTTGCCGCAATACGCACATTTATGCCCGTCGCGACGGAGCACACCGCGCCGGCTGACAGCGGTGGCCCTGTTATAACGGGGACGGATGTAGCGATTGAGCAGGATCACGGAAGGTCTGCCGAGGATTTCCTGGGGGCCCACGACGGGGTCGTCCCCTTCGGCAACAACACTGGCTTTACCTGTGAGCACAAGCACCAGCGCCCGGCGGAAGGTGATAACCGCCAGCGGTTCATATCCAGCATTCAGAACGAGAGTGCGCATGCGCATACCTCTTCACGGCCGCACCCGTCAGGGGCACGAGGGCCGGCTGCCCTCGGCATGTCCGGGCTATGGATCGACAAGTCCAGAGTAAACACCGCAGGCCGCATACGGCTAATCGAGGCTGCACGTGGACCCACTGTCCTTATCGTTAAACGCAGCAGGGTCCCTATTGATAAAAGCAGCAGGGACCCCCGCCGAAGCGGGAGTCCCTGCTGCTGGAGAAGCAACGGCCTGCTAGCCGTTGACCCTGATGAATACCGGGCCGGAACCGACGTTGGCGCTGAAGAGCACCGTCTGGTTGCCGTTGTAGCCGCCGTGGACTGCCTGGCCGTTGCCGGCGTAGATTGCCACGTGGGCAACTCCTGCGCCGCCGTTGGCGTAGTAGATAATGTCGCCGGGCTGCGCCTCAGCGGCACTGACCGTGCGGCCAAGGGAGAGGTAACCAGCGGGCCAGTCGTGGAAGTGGATGCCCACTGCCGCCAGCGAGTTGGTGACCAGCATGGTGCAGTCCTGCGTGACACCGATCTGCGCGTAAGCGGCGGCCAGGATCGTCGAGTTCAGACCCGTAGCCGCTGCGGCCGGAGCTGCCGCAGGCTTTGCGGCAGCGACTGCCTGATTTGCTGCAGGAGCAGCGGGAGCCGCAGGTGTGGCCGCGGCTTCCTTGACCTCAACCACAGGTGCCGGTTCTTCGATGACCGGCGCCGGCGTTGTGGTAACCGCAGGCCGCTCGAAGGAAATAGCAATGCTGGAAGCTGCAGTGACGACAGCGGGAGCCGAGGCACGGACGTCGAGGGCGGAAGCAGTAGCTGCCTCGCGCTGGACGCCGGGCTCGGCAGCATTGGCGGCGACGCCGCCGCTCAGGACAAGGCCGGAAGCGGCTGCGATGACAGCTGCCTGACGGCCCATGCCACCGGCGTTGCTGCCGACGGTCTTGGCAATGACGGCCAGCGGGCTGGTCTTGGTGACCTCCGCGCGGTGCCGTGCAGATGCACTTGTGGACATGGGTGATCTCACTTTCGATTCCTCTGCGCCGGTTGGGCGGCGCGAGGTTTTGAGCGTGCCGATGCCTTGGGGTACACCGGCACGCCCCGAACGGGGATTTAGCGGAGGGTGTAGAAGGAGGAAGAACCCGTGGCGGCTACCGAGTGCAGCAGCGTGCCCTGGGAGGGGTTCAGTGCGCTGATCATCATGCCGTTGCCGACGTAGATGCCAACGTGTGCGCCACCGTTCTGCATGACCAGGTCACCCGGCTGCGGGTTGGCCGTGGGGGTCATTGCGTTCCAGGCGCCGGTGCGCGGGATGGAGATGCCGGCCTGGGCGTAAACCCACTGGGTGAAGCCGGAGCAGTCCCAGCCGCCGGGGGTGTTGCCGCCCCAGACGTAGGGGCTGCCGATGCCGGTGTAGGCGATTGCTGCCAGGCCGGAGGCTGCAGCGGAGCTGGCTGCCGGAGCTTCCTTGGTCTTGGTGCTTGCCGTAGTCGCTGTAGTTGCACCAGCACCGGCCGAAGCCGGCGTGGCTTCTTCTTCGTCGTTGGACTGGGGCTCAACAACCTCAATCACGGGCGCTGCGACGGTGGTGATCACCGGGCGCTCGAACGACACGGTAGCCGTAGGAGCGGCCGTGACGGCCAGTGAAGCCTCAGTGGCCGACTCGACGGAGGCGGAAACGCCTACCGTGCTGTCTGCTGCATTTGCCGGAAGGCCGGCGGTAAGGATAAGGCCGGAGGCTGCTGCAATAACCGCTGCTTGGCGACCAACGGTCCCCGCATTGGCACTGATGGCCTTCGAAACAGTACCCATGGGGTTGGTGCGCACCGGCTGGGCGCGGTGGCGCGCAAGATTATGGCGTGAAGACACGTAGGTAGCCTCTCCCAATGCCTGCGAGGTGAGCTGTCGGATTCGGATGGGAGTTCACCCGGCCACGCCGCTTCCTGGGAAGCTTTGCGACTTAACCCCAAGGCCTTCAAAGAAGGCCATAATTGGTTCCCCCGCCCCTGCCAGACGATTTCATGCGAACGGACCTTGAGCGGTGGCAGAGCTAGGCAATCCACTCAAGAACGTCAACTTCGGAAAAGTTGACGCGGTTTAGACGGTACAGCAGTTCTTTGCGAATGTCACATTCAGGTCACGGCGTGTTACCGGCAACCGAGAGCGGGTCATCGCTTGGCTAGAGCCAGCCGGTCGGATCAACGACTTCGCCGTTGACCTGGACCTCAAAGTGCAGGTGGCAGCCTGTGGAAGCGCCTGTGGTGCCGCTGAAGGCGACAACGTCGCCGCGGGTAACCTTCTGGCCTACGGACGCGTTGAAGGACGACAGGTGGTTATAGGTGGTTTCCAGGCCGTTGCCGTGGTCTACAACTACCCGGTTGCCGCCGCCGTAGGGATGCCAGCCTGCGAAGGTTACGGTGCCGGTTGCGGATGCGAGCACCTGGGTGCCGCATTGCGCGGCAAAGTCGGTCCCGCGGTGGAAGTCACCCGTGCCGCCGGTGATCGGGCTGACCCGGTAGCCGTAAGGGGAAGCGACTGCCATGGAGGCGAGGGGAGCTGCGAGGCTGCCGACAGAGGCGGCAGGAGTTACGGCACTGGCCGACTGGGCGCTAAGGAGCTGCTTCAGCTTTCCATCCGGATCACCCTTAGTGGTGACGGCGGTGCGACTGAAGTCGACCTGGGCTGCCGCTTCCGCGGAAACAGCGGGCTGCGGCGCGGCAACAACAGCCGGGGCGGCGGACACAATCGGAGTGCTCGAATTAGCGAGAACCGGGTTGGTCACAGGCACAGTCACCGTGAGGAGCAGGCCGGTCGCGGCAAGGGCGACACCAGCCTTCTGGCCGATCCCGCTGGCGGCAGCGAAGTCGGTGAGTTGCCGGAATGGGCTCCGGTGGCGTCGCGCTTCCCGCTGCGGGTCCCGGGGGCGGTCCGCGAGGGGGACTTCAACAACCCGTGGCTGTGAAGCGGAGCCGACGGCGCGACGGCGGCCCCTGTCATTCTGCGTGGTCAAGTACTTTCCTCTCTGGAAGCCTGCGAAGTTAGCTGTCGGATTCGGATCAGAGAGATATTGACCCGGCCCGCAAAACAGGCCTTCTTGACACACGGGTATCCAAGGATTCGCTTATCAAGAGGACTTGCCGCTGCGGACTTCACCCCAAGGCCGTTCGAAAACGGCCAGTTGTGGTTCCCCCGCCCCTGCCAGGAAATGACTCGTGCATCTGGTCCGCTGGCAGAGCTAGGCTTTCGGATCAGATAACGCTTATGTATCGGCGTCGAAGATTAACTATAGGCGATGACGCCGGACAGTAACAATTCCGTTATAAACACAAGTGCGCTGCCCATTCCGCGTCACGAAATGAAATCGACCCGCACTGTACCTTTCAGGACACCTTCACAAACACGTGGGCCGCGACTTCGGGAGGCAGTTCCAGCGCGCCCTCGATGCCGGCTACCCGGACCGAGATGTACTCCCCCACACGTTCCAGGGATACGTCTGTGCCCGGCCGGATTCCGCCCTCATCCAGCTGGACCAGGAGCTCGGGTTCTACCTGGATGGGCTCTGCGAGACGGCAAACACGCACAGTGGCTCCCGGACTGTAAGCAGCCATGGCGTCCACGAGGTTCACCACGCCGTCGGTAAAAGCGTCCCCCACCTTCCCACCCAGGGCGGCCAGGCCCGGAATGGGATTCCCGTAAGGCGATTCCGTCGGGTGGTCCAGCAGCTCATAGATCCGTTGTTCCACGCGCTCACTCATAACGTGTTCCCAGCGGCAGGCCTCGTCATGGACATAGGCCCAGTCCAGTCCGATGATGTCCGACAGAAGGCGTTCGGCCAGGCGGTGCTTCCGCATAACCTCCGTGGCCCGCTTGCGTCCGGATTCGGTCAGCTCCAGGTGCCGGTCCCCTGCGACCACCACCAGGCCGTCGCGTTCCATCCGGCCAACGGTCTGTGAAACCGTGGGGCCGGAATGGCGCAGCCGCTCCGCAATGCGGGCGCGCAGTGCCACGATGTTCTCCTCTTCAAGCTCCAAAATGGTCCGAAGATACATCTCCGTGGTATCGATCAGATCCGTCATCCAGTTCAGCTCCTTGAGCGCAGTCCCGTGCGTTCGTCCACCGTATCGCGTACTGATGCGCGCCGCTTATCAGCTTCACAGCCTAGCCTATTTTGAATTACTCCGGATAATGCAGGAGCGCGCCCCGCACTGCCTTATGGAGCCTTCGCGGGCAACTGCTCAAGTGCTAGGGATGGTGCAAGTGACGGGGACATTCCGCCAACCGCCAATATATCGCCACTGTGACGGTCCCGGTTCCCGCATGACTGCTCATTCAGGCAGAATGAAAGCGGCCCCTGCAGCACCCACCATCGCCCCACGGCTTCCCGCCAACGGCCGCTGCGGCCAAACTGTCCCGACGAATTTGGAGCCTTTGTGAGCGACGCCAGCATCACCATCCCCGCCAACCTCCTGCCACAGGACGGACGATTCGGCGCCGGGCCGTCCAAGGTCCGCGCTGAGCAGCTGGACGCACTCTCCGCTGCTGCCACCACCATCCTTGGCACCTCCCACCGCCAGGCGCCCGTGAAGAACCTCGTCGGTTCGGTCCGCGAGGGCCTCTCCAGCTTCTTCCGGGCGCCCGAGGGCTACGAAGTGGTCCTCGGCGTGGGCGGCTCCACGGCGTTCTGGGATGTCGCAGCGTTTGGCCTTGTGGAGGACAAAGCGCAGCACCTCTCCTTTGGCGAGTTCGGATCCAAGTTCGCCGCTGCTACCAACAAGGCTCCCTTCCTGGCGGAGTCCAGCATCATCAAGGCAGAGCCCGGCACGCGACCCGTTGCCGTAGCGGAAGCCGGCGTCGACCTCTACGCCTGGCCGCAGAACGAGACCTCCACCGGCGTTGCCGCACCGGTGCGCAGGGTTGCCGGGGCCGATGAGGGATCCCTGGTGGCCATCGACGCCACCTCAGCCGCCGGCGGGCTGGACGTAGACGTCGCAGAAACCGATGTGTACTACTTCGCCCCGCAGAAGAACTTTGCCTCCGACGGCGGCCTGTGGCTTGGCCTCTTTTCCCCTGCTGCCATTGAGCGTGCCGCCCGGATCCAGGAGAGCGGCCGGTGGATCCCGGACTTCCTGAACCTGCAGACGGCGATCGACAACTCCCGCCTGAACCAGACGTACAACACCCCGGCGCTGTCCACGCTGGTGACCCTGGACGCCCAGGTGAAGTGGCTCAATGGCAACGGCGGACTGGACTTTGCCGCGAAGCGCACCGCTGATTCCGCGGGCCGCATCTACGCCTGGGCCGAGGCGTCCAGCTACGCCACGCCTTATGTCGCCAACCCGGAGGACCGCTCCAACGTCATCGCCACCATCGACTTCGATGACTCCATCGACGCCGCCCAGGTGGCCAAGATCCTGCGCGCCCACGGCGTTGTGGACACCGAGCCCTACCGGAAGCTGGGCCGCAACCAGCTCCGCATCGCCACTTTCGTAGCGATTGAGCCGGATGACGTCACAGCCCTTTTGGCGTGCATCGACCACGTGGTGGCCAAACTCAGGAAGTAGCGGGGCAGGAAGCAACGCAACGCGGAAGTACGGAAGAGCGTAGATTCAGCGTTCGACGGCGTCGTCCGGGCCTTGTGCCGGGGCGGCGCCGTCCGGCTTTGGGTAAGAAACCACGCTGAGGTAGCGCAGCCCGCGTGCCCTGCGGTTAAACACCAGCCGCAGGTGCTTGGCCCGGATGATCCACACCAGGCCGATGATCGCGGCCGAAATGCCGGCAAAGGCTGCCACGGCGAGGGACCATCGAGGCCCGGCAACGTTGGCGATCCAGCCCACCAGGGGCGCACCAATGGGTGTTCCGCCCATAAAAATAGCCAGGTAGAGGGCCATGACCCGGCCCCGCATGATGGGGTCCGTGGTGGTTTGGACGTAGCCGTTGGCGCTGGTGACCATGGTGATGGCGAAGAGTCCGACGGGCACCAGGGCAATTCCAAACCAGAAGTAGTCGGGGGCCAGGGCGGCCAGTCCCGAGGCAACTCCGAACGCAGCTGACGCGCCGAAGATCATCCGGAGCCGCGGCTTTTTCCGCCCGGCGGAAAGCAGGGCCCCCGCCAACGAGCCAATTGCCATCACGGAATTCATCAGACCGAATTCGCTGGCATCCAGGCCGAACTCGGTGCCAACCATTGCCGCGATGAACAGCACAAAGTTCAGGCCGAGCGTGCCAACAACAAAGATGGCTACCAGCACCACCACAATGTCCGGCCGGAACCTGACGTATCGCAGCCCCTCGCGGATACGGCCCTTACCCGGGGCTGCCCGGGGCAGCTGGCGCAGCGTGGCTGCCGGAATCCGCCACAGGCTCAGCAGCATGGCCACAAACGTCAGGGTATTGATCAGGAACACCCAGCCGGGCCCGACGGCGACAGTCAGCACGCCTGCCACAGCGGGACCGATCATCCGGGCAACGTTGAAAGACGCACTGTTCAAGGCGACGGCATTGGGCAGGAAGTCGTCACGTACCAGCTCCGAGACGAAAGTCTGCCGGACCGGGTTATCCACCGCGGAGACGATTCCCAACAGCAGGGCAAAGACGTACACGTGCCAAAGTTGCGCGGCCCCCGAAATTACCAGGATGCCCAACCCTGCGCTGAGCAGGGCCATGCTGGACTGTGTGAACACCAGCAGCCGGCGGCGGTTGTAGCGGTCTGCCAGGAGCCCGGCCACCGGAGCGAGGAAAAGTTGCGGTCCGAGTTGAAGGGCCATGGTAATTCCCATGGCCCCCGCATCATGGCGCGTCAGATGGTCAAAAACCAGCCAGTCCTGGGCAGTGCGCTGCATCCAGGTTCCGATGTTGGATACCAGGGCCCCGATGAACCAGATCCGGTAGTTGAGGATATGCAGGGACTTGAAGGTGGACCTCATTGTCCGCCTCCGGCGTCGTCACCCGCGGCCCCGGTCACGTCCTAATCAGTGCCGTCCGCGTCGGGATCGCCCTGGCCCTCAACCTCATCCTGGTCCGAGTCCCCTGCCAGCTCCGAATGCCTGACGGAGTCAATCGAGTCCTGTTCCACAACAGCAGCAGGATCCTCCGGCACGGCATGATCGGAGGAGTCAGAAGGCTCCGGCGAATCAGGAGTAACATCCGGGCTTTCCTCAGACTGCGCGTCCTCGGGGCGTACGCGTTCTGCCCATGGCACCCACTCGGGGGCCAGTACAGAATTATCCGATGGCAACAGGCCGACTTCATTAACGGTGATCACCTTGGAACGCGAGTTCCGGGTCAGCACCGCAAACCACTGCCACCCCGGGTAACCGGACAGCCGGCATTCGAAAAGGTGGGTGACCACGCGGTCACCTTCAGTGCGCGCTCCAACATGAGTGCCGACGTCGGACGGGTTGGCGATGGAGTGGACCGCCTCCCTGGCGGCGTCCACGGCAGCGGCAAGGACGGCGTCCGGCTTGCCGGTCCGCCATACCGGGACACCGGACCGCTTGGCAGCGGCCTTCACCCGGGTCCCGGGGGCAGCACCTGCAGGGGCGGCATCAACGGGGGCGGCCTCGGCGGGCGGGGATCCTTCGGCGTCGTTCACGGCGAGCCTAGGCATCCAGCTCGTCGGCAACCTTACGGAGTGCCGTGGCGATGGCTTTTCCCTTGTTGCCTTCCGGGTACTTTCCTGCGGAAAGCGTTCCGGAAAGGTTGTCCAGGACGGTCACGAGGTCCTGCACCAGCGGCGCCAGGTCACGCGGGTTGGTGCGCTTGGCCTTTGCGAGGGACGGCGTTTTGTCCAGAACGCGCAGGCCAAGCGCCTGCGCCCCCTTGCGGCCGTCAGCCACACCGAACTCCACCCGGGTACCGGGCTTCAGGTCCAAAGTCCCTTCGGGGAGGGCGGACTTGGGCAGGAAAACCTCCTGGCCGTCCTCGCCCGCGAGGAAGCCGAAGCCCTTTTCCTTGTCATACCACTTGACCTTGCCGGTAGGCACGTTATCAACCTTCTTCGTTCTTGGTTCCTGCAATAGTGTCTTCTGCCTCCAAGGTTATCCTGTACCGCGTTGCGCGATGGCCAGTCCTGCCCCTGTTAACGTTGCTTGTATGACTCCCACGCGCTTCCGCCGCCCCCTGATGATCCTCGCCGCCGCTGTGGCAGTCATTTCGCTGGTGGCCGTGGGCACTGTAATGGCCATGGCGTTCGCCGGGCATGCCGCACCGGTGTGGATTACGTCAACTGCATTGTTCGGCCTTCCACTGGCTTTCCTCCTGCTGGTGTTCCTCGTTCTTGATTCCGCTGCCGGACGGCGCCGGGCAGGAAAGGGCATCGGGCGGTAACGTTGGACTGATGTCCCTTATTCGCGCACTCAGCAAGGACCTTGAGGCACGCAGCGATGATTCACTGCGTGCGCTGTTGGCTGCGCGCCCGGACCTGATGTCCCCGGGTGTTCCGGATTTCAGCGCCCTGGCCGCACGGGCCAGCGGCCGCGTCAGCGTCCAGCGGGCACTGGAACGGCTGAACCGGCCGCAGATGCAGGTCCTGGAAACGCTCCATCTGTGCACCAACACGGACACGGGGCACAGCGCGTCTGCAGCCACACTAAAAAAGTTCATTGCCGGGTCCACGCTGTCCGCGGTCGAACGGCTCTTGGCTTCGCTGGAGGACCTGGCCCTGGCACACCGTGCCGATCCGCCGCACGGCACGCCCAACGGCCGCCACCGTTTCTACCTCCCCGTGGCGTGCCTGAAGGACGTCCTGGGCATCTACCCGGCCGGGCTGGGCCGAAGCTATACGGAACTGGTCCGGCTGCAGCCTGCCTTCGCCCAGCGCGCCGTCCCAGTGGTCACCGAACTCCGCCAGGCGAAGGCGGATATTCCCCCCGCAACCACCCCCATGGAAGCCGCGCTGGCGCTCCAGCACTGGACATCTTCCCCCGAGGCCCTCGCCGGCATCCTCGCCGGAGCACCGGAACGCACGACGGCGTTGCTCGCCAAATTCGGCGACTGGGCCATGGGTGCCGTCCCCCAGGCACAACGGAAAGTTTCCGTCCTCCACGAGGGGTCCGACGTCGGGCCCGTTGACTGGCTGTTGGCCCGCGGGCTGCTGGTGGCCCTGGACGCGGCCCACGTGGAATTGCCGCACAGCGTGGGGCTGGCTCTTCGCGGCGGAGCGATCATTAATGATTTCAGCCTGGAGCCCCCCGTTCCGAAGCTGGGCACCACCAGCGCCATGCGCCGCCGGAATGCGGCCTTGGGCGCCATAGGCGAGACCCTGCGGCTGGTCACCGAACTGCTGTTCGTCGTCCGCGACCAGCCCTTGGTTACGCTGCGCAGTGGTGGTGTCGGGGTGCGGGAGGTCAGGCGGCTGGCAGAGTCCCTTCGCGTGGAGCCGCACCAGGCCGCCCTGCTGACAGAGCTGGCTGCGCTGGCCGGACTGCTGCGGCTTGACGTGGACAGCTCCGCCTGGGTCCAGCCACCGCAGCTGGAATGGTTGTCCCTGCCCCGCCAGGAACAGTGGTTGTGGCTCGCGAGCGCCTGGCTGGGCAGCGAGCGCGTTCCATCCCTGGTGGGCCAGCCGCTCCAGGGCGGAGCCGCAGGGTCGGGACGCAGCGGCGCCGCAACTTCATCCGGAACCGTTAATGCGCTCTCCGCGGAGGCGCAGCGCCCGGACGCTCCCTTGGTACGGAAACGGATCCTTGAAATCCTGAACGAGCTCACAAAGGAGTACGCCGGCCAGACTGACGGCGGATCACCGGCATCGGATGACGCCTCCGCTCCCGTGCTGGACGCCTCAGCTGTCCTGGAGCGGGCGGCCTGGACCCAGCCACGGATGTCCCGCCGGTTCAGTTCCCTGGTGCGGGGCGTGTTGGCGGAGGCCGAGCTCCTGGGCCTGATGGGGTCCGGGGCCTTGAGCCAACTGGGCAGCGCAATTGCCGACGACGCCCCCGAGGCCGCTCTTGAACTGTTGGGCGAACACCTTCCGGCGGCACTGAACCATGTTCTGCTGCAGGCTGACCTGACGGCAGTGGCGCCCGGATACCTCACTCCGGAAGTGAGCGCCGGGCTGTTGCAGATGGCAGATGCCGAGGGACAGGGGCCGGCAACTATTTACCGATTCTCTGTTGCATCGGTCCGCCGCGCCCTCGATGCCGGCCTGGACGCACCGGCCATGCTGGCATTCCTTCGTGAACATTCGGCCACTCCTGTGCCGCAGCCTCTGGAGTACCTGGTCCAGGACACCGCCACCCGGTATGGCCGGCTGCGGGTTGGCGCGGCATCCAGCTTCATCCAAAGCGAGGACGAGGCCACCATCCTGGAACTCCTTCGTAATCCCCGATTGTCAGGCCTGGCGCTGGCGCAGCTGGCACCTACGGTACTGGTCTCGGCGTCGGCTCCGCGCGAAACAGCGGAAGCGCTGCGCGGGGCGGGCCTCTCGCCCGCGGTAGAGGACAGCGGGCCTGCTTCCGTGGTCAGGCTTCGCCGTACGACGGCGGCACCCGGCGTGGTGAGGCCGGTCTACTCAGCCCCCGGTACAGCTCCGGCCCCGGCGGACGTCGATGCGCAGCTTGCGGTGCTTCGGCAGCACACAACCATTGCTACCGGGGAAGCTGCCACCCAGCTTGGCCTGGAAGCCCTGCAGAAGGCCATCAGGCTGAAACAACGGGTCACCATGAACGTGGTGGACGGGTTGGGGAATGCCGCCCTGGAAACGGTTGTTCCACTATCAGTCAACGGTGGCAGGATCCGGGTGTTCGATCCGGTCAAGGAAACGGAACGGGTAGTTTCGGTGCATCGTGTGATCGACGTGGAACCGGCAGAAGACTGGTCTCCGTGAACAAGGCATACGCCTTCCCCGCAACTTTCCGGCAGGAACGCAGAAACAGATGAACGACGGCCCCCTGATTGTCCAAAGTGACAAGACCATCCTTCTTGAGGTGGACCATGTGCAAGCCACCGAGGCCCGGCATGCCATCGCCGCCTTCGCCGAGCTCGAGCGCGCACCGGAACACATCCACAGCTACCGGCTGACACCGCTGGGGCTGTGGAACGCCCGGGCCGCTGGCCTGGACGCAGAGAAGGTCCTGGACGCCTTGCTCAAGTATTCCCGGTTCCCCGTGCCGCATTCCCTGTTGATCGACATCGAGGAAACGATGTCCCGGTACGGGCGGTTGCGCCTGGAAAAGGACCCGCAGCACGGACTCGTGATGCGCACCGACGACTACCCGGTCCTGGAAGAAGTCATCCGGGCCAAGAAGATCCAGCCGCTCCTGGGCCCACGGATCGACGGTGAAACCATCGTGGTGCAGTCCTCCCAGCGGGGCCAACTGAAGCAGCAACTGTTGAAGATCGGCTGGCCCGCGGAGGATCTCGCCGGGTACGTGGACGGCACCCCGCACCTGATTGCCCTCAACGAGGACGGCTGGGCGCTGCGCCCCTACCAGAAGCTGGCCGTGGAAAACTTCTGGGCCGGCGGCAGCGGCGTCGTCGTACTGCCCTGTGGTGCCGGGAAAACCCTGGTGGGCGCCGCCGCCATGGCCACGGGTTCCACCACCACGCTGATCCTGGTCACCAATACGGTGTCCGCCAGGCAGTGGAAGGATGAGCTGCTGAAGCGGACCAGCCTGACGGAGAACGAGATCGGTGAATATTCCGGTTCCGTCAAGGAAGTCCGCCCCGTCACCATTGCCACATACCAGGTCCTCACTACCAAGCGGGGCGGCATCTATCCACACCTGGAGCTGGTGGACGGCCACGATTGGGGCCTCATCGTCTATGACGAGGTCCACTTGCTGCCGGCACCTATTTTCCGGATGACGGCGGACCTGCAGGCCCGCCGCCGGCTGGGCCTTACCGCCACCTTGGTCCGCGAGGACGGCCGCGAAGGCGAGGTCTTCAGCCTGATTGGTCCGAAGCGCTACGACGCTCCCTGGAAGGACATCGAGGCGCAAGGCTACATCGCCCCTGCTGACTGCGTGGAAGTCCGGGTGGACCTGCCCCGGGACGAGCGGGTGGCATATGCCATGGCCGAGGATGCGGACAAGTACCGGTTGTGCTCCACGTCTGAAACCAAGACGAACGTGGTGGAGGAACTGGTGGCCCTGCACGCCGGCGAACAGCTGCTGGTGATCGGCCAATACATCGACCAGTTGGACGAGCTGGGCCAACGGCTCAATGCACCGGTCATCAAGGGCGATACCCCGGTCAAAGAACGCCAGCGCCTGTTCGCGGCATTCCGCGCCGGCGAGGTCCAGGTGCTGGTGGTTTCCAAGGTGGCCAACTTCTCCATCGACCTTCCGGAGGCCTCGGTGGCCATCCAGGTGTCCGGTTCGTTTGGATCCCGCCAGGAGGAGGCCCAGCGGTTGGGCCGCCTGCTGCGGCCCAAGAAGGACGGCCGTGCCGCCCGTTTCTACTCGCTGGTGGCCCGGGACACCCTGGACCAGGACTTCGCTGCCAAGCGCCAGCGTTTCCTGGCCGAACAGGGTTACGCCTACCGGATCATGGACGCCAAGGACGCTGGCACCGCAGCCTGAGAGCCTCCAAACCAAACACACATGTGGCGTCCAGAAAACTCCCAGATACTGGGAGCATGATGGGTGTATGAACAAAAATGGCCCTGAAGCCCGGCTGCTGGTGGTTGACGACGAACCGAACATCCGTGAGCTGCTGTCCACGTCGCTGCGGTTTGCAGGGTTCGAGGTGGTGTCCGCCGCGAACGGCCGCGACGCCCTCGCCGCCGTCGAGGAACACGCACCCGACCTCGCTGTCCTGGACGTGATGCTGCCGGATATGGACGGTTTCACTGTCACCCGCAGGTTGCGCGCGGCCGGGAAGCACTTCCCTGTGCTCTTCTTGACAGCGAAGGACGACACCGAGGACAAGGTCACCGGCCTGACCGTGGGCGGCGACGACTACGTCACCAAACCGTTCAGCCTCGACGAAGTAGTGGCCCGCATCCGTGCCGTGCTGCGCCGGACCCAGCCACTGATTGACGACGACGCCGTCATCAAGGTGGGCGACCTGGAGCTCGACGACGACGCCCACGAGGTGCGCCGCGGCGGTACCGTGATCGAGCTGTCGCCCACGGAATTCAAGCTGCTGCGGTACCTGATGCTCAACCCCAACAGAGTTCTGTCCAAGGCCCAGATCCTGGACCATGTGTGGGAATACGACTTTAATGGCGACGCCTCGATTGTGGAGTCCTACATCTCCTACCTGCGACGCAAAGTGGATATCGATCCCGATGCCCCGGCGCTGATCCAGACCAAGCGCGGCGTCGGATACGTCCTGCGGACCGCGGAGAAGCGCTGACCTTGTTTGCACGGTGGAAAGCGGCCCCGCTGAGATCCCAGCTGGTGGCCATCATCATGGCGCTCCTGGCAATGGCCCTCACTGTGACCGGCGCGGGAACCTTGACCATGCTCCACACCTACCTCGTCGAACAGGTGGATCAGAAGCTGGACGCCGCCGTGAAAGCCGCCAGCTCCCAAGGCTCATTCGAACAACTGCAGACCGCCAACCCGTGGGTTCCAACCGACTATTCGCTCCTGGTTGCCATCCCTGGCCAGAGGCCCGTTCCTTTCGGCCGCGCCACCGCCAACTATCCCGACATCACCAGCATCAGCGTCGACGAAGCCCGGCGCCGGGCGGCCGAGCCGTTCCAGGTCGGTGGCACGGACGGCCGGAACTGGCGGGTCGTGGCGGTGGAGGTCACCACCACGGACACCAAGTCCGCAGTTGTGGTGATCGGTTTGCCGCTGCAGTCCGTGGATGATGCGATGAGTCACGCCGCCCTGGTGATTACCGGCGTCGGGCTGTTGACCCTGCTGTTGGCGTCACTGACGGCGAGCTGGACGGTATCCCGGTCCTTCAGGCCGCTGGTGAGAGTCGAGAAGACCGCCGCAGCCATCGCCGCCGGGGACTTGTCCCGCCGTGTGGAGATCGAAAACCCTGGCACGGAGGTGGGCCGGTTGGGCGAATCGCTTAATGCCATGCTGGAACACATCGAAGCGGCCTTCGCCGCCCGGCAGGCCTCGGAGGGCCGGATGCGCCGCTTCGCCGCGGATGCGTCCCATGAACTCCGGACGCCGCTGGTCACCATCCGCGGTTTCTCTGAGCTGTACCGGCACGGCGCCCTGGCCACCGAGGAAGACGTTTCCACCGCCATGGGTCGGATCGAAAGTGAAGCGAAGCGGATGGGATCGCTGGTGGAGGATCTGCTGCTGCTTGCCCGGCTGGACGAGCAGAGGCCCCTGCAGCACAAACCCGTGGACCTGCAGTTGCTGGCCAATGATGCCGTGGTGGACAGCCAGGCCAGCGACAGGACACGGAGCATCACCATGGCAGGGCTCGACGGCGCCGCTCCCGCTCCCGCACCCGTCCTGGGCGATGAGGCCAAGCTTCGCCAGGTGGTGGGCAACCTGGTGGGGAATGCGCTGCGATACACCCCTGACGGCTCGCCCATTGAGATTGCCGTGGGTACCCGCACCGCTGACGACGGCGGTACCGCCTCGGTGATCGAGGTACGCGACCACGGGCCCGGCCTCGACGACGTGGAGGCCGGAAAGGTCTTCGAGCGCTTCTACAGGGCGGATACGTCCCGTACCCGGGAAACCGGTGGCAGCGGCCTGGGGCTGGCCATCGTCGCGGCCGTTGTTGGGTCACACGCCGGATCAGTCCGGGTCCGCCCTACGCCCGGCGGCGGAGCCACGTTTGTGGTCAGCCTCCCGGCACGGCAGGACTAACGGAGTTATCCACATATAACGGCAGGCCGTGGCGGCCGGATGCCTGCCCTCCGTAGGCTCGGTTCTGCGGGCCCGGACTTCCCCGGACCTGCAACACCGGATTCCGTACGCCGCTGCGGAAAGCCCTGTAGAAAGAGGCCCGCCATGAGCATCATCTCCGTTGACACCGAACTCCTGCAGCTTAAGTCAGCCAATGTCCGCTCCACCATTGAGCGCATCAGCGCAGACGTCCAGGCCATGAAACGTGGGCTGGACGAACTCCAGGGAACGTGGCGTGGCACCGCGGCCACCAACTTCCAGGCCCTGGTAACGGACTGGACCCTCACACAGGGGCGGGTGGAAGCATCGCTGTCGTCCATCAATACCGCCCTGGCCACCGCCGCCATGAGCTATTCACAGACGGAACAGGGCAACACCCAGCGTTTCAGCTGAATGGAGCGCCCCACTAAACCTCCGGAGTGCCCTGATGGAAACGGAGCCGCCATTGCGCCCCGTCCAGGACCCAGAGGGAGCTGCGCAGCGTAGAGCCTGCCCTGGAGTAGCTTCGGTACGTCAGCAGGACAGCGCTGGTGCCGATGCGGTCCGCCCCGAGCATATCCAGCCGGAGTTTCTCCCCCGGGTCTTCCTCAAGCTCCATCACGATCGCGTCCTTGGTCCACATCCGGCCCGATGCGCCAATCTCCACAAAGTCCGGGTGCAACAACACGCCGGTCCGCCCAATGTCCGCACGGACTTCCGGCAGGAGCAGTTCGCGCTCCAAGGCTTCCACCACGTCCTCGGGCTTGTCCTCGAGCGATGCCAGGCCGGCCGCCGTTTCGCGCTCCAGTTCACTGAAGAGATCATCCCCGTAAGGTTCAACAGCCGGCGGCGCCTGGCGGGCAGACGTTGCCGGACCGGATACCGACGCTGCGGGACGACGGACGGGCTCTCCTGATACGGCAGGCTGCACGCCGGAAGGCGTCAATCCGGGGAAGCCCGGTCCACGCCGCGGCTCGATCCCCTGTTGGTAGGCAGTAGCGGCCGCCCGGGCCCGCTCGTCGGCAGCCTCGTTGAGGTCGTGGCCGGCATGGCCTTTCACCCATTCGAACCTGTACTTCCGTCCGGCCAGCGCCCGATCAATGTCCTGGAGCATCTCAACGTTCAATACAGGCTTGCCGTCAGCCTTCCGCCAGCCCTTGCGTTTCCAGCCGGGCATCCATTTGGTCACCGAATTGATGACGTACTGGCTGTCGCACAGGATGTGCAGCTCTTCCTCCGGCACGTGCGCTGTGGCCCGGAACAGATCCAGCACAGCCATCAGTTCGCCCTGGTTGTTGGTTCCGTGCGGCCAGCCGCCGGCTCGCCAACAATTGTCATCCACGTACCAGGCCCATCCGGCAGGACCGGGGTTTCCCAAAGCCGAACCGTCGGCTGCTGCTGTAATCGTCACCGGTCCATCCTGCCAGATCGGCGCGACACGTCACCGCAAGAAACCGTTTACCTGGATCTCTTGACGCCACCTCCTCCTGGCGGCAGAATCGAAATCCGCGCGAGAAAGCGTTTTCTCGTTACTTGTCATCACCGTCAGGAAGGTACACATCAATGAAGATTCCACACCTGTCGCGACGGAGGTTCCAGCTGGGTGCCGTGGCCGTTGCCGTTTCACTCTTGGCCAGCGGCTGTGGCACGGCCACCGGATCAGAGGCCAACAAGGAAATCACACTCCGGTTCGCCTGGTGGGGCAACGAATACCTCAATGCCCAGACAGAGAAGGTCATCTCCGCCTTCGAAGCAGAGAACCCAACTATCAAAATCGAGTCCGAGCCCGGCGAATGGAGCAGCTACTGGGACAAGCTGGCTACCAAGACGGCAGCCAACGATGCCCCCGATGTCATTCAAATGGATCAGAAGTACATCGCCGAATACGGCGGCCGCGGTGCACTGCTGGATCTTGCCAAGCAGGACGGCCTGGACACCTCCACGCTGTCGAAGGAGGCCCTGGCCTCGGGACAGTACGACGGCGCCCAGTACGGCCTCAGCACCGGCCAGAACGCCTACGTGATCATGGCGAATACCAAGGTATTCGAGGAAGCCGGTGTCCCGCTCCCCGACGACGCCACGTGGACGTGGGACGACTTCGTGGACATCGCCGCCAAGATCAGCGCTTCGGGTGACGGCAGCACCTACGGGGCGGCATATGGAAGCAACGAGGCCGATCTCATCATTTGGCTCCGGCAGCACGGCGAGAACCTCTATTCCGCCGACGGCAAGCTGGACTTCGATACCGCCACGGCTGCGTCCTTCTGGGAACGGCTGAAGGAACAGCGGGATTCCAAGGCCAGTCCACCTGCTACGGTAGCCACCGAGGATGCCGGTGCGGGCCTGGAGGAAAGCCTCTTCGGCACCAACCGCGTTGGCATGGCGTGGTGGTGGACGAACCAGCTGGGCTCGCTTGAGGCAACTACCGGCAACAGCATCAAGATGCTGCGGGCACCGAGCAGTGACGGCGCGGCCGCGGAGAACGGCATGTACTACAAGCCCACCATGTTCTGGTCAGCTTCCTCGCGCAGCAAGCAACCTGAAGCGGCTGCCAAGTTCATCGATTACCTGACGAACAGCCCGGCAGCCGGAGCGATCCTGATGACGGACCGCGGCGTGCCCACGAATACGGACATCGTTGAGTCCATCACGCCCTCCCTAAAGCCGGCAGACACCACGGTGGTGTCCTTCCTCAAGGAAATCGAGCCGGACATAAAGGAAGCTCCGCAGGTCCCGCCCGTAGGCGCAGGCAGCGTACAGAACGTCATCAAGCGCTACACCGATGAGGTGCTGTACGACAGGCTCACCCCGCAGGCCGCAGCCGAGGCCTTCAAGAAGGAGGTTGAAGGCATGATTGCCGGCGCCAGCAAGTAGCCACCCGCCAGCGAGTAGCGAACCAGCCGACAAAAAAGCGGCTCCCTCTTCAATCCAGAAGAGGGAGCCGCTTTTAGGTGCGGAGCAGGTCCGGCAGTGGAGGCTAGAAGCCGCCCATACCGCCCATGCCACCCATGTCGTCGCCGCCGGCGGGGGCAGCGTTCTTCTCGGGCTTGTCAGCAACAACGGCCTCGGTGGTGAGGAACAGGCCGGCAATGGAGGCCGCGTTCTGCAGTGCAGAGCGGGTCACCTTGACCGGATCGTTGATGCCGGCTGCCAGCAGATCGACGTACTCGCCGGTTGCAGCGTTCAGGCCGTGACCTGCGGGCAGGCCACGGACCTTGTCAACCACAACGCCGGGCTCGAGGCCCGCGTTGAAGGCGATCTGCTTCAGCGGTGCGTCGATGGCAACGCGGACGATGTTCGCACCGGTTGCTTCGTCACCCGTCAGGTTCAGGTTTGCGAACGCCTTGGCGCCGGCCTGGATGAGGGCCACGCCGCCACCGGCGACGATGCCTTCTTCAACGGCAGCCTTCGCGTTGCGGACGGCGTCCTCAATGCGGTGCTTGCGTTCCTTGAGCTCAACCTCGGTTGCGGCACCGGCCTTGATGACTGCAACGCCGCCGGCCAGCTTGGCCAGGCGCTCCTGCAGCTTCTCGCGGTCGTAGTCCGAATCGGAGTTTTCGATCTCGGCACGGATCTGGGAAACGCGGCCCGCAATCTGGTCGGCGTCGCCGGCACCTTCAACGATGGTGGTTTCGTCCTTGGTGACAACAACCTTGCGTGCCTGGCCCAGGAGTTCCAGGCCGGCGTTCTCCAGCTTGAGGCCAACTTCCTCGGAGATGACCTGGCCGCCGGTGAGGATGGCGATGTCGGCGAGCTGTGCCTTGCGGCGGTCACCGAAGCCCGGAGCCTTGACGGCAACAGACTTGAAGGTGCCACGGATCTTGTTCACGATCAGCGTGGCCAGGGCCTCGCCCTCGATGTCCTCGGCGATGATCAGCAGCGGCTTGCTGGACTGCATGACCTTTTCGAGGACAGCAACCAGTTCCTTGACGTTGGAGATCTTGGAGTTGACGATCAGGATGTACGGATCCTCAAGGACCGTTTCCTGGCGCTCTGCGTCCGTAACGAAGTACGCGGAGATGTAACCCTTGTCGAAGCGCATGCCTTCGGTGAGCTCCAGCTCCAGGCCGAAGGTGTTGGACTCCTCGACCGTGATGACGCCTTCCTTGCCAACCTTGTCCAGGGCTTCAGCAATGAGGGCACCGATCTCATCGTCACCGGCAGAGATGGAAGCCGTAGCGGCGATCTCTTCCTTGGTTTCGATTTCCTTGGCGGAGGCCAGGAGTTCGGTGGTGACGGCGTCTACGGCTTTTTCGATGCCGCGCTTGAGGGACAGCGGGTCCGCACCGGCGGCCACGTTGCGCAGGCCCTCCTTGACGAGGGCCTGGGCGAGGACGGTTGCCGTGGTGGTGCCGTCGCCTGCGACGTCATCCGTCTTCTTGGCAACTTCCTTGACCAGCTCGGCGCCGATCTTCTCGTAAGGATCGTCCAGCTCGATCTCCTTGGCGATGGAAACGCCATCGTTGGTGA
>JAPSJV010000063.1 GCA_031178005.1 Pseudarthrobacter sp.
TGGGAAAATGATTACTTTGACTAGCGGATGGAAGATGACCATCGCCGCGTTCCCGGCTTCCGTCACCGGTCTGCGCCCTTTTCGCGGCCGCAGCGCTTCTTGACTTCCGGCTTGCGCCTGTTGGCGCGGGTCGGCAGGACAGTGACTTAGTGGGACGTTTTCGCAACAGACGCTGATCCTGTCACCTCAGCGCACCCAGGGCGACAGACCTTAGCGGGACTGTTGCGGCCCTCTATGGCTGCGAAGCACCCCCTTTGCATGCACCTGCTTGAGGATTATTCCTGGTCCCTTGACGGTGCCGCATTCCTTATCCCACTGCGGTATTCCCGCACAGGTAATGCGGTTCGCCACTTTGTGTTTATTGCGTCTTTATTCGATTTCCCAAAGGGTCCATTTGTCATGCCCGAATTCAGCAAGAACAGTCCGTCAGAATCCAGCGATCTCATTCCTCCCCAGAAGAAGGTGAATGCCATGCTTTGCAAGCTTGTGAAGCTCCTATCCTGCCTAAGTTGCGATCACCGCCGCCAGCGGCAGTTCAATGGCCAGTTGCTTGATGCGAACCGGGAAGATATCTATGTAGTGATGCAGCAGCAGATGAGCAGCCTGCGCTGACTTTTGTTCAGCACGCTGTCGGCTTCCTGATTCGTCCGGTGCATGCCGCGGTCCCGGTAAGCTCGAAGCCATGCAGGAGACTCAGCCGCCGCCCCATCGAAAGCGTGCGCGCCTGGTGGTGCCAAGCCGCAGCGACCGGCTGCTGCAAAATTTCACGGAACTGGTCGGTGGCCCCCTGGGAAAGCGGTCGGCGCCTGGACTCATCGCCCCCGGTTTTTTCACGGTGGAACGGGTCCTCGTCATCCTAACCGTGCTTGCCGCGCTGGCCGCGATCGCCGTGAAGAACTACTGCCGGGTCAATGGCTGGAACACGCCGTCGCAGTATTACTCCACCTGCTACTCCGACTTTCCGGTGCTGTTCCGTGACCGCGGGCTGGGCGATGGCGCCTTCCCGTTTTTTACCGAGGGCACAATGTTTGAGTATCCGGTCCTGATGGGGCTGATTGCAGGCGCAACGGCTAGGCTGCTGCCCGGATCGGGCGTCAGTGATGAGCGCGTGCTGGCGTATTTCGACCTCAATGCGACGCTGATAGCCGCTGTCTGGATTGTCACAGTGCTTGCCACCGCCCGCATGGCGGGGCGGCGCCCCTGGGATGCGGCCATGGTGGCTCTGGCACCCGGGATAATCCTGGCCGGGATGATCAACTGGGACATGTGGGCCGTGGCCCTGCTGGCAGTTGGCATGTATTTCTTCTCAAAGGAGCAGCTGCTGCTGGCCGGGATCTTCATCGGGCTGGGGACTGCCACCAAGCTCTACCCGGTGCTGGTATTCGGCGCGATCTTCGTGTTGGCTCTGCGCAGCGGCAGGATCAGGGCATTTCTTGTTCCTGCCGGTGCTGCAGCTGCCACTTGGCTGGCCGTCAACGTTCCCTTCGCAATCAGGGACTTAGGCGCCTGGAAATACTTTTTCGATTTCACGCAGGACCGGCCGGCAGGATTCAGTTCGCCATGGTTCGCCTACAACCTTGTGGCGGAGCGGCTGCGCGGAAGCGTCCTTCCGCCGGAAACGGTCAACACACTCGCCTTGAACCTGTTCCTCCTGGCGTGTGTGGCCATCGCGGTGCTGGCGCTGACAGCACCGTCGCGGCCACGGCTGGCCCAACTCACGTTCCTGATCGTGGCTGCTTTTATTCTGACGAACAAGGTGTACTCGCCGCAGTTCGTGGTCTGGCTGATCCCGCTGCTGGCATTGGCCCGCCCGCGGTGGCGGGACTTCCTGATCTGGCAGGCAATTGAGGGGCTGCACTGGGCCGCGATCTGGATGTATCTTGGCCAAGTGACCAGCGGCGGGCTTTCGCAGCACAACATCGACATGCCGTACTACGTCCTCGCCGTCGCAGCCCATATGTTGGCCACGGCATATTTGATGCTGCGCGTGGTCTTCGACATCTGGGAGCCGCGCACGGACCCCGTCCGCCGTCACTTCGCCGATGATCCCCAGGGCGGGCCGTTCGATGGCGCCCCAGACCGCCTTCGGCTGGATGTCCTGCGTCCCTCAGCCTCGGTACTTCCCTGGCAGAAGGCGGAGCGCAGTGCCTGACGCCGCCGTCGTCGGTTCTGGCCCCAACGGGCTCGCAGCGGCCGTGATCATGGCCCGCGCGGGACTGAAAGTCCATGTCTACGAGGCGGCGGCCCAGATCGGCGGCGGCACTCGGACCACAGAGCTCATCGAGGACGGCCACTGGCACGACATCTGTTCGGCTGTGCATCCCATGGCCCTGGCCTCCCCGTTTTTCAAGGCCTTCGAACTGCCCCGGCGCATTGAGCTTGCCCTGCCGAAGATTCAGTTCGCTTCGCCCCTGGACCGCGGGCGCGCCGCGCTGGCCTACCGTTCCCTGGACCGCACCGCGGACGAGCTGGGCCGTGACGGCCGTGCCTACCGCAGACTCCTGGCCCCACTGGTTCGGCGTTTGGACGGCATTGTGGAAACCACGTCCGACCAGTTGTTGCGCATGCCCGCCGATCCCCTGGCGGCCGCGATCCTTGGCCTCCGCACGCTTGAACAAGGCTCGCCGTTGTGGAACCTCAGGTTCCGGGGCGACCTGGCCCCAGCCCTCATCAGCGGGGTCGCTGCCCACGCCGTCGGGCGGCTGCCGTCCGTCGCTGCTGCCGGCGCCGGTTTGCTGCTGAACTCCCTCGCGCACGTGGGCGGTTGGCCCGTGCCCGTTGGCGGATCTGCGGCGATAGCGACGGCGATGGCGAATGACATCGAGGCCCATGGTGGAGTAATCGAGACAGGATTCAAGGTCTCGTCGCTGGCCGAGCTGGAAGCGGCCAAGGCGGTCCTGCTGGACGTGGCTCCACCAGCATTGGCCCGGATCGCCGGGAATCGGCTTCCCTCCTCCTACCGGCGCTCACTCGAGTCCTTCCGTTTCGGCAACGCCGCCTGCAAGGTCGATTTCATCCTCTCCGGGCCTGTGCCGTGGGCAGGCGCAGGAATTACCGACGCCGGTACGGTCCACGTTGGGGGCACACGGACCGAAATAGCCCAGGCCGAACACGAGGTTTCTCAGGGCAGGCACCCGGAGCGCCCATACGTGCTCGTATCCCAGCCCTCGCCCATCGATGCCGGCAGGGCGCCCCAAGGCCGGCACATTCTTTGGAGCTATTGCCACGTTCCCGCCGGGTCCACCGTGGACATGGGCGAGGCTGTGATCCGCCAGTTGGAGCGGTTCGCACCCGGGTTCCGCGACGTCATCATCCGTTACAAGGTGACCACTGCCGCCGGACTGGCTGCGTACAACGAGAACTATGTCGGGGGCGATTTCAGTGCAGGGCTGCTCGACGCCCGCGGCCTGCTTCAGCGCCCCGTGGTTTCCCCTGTGCCGTGGAGAACTCCCGCAAGGGGCGTGTACTTGTGCTCGTCATCAACCCCTCCCGGCCCCGGCGTCACAGGGATGCCGGGCTTTCATGCAGCTAAATATGCACTGAAGGACATATTCAACTTGGGCGTCCCCCGGCTCGGCGTCTGACCCCTCTCTACTTTCCTGCCCTGCTGGTGGGTGCGCCTCCGGAATGGCGTGGCCGGGAGTGCCCCGCGGACGGGGGATAATGGCGCCATGGGGAACACCAAAACACTTGCACTTGCCCTCATCGGGCTCATACTCGGTACCGCTTTGGTTGCCTGCGATGACGGCCGTGGCGGCGCCGAGGCTGCCGCCAAACAACTGGCCTCCGCCGTAGCCGGACTCGACGTGCGGCCCGTCGCGTTTGACGGCCGGGACCCTGTTGTGGCTAATGACCAGCTGAACCAGGTTTTCAAGGCTTTGCAGCCGGTCAAGCCATCCGTAGAGGCAGGCGAGCTGCAGCTCGATGGGGACACCGCCAGCGTCCCCTTGAATTACAGCTGGAGGATCGAGTCGGCGGAATGGAAGTACACCGTCAATGCCCAGCTTCGGAAGTCCGGAGACAAGTGGCTGACCGTCTGGTCTCCCGGTATCCTGGTGCCGGACCTGGCCGAAGGCGAAATCCTCAGCAAGTCGACACAATCCCCGCCGCGTGCAGATATCCTCGGCGCCCAGGACGTTCAGCTCGTCACGTACCGCCCTGTGGTCAACGTGGGTATCGACAAGCCACAGTTGGACGGTGCCGACGCGGCTGCCTCCGCAAGGAAGCTCGCAGAACTTGTGGGCGTTGATCCTGCCGCGTACGTCAAGCAGGTGGAGGAGTCCGGAGCGGAAGCATTTGTTCCTGCCATCACGTTACGCGACAACAGCAGCCGCACCGTGACGGATGCGGAGATCGAAGCCATTC
>JAPSJV010000015.1 GCA_031178005.1 Pseudarthrobacter sp.
GCGTCACCCCTCACCCGCAAAACCCGGTCGCCTATTAAAACAATTCGGCCCGCGGGTTGGGGTGGCCACCTATCACACCCCAACCGGGCGGCCGAAGCTTTGAAGATGGTCAGATCGTAACGGCGCCCGATGCTGATTCGAACGTAACGGACAGGATGCCGGGCGTACCGTGCGGTGCCATCCAATTGACCGAGACATCCTCCAGCGGCTTCTCCACGGGTTCACCCAGCCACTCGGTGACGCGTTCTGCGGAACCGGCAATGGTGAGGGCGGACATCTTGACGTTGCTCTCATAGGCATTGGACGGGTGAAGTGCCGGGTCACCCTCCCACTTGAGCAGGTACGGCACCTGCGGATCGGCGATCAGTCCAAGGATGCCGATCTGCTTCCATACCAGTTCACGGCCATCCGGGAACTTGCGGTTGCCGTTGACGGCGGAGCGGCCAAGCCGGGCCTCAAATGGAGCCAGGTCGTCGACTTCGACGCACCAGCCCATCCAGCCGCCGCCGGCTGCGGAGCGGGCACGGACGGCCTGGCCAAAGGGTGCTTTATCTGATGCAGGGTGGTCGAGCACTTCCACTACTTCAAGGTACTTGTGGCCGGCCAGGGGAATAATCATGTTCCTGGTGCCAAAGCGTGGGTGGACTCCGCCCTTCACGGCGTCGACTCCCAATGCAGCGGAGATGCGTTCGGTGGTGGCAGCGAGGCCATCGTGTTCACAGGCGTAAGAGACGTGATCCATGCGCATGCCTTCATCTTGGCACTTTGTGATGAGGCTCTCAGCTTAGGTAACCCTTAGCTGATTTTTCCCGACCATTCTGGCACTGGTTGCGAAATTCGTCACATTGGCCCATCTGCCGCCAGGTTTCCTAGACTGGGTCCAGGTCATGAGTGCCAGCGCATTGCCCCGGCTTGCTGGCCGGCAACCCTCCATCCGCGGTGGGGTGCCCCGGGTGAAGACCAGGCCGTCCGGCAACCGCCGTGTGGCAAGCGCGTCCCGGCCCACTATGGTCCGGGCATTCTCCAGGAGCTTCAATGTCCAATGCATGGTCCTTCGAAACCCGCCAGATCCACGCAGGGCAGGAGCCTGACGCCGCCACCGGCGCCCGTGCACTGCCTATCTACCAGACCACGTCCTTTGTTTTTCCTTCGGCTGAGAGCGCGGCCAACCGCTTTGCCCTGACTGAGCTTGCACCTATCTACACGCGCATCGGCAACCCCACACAGGATGCCGTGGAGCAGCGGATTGCCAGCCTGGAAGGTGGCTTGGGCGCCCTGCTGCTGAGCTCCGGACAGGCGGCGGAAACCTTCGCGATCCTGAACGTCGCCGAATCGGGCGACCACGTCGTGGCCAGTCCCAGCCTGTATGGCGGCACCTACAACCTGCTGGCACACACGCTGAAGCGGTTCGGTATTTCCGTGACCTTTGTGGAGGACCCGGACAACCTGGACCAGTGGCGCGACGCCGTCCAGGACAACACCAAGCTCTTCTTTGCCGAGGTTGTGTCCAACCCCCGCCAGGACGTCCTGGACATTGAAGGCGTCTCGGCTGTAGCCCATGCCGCAGGCGTTCCGCTGATTGTGGACAACACCCTTGCCACCCCGTACCTGATCCGGCCCATCGAATGGGGCGCGGACATTGTGGTGCACTCCGCCACCAAATACCTGGGCGGCCACGGCACCGCGATCGCCGGCGTCATCGTGGATTCAGGCAACTTCGATTTCGGCAAGGATCCGGAGCGTTTCCCCGGCTTCAACACCCCTGACGCCAGCTACAACGGCCTGGTCTATGCCCGGGACCTCGGTGCCAATGGCCTCCTGGGCGCCAACCTCTCGTACATCCTCAAGGCCAGGGTCCAGCTGCTGCGCGATCTGGGTTCCAGCGTGGCGCCGTTTAATGCGTTCCTGATTGCACAGGGCTTGGAAACGCTGAGCCTGCGCGTGGAGCGGCATGTCGCCAATGCCGTCACCGTTGCCAATTGGCTTGAGGCCAGGTCCGACGTCGAATCGGTCGCCTACGCAGGCCTGGAATCCAGTCCCTGGTACCAGCGGGGGCAGAAGTATGGGCCCCGGGGCACGGGGGCCGTAGTGTCCTTCAACCTGGCCGGGGGAGCAGAAGCCGGGAAGGCATTTGTTGACGCCTTGGAGCTGCACTCCCACGTGGCAAACATCGGCGACGTACGCTCCCTGGTGATCCACCCGGCGTCGACAACGCACAGCCAGCTGACGCCGGAACAGCAGGCGGTAGCCGGCGTAACACCCGGACTTGTGCGGCTTTCGGTAGGCCTGGAGCACATTGACGACATCCTCGCGGACCTCGAAGCCGGTTTCCGGGCAGCCAAGGAAGCCTGAACCTGATCGGTGAAAAGGCGGAGCTGGCGTCAAAAACGTCATACGCTTCGCCTTTTCACTGCCCCGTTTCGTAGAATCGGGGCAGGTCATGAGTGCCAGCGACAGCCCCGGCTTGCTGGCCGGCAACCCTCCTTCGCGGTGGGGTGCCCCGGGTGAAGACCTGGCCTTCACGTCAGCCGACGGAAGGCAATCGCGAAGAAAAGGCACCAATCATGACGATTACCGTCTCCCGTACCGCTACCCCCGGCACTGCTCCTGCGGACCCAACAGACCCAACAGACTCCGTCGACGGTACCCTCCGCCACCTTTCAATTGGAGCCCTGGACCTTGAAGCGGGCGGCCACCTTCCAGAAGTGACCCTGGCCTATGAAACCTGGGGTGAGCTCAATGCTGACCGAAGCAATGCGGTCCTGATCGAACACGCCCTGACCGGCAGCACCCATGTCACCCGTGGCGGCAGCGATGAAGACGGCTGGTGGGAACAACTTGCCGGACCGGGAGCGCCTGTTGATACCAGCCGCTTCTTCGTGGTTTCCATCAACATTGTGGGTGGCTGTTACGGATCCACGGGTCCGGCTTCCCCGGCTCCCGATGGCAGGCCGTGGGGTTCACGCTTTCCCCTCGTCACTCTTCGCGACAGCACTGAAGCGGAGGCCCGGCTGGCTGACCACCTGGGCATCAAATCGTGGTACGCCGTGATTGGCGGATCCATGGGAGGAGCCCGGGCCCTGGAATGGGCAGTGTCCTACCCGCAACGGGTGGAGCGCTGCGGTGTTATTTCGGTGGGCGCCAGCAGTACGGCTGAACAGATTGCCTTTGCCCAGGCGCAAACCCTGGCCATCCGGCAGGACCCGGATTTCCAGGGCGGCGACTACTACTCGGGTGCGGCACCCGAGGCTGGATTGGCTCTGGCCCGCAGGATTGCGCATATCACCTACCGTTCCGCGCATGAGCTGGATACCAGGTTCGGGCGCCGCGGACAGGACCCGGAGTCCCCCCTGCAGCAGGCAACGTTGGGGGAGCGGGGACGCTACCAGGTGGAGAGCTACCTGGACCACCAAGGAAGCAAGCTGGTCCAGCGGTTTGACGCGAACAGCTACATCGCCATCACGGAGTCACTCATGAGCCATGACATCTGCCGGGGCCGCGGACCACTCGAAGACGTCCTGCGGGACGTCACGGCGAAGTTCTTCATAGCCACTGTGGATTCGGACCGGTTGTACTTTCCGGCGCAGTCCCACGAGCTTGCCGGTGCTTTGCCTGGCACCGTCCCGGTCCACGTTATTTCGGCGCCGATCGGGCACGACGGCTTCCTGACCGAGATCGGGCAGCTGGACCGGGAGCTTCGCGCGGCCTTCTTCGAGCAGCCGTAGGGGCAGTCGGCCCTAGGACAGGGCCCCGTAAGATTTGCGGCTAGCCCCGCATGATTTCGTCGCGCTGGGCCATGTAGTCCTCCATGGCCAGCTCGCCTGCGCTGAACTTCGCATCCAGTTCAGCCAGCTTCCGGGCCCGGTAGCCCTGGGGGCCGGAGGGGACGGCAGGCGGTGTGGGCTCAACAGGCGGCTGGGCCTCCCGGGGATTTGAGGCGGGCTGCTGCGGCAGTTGCTCTGCCGGCGGTGCGCCCTGCCAGGTGGGAATCATTGGTGGGAGGTCCTGTCGTGGCGGCTGGATCTGCCGGAAACCACCGGCGAAGTAATCCTGCTGCGTGAAGCCGTCCCGGGGCTGGTTGGATGGTCCTCCGAATCCCGGGCCCGGGTTACCGGGACCGCCCGGGGTGCCCGGGCCGCCGAAGTACCGCTGGCGCTTGCCCTTGGCGGAACGCCGGTACCAGCGCATCAGGAACGGGATCAGGAAGGACAGGATAATAATCCAGAAAAACAGGGAACTCACGGTGCCGGACCTCTCATCGGTTAAGTCCAGTTTAGTCCCGCTTACTGCCGGCGGGTTTCGCGGCAGGTCAGCGGCGGACTGCCTCGTCGGTGCCCTTGGGGCCCTCGCCGGAACCCAACGGAACGCCCGGACCGAAGACGGGACCCGGCGTCGGACGTTTTGCCGTAATGCCATCGCCGGACGATTGATGCCTTAACCGCCGGACCACCCAGGGGACGAAGTACTCCCTGGCCCAGACAAGATCGTTGGAACGCGCCTCCCGCCAGCTGCTGGGCGGCAGGGGCTTGGGCGCCAGTGGCTCCAGCGTGTGCTGGACATTCAAGGAATCCAGGACCATGGCCGCAATCGTGTGATGGCCCAGCGGCGAGAAGTGCAGTCTGTCGGCGTCCCACATCTGCGGATCGCCCAGCTGGCGCAGTGACCACATGTCCGCAATGATCGCATCATGCCGGGCTGCCACGGTCCGCAGATTCTCGTTGTAGATGGCCACCTTGCTGCGGATCCGGCTGAGGACCGACGAGCCGGTGTCCGGGCCGTTGAACAGCACCACGGTGGCTCCGTTTAAGGAGAGGATCTGAACCACCGAATCAAGTTTCTCCGCCAACGCATCAGGATCCCCGCCTGGCCGGATGAGGTCGTTTCCTCCGGCCGAAATTGTCACCAGGTCGGGCCTGAGTTCCAGGCACGCAGCCAGTTGCTGGTCCGCAATCTGTTGCAGCAGGCGTCCGCGGACAGCGAGGTTGGCATAGGCAAAGTCCTCATGTCCTTTGCTCAGTTCCTCCGCCACCCTGTCCGCCCAGCCGCGGTAGCCGCCGGGCCGGGAAGGCTCGGGATCGCCGATGCCTTCAGTGAAGGAGTCACCCAGTGCCACGTAGCGGTTCCATGGGTGGTTTTCGATGGCTTCCATTTGGCTCACGCCCCTATCCTGCCTTCTACTCTTCAAGCTACGCCACCGTAGGTTGTTACCAACGGGTAACTGCAACAATGGAAACCATGACAAACGCCCCAGTATTTCCTGCTCCAGTCGTTGTGTGGTCCCAGCCGGAGGAGGTCCGCGCCGGAAAGCCGCTGCTGGTTTTCCTCCACGGCTACGGAGCCAATGAGCACGATCTCCTGAGCCTCGCGGACATGCTTCCGGCGGAGTTCGCCGTGGCCTCGGTACGGGCGCCGATTGCCATGGGTGCAGGATTTACCTGGTTTCCGCTGACAGGCAGCCTGGACTACTCGCTGGACGCGGTAAGGAACGCGGCGGTGCATGTCCAGGACTGGCTGGACACCGTGAAGGCCGACCACCCGTCGGTAACCCTGTTGGGTTTCTCCATGGGCATGGCCATGGCCACCACGCTGCTGCGGTACCGGCCTACCGACTACGCAGCCGTCGTCGGGCTTTCAGGGTTTGTGGTGGATGCCGGCGGTGATCCGGACTTTCATGACGACAAGCTGGATGGCACGGTGCCGTTTTTCTGGGGCCGTGACCAGCAGGATCCGGTCATCACACCGGACAAGGTCGAGTACTCAATGGGCTGGCTGCGGAACCACGTCAAATTGACCAAAGTGCTTTACACAGGCATGTGGCACGGAATCAACCAACAGGAAATCGGCCATGTTTCGGAATTCCTCACCCATGAGGTCTTGAATCCCTGACATCCGACGGCGGCGCCTTCCCGCAGCCCCTATGGTGCTGCGGGCGGGGATTCAGTCTGCGGCGGGAGCGGAAATGCGCACCGTCCGGCCGTTGACCGTGACGGTATCTCCATTGTGCAGCTGCCGGCCACGCCGCTCGTCGATCTCTCCGTTGACCTTTACCAGCCCGTTCTTGATCAGCTCGGCGGCTTCCACGCCGTCTTCCACCAGGTCCGCCAGCTTCAAAAGCTGGCCGAGCCGGATCATGCTGTCCCGCAGAGGAATTTCTTCAGTGTTGCCTTCGTCCATAGCCATGCCGTTAATCATGCCCGACGCCGGGTCCCGCCAGTGACGGCGCGCACCCTTCCGGCCCTGGCCGGGCTGCCGTTGGCAGTCGCCGCGGGCCTTGCCATTCCCGTCCAGGGCCGGATCAACGGTGCATTGGGCGTGCGGTTGAACGATGGAATCGGTGCTGCAGTGGTCAGCTTCAGCACCGGGCTGATCCTGATGCTGGCCGTTTCGTTTGCCTTGCCCGCCGGCCGGGCGAGTCTCTCCCGTGTTCTTCCCGCCCTCCGCAGCAGGGCGTTCCCGCGGATCTACGTCCTTGCCGGCGTGATCGGGGCGCTCTTTGTGTTTGCCCAGTCCTTGACCGTGGGCATCATCGGCGTGGCGCTGTTCACGGTAGCGACTGTCACCGGCCAGACAGTCAGCGGCCTGTTGGTGGACAGCCTCGGCATCGGTCCCGCAGGCCGGAAACGCCTCACCCGGATCCGCGTGCTGGGTTGCGTCCTGACGGTGGCTGCCGTCCTGCTGGCGGTGTCACCGCGCCTGGGAGCTGCGGGAATGTCCGACGGCGGTCCAGGGGGCGGCGGACTGGCCGCCCTTTTGGCGGTACTGCTTCTGCCGGTCCTGGCAGGGTTTCTGATGAGCTTCCAGCAGGCCATGAACGGAACGGCCACCATGCACTACGGGAGCCCCCTTGCAGCCACACTGATCAATTTCATCACCGGGGCCTCGGTGCTCTGGATCGCATGGCTGGTCAAGACGGCTGTTATCGGCCCGGGAAATCCGCTGCCGGGGGAGTGGTGGTACTACCTCGGAGGACCAATGGGCTGCATCTTCATAGGCGTCGGGGCGCTCCTGGTCCGTAGCCTGGGAGTCCTGCTGACCGGTCTGGGAATGATCGCGGGGCAGCTGGTGGGATCACTGGTCCTTGACCTGGTGGTTCCGACTGCCGGTTCCGTGGTGGCACCGGCTACGGTCATCGGCACTTTGTTGACGCTGGCGGCTATTATCCTCGCCACACTGCCTTGGCCCCGGGGAGCCTTCCGGCGTCGCGGGCCGGTAGGCTAGGTCACGCAGCTTTCCTGCAGTATTTCCCCCACGCACCACCCCGCCTGCATTTCGCCGGGCCAGGGGCCAGAACCACGGACCGCACCCAGCGGCCCTGTAGAAATTGGAGTCTTCCATGGCAGCAAAATCCGTTCTCGACCAGGTCATTTCCCTCTCCAAGCGGAGGGGCTTTGTGTTCCAGGCCGGTGAGATCTACGGAGGCTCACGTTCTGCCTGGGACTACGGGCCCCTCGGTGCCGAGCTCAAGGAAAACATCAAGCGCCAGTGGTGGCAGTCCATGGTCCGCGGCCGCGAAGACGTGGTTGGGCTGGACTCCTCAGTGATCCTTCCACGCCAGGTCTGGGAAGCATCTGGGCATGTGGACGTGTTCTCCGATCCGTTGGTGGAATGCCTCTCCTGCCACAAGCGTTACCGCGCGGACCACCTTGAAGAGGAATACGAGGAAAAGAAGGGCCGCCCGGCTGAGAACGGCCTCAAGGACATTGCCTGCGCCAATTGCGGAACGCGCGGCGAATGGACCGAGCCGCAGGAGTTCTCCGGCCTGCTCAAGACCTTCCTTGGCCCCGTAGCCAGCGAAGAAGGCATGCACTACCTGCGCCCGGAGACGGCCCAGGGCATCTTCGTGAACTTCAACAACGTCCTCACCACTGCCCGTAAGAAGCCGCCCTTCGGCATCGGCCAGATCGGCAAGTCCTTCCGCAACGAGATCACGCCGGGCAACTTCATTTTCCGTACCCGCGAGTTCGAGCAGATGGAAATGGAATTCTTCGTGGAGCCCGGAACCGATGAGGAATGGCACAAATACTGGATGAACGAGCGGATGTCCTGGTACACGGAGCTGGGCCTGCGCGCGGAAAACCTCCGGTTCTTCGAGCACCCGCTGGAAAAGCTCAGCCACTACTCCAAGGGCACTACCGACATCGAATACCGCTTTGGCTTCCAGGGCTCCGAGTGGGGCGAGCTCGAAGGCATCGCCAACCGCACGGACTTTGACCTTTCCACCCACGCCAAGGCTTCCGGCACGGATCTTAGCTACTTCAACCAGGCCACCAACGAGCGCTACACGCCGTTCGTGATTGAGCCCGCCGCCGGCCTGACCCGTTCCTTCATGGCCTTCCTGATCGATGCCTACACCGAGGATGAAGCCCCCAACGCCAAGGGTGGGGTGGACGTCCGCACAGTCCTCAAGCTGGATCCGCGCCTGGCTCCCGTCAAGGCCGCCGTCCTGCCGCTCAGCCGTAACGAGGACCTGTCACCCAAGGCCAAGGCGCTGGGTGCCCAGCTGCGCAAGAACTGGAACATCGACTTTGACGACGCCGGTGCAATCGGTCGCCGTTACCGCCGCCAGGATGAGATCGGTACGCCGTTCTGCATCACGGTGGACTTCGACACCCTTGAGGACCAGGCCGTCACCATCCGCGAACGGGACACCATGGCGCAGGAACGTGTGTCCTTGGACAAGGTGGAAGGCTACCTGGCTGCACGACTGATCGGAGCCTGATCATGGGCATCGAATACCGCGAATGGCGCGACGGCGACGACCTCGCATTATTGGAAGTCTGGGGCGACCCGGAAACCTCACAGGCCGGCCAGTTCCGTGGCGCGCTGACGGTGTCATCCTCGGGGGCACAAGGCGAACCCTGGCGGCGCTGCATTGTTGCCGAAGACGTAGTGGACGGCATTGGCATCCCGGTGGCGGCCGGTGTTGTCTACGAGGCCGCCCTGCACCCCGAACGCCTCTGGGCGTACATCGAGGTGGCGCGGGACCACCGGCGCACCGGTATTGGCGCCACCCTGCTGACCATGCTGCGCCGCGAGGCCGAGGAATCGCCGTCGGGTGTTTCCAGGCTCCGGGCCAAGGTCCAGCCGGGAACACCCGGCGCGGCGTTCGCGGAAACCTTCGGCCTGAAACCGATCCAGCGTTCCCGCCTGGTGGTGGTGGATGCCGCGGCGCTGCGCCTGCCGGTCTTCCCGTCGTCGGGGGACGCCGGCGGCCGGCCGGCCAATGACGAAGATGCCGGCTCGGACGTTGTGATGGATCTTGCCACCGGCTCCGTGGAACTCAGCGATGTGGTGGGCCGGTACTACAGCTCCATCCATGGCTGGGACTCGCCGGGCAGCCTGGGTGTCGGCCAGGTGCAGAAGCTGTTCCTGGATGAGCTCACGGGCGCGCACGGCGCCATTGTGCTGCGAGCCCGGCCGGAGTCCGCATTTGGAAGCGCCGTGGCCCCCACCAAGAAGGGCCGGATCAGGGCGTTTGCCGTGAGCTACGCCCAGGCGGGCCAGGTTGAGGAAGGATCGGGGCAGCCCACCGACGTTTTTATTGGCCACGAGCCGGACCTGGAACCGGAGGACGCCGCTGAGGCCGTACGGGACCTGCTGTCCCTGGTGGCCTACCAGCACCCGGTCATGCTGGAACTGGACGATTCCATGACTGCCCTGCGTGCCGCCGTCGAGCCTTTGCTTGCCGGTGGCAAGGCGCGGCCCGCGGAGGCCGAAACCCTCATCGTTTCAGACTGACTCAACGCCACCACTATCAAGGACTAATGGGGTCAAACAACTGATGGGCTCAGGACACTCGCACGGCCACGGCCAGGTTACCGAACCAACGCCCAGGTCCCGCGCCATGCGGCGGAAGGCCAATGTGGTCCTGGCCGTGATCCTCATTCCGCTGGCGCTGCTGACGGTTGCGGGGATGGCCATGTTGTGGCCCTCCGGCAGCAAGGAAGGCATGACACTGTCCAGCCCGTATTCGGCTGCGCCCGGTGTCACCTTTGACACCGGCCGCGTCCAGCGGGTCAGCACCGAGCCCTGCGTCGAGAGCATGCCCAGTACTGCTCCGGACGCGGCACCCACGCCGCAGGGCTCGGACTGCCTGTTCGCCTACACCCAGCCGGATGCCGGCGGCAGCCCCGTCAAGGTGGTGATCAACCCTGACGTGGCCAAGTCGGGCGGGGTTTCCGCCGGGGATGACATCAGGTACCTCAACCTCTCCAACGCCCAGGGCGCCAACGCGTCCCAAGGGTCGCCGGCATACATTTTTGTGGACTTTGTCCGGACCCTTCCGATTGTGTTCCTGGCCGTGCTGTATGCCGTGGTGGTGATCGCAGTAGCCCGATGGCGCGGCCTGCGGGCCCTGGTCGGGCTGGTGGGAGCTTACTTTGTGCTGGTGAGCTTTATGCTGCCCGGCCTGGCGGAAGGCAAGCCGCCGCTCCTGCTGGCGCTGGTGGGATCCACAGTGATCATGATCGGGGTGTTGTACTTTGCCCATGGCTTCTCCGCCCGGACGTCCACAGCCTTGCTGGGGACCATGTTTGGCCTGTTAATTACCGCGCTGCTCGCTGCCTGGGCCACCGATGCCGCGAACCTGGTGGGGGTGGGCAGCCATGATGCCACCACCCTGATAAATATCTCCGGCGACATCTCCATTTCCGGCATCATTTTGTGCGGACTGATCATCTCCGGGCTTGGCGTACTGAATGACGTCACCATCACCCAGTCCTCGGCTGTGTGGGAGCTGTATGAGCTGGCTCCGGACACCAGCGCACGGAAGCTCTTTACCTCTGCGATGCGGATCGGCCGCGACCACATCGCGTCCACCGTCTACACCATCGCCTTCGCCTACGCCGGTGCCGCGCTGCCGGTCCTGATCATTGTGATGCTCTATGACCGGCCGCTGGGCGAGACCCTGACCAGCGCGGAATTGTCCGAGGAAGTGATCCGGACCCTGGTGGGATCCGTCGGCCTGGTGCTGGCCATTCCGGTGACAACTTTGATTGCCGTCCTTGTGGTCAAGGCCACCGGCATCCGCGCCGCGGTGGCCGGGGAACCCCCGGTTTCGCCGTCGTCACCGGAATCCGAAGGCTTGCTTCCGCCCGGGATTAACGACGCCGGCTCGCTGGCTGCCGCCGCAGGTTCGGGCCGGGAGCCGGAACAGGCACGGCGCCGTGGCCGTCGCGCGGACCGCCCGGACCACTCGGACCGCTCCTAATAGCCGCCGCTGCCCGATTTGCCCGGCTTTGCGACAATGGATGGGTGACTGTTGCAGCAACTCCTCCCGCACCCAAGCTGGAGCTCCCGCCCCTGAAGCTCGGCCCCATTACCGTGGATACGCCGGTGATCCTGGCTCCCATGGCCGGTATTACCAACTCCGCGTTCCGCCGCCTGTGCCGTGAGTACGGCGGGGGCATGTACGTCGCGGAGATGGTGACGTCCCGTGCCTTGGTGGAACGGACCCCGGAATCCCTGCGGATCATTTCCCACGATGAGGACGAAAAAGTCCGGTCCGTGCAGTTGTACGGCGTGGACCCGGTCACCGTGGGGGCGGCGGTGCGCATGCTGGTGGAAGAGAACCACGCGGACCACATCGACCTTAACTTTGGCTGCCCGGTGCCCAAGGTCACCCGGCGCGGCGGCGGCTCGGCACTGCCCTGGAAGATTGACCTCTTCACCTCGATTGTGCAGACGGCCGTCAAGGAAGCGTCCAAGGGCAATGTTCCCCTGACCATCAAAATGCGCAAGGGCATCGACGAGGACCACCTCACGTACCTTGAAGCCGGCCGGATTGCCCGCGACGCCGGAGTGGCCGCAGTTGCCCTCCATGGCCGTACGGCAGCCCAGTTCTACTCAGGCCAGGCCGACTGGTCAGCCATCGCCCGGCTCCGGGAGGCGCTTACGGATGTTCCGGTCCTGGGGAACGGCGATATCTGGTCCGCCGAAGATGCCGTCCGGATGGTCCGCGAGACCGGAGTGGACGGCGTGGTGGTGGGCCGTGGCTGCCAGGGCCGGCCATGGCTGTTCGGCGATCTGCAGGCGGCCTTCGAAGGCAGCGATGTCCGGCACAAGCCGAATCTGGCGAAGGTGGCGGAGAGCGTCTACCGGCACGCCGAACTGATGGTGGAAACGTTCGGGGACGAGGGCAAGGCCCTGCGCGAAATCCGCAAGCACATGGCCTGGTATTTCAAAGGCTACGTGGTGGGCGGTGAACTCCGCACAAAGCTGGCCCTGGTGACCAGCCTCGAGGTGCTCCGCGAAACACTGGACCAACTGGACCTCGAATCGCCGTACCCGGGCCTCGACGCGGAAGGACCCAGGGGCCGGGCCGGATCGCCCAAAAAGCCAGCGCTCCCCAAGGACTGGCTGGAATCACGGGCACTGAACCTGGAGCAGTCGCGGGACATCGCGGCAGCGGAACTGGATGTTTCCGGTGGCTGATGGCGCAGTGACAGGCCAACTGCTCGGTTCTTCGGTCCCAGGGTACGAACCCCGCGACTCGGAGCGCTGGGTGCAGGAAGCCGCCAAAACCACTTACCGCTCCGACTTTGAGCGGGACCGCGCCCGGGTTCTGCACTCATCGGCACTCCGCCGCCTGGGAGCCAAAACGCAGGTTGTGGCACCGGATACCGACGACTTTGTGCGCACCCGCCTCACGCACAGCCTGGAAGTGGCACAGGTGGGCCGGGAACTTGGCCGGACCCTGGGCTGCGACCCGGATGTTGTGGACACCGCCTGCCTCAGCCATGACTTGGGGCATCCGCCTTTTGGCCACAACGGCGAGTCAGCGCTGAACGAGTTGGCTGCCGGAATCGGCGGGTTCGAAGGAAACGCCCAGACGCTGCGGTTGCTCACCCGCCTGGAACCTAAAGTCCTGGATGGAAGCGGGCTGCCGGCCGGCCTCAACCTCACCCGGGCCAGCCTTGATGCGGCGTCCAAGTACCCGTGGTCGGCCCTCGAAGCGCCGGTCATCCATGGCCAGCGCACCAGCAAGTTCGGTGCCTACGAGGACGACCTCCCCATTTTCAACTGGATCCGGGAAGGGGCTCCGGAACGCCGGACCTGCCTCGAAGCGCAGGTTATGGACCTGGCGGACGACATCTCCTATTCCGTGCATGACGTTGAGGATGCCATTGTGGCCGGGCACTTCCAGCTCCGCTGGATGGACAACCCGGACCACCGTGCCCGTGTGGTTGGCTACGCACGGCAGTGGTACCTGCCGCACAACGATCCGGCTGCGATCGACGCTGCGCTGGCCAGGCTGGAGGCCACGGATGTGTGGGTTCCGGAAGCCGACGGCAGCCGCAAGTCCATGGCCGCCCTGAAGAACATGACCAGCCAGCTGATCGGCCGGTTCTGCCAGAGCGCACTGGAGACCACCCGCGCCGTCTACGGGCCGGAAAACCTCACGCGCTACAACGCCGAGCTGATGGTCCCGGATGAGACCGTGATGGAAATCGCGGTGATGAAGGGCCTGGCTACCACCTTCGTGATGACCACTGAGCATCGGCAGCCCATCTACGAGCGCCAGCGCGAAGTGCTGCACGCGCTCGTCACTGCGCTGAACGCCACGGGGGACAGGCACCTGGAACCGATGTTCGCCGCGGACTGGCGGGATGCGCCCGACGACGCCGCCCGGCTTCGCGTTGTCATCGACCAGGTGGCCTCACTCACGGACGCCTCGGCACTGGCCCTGTACGAACGACTGGTTGGCAGCCTGCCTTCCCTGTGGTGACCGGTCCAGCTCCTGCCCGCACCGTTAGGATGGCTAAGTGGCCGGCCTGATCAAACGTGAAGATATTGAAGAAGTACGCCAGCGGACGGACATCAAGGAAGTCGTTGACGGCTATGTCACGCTGAAGGGCGCCGGGCTTGGCACGTACAAGGGCCTCTGCCCCTTCCACGACGAGCGCTCGCCGTCGTTCACTGTGCGCCCGCAGGTGGGCCGCTACCACTGCTTCGGCTGCGGTGAGGACGGCGACGTCATCTCCTTTGTGCAGAAGCAGGACCATTCGTCCTTCTCCGAGGCCGTGGAGAAACTCGCCTCCCGCATTGGCTACGAACTCCGCTATGAAGACGGCGGGACCGGGCCCAACCGTGAAGAAGTGGGCCGCCGGCAGCGGCTGCTGGATGCCCATAAAATTGCTGCGGAGTTTTTCCGGGCGCAGCTGCTGACTGCCGGTGCCGCCGAGGGCCGGAATTTCCTGCAGGGCCGCGGCTTTGACCGCGCGGCAGCTGAGCATTTCGGCGTGGGCTACGCGCCGCAGGGCTGGGACGCGCTGCTCAAGCACCTCCGCGGAAGGGGCTTCACAGACGCCGAGCTGAAGCTGACCGGAATGTTTTCTGAAGGCAACCGGGGAATTTACGACCGCTTCCGGGGCCGCCTCATCTGGCCCATCCGGGATATCGCGGGGGACACCATCGGCTTCGGAGCGCGCAAACTTTACGAGGACGATCAGGGCCCCAAGTACCTGAATACCCCGGAGACCACGCTCTACAAAAAATCCCAGGTGCTGTACGGGATCGACCTCGCCAAGCGGACCATCGCCAAGGACCGCCAACTGGTGGTGGTGGAGGGGTACACGGACGTGATGGCCTGCCACCTTGCAGGAATCACGACGGCGGTGGCCACCTGTGGAACCGCGTTCGGCACCGAACACATCAAGATAGCCCGGCGGCTGCTCTCGGACGACGGCTCGGGCGGCGAGGTGGTCTTCACGTTCGACGGCGATGCCGCGGGCCAGAAGGCGGCGCTGCGCGCCTTCGAAGAGGACCAGCGCTTCGTCGCACAGACGTACGTGGCCGTGGAGCCCACCGGCGCGGATCCGTGCGACCTGAGGCTCAGCCGCGGGGACGAAGCCGTCCGGGAACTCATCAACAGCCGCCGTCCGCTGTTCGAGTTCGCCATCAAGGCATCCCTGCGCAGGCACAACCTGGACACCGTGGAAGGCCGGGTGGCAGCCCTCCGGGAGGCAGCGCCGGTGGTGGCGCAGATCCGCGATGCCAGCATGCGGCCTGCCTACGCCCGCGAGCTGGCCGGCTGGCTGGGCATGTCGGTGGAAGAGGTCAACCGTGCCGTGGGCGTCGCGATCAAACGTGCCGGCACTCCCGGCGCGGGGGGCACTCCGGCCGGCAGCGGCCCGGGGCAGCACGTCCAAAGGCCTGCGCCCGGCGTTGCTGAGCCCCCGCCGTCGGAAGTCACGCCTTCCTTCCACCGGCCCGATCCCCGGGATCCGGTGGCGTCCATGGAGCGGCAGGCCATCGAAGTAGCCCTGCAGGAACCGTCGGTCCTGGGTGGGAGCAACTGGGAGCGCTTCAGCGCCGCCCGGTTCGCGACTCCGGTCTTCCAGGCCATTCACGATGCCATGCGGGCGGCGGGGATTGCCGTGACAGCAGATCCCGCCCGCTGGGTGGAGCAGGTCATGCATGAGGTACCGGAGCCGCTGCGGGCATTGGTGTCGGAGCTCTCCGTAGTGCCGCTGCCGGCCAGCAATGAGGAGGCCGTGCTGAGGTACTGCCGCGACATCCTGGCCCGCCTGTTCGAACTGCAGATCACCAGGGTCAAGGCAGACAAGATGGGCCAGTTGCAGCGTCTCGATGCCACTGCCAATCCGGAACTGTTCCAGCAGCTGAACCGCGAGTTGATGATGCTTGAAATGGAGCGCCGCACCTTTCGCTCCGACGCCTGACGTTCATCGCCTGCATGGGCCCGATTTCGTACCTGGCCCGGTGTTTGCTAGGCTTATACCCGCTTCATTCCTCCTTAGCTCAATTGGCAGAGCATTCGACTGTTAATCGAAGGGTTGCTGGTTCAAGTCCAGCAGGAGGAGCGCGCAGTCCCCGTTCCGGCCTCCGGAACGGGGACTTTTTATACCCCGAAAGGGTATAAAAGGCCTTCATTGGCGCCGATTTCCCATACGCGCAAAACGTTTGCTAATGTCATACCTGCTTCATTCCTCCTTAGCTCAATTGGCAGAGCATTCGACTGTTAATCGAAGGGTTGCTGGTTCAAGTCCAGCAGGAGGAGCCAGCCGCGAAACCCCGCTTCCATTTCTGGAAGCGGGGTTTTTCTTTGGTTCAGACAAAATCCATTTCCACCTGCAGGAAACGCTCCGCTTCGGCGACAGTTGCGGCGAAGGCTTCCTGCTCGGTGGGCTGCTTCCGCGGCTGCCGGGGATACCACTCATGCGGCTCGCAATGGACCCTGACAAACCCGGCGTCCGGCGGCGCGTAGAAGATGGCAAAACGTTGCACAGGCCATTCAGGCGTGGTTTCCGGCGCCACCAGGAGGGCAGCATTGAACGCGGGATTAAACCATTGGGCTATTGGCCGGCGCCGGTCTTCGCCAAACAGCCCGCCGGCGAACAATGCCGCCGACTGCAGGCTGGTCTGGGCGCAAAGGCGGTCCCACCACAGGGGCAGGATGTGCTCGTCACAGCGCTGCCATGTGGCCGGATGCGGTGGATGTTCCTGCCGGTTGGGCACCTTCCCATTTTACCGGGGTAGGCAGGTGCGGCAGCAAGGCCAGCGGCTGTGTTCAGTCACGGTTCCAGGGCCCGGGGTTCAGCCTGTAGAGCAGGGCTGAACCCATAAGGGCGCCGAAGATAATGCCGTAACCCGCACTTCCAACAGCCCGTCCGACGAAATAACCGGCAATGCCGCCCACAACGGCACCCAGGAAGAGGCCGCGGGGATTCCGGTGCGGACGCTTCCCGGGGGACCGGTTGGACCTGCTTGTAGCCTCGCGTGGCCGGCGCCTGAAGATATTCACCATGTAAAGCCTGCTGCCGTGGTTCGAAGAATGGGGGCGGACCCATCCTAGACGTGCCAACGGTGTGACCGGGACGCCCAAGGGCCGCCAGCCGCGCCGCAAGCAGGGCTCGCGGAGAATGTACTAAGCCTGAATGATAGTTTTGTGGGCGGGACTGTGCAGCTGCACCGGCCCGGCACGTGCGGAGGCTGAAACAACGATGGATCCAGTTAGGCGGTACCGATGAGTGGACGTCACACCGGGCACACAGGCAAGAACTTACGTTTTACTGCGCTGCCCGCAACCCTGCGGCTGATCTTCAGGCTGGCTCCCCGCCAGCTCAACGACGAAATTGCCCTGGCCAAAGTCGAACTCAAGCGCAAGGGCATCCAGGTCGGTGTCGCCGCCGCACTCTTTGTTGTGGCACTGGTTTTTGTCGGCCTGCTGGTCATTGCCTTGGTGGTCGCCGCAATCATGGGCCTGGCCACGATCATGCCCGCTTGGCTCGCCGCGTTGCTGGTTTCGGCGTTCTTCCTTGTCCTGGCAGGAATTGGCGCGCTGATTGGCCTGGCCAAGTTCAAGAAGGCCATGCCGTTGATGCCTGAGGAGACCATCCGGGGCATCCGGCACGATCTTGGCGTGGCCAAGGAAGGCTCTGCCTTCAACCCCGCAGTCCTCGATCCGAAGAGCCCGGAAGCGAAGGCTGCCAAGGCCGCCAAGGAAGAAGCGAAGGTCAAGGCCAAGGCTGAGAAGGAAGCCAAGGCCAAAGAGCAGGAGAAAGAGCTGCCGCCCGCTACCGAAGCCGAATTGCACCGCAGGCTCTCCATGCGCCGCAACCACCTCACCGACGTCCGCGACGACCTCGGCGAAGAGCTGGACGTCAAGACGCAGTTTGGCGTGGTCAAGGCTGCAGCTGCCCAGCAGCTGCAGGCCGGACGGCGCTTGCTGCATGAGGGCAAGGAGCGCGTCGGCGGGGGTGCCCGGAACCTCAATGACTCCGGTGGGCTGGATCGGCGCTGGAAGCCGCTGCTGGCACTGGCAGCTTCAGCTACGGTGCTGGTGGTACTGGTCCGGCGACTGGTCAAAGGCCAGTAGGGCCGCGGCCACCTGCAGCAGTTACCAATAATGGGGGAGTGATGAGATTCATCGGTGCCGGCTCACGGCCGGGACACGACCAGGTCGACCACGACCTGATTTTCACCGTGCCCAATTTCCTCACCATCGTCCGGTTTATGGGCGTTCCGCTCTTTATGTGGCTGGTCCTGGCCCGCCAGGACTACGGCCTGGGCGTGGTTGTCCTGGTGGTGATGGCCGGGACCGATTGGGTGGACGGCTACATTGCCCGGCGCTTCAACCAGGCGTCCAGGCTGGGGCGAGTACTGGACCCCCTTGCGGACCGGCTCGCGCTGATTACCGTGGCAGTCACCCTCGTGGCAGCAGGAGTCATCCATTGGCTCTACCTGTTTGCCCTGCTGGTTCCCGATGCCCTCCTCCTGGTCATGACCCTTTCGTACTTCCACGGACATCCGGACCTGCCGGTGAGTGTCGTTGGCAAGATCCGCACGGGGTTGCTGCTGGTGGGAACCCCGCTGCTGCTGCTGTCCAAGCTGGACCTGCCGGGGTCAGGCGCTCTCTATGTGGCCGCGTGGATTGTCCTGGGGCTGGGCCTCGTGGGCCATTGGATTGCCGCCTACAACTACTTCTGGGCCATTCTTCGGAAGGGCCGGAAGCTGCGTTCCGGGCAGGCAGGCTCCTCCGAAACCGATCCCGCACGTCCAAAGCGGCACCCCGACGCCGGTAGCAACTGATGGTGTGGATCGCCGTCGTACTTGCCGTCCTGGGTGCGTTCTGCCTGGCATTGGGTGCCCAGCGGCAGGGCAGTGCCGTCAAAGCCGATACCGGTGGCCTGGCCCTGAACTCAGCGGGATTCCTGCGACTCCTGCGTAATCCCCGGTGGGTGTTCGGGCTTCTGCTGCTCGTTGCCGGCATGGGGATGAATGCGGTTGCGCTCGTCTCGGCGCCCTTGACGGTGGTGCAGCCAATCGGTGCGATAGCGCTGGTGATCACCACGGTGGTTAATGCCAAGGACCAAGGCATCACGATCAACCGGGCCACGGTGGTTGCCATCTCGGCATGCGTCACCGGTTCGGCACTTTTTGTGTTGCTGGCCGTCAATGCCACGCAGGAGAACCACCACGTCAACCTCGAGGACGAGCTGACGATTGTGCTGTTGCTCGCGTTGGCGGTGGGGGTCTTCGGGTCCCTGGCCGCGGTTTTCAAACACCGGATGAGTGCCTTTGTCTACATACTTGGTGCCGGTGTGCTTTTCGGGTTTGTCGCCGTGCTGACCAGGATCATTGGTAAACACCTGCTGGACCCAAACGGTCTGTTCCTCGCCAATGTCCAGTGGTACAGCGTGGTCGCCATTATTGCTGCAGGCGGCCTGGGTTCATGGTTTGTGCAGAGTGCGTACTCGGGCGGACCGCCGGACCTGGTGATTGCCGGCCTGACAGTCATAGACCCGATTGTGGGGATTGCCATCGGCATCGCCATCCTCGGAGAACTGCGTCCGGATGTCCACGCCGTGCTGGCGATTGCCATGGCCACGGCCGCCTTCATTGCTATCGTTGGGGTGATCGCACTGTCCAGGCATCATCCCGAGGTCACGAAGCGCAAGAAGGAAGCGCGGAAGGCCGCCGGCAGTCCGAGCCATTAGCCGATTCTTCATCAGCGGCCCGGCGAACCACGCCAACGGCCAGTGGGCGGCAGGGGCATCAACCCCGGCGCCCTGACCATCAGGAGCACTTTTACGTGACGACGCCCGCCAACCAGCGCCCCTTGACCATCCTGATCGCAGCGGACACTTATCCGCCCGACGTTAACGGTGCTGCCCAGTTCGGCTACCGCCTGGCCAAGGGAATGACCGCCCGGGGACACAACGTCCACGTCCTGGCCAGCCGCGCCGATCGGGGCAAGGCCTTCAGCGAATTCCGCTCCGAGGCCACCGTGCATCGGCTTCGCTCCCGCAAGGCATTTACGCATGAGTATTTTCGCATTTGCCTGCCCTGGGAGATCAAGAAGGACATCAGCTTGCTGTTTGACCGCATCAACCCTGATGTGGTCCACATCCAAAGCCATTACATGGTGGGCGAGCACGTGCTCTACGAAGCCGTGAAGCGGGGTATCCGCGTCGTCGCCACGAACCACTTCATGCCGGAGAACCTGAACCCGTTCCTGCCGTTTCCCCAGTGGTTCAAGGACATCGTGGGCAAGGTTTCGTGGCGGGATATGGGCAGGGTGATGGGCAAGGCTGACGTTATCACCACCCCCACGCCGCTCGCGGCCAAGGCCATGCACGACCACGCCTTCCTGGCCAAGGTCCTGCCGCTGTCCAACGGCATCGACTCTGCCGCGTACGAACTGCAGCCCGGCGAAGTGATCGAGCCGCACCCGTATCCCACCGTTCTCTTTGCCGGCAGGCTGGCAGAGGAGAAGCACGTGGATGTGCTGATCAAGGCCGTGGCGGCAACGCCGGCGGAGCTCAACGTGCACCTCGAGATCGTGGGCGGCGGCGAGGTCCGGCCAGACCTGGAAAGCCTCGTGAAGCGACTGGACCTGCAGGATCGGGTGAAGTTCCTGGGGCTGGCCAGCGACGAAGAGTTGAGGGAGGCCTACATAAAGGCCGATCTCTTCTGCATGCCCGGTACCGCAGAGCTCCAGTCTCTGGTGACCCTCGAAGCTATGTCGGCATCCACCCCGGTGGTGCTGGCCAACGCCATGGCCCTGCCACACCTGGTTCGGGACGGCGAGAACGGGTACCTTTTTACGCCCATGGACACGGAAGACCTGGCAGCCAAGATCACCGGCATCCTGGAACTTCCGGCAGATGAACGGGCGGCGATGGGGAAAGCAAGCCGTGCAATGGTGGAGCCACACAGCATCGAATCCACCCTGCAGACTTTCGAAGACCTGTACCGCGGCGCCCGGTACGAGGACAAAGTGGTCTGAGGCCGTCCTTCGGTTTGCTAGAGTGTTTTTGCCCCTGCGCAGGGAGGCCGCTTGCCGCGGCCGCCATACCGGGGGCGGAGGGGCTATAGCTCAGCTGGTTAGAGCGCGGGACTCATAATCCTAAGGTCCTCGGTTCAAGTCCGAGTAGCCCTACCACGGTGGATCCCGGCATACCGCTGATCCAAAGGGAACCCAGGCAGATCAATGATCTGCCTGGGTTCCTTTTCTTTTTCCCACAGCTGCGGTAAGTTACTGGTCAGTAACTTACGTTTTCCGTTCCGGGTTTCCCGGTCAGTGCTGATCCCTGTGGAGGAACGCCATGTCCAAGTCCGCTCCTGACATCAACAACCTGCCTTATGCCGACGGTGATTTCTTCGCGTTCGAGCAGTTGCTCAGCGAAAAGGAGCGCGACAGGCTTGCTGAGATCCGGGACTTCCTGGCCCGTGAGGTCAAGCCCATTGCCGTGGATTATTGGAACCGGGCCGAATTCCCGTTTGAGCTGATCCCGAAGCTGGCTGAGATCGATCTGGTCAGCCCCGTCCGCCGGCAGGGCCACTCCAACCTCTTTGCGGGGTTGGTCCACGCGGAGTTCACCCGCGCCGATACGTCCATTGCCACGTTTATGGGCGTCCACGACGGCCTGTTCACCGGCTCGATTGAGGCGCTGGCATCCAAAGAGCAGCAGGAAGCCTGGCTCCCGGACATCTACTCGCTCAAGAAGATCGGGGCGTTCGGGCTGACGGAGCCGTTGGGCGGATCGGACGTCGCGGGCGGCACGCGGACCACTGCCCGCCGGGAAGGTGGCAGCTGGGTTCTCAACGGGGCCAAGCGCTGGATCGGCAATGCCACGTTCTCCGACTGGGTCGTCATTTACGCCCGCGACCTTGCTGACAACCAGGTCAAGGGCTTCCTGGTGGACACAAAGCTGTCAGGCTACTCCGCCACAAAGATCGAGAACAAGATCTCGCTGCGGACGGTGCAGAATGCGGACATCACGCTGGAGAACGTCGTGGTGCCCGACTTCTTCAAGCTGGCCCACGCCAACAGCTTCCGCGACACCAACAAGGTACTCAAGGTCACGCGCCTCTCCGTGGCGTGGCAGGCGGTAGGCCAGCAGTTGGCGGCCTTTGACGTTGCCCGCCGGTACGCCGTGGAGCGTCACCAGTTCGGCCGGCCGTTGGCGTCCTTCCAACTGGTCCAAAGCCAGCTGGTCCAGATCCTGGGCAACGCCGTCAGTTCCATGGGCATGATGGTCCGTCTGTCCCAACTGGAGGATGCGGGACAGGCCAAGGATGAACAGTCGGCCCTGGCCAAGGCCTTCACCACTGCGCGGATGCGCGAGAGCGTGGCCATCGGCCGGAGCCTGCTGGGCGGTAACGGCATCGTGACGGATTTCGAAATGGCCAAGATCTTCTCAGATGCCGAGGCCATCTACTCCTATGAAGGCACCCACGAGGTCAATACGCTGGTCACCGGCCGGGCGATCACCGGAATCTCGGCCATCGTCTGACCCGGACGCAACCCGTTTCAGCCCCTGCGGACTACCGGCAAGAGGACTGAAGGCCTGAGATCCAGGAAGAAGCTGAGCGGATCAATGTATTCGCCGTTCTTCCTGACGCCCCAGTGGACGCACGGTATGGCAGCGCAATGGCCCGCATTCACGCTCCCGATGGCGTCGCCGGTGCCCACGGAGGCCCCGGCGACGAGAAAACCGGAAACTGGTTCGAAGCTGCTCTTGAGGCCACCCCCATGATCGATCGTAATAACCGGACGGTCCACTACGACTCCAGCAAAACTTACGATGCCGGAGGCCGGCGAGGTGACCACAGCGCCGTCGGACGCTGTTCGAAGGTCCACTCCGCGGTGGCCGCTCAGCCACGGCTTGTCCGGGGGATCAAAATCACGGAGGACGGCGCCGCGCAGATCGGCCGGTTGAGGACCGACCGGCCACTCCCATGGTTGTGCTGCCGTGGCGTTTGCGGAGGAGCCCAAAGCCGGGAAGGCCAGTGCTGCGCTCTGTCCCGGCATGGTGGAAGCCGTAAGGGCCATGGTGAACAGTGCAGAGCGCAGGATCTTCAGAATGGGTTTCATCCATCCACCCTGCGGTGTCCAGGTTATTGGCGGTACCCCGGTGCGGGCCTATGTGGATATCGCGTGTTTCCTGGGCCTTGGGAAAGCGCCCGCTGTAGTACACTAGGTGGAGCAGTTTGCTGTGCCCTCAACGTTTTTCATGAGAACTCTTCAGTAGAGAAGTTTTCATGGACACGTCGGCACGTCTCATTCAGAGGTGTGGGGGAACAGTGGCTGACTACGCGTATCCACACCTCCTTCAATTAAGCCCTTGGGTTTAGGCAGGGGAGGGTTGTGCCTCCCGCGGTCATCGCTTTGGTGGTGAGGGGAAGCGCAAAGGATGCCAGGAGCCGAGTCCAAACCGGGCAAAGCTAAATAACCGTCAACTATTGGCAGGGTAAGAGAGCCCCCGGGCTTTCTCATGAATGACCTGCCGGAAGGAGCGCCGGCATGCCCGTCGTAACTATGCGCCAGCTGCTTGACAGCGGCGTCCACTTTGGACACCAGACCCGCCGTTGGAACCCGAAGATGAAGCGATTCATCTTCACGGAGCGCAACGGCATCTACATCATTGACCTTCAGCAGTCACTGTCCTACATCGACCGTGCCTACGAGTTCGTGAAGGCCACCGTTGCACACGGCGGCACCGTACTCTTCGTCGGCACCAAAAAGCAGGCCCAGGAATCCATTGCTGAGCAGGCCACCCGCGTTGGCCAGCCCTATGTGAACCAGCGCTGGCTCGGCGGTATGCTCACCAACTTCCAGACCGTTTCCAAGCGCATCCAGCGCATGAAGGAACTGGAAGAGATCGACTTCGACGACGTCGCCGGCTCCGCGTACACCAAGAAGGAACTGCTGCTCCTTCGCCGTGAACTCACCAAGCTGGAGACCAACCTCGGCGGTATCCGCAACCTGACCAAGGCACCTTCCGTGCTCTGGATCGTGGACACCAAGAAGGAACACCTCGCCGTTGACGAGGCCAAGAAGCTGAACATCCCCGTTGTTGCCATCCTGGACACCAACTGCGATCCCGACGAAGTCGACTTCCCGATCCCGGGTAACGACGACGCCATCCGTTCGGTAAACCTCCTGACCCGCGTTGTTGCCGACGCCGTTGCCGAAGGCCTCATCGCCCGCAACCAGCGCGCCACCGGCACCACCGAGGCTCCGGAAGAGCCGCTGGCCGAGTGGGAGCGCGAGCTCCTCGAAGGCAACAAGACCGAAGAGGCTGCCCCGGCAGAAGAGGCCGCAGCACCGGCCGCTGAAGCAGAGGCTGCAGCACCCGCTGCTGCCGAAGAGGCTCCCGTCGAGAGCGCCAAGTAACAACTCAATCGGGTTTTCCCGGGCCTGACTTCAGCGCCCGGGTCACTGACAGGATGGCCGCCCGCACACCGGGCTGCTGTCCTGTCAGTCCGTACACACCATAAATTTTCTAGACAGAGGGGTTCACATGGCGAACTACACTGCCGCAGACATCAAGGCGCTGCGCGAGCGCACCGGCGCCGGCATGATGGATGTCAAGAAGGCTCTCGACGAGGCCAACGGCGACGCCGAGAAGGCCATCGAGATCATCCGCATCAAGGGCCTCAAGGGTGCCACCAAGCGCGAAGGCCGTTCCACGGCCGAAGGCCTGGTTGCAGCCAAGGTTGACGCCGGCGTTGGCGTAATGGTCGAGGTCAACTGCGAGACCGACTTCGTCGCCAAGGCTGACAAGTTCATCCAGCTGGCCGACAAGGTCCTGGCCGTTGCCATCGAGTCCGGCGCAGCCGATCTCGATGCACTCCTGGCCACCGAGGTTGACGGCAAGCCGCTTTCCGAGGTTGTCATCGAAGAAGGCGCAGTCCTGGGCGAAAAGGTTGTTGTACGCCGCATTGCGCGCATCGAAGGCGCAACGGTTGACGCTTACCTGCACAAGACCTCCAAGGACCTCCCGGCACAGGTCGGCGTTCTGTTCGCTGTTGACGGTGAAGGCGAAGCCGCTGCCACCGCCGCACACGACGTCGCCGTCCACGTTGCAGCCATGGCTCCCAACTACCTCAGCCGCGAGGACGTTCCGGCCGAGCTGGTTGAGTCCGAGCGACGCATCGCCGAGGAAACCGCCAAGGCCGAGGGCAAGCCGGAAGCTGCCCTCACCAAGATCGTGGAAGGCCGTGTAACGGGCTTCTACAAGGGCGAGGTCCTCCTCGACCAGGCATTCGCCAAGGATGCCAAGAAGTCAGTAGCACAGGTTCTCTCCGAGGCCGGCGTCAAGGCAACCGCCTTCGCGCGGTTCCGCGTAGGCGCCTAGTCATTTCCGCAAAGGGGTGGTCACTTCGGTGGCTGCCCCTTTTGCATGCGCGGCGCACACCGGGTTGAACACCGGTGGGACCTTTGGCCGTGCTCAGGATAATCTTTTCAAAGTTCATCAACGGGAAGGCATCATGGAAGCCGACAACACTTCACCCCAACCAGAGAAGAGCAGGCGGCGGGTTCTCCTCAAGCTGTCCGGCGAGGTCTTCGGCGGCGGCAAGCTCGGCGTCGATCCCGAAACCGTCCGGGCCACCGCCAAGCAGATCGCGGCGGCTGTCCCTGACGTCGAAGTTGCCATCGTGGTGGGTGGCGGCAACTTCTTCCGCGGGGCAGAACTGTCCCAGAGCGGCATGGACCGCTCACGGGCGGACTACATGGGCATGCTCGGAACTGTTATGAACTGCCTGGCGCTGCAGGATTTCCTGGAGCAGGCAGGTGTGGAAACCCGTGTCCAGAGCGCCATCACCATGGGCCAGGTGGCTGAGGCCTACATCCCGCGCCGTGCGATCCGGCACATGGAAAAGGGCCGCGTCGTGATTTTCGGTGCCGGTGCCGGCCTCCCTTACTTCTCCACTGACACCGTTGCCGCGCAGCGCGCACTCGAGGTACATGCCGACGTCGTACTTATGGCCAAGAGCGGCGTGGACGGCGTCTACACTGCAGACCCCAAGAAGGACCCCACCGCACAGAAGCTGGACGTCCTGAGCTACGATGACGCGCTGCGCCGCGATATCCGCGTGATGGACCAGACCGCCATGACCATGTGCAAGGACAACAACCTTTCCATGGTGGTGTTCGGCATGGAAGGCGAAGGCAACGTTACCCGCGCCATCCTGGGCGAAGAGCTGGGCACGTTGGTGACCCCCTAGCACCGGCTAGGATAAATTCAGGAAGTTCCGCCCATTTCTAGAGGAGAAACCGTGATCGAAGAAACCTTGCTCGAAGCCGAGGACAAAATGGACAAGGCCGTCGAGGTAGCCAAGGAAGACTTCGCCTCGATCCGCACCGGACGGGCCAACCCCGGACTGTACAACAAGGTACTGGTGGACTACTACGGCTCACCGACGCCGCTGCAGCAGCTGGCGTCGTTTGCCATCCCCGACGCCCGGACCATCCTGATCACGCCGTTCGACAAGACCGCGCTCCGGGACATCGAGCGCGCCCTGAGTGACTCCGAGGTCGGAGCGAACCCGTCCAACGACGGCAACGTCATCCGCGTAACCATCCCGGAACTGACCCAGGAACGCCGCAAGGAGTACGTCAAGATCGTCAAGTCCAAGGGCGAAGACGCAAAGATCTCCATCCGGAGCATCCGCCGTAAGGCCAAGGAAACACTGGACCGCCTGGTCAAGGACGGCGAAGCCGGCGAGGACGAAGGCTCACGCGCGGAAAAGGAGCTGGATGTCTTGACCAAGTCCCATGTCGACGGAATCGATGAGCTCCTGAAGCGCAAAGAAGCCGAGCTGCTCGAAGTCTGATGAGTCAGCCAGAGCAGGCCTCCGGGCGGCCGTCGCGGCTACGTGGCAGGCCGCCCCGGGCCAACCCGACTCCCAAAGCCGGCCGGGATCTCCCTGCGGCAATCGGCGTCGGACTCCTGATGCTCGTTGGCGTCCTGGGCGGGCTGCTGTTCCTGCCGCTGGGCTTTGTGGCCGTCACCGCGGGCTTTGCCGTTCTGGGCGTGTGGGAAGTCTTCCGCGCACTGGAAGCCAACGGCACCCGGATGCCCATCGTTCCCGTGATGACCGGGACGGTGGCAATGCCATTTGCAGCCTACTTCGGCGGGCTCGAGGGACTGCTCTTTGCCATGCTGTTGAGCTGTGTGGCTGTCCTCCTGTGGCGCTCCATCGAAAGCCCTGTGGGGTCGGCGAAGAGTATTTTTGCCGGGGTTTTTGCTCTGGGCTGGATTCCGTTCCTGATCGGCTTTGCCTCGCTGCTTCTCCATTCCACTGATGGTCCGGCCGTCATCGGGTTCTGGCCCGGCGGCGAGATTCCACACGGTGCCTGGCAGATTGCGGTGCTCCTCCTGCTGGTGGTGGCAAACGATACCTTCGGTTACCTGCTGGGCGCTTCCTTCGGCAAACACCCGATGGCGCCCAAGATCAGCCCCAAGAAATCCTGGGAAGGCTTTGCCGGGTCAGTCGCCGGAGCCGTCGTAGTGGGCATCCTGGCCACCATCTTCCTGCTGGACCGGCCTTGGTGGATGGGGATCATTCTTGCGGTGGGAATGGTTGCTGCGGCCACGGCGGGCGATCTTGCCGAGTCAATGGTTAAACGTGAGCTGGGCGTCAAGGACATGAGCAGCATCCTGCCGGGCCATGGAGGCGTCATGGACCGGCTTGATTCGATCGTATTCGCGGCGCCGGTAGCGTATGTCCTCTTTGTTCTGATCGGCGCCTGATGATCGGCGCCGGCCAAACACCTATTATGGTTCCCACCCGTCCGGGCCGGGAAGTGGAGAAGGAATGAATTCAACTGTGAGTAGTCAACGCCAGGTTCCAGCGTCTTTTCAGCGAGTGCCACGTACCGAATACGGATACAACGCCAAGCAAGTGGACCAGTTCCTTCAGCGCGCCCGGGTTTCACTGGAAAACCCGGTGGCGGCAGAGAAGGCCGTGACCAGCACCGATGTGCGCTCCATTGCCTTCGATCCGGTCAAGGGAGGCTACTCGGCGGCAGTGGTTGATGCTGCCCTGGATCGCTTGGAGGATGCCTTCGCCCGGCGCGAGCGCGACGAGCTGATCGCTGCCAGCGGCGAGGACGCCTGGCTGCGGGACATTGGCCAGCTGTCTGGAATCCTGCGCGGCCGGCTGCACCGTCCGGACGGAGAGCGCTTCCGCCGTCCCTCCAAATCGAAGGCACGCAGCTACAACACCAGCGACGTCGACAACCTGTGCCACGAACTCATCGGATACCTCGAGGAGGACAAGCCGCTCAGCGTGGACAGCATCCGGAGGGCCGTGTTCCGTCCGGCCACCGGCGCGGACGGCTACGAGGAAACCCAGGTTGATGCCTTCCTGGACCGGGTAGTCGAACTGATGGCTGCCATCGACTGACAGTCACAAGGGGCTTGGCGATACCGGTATGTGGCCCGCCCATACGGTGGTGTAGCGCCGGTAGCCCACCCGGACGGACCAGGCCAGGAAGGCCGTTGCGCAGACCGCACCGATCGCGATTGCTGCCTCGAGGGGGATCCTCGCCGACGCTGCCAGGACGCCTGCCAGGATTCCCAGCAGCGCGGCGTTCGCAGTGGCCATAAAGATCATGCTGCTTCCTGCCACCTGGCTGAAACTCGTCCGGGTGGCCAGGAAGTCGTAGGTATGCCGGGATCCGGCCTGGTCGTCGTGCGGGGACGCCATCAGGTACCGGGCAACGCCGGGATCCAGCTCCACGTAGGCTGCCCGGAGGCGGTTCATGGCCAGGACGTACATCAGGTCTTCCAATGCCACATTGACCACCCGCAGCTGGGTCAGCAAACCCATGGTGGCGTCAATGGCCAGGACAATGACTGCAAGCATCACAAACGGGCCGGTGAAACCGGTGGCCTGGCCCACCAGGGCCAGACTGACAAGGCTTGCCGAAGTAAACATCAGGAACATGCTGATCCGCGTCAGCACCTCGGCCTGGGCTGTGCTTCGGGAGGCCAGGAGACCCCAGTGCTCCGTGGCCAGCAGCTGCGCCCGTGCAGGGGAAGGCGGATGCGGGACGCCGTCGGGAGACGTGGTGCCGGAGATGGCCATGCCGTCATTGTGCACCCGCCGGGGGCCTGCTGCCAGTCCCTGCAACTAGCGGCTTGTGGACAGCGGCCGTTCCGGGGTGTGCAGCCGGGTCATCACCCTGGTGAGGGTCCGCGGAATGCGTCCGCGGGTGGCACGGGAGGCCAGCACCATGACGGCGAAGGCGGCGGGAACCGTCCAGGCAGCAGGTTGCGCGAGCCACACCGGTGTATCACCGGCACCCAGGAATGCGCCGGCCACCATGGCGCCGCCGCACAGAAGTGCTCCGGTGAGGATTCCACTGATGGCGCCTATATCGGTAAGCCCCCGCCACCAGATCCCCAGCAGCAGGACCGGGCAGACGGTTGACGCCGTGAACGCAAAGACCATTCCCACACTTCCGGCCAGCGCCAAGGAGTCGGTGAGAAAAGCAAAACCGAGCGGTACCAGGGCCGAGAGTACCGCGGCCAGCCGGAATCCCCGCACGCTTCCGTCCAGGACGTCCTGGCTGATCACGCCGGCCAGTGACACCACCAGGCCTGACGTTGTGGACAGGAAAGCGGCGAACGCACCCGCCACGACCAGCGCGGATAAGAGCTCACCGGCCACACCGCCCACCAGGTAGCCAGGCATCAGCAGCACCACGGCGTCTGCCCTGCCGGTGCTTGCGAGTTCCGGTGCGAACATACGCGCGGCCATGCCCAACGCGGTGGGGAAGAGGTAGAAGAGGGACAGCAATCCCAGCACGATCAAGGTGGTCCGGCGGGCGGACTGCCCGTCCGGGTTTGTATAGAAGCGCACCAGGACGTGCGGCAGGCCAAGGGTGCCAAAGAGCAGCGCCACCAGCAGGGAGACATTTTGGTAGAGTCCGCCGGGTGGTTGACCGGTGGGATTTACCGCGGCGGGGGCCACTGGCTGCGCGCCGTTACCGGCCAGGACCAGGAGAACGAAGATCACGGGAACGGCCAGCGCTGTTAGCTTGAGCCAATACTGGAAGGCCTGGACGAAGGTAATGGACCGCATTCCGCCGGCCACCACTGTCAGGCAGACCACTATGACGACGGCTACTGGACCAACCCAGGACGGCAGCCCGGTGGTGGCCCGGATGGTCAGGGCGGCGCCATGCAGCTGGGGCACGATGTACAGCCAGCCGACGATGACGACGACCGCACTCGTCACCCGCCGGACCACCCGTGAATCGAGCCTTGCCTCGGTGAAGTCCGGGATGGTGTACGCGCCGGAGCGGCGCAACGGGGCAGCCACAAAAAGCAGCAGCATCAGGTAGCCGGCGGTGTAGCCGATAGGGAACCATAACGCATCGGTGCCGGAGAGCAGAATGAGGCCGGCCACACCCAGGAAGCTGGCGGCGGATAGGTATTCACCGCCAATGGCCGAAGCATTCCACCAGGGGCGGACCGTCCTTGAGGCCACGTAGAAATCGCCGGTGGTCCGGGAAATCCGCAGGCCGTGGAAACCGATCGCAGCGGTGGCGATGGACACGGCCGCAAAAGCGGCGATGGCGATTGCCGGATTCATGCGGGCACCGCCTTCACCGGTCGTCAGCGAGGTCGCGGTAGCGGGCCTCATTCCGGTTGGCGGCCCGGACAAACAGCCAAGCGCTGAGTCCTATTACGGGGTAGAGGCCAATCCCCAACATCAACCAGTCGAAGGGAATCCCGGCGACGGTGGTTTCTGCCAGCCCGGGGACTAAGGCAAGCAACGCGGGAAATGCACCGAGGATCACCAGGAACCCCAAGGCAACCACCACGGCAAGGCGCAGCTGGGAACGGATGAGGGAGCGGACAAACAGTTGCCCCACTTCGGTCTGCTCGGCACTTTCGGCGCGCTCCGGCGTCGTCCGTGCCGACGACCTGGGCGCCACCACCCTGACGCGGGTCATGGCTGCGGCCGGACGCGGGTGGCCTCCAGCTTTTCGCGGACGGTCGGCAGGTGGCGGCGGCTGATGGGAACGGCCGCCCCGGCCACCGTGACATGCGGATTGTCCGAGGAAAGCCGGATCTGGCTGACCTGCTTGAGGGCCACGAGGTAGGACCGGTGGGTGCGGATGAATCCGGCCTCGGCCCATTGCTGCTCGAGGTCCGCCAGCGGAACCCGGACCAGGTAGCTTGATTCGGCGGTGTGCAGCCGGGCGTAGTCACCCTGCGCCTGGACGTAGAGGATGTCGTCCCGCCTGATCATCCGGGTGGTGCCGCCTTGGTCAACAGTGATCATTTCGACGGCGGGCGCACCGCCGTCGCGCAGCAGTTCCGCGATCCGCCCGATGGTCCGGGTGAGCCGTTCCGTGCGCACGGGTTTGAGGAGGTAATCGACGGCCGCGAGTTCGAAGGCTTCCAGGGCGCAGTCCTCGTCGGCCGTGACAAAAACGATCAGGGGCTGCCTGGCACGTCCGGAGATGGCGCGGGCAATGTCCAGGCCGGAAACGGCCGGCATGTGGATATCCAGGAAGACGGCATCAGGGGAGTGTGTGGCCAGAATACGCAGCGCCTCACTCCCGGAAGATGCACGGTGGATGGTTCCTATGCGGTCATCCCTTCCCAGGAGGAAGGCAAGCTCTTCAATTGCGGGCAACTCGTCGTCGGCGACGAGGACATTGATCATGTTCCTACAGTAACCGGATCAGGCGTTATGGCCGGGCTGGGATTTTGGTACCCGAAGGGTGATGAGGGTCCCCTCGCCGGGTGCCGTCTCGATGACCAGGCCGTTGTCGTCGCCATAGACCTGGCGCAGCCGGGCATCAACGTTGCGCAGCCCCACATGGTCTCCATCGCTGTGCCCGGCGAGCAGGGACCGCAGGTATTCCGGATCCATCCCCACGCCGTCGTCCTCGATCATGACTTCCGCGTAGGCACCGGAGTCATGGGCGGTGATGTTGATGTGGCCCGGCCCTTCCTTCGCCTCAAGGCCGTGGCGTACGGCGTTCTCCACCAACGGCTGCAGGCTCAGGAACGGAATCACGGTGCTGAGTACTTCGGGCGCCACCTGCAGGCTGACCTGCACCCGCTCGCCGAACCTGGCGCGCTCCAGGAGCAGGTAGCGGTCGATGCAGCGCAGTTCCTCGGCCAGGGTGGTGAAATCACCATGGCGGCGGAACGAGTAGCGCGTGAAGTCGGCAAATTCCACCACCAGTTCCCGCGCGCGGGCGGGGTCCGTGTTGATGAATGAGGCGATGGCATTCAGCGAGTTGTAGATGAAGTGCGGGCTGATCTGGGCACGGAGTGCGCGGACCTCGGCCTCCATCAGCATGGTCCTTGAGGCATCCAGTTCGGCCAGCTCCACTTGTACCGCTACCCAGTCCGCCACCTCTCCGGTGGCACGGGCAAGTCCGGCTCCGGCGTGCGGTGCAAACGCTGCCACGCAGCCAACAACCCGTGAACCTGCCCGGATCGGGGCTATGACCGCGGCGGGCGCCGGGTCCTGGCCCGGATTCGGCCACGACCCCGGCTGCAGGACTACAGAACGTCCTTCCCGCAGCACCTCCTCGGCCAGCTCCATAAGGCGTGGGCGGAGCTGTTCATGGGCGCCGTCCCAGGCGAGGACTCCTGTGGTGTCGGTAATGGCCAGGGCCTCGCAGCCCAGAAGTGCACGCAGCTGCCGGCTGGCCTTCGCGGCGCCGGCCGGATGCAGTCCGGTCCGGAGGTGCTGTCCTGCCCGGGACGCCGCGTGCAGGGTGTTGTAGGTGGCCCGCTCGGCATCACTTCCCAGGTCCCGGAAGGAGCGCAGGACCTTTAATCCGACGGCGACGACGGCGGCGATCGCCAGGGTGATCAGGGCGATGGCGGCGGCGGTGAACAGGGGCGAGTCGGGCATGCTGACAGCGTAGTCGGCACCCTTGGCGATCCTGTAGCCGCCGACGTCCCGCGCAGCGCCCGGTCGTCATCCAAGGGCCCGACCGCCGCCGCTCGCCGCAACGCCGCAACCGTTTGGCGACGGCGGCCCGAGGCTGGCAGCAAATCGCCTTGCCTACCCGGCAGAGTGATTGCAGTCACATTGGCGGACCTCATGGGCGTGGAGCGCCCGCCGCTTCGACTCAGGCAAGACTCAATGAGGAGGAATGATGGGTAGCGATGCACCCACTCGGGACGCAGCGGAGTCCGTGGACTTCGTTCAGGTCCAGTCGACGGAGCAGTTCAAGGAACTGCGTAAACGTCACCGCAGTTTTGTTTTCCCTATGGCAGTGGCTTTCCTGCTGTGGTATTTCGCGTATGTCCTGCTGGCCGACTACGCGGTGGAGTTTATGTCCACCAAGGTGTGGGGCAACATCAACGTGGGCCTGATCCTGGGGCTGCTGCAGTTTGTCTCCACGTTCGCCATCACGGGCTGGTACGTCAGCTACTCGAACCGCCGGCTGGATCCCATCGCCACGGAGATCCGGCAGGGCATTGAGGGCCATGAATTCGACAAGGACGGCGTTGCCGTGAGCGGAGGAAAGAAGTGATTGCCATTCCAGCCGCGGTTGACGTCGCCGCACTGAAAGACACCACCCTGTTGAACATGGGGATATTCGGCCTGTTTGTGGCCGTCACCATGGTGATTGTGTTCCGGGCCAGCCGCAACAACAAAACGGCTGCTGACTACTATGCGGCAGGCAGGTCCTTTACCGGCTCGCAGAACGGTACCGCCATTGCCGGGGACTACCTGTCTGCGGCGTCATTCCTCGGAATTACCGGGGCCATCGCCATCAACGGCTACGACGGCTTTATGTATTCGATCGGCTTCCTGGTGGCGTGGCTCGTGGCGCTGCTGCTGGTGGCCGAACTGCTGCGCAATACCGGCAAGTTCACCATGGCCGACGTGTTGTCTTTCCGGCTCAAGCAGCGTCCAGTCCGCATCGCAGCGGCAATTTCGACGCTGGCGGTCTGCTTCTTCTACTTGCTGGCACAGATGGCCGGTGCCGGCAGCCTGATCTCGCTGCTCCTGGGCATCAGCGACTGGGGTGGACAGGCCCTGGTGATCATCGTCGTCGGCGCCCTCATGATCATGTACGTACTGATCGGCGGCATGAAGGGCACCACCTGGGTACAGATCATCAAGGCCATCCTGCTGATAGCCGGAGCCGCGGTGATGACGTTCTGGGTGCTGGCCATCTATGGCTTCAACTTCTCCGCGCTTCTCGGCGGCGCCGTGGAGACAGCAAACAACCCGGCGGTGCTGAACCCCGGCCTGCAGTACGGCAAGTCGGACGCTTCCAAGCTGGACTTTATGTCCCTTGGCCTGGCGTTGGTCCTGGGCACCGCGGCCCTGCCGCACGTGCTGATGCGCTTCTACACGGTCCCCACGGCCAAGGAAGCCCGCAAATCGGTGGTCTGGTCCATCTGGCTGATCGGCCTGTTCTACCTGTTCACGCTGGTCCTGGGCTACGGAGCCGCGGCGCTGGTTGGCGCAGAGACCATCAAGTCGGCCCCGGGCGGCGTTAATTCCGCAGCCCCGCTGCTTGCCTTCTTCCTGGGTGGTCCGCTGCTGCTGGGCTTTATCTCCGCCGTCGCGTTCGCCACTATCCTTGCCGTGGTGGCAGGGTTGACCATTACCGCGGCAGCCTCTTTCGCCCATGACATCTACGCCAGCGTCATCGCCAAGGGCAAGGCCGACGCCGAAACTGAAGTCAAGGTGGCCCGCCGCACTGTTGTAGTGATTGGCGTCCTCGCCATCGTGGGCGGCATCTTCGCCAATGGCCAGAACGTAGCATTCCTCGTGGCGCTCGCGTTCGCCGTGGCAGCTTCCGCGAACCTGCCCACCATCATCTATTCACTGTTCTGGCGCCGGTTCACCACCCAGGGTGCGATCTGGAGCATGTACGGCGGCCTCGGCTCGGCGATCATCCTGATCGCGCTGTCCCCGGTGGTCTCCGGTTCGGCTACGTCCATGATCAAGGACGCGAATTTCGCGCTCTTCCCGCTCAGCAACCCAGGCATTGTGTCCATACCGCTCGCGTTCCTGCTGGGCTGGTTGGGAACCGTCCTGGACAAGAACCGCGAAGACACCACCAAGCAGGCGGAAATGGAAGTCCGTTCCCTCACCGGAATCGGCGCCGAGAAGGCCGTGGACCACTAGTAAAGCCCATCGTTCCCAACTGGATTGTTCCCAAACAAAAAGACCGGCCCCGCACCAGATGGTGCGGGGCCGGTCTTTCTTGGATGCGGGCCGGGTGGCTACTCCGACGGCTTCAGCTTGATGTTGATCATCTTCAGGTCGTCCGTGCCCTCGAACCGGTAAGCAAGATCAATGCGGGTTTCCCCGCAGGTGATGAGGCCTGCCACGTCTGCGGATTTGACGCCGTTCTCGGTGGCGGCGCTGACGCTGTTGTAGGCCGGCGTGCAGGACTCGTCCATGTTCAGGGTGGCGATGCCGGATACAAAGTCCTCGTGGGAAATCTGTTCCTGCAACGCCGGATCCAGGTAGTCGTACGCCCTGTCCGATTCGCCGGCTATGACCAGCTTGGTGAAGTCATCCGCGAGGTCCTTGGCCTGGCCGGTAGCACCGCCGGCGATACCGACCAGGACAAAAACGCCGACGCCCACCAGGACGATGCCTGCGGCGACGATGCCGAGGATGATGTAGAGGCCCTTTCGGCTCTTGGGCCGGGGCTGCTGTCCGGGAAGGCCGAAGGGCGGCGGCGGTGCTTGCTGGCCGTAAGGCGGCGGTGGCTGCTGGCCGTAGGACGACGGGGCGTAGCTTCCCTGCTGTTCCGGCGGAGGTCCGTAGGAAGTTGCCGCCGACGACGGAGGAGCCGGGGGAGCGGGAGGCGGCGTCAGGCCGGCCTCCGGGGAACCCGGCTGGTACGGTTCCTGGGGACTGCTCAAGGTGGAGCCTTTCCGGCGGGATCTAAAAAATCCGCCTGGTTGCTTGGACCGCCAGGCCCGCCGCACTTATTTCAACGTGTAACAGCCTATAGCCCCGCCGGTCCTTCCAGTGGCTAGCCCTGCCCGCGGTCCAGCAGCGGCTGCACCCTGTACGGGATCATCTCCCGCATGGCAAGGGCTGTGTCCGTCCGGTCAACGCCGTCGCAGGCCAGGATTTTCCCATTGATGCGGAACAGGTCCTCGGCGTCGACGGCCACCACCCTGAGCAGGAGGTCTGCCGAGCCGGTCAGCCCGAACCCTTCGAGAATCTCCGGAATGCCGGCCAGGTCCTTCGCCAGCGCACCGAGCTTTTGCTGCTGGACGTGAACGGAGATAAACGCCATCAGCGGGTAGCCCAGCGACGTCGGATTGATCCGGCGTTCGAAGGACAGGAAGACGTGTTTCTTCTCCAGTTGGGCCATCCGGGCCTGGACAGTGTTGCGGGACAGCCCCAACTTTTGGGCAAGGGCCACCACTGTGCGGGCGGGGTCCTTGGCCAGTGCCGAAAGGAGTCGTGTGTCCGTGCCATCCAAAGCTTGCATAATGCGCAAGGCTAGCACGGTCATTCGACCCAAAATAGGGCACTTTGCTCAGTTTTAGCCGGATCAGTTGTACCCCTTGTTCATTGTGAGTAGGGTCACAAATAACGGGTAAAGGTGCCCGGCGGACCTGCCGCGGCGGGATCACAAGTCCCTCTGCGAACGGTCAAAAAGGACGTCGGAGGTTGACGAACGTGATCACAGAACACAAGGGAGCCCGGCATCCAGGGCTGGTCCAGTTGATAACTCCGGACGGGGAGCGGGTCAGCCACCCTGAATACGATCCATGGGTGCAGGACGTTGGCGACGATCAGCTGGTGGGCCTGTATACGGACATGGTCATCGTCCGCCGCATTGACACCGAGGCCACGGCTTTGCAACGCCAGGGCGAGTTGGCCCTGTGGCCGCCGCTGCTGGGCCAGGAAGCGGCCCAGGTAGGTTCCGCGCGGGTGGTCCGTACCGAGGACTTCATCTTTTCCAGCTACCGGGAAAACGGCGTGGCCTGGTGCCGCGGAGTGGAACTTCCAGACATCATCCGGATGTGGCGGGGCAACGCCGCCTCCGGTTGGGATCCCTACACGGTCAACATGGCGGCGCCGCAGATCATCATTGGCGCCCAGACCCTCCATGCCACCGGATATGCCATGGGCATCCAGTTTGACGGTGCAGATACTGCCGCCATCACCTACTTCGGCGATGGCGCTACAAGCCAGGGCGACGTCAACGAGGCCCTGGTCTTTGCCGCCAGTTTCCAGGTGCCTGTGGTGTTTTTCTGCCAGAACAACCACTGGGCCATCTCCGAGCCGGTGGCACTGCAGGCCCATACCCGTATTGCAGACCGGGCCCCGGGCTTTGGTATCCCGTCAATGCAGGTGGACGGCAACGATGTCCTTGCCGTGATGGCTGCCACCCGGATCGCCATGGACCGGGCCCGGCGCGGCGGCGGGCCAACCTTCATCGAGGCAGTGACGTACAGGATGGGTCCGCACACCACGGCAGACGATCCCACCCGCTACCGTGACCCCAACGAGCTGGAAGACTGGGCCGCCAAGGATCCGTTGAAGCGGGTCAAAGCACTGCTGGAGCGGAAGGGGCTGCTCACGGACCAGTTGCTGGACGAGGTGGAAGGCAAGGCCAACGACGTGGCCCGCCAGCTGCGCAAAGCCTGCGTGGAGATGCCGGACCCGGCGCCGTCGGATGTTTTCCGGCACGTCTACAGCACTCCGAATACCTGGCTGGACCGCCAGGAGGAGCATTACTCCCGCTATCTGGCCTCCCTCGGTGATCCCGCGGCGGCCAACCAGGCTGAAGGAGCCACGCGATGACCACCATGACTTTCGGCGCCGCCATCAACGCCGGACTCCGCAAATCCCTGGAAAACGATCCCAAGGTTGTCCTGATGGGCGAGGACATCGGAACCCTGGGCGGGGTCTTCAGGATTACCGACGGGCTGCAGAAGGACTTCGGCAAGCACCGCGTTATTGATACCCCGCTCGCTGAGTCCGGAATCATGGGCACGGCCGTGGGCCTGGCTTACCGTGGATACCGTCCCGTGGTGGAGATACAGTTTGACGGCTTCATCTACCCGGCCTTTGACCAGATTGTCTGCCAGGTGGCCAAGATGCATTACCGGACCCGCGGCGCAGTGACCCTGCCCATCACCATCCGGGTGCCTTTCGGCGGCGGCATCGGTTCACCCGAGCACCACTCCGAATCCCCGGAGGCCTACTTCACGCACACCTCAGGCCTGCGCGTGGTCAGCGTATCCAACCCCCAGGACGCCTACACCATGGTCCAGCAGGCCATCAGCTGCAACGATCCCGTCCTGTTCTTCGAGCCCAAGCGCCGCTATCACGACAAGGGCGAGGTGGACCTCGGAATAGACCCGGCGAGTGCCCCGGATATGGGATCCGCGGCGGTGGCCACTCCGGGAACTGATGTCACGCTGGTCACCTACGGGCCACTCGTCAAGACGGCACGGGATGCCGCACTGGCGGCCGCGGACGACGGCATTTCCATCGAAGTCATTGACCTGCGCTCGCTGTCGCCGGTGGACTACTCCACCGTGGAAGCCTCCGTGCGGAAAACCGGCCGGCTGGTGATCACCCATGAAGCGGGCCAGTCCGGCGGTGTTGGTGCGGAGGTCGCGGCCAGCATCACCGAACGCTGCTTCCATTACCTGGAGTCCGCGCCCGTCCGGGTTACCGGTTTCGATATCCCGTACCCCTATTCCAAGCTGGAGATGCATCATCTTCCGGACCTGGACCGCATCCTGGATGGCGTGGACCGTGCCCTGAACCGGCCCAATTCCCTGAGCGGACTGGAAGGATGAGCGCCACCATGATCAAGGAATTCAGGCTTCCCGACCTGGGCGAAGGCCTCACCGAATCCGAAATCCTCAACTGGCGCGTCAACGTCGGGGACACCGTCACGCTTAACCAGGTGATTGCCGAGGTGGAAACGGCGAAGGCCGTGGTGGAACTGCCCTCGCCATTTGCCGGCGTTGTGACAGCCCTCCATGAATCTCCCGGAACCGTGGTGGAGGTAGGAAAGCCGATCGTTTCCTTTGAAGTGCCGGACGACGGCGGCACCCAACCAAGTGCCAACGGGACCGGTGCTGCCGCGGACGAAGCGGCCGGTGCAGAGGCTAACCCCGCAAACGGGAGCGCGAAACGCGAGCCCAACCTGGTGGGGTACGGCGCCATGGTGGAGCATTCCGGGCGGCCGCAGCGCCGTCGTCGTGCGGGCATTGCGCCGGCAGTTCCAGCGGCCCCAGTGGCACCCGAGGCGACTGCTTCAACCAGTGCGGCGGAGCCTGCCGAAAGGCCGCGCTCCACGCCGCCGGTCAGGAAGCTGGCCAGGGACCTGGGAGTGGACCTCGCATCAGTGGCCGGCAGCGGCGACCGCGGATTGATTACCAGGGAGGATGTGCTGGGTGCGGCCGGGAAGGCATCTGAATCGGGCACGGCTGCACCGTCGGACGGGCAGCGGGAAACCCGGACGCCGATCAAGGGCGTGCGCAAGGCAACAGCCTCCGCCATGGTGGCCAGTGCCTTCACCGCGCCGCACGTCACGGAGTTCCTCACGGTGGATGTCACCCCTGCCATGGAATTCCTGGACCGGCTGAGGTCCGGCAAGGAGTTTGCCGGGGTGAAACTCACCCCGCTGACCTTGGTGGCACGGGCTGTCCTGATTGCGCTGAAACGGAATCCGGCACTGAATTCGGCCTGGGACGAGGCCGGCCAGGAGATCATCCAGTTCAACTACGTCAACCTGGGCATCGCAGCGGCGACGCCCAGGGGGCTGCTGGTCCCCAATATCAAGGACGCGGACGCGCTCTCCTTCCAGGACCTGGCCGAGGCCCTTGCCGGGCTCGCAGAAACGGCACGCGCCGGGAAGACCAGTCCCGCACAGCTCAGCGGCGGCACCATCTCCATCACTAATATCGGCGTATTTGGTATTGATGCGGGAACGCCCATCCTGAATCCTGGCGAGGCCGCGATCCTGGCTGTCGGCGCCGTGCGGCGGATGCCGTGGGAGTACAGGGGCAAAGTCAAGCTGCGGCAGGTCCTGACGCTCAGCCTGTCCTTCGACCACCGCCTGGTGGATGGCGAACAGGGTTCACGTTTCCTGGCCGAGGTCGGCAGGCTGCTGGCCGATCCGGCGCTGGCCCTGACCATGGCATAGGGCGCCGCTGCCGCCTGGCCCTGGACCGCTTGAGCCTCTCCCGCATGAGCGGCCCTGGCCCGCAAAAGCGGTGCTGGCCAGCAACGCTTTTGCGGGCCAGGGCCGCTCACATCGGCAGGGCCGCTTGGCGGTCAGGCCACCATCAGGGCGGCCAAGGCCATCCGTTCCAGCACCGGGGCGGCGGATTTCACTGCGATCCGCCGCCCGTGGGCGCGCACCGAATGTGGTGTGGAGTTGATCAGGCCGAAGGCCGCATGTGCGCGCATCCGCAGTTCGGCAGTGTCCAGCTTCGGATGGATGGCGGTGAGCACGTCCACCCAAAGTTCCACATACTGCCGCTGCAATTGACGGACTTTAGCCTGGTCCTCGCCGGTCAGGCTGCTGAAATCCCGGTCCTGGACCCGGATGACGTCCGGCTGGTTCAGAGCGAAGTCCACCTGGAAGGCCACGAGTCCCTCCAAAGCCGCCATGCCGCCGTCGGCAGCGGAAACCACGGATTGTCCGCCGGACAACAGGTCTTGGCTGACGGAAAGCAGCAGGGCACCCAGGACTGCCTGCTTGCCCGGGAAATGCCGGTAGACGGCGGGCCCGCTGACGCCGGCGGCCGCACCAAGGTCCTCAATGGAGACGCGGCTGAAGCCTTCGCGGGCGAACAGCGCGGACGCGGCGGAAAGCAGTGCCTGGCGGCGGTTCTCTTTCGCCTGGCTCCGTTGTGTTGGGGGAGCGCTCAGTGCAGTGCCGGATGCGGCCTGGACCGGCGGCTCGGAGCGGGGAAGTGGTGCGGGCATTTTGCCTCCTGGGAGCTGCTTAATCCACCGTGCCGGCGCGGCTTTGCGTGTGGTGGACTTCACAGTTAATAGAGACTAACCTGAATTACAGTTATTCGTCATTAACCGAAACTTATGTTAACCGACACAGCTGCCACTCACTGAAACTGCTGTACGGAGGGACCCCGCTGGGGCCGCCGGCAGGGAGGACGTTCGTCAATGGAGACACTCGCCAGCCGCGTGGATGCCGGAAGCCCGGAGTTCGCGGCAAATGCCAAGGCGCAGGCCGGCCTTGCAGATGAGTTGCGTACCCGGCTGGCGGAAACCGCCCAGGGCGGGCCCGCGGCTTCCAGGGAGCGGCACCTGGCCCGCGGCAAACTCCTGCCGAGGGAACGGATTGAACAACTGCTGGATAACAGCAGCCCTTTCCTGGAAATTGCCCCGCTGGCGGCCACCGGGATGTACAACGACGAATCTCCCGGAGCCGGTGTCATCGCAGGCATCGGCCTGGTGCATGGCCGCCACGTGCTGGTCATCTCGAACGACGCCACCGTCAAGGGCGGAACGTATTACCCGCTGACGGTCAAGAAGCACCTCCGGGCGCAGGAAATCGCCCTTGAGAACAGGCTGCCGTGCATCTACCTGGTGGACTCCGGCGGCGCTTTCCTTCCCAAACAGGACGAGGTCTTCCCTGACCGGGACCACTTCGGCAGGATTTTCTACAACCAGGCGAGGATGTCTGCCGCCAAAATCCCGCAACTGGCGGCCGTATTGGGCTCGTGCACAGCCGGTGGCGCGTACGTTCCCGCGATGAGCGATGAAACGGTGATTGTCCGCAACCAGGGCACCATCTTCCTGGGCGGACCACCGCTGGTGAAGGCCGCCATCGGCGAAATTGTCACCGCGGAGGAGCTTGGCGGCGGCGAGGTGCACTCAAAAATCTCCGGCGTTACCGACCACCTTGCCGAAAACGACGAGCATGCCCTGCAGATCATCAGGGACATCGTCGCCACCCTGCCCAAACCGGCGGCGTCGGCCTGGGAGGTGGCGGCCGCCGTCGAACCATCCGTTGACCCTGCAGGGCTTTATGGTGCGGTGCCCGTGGACGTCAATGCGCAGTACGACGTTCACGAGGTGATTGCCCGGCTGGTGGACGGCAGCAGGTTCCACGAATTCAAGAAGGAGTATGGAACAACCCTCGTCACCGGATTCGCCTGGATCCACGGACACCCGGTAGGCATAGTCGCCAACAACGGTGTCCTGTTCAGCGAATCGTCCCTGAAGGGTGCGCATTTCATCGAACTCTGCGACCAACGGGGGATCCCGCTGCTGTTCCTGCAGAATATTTCCGGATTTATGGTGGGCAAGGACGCGGAGCAGGGCGGCATTGCCCGTAACGGGGCTAAGATGGTCACCGCCGTTGCCACCGCCAGGGTTCCAAAACTCACAGTGGTAATCGGCGGCTCCTTCGGCGCCGGCAACTACTCCATGTGCGGCAGGGCCTACTCCCCACGGTTCCTCTGGATGTGGCCCGCAGCCCGCATCTCGGTCATGGGCGGCAACCAGGCCTCAAGCGTCCTGGCAACGGTCAAACGCGACCAGTTCGACGCTGCCGGCAAGGAATGGTCCGCCGTGGAAGAGGAAGCCTTTAAAGCTCCCATCCGGCAGCAGTACGAGGACCAGGGAAGTCCGTACTATTCAACGGCCCGGCTCTGGGACGATGCCGTCATCGATCCCTCGGATACCCGCACCGTCCTGGGACTGGCCCTGGACGTCGTCTCCCGCAGCCCGTTGCCGGAGACCTCCTTCGGCCTCTTCAGGATGTGACCGCATGAGCCATGACCTTCCCTCCCCGCCCGCAGGAACAACAAGGGTTGTTCCCTTCCACACAGTACTGATCGCCAACCGGGGTGAGATCGCCTGTCGGATCATCAGGACGCTGCGGCGGATGGGCATCCGCTCCGTCGCCGTGTACAGCGACGCCGACGCCGGTGCGCGCCACGTGCAGGAGGCTGACGCTGCCGTCCGGATCGGCACCGCCGCGGCGGCAGAGAGTTACCTCAACATAGATGCTTTGGTACGGGCCTGCAAAGAGTCGGGGGCGGAGGCGGTCCACCCGGGCTACGGCTTCCTCAGCGAGAACGCGCTTTTTGCTGAAGCACTCCAGGCCGCGGGGGTCACCTTCATCGGGCCGCCGGTGGATGCGCTCACTGTCATGGGGGACAAGATCCGCTCCAAGAACCATGTGGCCGGCTATGGGGTGCCGGTGGTTCCGGGCATAGCGAAGCCGGGGCTTACCGACGCGGACCTGGCCGCGGCTGCCGACGAGGTGGGGTACCCGCTCCTGATCAAGCCCTCCGCAGGTGGCGGGGGCAAGGGCATGCATGTGGTGATGCAGCCCGCTGACCTCCCCGGGACGCTCCTCACCGCACGGCGGGTGGCCGCGGCCGCTTTCGGCGACGACACGTTGTTCCTGGAACGACTGGTGCGGACGCCGCGCCACATTGAAGTCCAGATCCTGGCCGACGCCCACGGCAACGTCATCCACCTGGGGGAGCGCGAGTGCTCCCTGCAGCGCCGCCACCAGAAGGTCATTGAGGAAGCACCGTCACCGTTGCTGGAGTCGTTGCCCAACGGCGGGGCCATCCGCGCCAGGATCGGGGAGGCTGCCTGCCAGGCCGCCCGCAGCGTCAGCTATACGGGCGCCGGAACTGTTGAGTTCCTGGTCTCCGATGAGGCGCCGGAGGAGTTCTTCTTTATGGAGATGAACACCCGGCTCCAGGTGGAGCACCCGGTCACCGAGCTGGTCACCGGCTATGACCTGGTGGAATGGCAGGTACGGATCGCCGCCGGCGAGGAGCTGACGGTGCGGCAGTCCGACGTCGGGCTTTACGGCCACGCGGTTGAAGCGCGTGTCTACGCCGAGCGTCCGGACCGCGACTTCCTGCCTTCCGCGGGCTCGGTCCTGCTGTTGGAGGAACAGCAGGACGGCGCCGGCGTCCCGGTGCCGCCGGCGTTGGCCGGTGCGCCCGTGATCCGGGTGGACTCATCCCTCTTGCAGGGCCTGGAAGTGTCTTCGAGCTACGACCCCATGCTCGCCAAGGTCATTGCCTGGTCCACAGACAGGCAATCTGCTCTGGATGCCCTGGACAGTGCGCTCGCCGGCTACACAGCACTCGGGATCCACACCAATGTTGAGTATCTCCGGCTCCTTGTCAACGACGCCGACGTCCGGGCCGGAAGGCTGGATACCGGATTGATCGAGCGGAAGCTGCCCGACCTCGCCTTCCGCACGGCGGCTGAGGCTGAATTGATCGCGGCAGCCTTATCCGTCCAGGGCGAGGACGATGCCCGAAGGGCTGCGCCGGGTGCCCCAGCCGGTCCTTGGCACAGTGCCCGGGGGTGGAGGCTTGGCAGGCACTCGCCCTGGCGGATCAACCTGGCGCTTCCATCAGGGGAGCTTGTGACTGTCAGGCTGACGCCGGACGGCGGATCGTCCGGAACCTTCACGGTCCAGGTGGGTTCCGGCAGCGTACACCGTGCCTCCCTGCAATCCACCCGCTCCGGACACGCAGTCCTGACGCTCGACGGCGAATCCCTGGCATATGCGCTCGCCGCGGCTCCTGCCACCGGTACCGGAGTCCGTGAACTGTTCCTGGGCGCCGAAGGCTGGTCCTGCCGCCTTGAGGTCCTGGACCGGGAAGCCCGGCTGGCAAGGGTGCTGGCCGCCGTCGAACGCGGGGCGGGGGCTGCCGATCCTGAAGTCCGCTCGCCTATGACGGGCACGGTGGTCCAGCTGGCGGTCCGGGACGGCGAGCACGTGGCGTCGGGCCAGGCGTTGGTGACCGTCGAAGCCATGAAGATGGAACACCAGCTGACTGCAGAGCTGGCCGGGGTGGTCCACCTCAGCGCCGAAACCGGGGACCTGGTCAGGGCCGGCCAGGTGCTGGCCACCATCCATCCGGGCCCGGAAACGGATCCGGAATCCGTAGCAGAGACACCCGAAATTCCAGAAGCCACCAACGGCAAGGGAGACCGGCCATGACAGATATGCAACTCAGCGAGGAGTACCAGGACCTCAGCGATACCGTGCGGGCTTTTGCCGACGACGTAGTGGCCCCGGTCTCGGCGCACCACGATGAAACGCACACCTTCCCGTACGAGGTGATTTCCCAGATGGCGGACATGGGCCTGTTCGGCCTGCCGTTCCCGGAGGAGTACGGCGGCATGGGCGGCGACTACTTCGCGTTGTCGCTTGCCCTGGAGCAACTGGGCCGGGTGGACCAATCCGTAGCCATCACCCTTGAAGCCGGCGTCTCGCTCGGCGCCATGCCCATCCACCGGTTTGGCACTGCAGAGCAGAAACAGGAATGGCTCCCGCTGCTGGCCTCCGGAAAAGCGCTCGCAGGCTTTGGACTCACCGAATCCGAGGCGGGCTCCGATGCCGGGGGAACCAAGACGGCGGCCATGCTGGACGAGGACACCTGGACCATCAACGGCACCAAGGAATTCATCACCAACTCGGGAACCGACATCACCAAGCTGGTCACTGTCACCGCGGTCACCGGGCGGGAAGAACGCCCGGACGGGACGGTGAAGAAGGAAATATCCACCATCCTGGTGCCCACCGACACTCCGGGCTTCACGGCGGAAAAGGCCTACAACAAGGTGGGCTGGAACGCTTCGGACACCCACCCGCTGACCCTCAAGGACGTCAAGGTCCCCGAAGCCAACCTGCTGGGCGAGCGCGGCCGGGGGTACGCCAACTTCCTGTCCATCCTGGACGAGGGGAGGATCGCCATCGCGGCGCTGGCCACCGGAGCCGCCCAAGGCTGCGTCGATTTGTCCGTGAAATATGCCAAGGAGCGCTCGGCCTTTGGGCAGAACATCGGCAAGCACCAAGCGGTGGCCTTCAAGATCGCGAGAATGCAGGCCAGGGCCCATACTGCCCGGCTTACCTACTACGATGCCGCCGCCCGCATGCTGGCCGGCAAGCCGTTCAAGACGGAAGCGGCCATCGCTAAGATGGTCGCAGGTGAGGCGGCCATGGACAATGCGCGCGATGCCACCCAGGTATTTGGCGGCTATGGCTTTATCAACGAATTCACCGTTGCGCGGCACTACCGGGACTCAAAAATCCTGGAGATCGGAGAGGGCACCACAGAAGTCCAACTGATGCTGATCGCCCGCCAACTGGGTCTCTAGTCACCGCTGCTCGAGCCTGTCACCGGCGGTCGAGCCTGTCTCACCGGTGGTCGAGCCTGTCGAGACCTCGAGGGCCCCACACCCGGAACCCTGAAAGGATCAATGATGATTAACAAGGTTGTTGCCAGTCCGGCGGAGGCCGTTGCGGACATTCCCGACGGCGCTTCGCTGGCGGTGGGTGGGTTTGGCTTGTGTGGTATTCCTGTGACGTTGATCGACGCCCTGCACAGCCGTGGGACCAGGAACCTCGAGACGGTCAGCAACAACTGCGGGGTGGATGACTGGGGATTGGGCATCCTGCTCAAGGACGGCAGGATCCGGCGGACCATCAGTTCCTATGTGGGGGAGAACAAAGAGTTCGCCCGGCAGTACCTCAGCGGAGAGCTGGAGGTTGTCCTGACGCCGCAGGGAACACTGGCGGAAAAGCTCAGGGCGGGTGGCGCCGGCATCCCGGCTTTTTACACCCGTGCCGGGGTTGGTACCCAGGTGTCCGACGGCGGCCTGCCGCAGAAGTACGATTCCGACGGTGGGATTGCCATAGCCTCCGCGCCGAAGGAGGTGCGGACCTTCAACGGCATCGACTACGTGCTGGAAGAGTCCCTCACGCCGGACTTCGGCCTGGTTCACGCCTGGAAAGGCGACCGGCACGGAAACCTCGTGTTCCACGCCACCGCGATGAACTTTAATCCGCTGTGCGCCATGGCTGGAAAGATCACCATCGCGGAGGTGGAGGAGCTGGTGGAACCCGGCGAGCTGGATCCTGAGCGTGTCCACATCCCGGGGATTTTTGTCCAGCGTGTGGTCCTGGCTGCGAGCAATGAGAAACGGATCGAGAAACGGACGGTGTCCACCGTGCCGGCCACTGGAACAACCCAGGCAGGAGCGTAACGCCATGGCACTTCCCGAGCAGCAGGTGCAGCCGGACCGGCCGGAATCCGTCAGGCACGAATACCGCCGTGCCCAGGCCGCGGACCCGGAAAAGAAGGGCTGGTCCCGCAACGAGCTGGCAGCCCGCGTGGCCAGGGAACTCCACAACGGACAGTACGTGAACCTGGGGATCGGCATGCCCACCTTGATCCCCAACTACATTCCCGACGGCGTGGAAGTGGTCCTTCATTCGGAAAACGGAATCCTGGGCGTCGGTCCCTATCCCGGCGAGGATGCCATTGATCCGGACCTTATCAACGCCGGCAAGGAGACCGTGACGGTGAACAAGGGCGCCGCGTTCTTCGATTCGGCCGCCTCGTTCGGCATGATCCGCGGCGGCCACGTGGACGTCGCAGTCCTGGGCGCAATGGAGGTCGCAGAAAACGGGGACCTCGCCAACTGGATGATTCCCGGCAAGATGGTCAAGGGAATGGGTGGCGCCATGGACCTGGTGTTTGGTGCACGCAAAGTGATCGTCATGATGGAACACGTGGACCGTGCCGGTAACCCGAAGATCGTTCGGCGCTGCTCACTCCCGCTTACGGGGATGGGCTGCGTTGACCGGATCATCACCGATCTCGCCGTGATCGACGTTGTCAAAGATTCCTCAGCTTCCCGGCTTGTACTGCGGGAACTCGCACCTAACGTGACGCTCGAGGAAGTTGTAGCGGCCACCGGCGCCGAGCTTTTCGAAGAGGACCAGGAGCTGACTGTATGAGGCGCGTGATCGAACAGCGGGGCCTGTACTTCGAGGAGCTGGACCAGGACGTGGTCTACGCGCACCGCCCTGGGCGCACCGTGACCGACGCGGACAACGTGCTGTTCACCACCATGACCATGAACACCCAGGCGTTGCACCTTGATGCCGCCTGGAGTGCGGAGCAGCCATTCGGGCAGCGCCTGGTCAACTCGATGTTCACCCTGGCCACGGTGGTGGGGCAATCGGTGACCCAGCTGACCCAGGGGACCATCATCGCCCAGCTGGGCCTCACCGATGTGACCTTCCCGAACCCGCTGTATCTAGGGGACACCCTGTACACGGAAACTGTGGTCACGGAAAAGCGTCCCTCCGCATCCCGCCCGGGACAGGGCGTGGTGACCATGCAGCACACGGGCCGCAACCAGGATGGCCAGGTGGTGGCCCTGGCAACCCGGACTTGCCTGATGTGGACTGCCGCGGCACACCGTGCAGCCACTGAATCCACGGGACGTTGAGAGGCAGAATGTTGTTATGACGTTTCTGATGGGACCCGCGCTGCTGTTCTGCCCCGCCGACAGGCCGGAGCGGTTCCACAAAGCCGCGCAGCGGGCCGACGCCGTCATCCTGGATCTTGAGGATGCGGTGGCCCCCGCCGATAAAAAGCGGGCGCGCGGAGCCATCCTGGCGCAGTTGGGTACCACTGGAGAGATTCCGGAGCTTGAGCCCAGCTGCACCATCGTCAGGGTCAACCCGGTAGGTACCGAAGATTTCGAGAGGGACCTCCACTGCCTGGCCCACACGCCGTACCGAACGGTAATGCTGGCTAAGGCCGAAGATCCGGCGCAACTGGCCCGGCTGGAGGGTTACAACGTCATTGCGCTGTGCGAAACTGCGGCGGGGATCCTGAACGCACCCGCCATTGCGGCCGCCCCTAATGTAGTGGCGCTGATGTGGGGCGCCGAGGACCTCCTGGCCTCACTCGGCGGGACTTCCAGCCGGCAGGCATCCGGAGTCTACCGGGACGTCGCCCTCCACTCGAGGTCTACGGTACTGCTGGCTGCAAGCGCCAATGGCAAGGAAGCCATCGATTCCGTCTACGTGGATATCCCGGACCTGGCCGGACTGGCGCTGGAGGCGAGTGACGCCGTCGCCTCAGGCTTTGGTTCGAAGGCTTGTATCCATCCCACGCAGGTTGCCGTGGTCCGCGCCGCCTATGCACCTTCTGAAGCGGAAGTGACCGCAGCTGCGGCGCTCCTGGACGCGGCCAGGAGCGCCGGGTCAGGGGTTTTCCAGCACGGCGGCAAGATGGTGGACGGCCCGGTCCTCAAACATGCCGAGGCTACCTTGCGACGGGCAGCTGCCCAGGTGCCGCCGGCGGAGCAGTGACGCCCGCCCTGCGGTAAATTCGTGGGGTTGTAAATGCGGGATACTTGATCAATGCAGCCACGCAAAATTGTCCTCCTCGGATCCACCGGCTCCATTGGCACACAGGCGATTGACGTCGTCGACGGCGCCCCGCACCTCTTTGAGGTGGTGGCGCTGAGCGCGGGCGGCGGGAAGCCTGAACTCCTGGCCCGGCAGGCCGTCCATACCGGTGCATCCGTTGTTGGCATGGCCAGCGGTGACGCCGCCCGGCTTGATGGGCTGATCCGGGAGGCCGCCCTGGCAGCCGGGCGCTCCGGATACCGTCCGGAGATCATCGTCGGCCCGGACGCCGCGGCCAGGGTTGCCGCCGTTCCGGCGGACGTGGTCCTTAACGGCATCACCGGTTCCATTGGGCTGGCGCCCACTCTGGCAGCCCTTAAATCCGGGGCGGTGCTGGCATTGGCCAACAAAGAATCCCTGATCGTCGGCGGGTCCCTGGTCACCACAGCAGCCGCACCAGGTCAGATCGTCCCGGTTGATTCCGAGCACTCGGCAATTGCCCAATGCCTGCGTTCGGGCCGCGCTGACGAGGTGGAGAAGCTGATTCTTACGGCTTCCGGCGGGCCCTTCCGCGGCCGGAACCGTGCTGAACTCCATGACGTATCGCCGGCCGAGGCGCTGGCCCATCCAACCTGGGATATGGGTCCCATGGTCACCACCAACTCGGCCACGCTGGTCAACAAGGGGCTGGAGGTCATTGAAGCGCATCTGCTGTTTGATATTCCGCTGGACCGGATCGACGTTGTGGTGCACCCGCAGTCGGTGGTGCATTCCATGGTGCAGTTCCTGGACGGCTCCACCATTGCCCAGGCATCCCCGCCGGACATGCGCCTGCCGATCGCCCTCGGCATGGGGTGGCCTGACAGGGTGCCCAAGGCGGCGGTGGCCTGCGACTGGACCAAGGCAGCCGCCTGGACCTTCGAACCACTGGACGCCGTGGCCTTCCCGGCCGTAGCCCTCGCCAAGGACGCGGCCAAGCAGGGCAGTACCTTCCCCGCCGTGTTCAACGCCGCCAACGAGGAAGCCGTCCTGGCCTTCCATGACGGCCGCATCCGCTTCACGGACATCGTGGACACCATCGACGCCGTCCTCAGCGAACACACAGGGTCCTCCGGGCTCACTGTGGAATCAGTATTGGATGCTGAAAAGTGGGCACGCGCGCGGGCCCAGGAACGTTTAGCACTCAGCAGTCTCTAAGGAAGCAGTAACAAACGTATGAGCCCGGTCCTTCTTTTTATCCTCGGTGTGGTCTTTGTGGCCATCGGCATTGCCGTGTCCATTGCCCTCCACGAGGTGGGTCACCTGTTGCCTGCCAAACTGTTCAAGGTACGGGTCACCAAGTACATGATCGGCTTCGGCCCTACGCTCTGGTCGCGCCGTAGAGGTGAAACGGAGTACGGAATCAAGGCCATCCCGCTGGGCGGCTACGTGTCCATGATCGGGATGTACCCGCCCAACAAGGACGACGGCGGTGTCCGGCCGTCCAGCACCGGAATGTTCCAGACGCTTGCTACCGAGGCCCGCTCTTTGGCGCATGAAGAAGTGGGCCCGGCGGACCAAGACAGGGTGTTCTACAAGCTCCCGGTCTGGAAAAAAGTCATTGTGATGCTGGGCGGCCCCGCCATGAACCTGCTGATCGGTGTCGCGCTGACCGCAGTGCTGCTGATGGGTTTCGGTGCGGCTACGGCAACCACCACTATCTCCGATGTTTCCAAGTGCCAGGTGGCGGAGGGGCAGACGGTGGATCCGGAGTCCGCTGACTGCCGGCCCACGCCCGCTGCTGCCGCCGGGCTGCTGCCCAACGACGTCGTGACGTCCTTTGACGGCAGGGCTGTCACCGAATGGAGCGAACTCACCGAGTGGATCCGGGCTGCAGCCGGCCGCGAAGTGGCAATTACCGTGGAGCGCGCAGGAGCCCAGGTTTCCACCACGGTGACCCCCGTCCTGACCGCCCGTCCGGTGGTTGGTCCGGACGGCCTGCAGGCAAAGGACGACGCCGGGCAACCGCTGTACCAGGACGTCGGGTTCCTGGGCATCGGCGCCAAGACCGCCTTGGTTCCCCAGCCGGCGTCGAGCGTCCTGCCAATGGCGGGGGAGAACATCCGCCAGGTGGCCGGCGTCATCCTGAATCTGCCCGCGAGGGTGGTGGGAGTAGCCCAGGCGGCCTTCAGCTCCGAACCGCGTGACCCCAACGGGCCCATCAGTGTTGTGGGTGTTGGCCGGGTAGCCGGCGAGGTGGCTGCCATGGAGGAGATCCCCGTTGATGCGAGGGTGGCCACCCTGGTGGGATTGTTGGCCGGCCTCAACTTTGCCTTGGCCGTCTTCAATTTGGTGCCGTTGCTGCCGCTGGATGGCGGGCACGTGGCCGGGGCCCTCTATGAGGGTGCGCGCAGGCAGGTTGCACGGCTGTTCAGGAAGCCCGATCCGGGTGCTTTTGATATCGCCCGCCTTCTGCCGCTGACCTATGTTGTGGCGGTCCTGCTGATGGGTTTGAGCGCCCTGTTGATCTACGCCGACATCGTAAAGCCGATTAACCTCTTCGGATAGATATCAACTATATACGGTTGATTATCCAAAATAAGACAAATTTGATTGATTGTTTCTGATAAGCCGGTTACGGTTGATCCATGTACGTCCTGACGATCGACCAGCGTGGAAGCAGATCTGACCGGGACCGGGTTCCGGCGCTGCTGGAGGAGTTGCGGGCGCTCGGATTTCCGGCATTTGAACGATCTGTGGGTGATGAGCTCCAAGGTGTTGTTGGCGGGGCGGCCGACGCCGTCGACATTGCATTGCATGCCCTGCGGAGCGGTCACTGGTACGTGGGAATCGGCCTGGGAGACGCAACGGTGCCCGACGGCGGAAGTCCCCGGGAGGGCATCGGCCCCGCCTTTGTGGCTGCACGCACGGCAGTTGAACTCGCCAAGGCCGCAGCAAGCCGGGTCCCCTTGTCAGTGGTGGCCGGCATACTGGTCCCGAAGAACGCAGGGGAGGCGGACATGGTGGTTGATTCGGCAGATGGTACAGATGCCAAGCTGGCCAGTGCGGACGCGGAGGCAGTGCTGCGGTTGATTGGAAAGCTTCGCCAGGAGCGTACTGACGCGCAGTGGAAAGTTGTTGACACACTGCAGGCATTGGAGGGTGGCACATTCCACGGCGTCCAGAAACAGGCAGCGGAACGCCTTGGCGTCACTGAACAGTCCGTCAGCCGGACTCTCCTCCGATCCGGATGGCAGGAAGAGAAAGCAGCGCGCCCGGCGGCCGCACGCCTGCTTTGCCTCGCACACCGGGCAGTGCTTAGTGCCACGACTGATACGGAGAAAAGCTGATGGATGCTGCCTGGCTTGATGCACTGTGGGTTGCCGGAACTTTGCTGGCTGCGGGCTTTGCCGGCTGGCCGGTGACAGTCGGAGTCTTTCGCCTGGCGCGGAGCATTGACGAGAAAACCGATGAGCCCCTTCCTGGACCGGATTCAACGGCCCTGATCAATGATCCGGCGGCCGATGTCACCGTCGACATTGCGCGGGCGGACACGGCCGCGCCTGCCGGAACCGCGGCATCCGATAGTACCGAAAGCACTGACGTCCACCCGGTTGAACTTCCGCCCGCCGTTCCCGTCACCGAAACCATCCTTCGGGGTGGCGCCATTATCGGCGTGCTGGAGCGGCTGGCGGTCGCCGTTGCCATCCTGGCCGGTCAGCCGGTGGCCATTGCCTACGTCGTGGCGATCAAGGGGTTGGGGCGGTTCGCCGAGCTGAAGGAAACTCCGGCGGCAGCCGAACGGTTCATCATTGGCACGTTGACCTCCATGCTTTGGGCAGCCGGTGTGGCCGCGGTGGTCAAGGTTGTGGTCTTGGGCTGAGGCCGGCAAGCATCCGGCCGGCCGCTTCGGATCGGCGGAGGGGTCGCCGGGGCGTTAGGGTATCCATATGACTGTTTTTGCCGTTGAGTACGTGTATACCGCCGATGCCACCGAACTCCGGGACGAGGCCCGTCCTGCTCACAGGGAGTGGCTGGCCGGGCTGGAAAGCGAAGGCCAGCTGTTGGCCAGCGGGCCCTACGGGGACGGCGAAGGTGCGCTGCTCATCTTCAAGGCATCCAGCGAATCGGACCTGACGGAGCTCCTCAAGCAGGACCCGTTCGCCACCGCCGGCGTCATTGCCGGCATCCGGACTACTGAGTGGAAGCCGATCATCGGCCTGCTCGCGTCCCACGCTTCCTAGCCCAGAATTCCCCCACCCGTTCCACCCAATCAAGGAGTCCACGTGACCTCGGTCAGCCTGGGAATGCCGGCAGCCCCGCCACCCGTTCTCGCACCCCGCCGCAAGACGCGGCAGATCAAGGTTGGTTCGGTCGGTGTTGGTTCCGACTCGCCGATCAGTGTCCAGTCCATGACGACGACGCCCACTACTGACATCAACGCCACACTCCAGCAGATCGCTGAACTCACGGCGTCCGGATGTGACATTGTCCGTGTGGCCTGCCCCTCCGCGGATGACGCCGAAGCGCTGCCCATCATTGCCCGGAAATCCCAGATTCCGGTAATTGCTGACATTCACTTCCAGCCCAAATACGTTTTTGCTGCCATTGAGGCTGGCTGTGCTGCCGTCCGTGTTAATCCGGGAAACATCCGGAAGTTTGACGATCAGGTCAAGGAAATCGCGGCCGCGGCGCGCGATCACGGCACGTCCATCCGGATTGGCGTCAACGCCGGTTCGCTGGAGCCGGGCATTATGAAGAAGTATGGCAAGGCCACGCCGGAAGCGCTGGTTGAGTCAGCGGTTTGGGAAGCGTCGCTGTTCGAAGAGCACGGCTTCCATGACTTCAAGATCTCCGTGAAGCACAACGACCCCGTAATCATGGTGGCAGCCTACGAAATGCTCGCCGAACAGGGTGACTGGCCGCTGCACCTTGGCGTCACCGAGGCCGGTCCGGCGTTCCAGGGCACCATCAAGTCCGCCACGGCGTTCGGCGCACTGCTGGCACGGGGCATTGGCGACACCATCCGGGTTTCCCTGTCCGCTCCTCCCGTGGAGGAGATCAAGGTGGGCAACCAGATCCTGCAGTCGCTGAACCTGCGTCCGCGCAAGCTTGAGATTGTTTCCTGCCCGTCCTGTGGCCGCGCCCAGGTGGACGTGTACACGCTCGCCGAGCAGGTTACCGCAGGGCTCGAGGGCATGGAAGTGCCGCTGCGTGTTGCTGTTATGGGCTGTGTGGTCAACGGACCTGGTGAAGCCAGGGAAGCGGACCTCGGAGTCGCATCCGGGAATGGCAAGGGCCAGATCTTTGTGAAGGGCGAGGTCATCAAGACTGTGCCGGAGAACCAGATTGTTGAGACACTGATCGAAGAAGCAATGAGACTGGCAGAGGAGATGGGGGAGGCCGATGGCGAAGATGCTGTCAAGGGCGGCCCCGTGGTCAGCGTCTCGTAGGAGCGCGGCGGCGCCGGATGCTGTTACCGTCCGGGTCCTGGGGGACTCGGATACTGCTGCCCTGGGGGAGTTGGCGGGCCGTGATCCGATAGCCAACGTGTTCATCCTGGCCCATCTGGCGTCCATCGGAACTGCTGCGCCCACCACGGGCGGCGCCTCAATTTTCGGAGTGTTCGACGCAGATACCCTGGTGGGTGCCTGCTGGTCGGGGGCCAACATCGTCCCGATCCAGATGTCTCCGGAATGGGCAGGTCCGGTAGCTGCAGCCGCCAGCCGGTCCGGGCGCCGGTTTGCTTCCGCCTTCGGGCCTGCCGACGCGGTTCTGGCCCTTCACAGCGGCCTGCTGGAACTCGGTCACACCGCCCAGGAGCTTCGTGCCGAACAACCCTTGATGGTGATCGACGGCCCGCCGCGCCTGGCCGCCGACCCCGCCGTGCGCCGCGGGACCATGGCGGATTTCGAACGTATCCTGCCTGCCTGTGCGGCAATGTTCGAAGAGGAAGTCGGCTACTCCCCGTTCCTGGGTGGCCGTGATTTTTACAGCCGCAGGGTAGAAGGCCTGGTCAGGCAGGGCCACTCAATGGTGCTGATGGGCCCTGCCGGCGAGGTGGTCTTCAAAGCCGAACTGGGTGCCGTTACACCGGAGGTCACGCAGGTCCAGGGCGTCTGGATGAATCCCGAATACCGGGGTCGCGGGCTGGGCGCTGCCTACATGGCTGCGGTGGTGGAGCTGGCCCAGGAAGTTGCGCCGGTGACCAGCCTCTACGTCAATGATTACAACTCCCGGGCACGTGCTGTGTACCAGCGCGTAGGCTTCCGCACCGTGGGCACGTTCGCTACAGTTCTCTTCTAGTTGCTCAGCTGTTAAAGCAGGCAAAGCCCTGCACCCGCCCAACGCAGCCCACACTACTGTTGCGCCGCCGTCGGGAGTTCCCCGGTCATGTACCTCTGGATGGTGGGGGAGAGCAGCGCCACTACTTCCTCGGGGGAGAGCGAGGCCAGCGGTTCGAGCCGGACCACGTATCGCGCCATCATCAGCCCCACCATTTGGCTGGCTACGAGGTTTCCCCGCAGCGCCACCTCTTCCGGACTTCCCGGAACGCCGGACATTACCCGGGAGAGGACGGTACGGGTGACTGTTTGGCGCAGCAGGACCGTTCTGGTGCGGGAACCAATGGTGCCCCGGATGAAAGCGATGAGGCTGCGTTGGGCCGGGCTTTCCCACAATCGGACCACTGCGCGCACCACTGCCTCGGCGCGCATTCCTGGGTCCTGTTCTCCGACGCCGCGAAGCACTTCTGCGGGATCGGCCGGAAGGGCCACACACTGGGCGAAGAGCTCCTCCTTGCCCTTGAAGAAGTGATGAACCATAGCGGGGTCCAGGCCGGCTTCCCTGGCGATCTGCCGCAGGCTGGTGCCGTCGTAGCCGTGCTCGGCAAAGAGTCTGCCTGCCGCGGCGAGGATGGCATCGCGGGAATCCGCGCTTCCGGGATTTCGGTTCCGGCGTCCTCGGCGTGCTCCTCCGGCGATGGCATCCCGTTGCGTCATGAGGTGCGCCGTCGAAGGGTCAGCGACGCCAGGACCAGCACCACCAGGACGATGGCGACCATGATTCCGGCGTCGTTCCACATAGTCCCGGTTGCCTCACTGTTCATGGCGATTTCCGTCAGGGCATCCACCGAGAATGTCAGCGGAAGAACGTTCGAAATTGATTCCAGGACCTCATTCATTTGATCGCGTGCAACAAACAAGCCGCAAAGGAGGATCTGGGGCACCACCACCACCGGCATAAACTGCACCGCCTGGAACTCCGTCCGTGCGAAGGCCGAACACAGCAGGCCCAGCGCAACACCCAGGACGGAATTGATGACAGCGATCATCACCACCAGGGCCGGGCTGCCTGCAATGTCGAGGTTGAAGATCCAGTAAGCGACGGCGGTGGCCACCAGGGACTGCAAGGTGGCCATGATGGAGAAGGCTAGTCCGTAACCAAACAGCAGGTCGGTTTTATGGATCGGAGTGGTCAACAGACGCTCCAGGGTGCCGGAGGTCCGTTCCCGCAGCATGGTGATGGACGTGACCAGGAACATCACCACAAACGGGAAAATCGCCAGCATCATCAGGCCCACACGGTCGAATGTGCGTGGTGCGCCGGGCGGCAGCACCTCGTTCTCGAAAAGGTAGTAGACGGCGGTCAGCAGCAAGGCGGGAACCGCCAGGATGAGGGCTATGCTGCGGTGGTCGTGGCGGAGCTGTTCCAGCACCCGGCGGGCGGTGGCCAGCATCATCTGGATGTTCATGGCCGTACCTCACTTGTTTCAGCTCCGGAGCCGGCGCCGGTAAGGCCGGCGGCGAGGGAGGGCTTGAGGATGAGATTCAGGAAAGCCCGCTCCAGGTCCTGGCTGGAGCCCCGCCTGCTCAGCTCTGCGGGTGTCAGCTGCGCCAGCAGCCTGCCTTCGCGCAAAAGCAGCAGCGATGCGCAGTGGCTGGCCTCCTCCATCACGTGACTGGACACCAGAAGTGTAGTTCCGGCGTCGGCCATCTTCCGGAAGCGTTCCCAAAGCTCAGCGCGCAGGACCGGGTCCAGGCCGACTGTCGGTTCGTCCAGGACCAGCAGATGCGGTTTGGCTACCAGTGCGCAGGCGAGGGAAACCCGGCTGAGCTGCCCTCCGGAAAGGTCGGCAGTTTTCTGCCGTGACTGTTTTTCCAGTCCGACGGCGGCAATCGCCTCTAGTGTGTCGTTACGGTTTTTGCGGTGCATGGCTCCGAAGTACCGGACGTTGGCCTCAACGCTCAGGTCCGGATAGACGCTGGGTGCCTGCGTGACGTAGCCGATGTGGTGGCGGAGGGAGGGGTGGCCTGCAGGCCTGCCAAGCACCTGTACAGAGCCGGCGTTGATCTTCTGCACCCCGACGATGGCGCGCATCAGGGTGGTCTTGCCGCTGCCTGAGGGCCCCAGAAGCCCCGTGATCCGGCCGGCCGGAATGCCGAAATTCAGGTCATCGAGGACCTGGTGACCGCCGCGGCTCACCGCGAGCTTCCGGACTTCCACCGCTTCGGATGAGGGTTTCGGCGGCAGGACTGTGGAGTGGGACATTAGGCCTCCCTGCGGAGAATAATTCATCACCTGATGAATTAAAAATAGGGCGCTTCAGGCAGTCCGTCAACGGATCCGGCCGATAATTTTCCTTGTGTTGGAGCCGCCCATCACATAGGTTCGACCTAGTCGTGCCGCTGGGGTCCGGTTGGTTTTGAGAGGAAGCATGCACCGTGCACAAAATCTGTGAATTGGGCAGCAACAAATTCTTCGCAGCCGCAGGTGTGCTGTTCGCCCTGGAGGGCAAGGCCACCTAGATCCCTGGGCAGATGGCGCGCGCGGCCCTAGGGTCGCCCGGCCACGCCGTCGCCGGATGACCAGCCGCTTGCGGCCAGGGGCTTCCGGCGTCGACGTGGCCTTTCTGTGTCCGACCGGGCTGCAACGATGGATCGGCGGGCAACCGCCGGCGCCAGGAGGCGGCTGCCAGCCCGCTTGCCGGTAGATTAGTACCCAGAAAGAAACGCCGGCGCTGCCTCACGGCAGCATTCCCCAGAAATGGATATCCACCCGTGGTCACAAGACTGTCCCACCTTTTCCTGCGCACATTGCGTGAAGATCCCGTTGATGCAGAGGTGGCCAGCCACAGGCTCCTGGTCCGCGCCGGGTACATCCGACGGGCAGCACCCGGGATCTACACCTGGCTGCCGCTGGGGCTGAGCGTACTCCGCAAGGTTGAGCAGATTATCCGCGAGGAAATGAACGCAATTGGTGCCCAGGAAGTGCACTTTCCGGCACTGCTGCCCCGCGAGCCTTACGAGGCCACCAACCGCTGGACCGAATACGGCGAAGGCCTGTTCCGCCTCCAGGACCGCAAGGGCGCCGACTACCTGCTGGCCCCCACGCACGAGGAAATGTTCACTCTCCTGGTCAAGGACCTGTACTCGTCCTACAAGGACCTGCCGCTGAGCCTCTACCAGATCCAGAACAAGTACCGTGACGAAGCACGTCCCCGCGCGGGCCTGCTGCGCGGCCGGGAATTCATCATGAAGGACTCCTACTCTTTCGACGTCGATGACGCCGGCCTGGACGCCAGCTACGTCGCCCACCGCGCCGCGTATGTGAAGATCTTCGCCCGGCTCGGCTTGGAAGTTGTCCCCGTAGCAGCAACTGCCGGCGCCATGGGTGGATCCAAGAGCGAGGAATTCCTGCACCCCACCGAGATTGGTGAGGACACGTTCGTCCGCTCCGCCGGCGGGTACGCAGCAAACGTCGAGGCGGTCACCACGGTGGTGCCCGACGACATCGACTTCACGGATTTCCCGGCCGCGCAGGTCCTGGACACCCCGGGCACTCCCACCATCGATACCCTCGTCACCGCTGCCAACCAGCTGGCCCCCCGCAACGAGGCCGACGGGGGTGCCTGGACTGCGGCGGATACCCTCAAGAACGTGGTCCTGGCCGTTACGCTGCCCACCGGGGAGCGCCAGATCGTCGTGATCGGCCTTCCCGGGGACCGTGCCGTGGACCTCAAACGGGTGGAAGCCAACATTGGTTCATTCCTGCCCATCGCTGGCGAGATTGGCCTGGAGGCCGCAGGAGAAGAGGACCTCAAGAAGAATCCGCTGATTGTCAAGGGCTACCTTGGCCCCGGACTGACGCCGGAGGAACCGCTGCTGGGACTGGAAAGCGCCAGCAAGCTGCTCTATCTGGTGGATCCGCGGGTTGTGTCCGGAACCCGCTGGGTAACGGGCGCGAATGTGGACGGCAAGCACGTCTTCGGCCTGGTGGCCGGCCGCGACTTTACGTGGGATGGCGTCATCGAATGCACCGATGTGCGCGCCGGCGATCCAGCACCTGATGGTTCCGGTCCCCTGGAGATCGCCCGCGGCATCGAAATGGGCCACGTTTTCCAGCTTGGCCGTAAGTATGCCGAAGCCTTGGAACTGAAGGTCCTGGATCAGAACGGCAAGCAGGTTGTGGTCACCATGGGCTCCTACGGCGTTGGCGTGACCCGCGCCGTGGCTGCGTTGGCTGAGGCCAATCATGATGACCGCGGCTTGGTGTGGCCACGCCAGGTAGCTCCTGCCGACGTACACGTCGTCGCTGTCGGCCGTGGCGACGACATCTTCGCGGCCGCGGAGAAGCTGTCCTCCGAGCTGCATGCAGCCGGACTGGACGTCATCTTCGATGACCGGCCGAAGGTTTCTCCGGGCGTGAAGTTCGGCGATGCCGAGCTGGTGGGCGTACCCACCATCCTGGCAGTGGGCCGCGGCCTGGCCGACGGCGTCGTCGAAATCAAGGACCGCCGCACCGGCGAGGCTGAGAACATCGCCGTTGACCAAGCAGTCGACTACGTCCTGGCTGCCGTCCGCGGACGGTGATTTCCGGGTTTGAAGCGATTGAGCCGGCCACCCTTCTCCTGATTGTGGTGGCCGGCCTCGCGGCGGGCTGGATCGACGCCGTGGTGGGCGGGGGAGGCCTGCTCCAGTTGCCGGCACTCCTTCTGGTACCGGGGATCACGCCGGTCCAGGCGCTGGCAACCAACAAAATGGGATCGATCTTCGGTACCACCACCAGTGCCGTGACGTACTACGGCCGGGTGAAACCGGATCTGTGGACAGCAGCGCCGATGGCGGTGATCGCGCTGGCGGGCAGCTTCGGCGGTGCCATCCTGGCTACACAACTTCCATCCAGCGTCTTTAAGCCGATCATTGTGGTGGCACTGGTTGTGGTGGCCGTCTTTACTGCACTGAAGCCCGACGTCGGCGGCATTACGCTGCTGCGGCACAACGGCAAGCGGCACTACGTTGTTGCCTGCCTGATCGGTGGTGCCATCGGTTTCTACGATGGGCTGATCGGCCCGGGTACAGGATCCTTCCTGGTCATCGCGCTGGTATCCGCCATGGGCTATGCCTTCCTGGAGGCCAGTGCCAAGGCAAAAATCGTAAACATGGCCACGAACGCGGGGGCACTGCTGTTTTTCCTGCCCCATGGCTCGCTGCTGTGGGGGGTGGGACTGCTGCTGGGCGCTGCCAACATGGTGGGCGGTTACCTCGGGGCCCGTGCCGCGGTGAAACAGGGGAGTCGTTTCATCCGGCTGGTATTCCTTGTGGTGGTGGCAGCCCTCATCCTGAAGCTGGGCTATGACGTGTGGGCGGAAAATTTCACCTGAGGGTGCTGTGACAGCGGCTGGTCCCGGCATTGACGATGCCGGGACCAGCCGCCGTCGTTTTTGAACCGTTGCCGGCTCAGCCCCTACTGCGGGATATTCACATTTGCCGGGTGGCCTCCGTAACTCTTGTCGTCGTAGGCTGCGCCACCGAGGCTGCACAACTGTTCCGACGTGAGTCCGGCCGGAGCCGCGTCGATCGACGTCTTGTCGACGCCGTCAACCGTCACCGTGCTCGGGTACAGGGAGTTGTTGGATTCCTGGCACACCAGGACAATCACCTTGAAATCACGCGGGTCAACGAAGGTCAGCGTGACGGTGCCGCCGGCTCCGACTACGGCCGTTTGCGGGGCCGCCGTGTCATAGCCTGGCGGGGTGGTTGTTTCCACAACCCAGTAGTTGCCGGAGGCGATGTCCACGAACGAGCACTTTCCGTCGGCCGCTGTGGTGCAGGTAGTACCTGTAGTGGTGTCCTCTGCGCCGGGAGCAGTTCCCAGCGGGGCCACATCGTTGAAGAGTGTAAAGACGGCGCCGGCCAACGCACCTGCCGGCAGGTTGTCGTCGTTCTTGACGACGTCGATCCTGCCGCACTTGTTAAAGTTCAGCGGTTGCGGGGCGATGAAGTCCTTCACGGCCGCAGTGAACGAGTCGGAGGAGCGGCTCTTCAAGTAGGCCGTACTGAAGCCGCGGCAGGTGCCTGGCGGGATGATGTTGGCATCTGTCAGGTTAATGGCTGCCTCGCCAAAGGTACGGACGCTGAGATTGCGCGGAGCGCCTGGCTGGATCGGGTCCACCACCGGCACGGTGTTGATTGATCCTTCGAAGTTGCCGGTCAGTGGCAGGACCTTGCTCCAACACGGCACGCTGTTGGAGGCTTCGCAGACGTTCCTTCCGTTGCCCGCCGTCATCCAGGTGTGATAGCCCAGAACGGGCGTTGTACCGCCTTGGGACAGGTCGTACTTGATCAGGACGTCACCGGCGGTGCGGACCGGCGTGACGCCGTTGGCGGACAGTACCGTCGAGGTATTGAACTCGAAGTCCATGTTCGTGGTACCACTGGGTTCCTGGACCCGCTCCCACGCCAGGTAGGCGTAGTCCTTTCCGTTGGTTTCGGTTACGAGCTTGGTGTAGAACCGTGTCAGATCGCTCTTGTTATTGGGGATGGAGCCATCGATGACCGACGGGACGGCGGTGTCTTCTTTGGTGCCGTTGCCGAACGAGTCGTCGGTTTGGCCGGTGGGCAGGTCTATTCCGCAGCCCGTCCGGGGTACAGATACACAATCGATGCCCACATTAACCCAGTCTTTGGGTTCGTCATTGAGGACAAGGTTTCCATCGGCGGCGTCGAAGGGACTTCCGGCAAGGTTGGCTTGCGCGGCTGTAGTTCCGGAAAGTACCAACACCAGACAGGCGAGTGTTGTGCCCAAAAGGGCAGGGGTTTTCTTATGCATGGGATTACTTGCTTCCAGTCATCGAACCGTGTCGGCGCGCAGCAGGAATCGGAGCCGCGGACCGTGAAATGCCCAGCACGTTCCAGGAAGTGGTTGGCCACAGCGGACAAGCAGCAGCCGGTGGCTCGGGCCGCGCGGCAATGGACCGACGGCGGGAGTGCAGAGTTCACCGCGGCATCGGCGCTGTAGGACAACCCGGGTGGTGGATGGTTTGGGAGGGCGATCGAAGGTGTTATGCCTTCTCATGAGGAACAGGCGTCCTTGCCTGGCCCGGACTTCCGGTTGAAGGACCGGATTCGTTGTCGCTTCCCAGCGGGTTGATTCTAAGGCCGGGAGCAGCCCCAGGCAATGGCTGCCGAAAAAGAATCAGCCGAAGGACTGTTCCTGCCCGGGCTCGGGCAGCGCGTGCGGATCAGGCAGCCCTTCCAGGGTTCGTCCGGCGAGTGTGCTGGCAACCCATAGGGACCGGAGCATATCCCCCTGGTGATGTGGGCTGGTGGCATAACCGAGAGCGTTGTCCACCTCCCGGGCGATGCTCCACTGCCGGGCCACTCCGGCATTGAGGCCCGCCGCAGCACTGAAGTCCCGGCAGCGCTGACGCAATCCTGCTCCGGGATCGGACCGGGGCAGGTCGGCCAGCCTGTTCCACAACAACGGGGCTACCGCAAATTCGGCCTCGCCGATCATAGGCTGCGGATCGATGGCGGCATAGCCACTGCCGTCGAGGCGCGCGAGGATGTTGAGGTAGTGGAAGTCGGTGTTGACCAGGACATCGTAAGCTGACCTGCGGCCTACGGCGCCCCGCGTCTGGCAAACCTCCAACGCGGCTTCCAACAGCCACCGCGGGAATGGGCGGCCCAGGCGTTCCCATTCCGCCGGCATCTCGTCGCTCCATTGTTCGGCGCGGGCGGCAATATGATCCAGCTCCCGCCATTGCGGCCGTTCGTCTGGAACCAGGCTCAGCTGGCGCACCAGGGCGCCCCACACCGGGACCGCTGCATCCATGGGCACAGTCTGCAACGACTGGCCAGCGTCCAGGCGTTCGAGCAGCATGGAGCAACTTCCGGCGTCGGATTCCAGGAGCCGCACGGCGCCCTGCCCATTCCACAACGCCAGGGCATGGCGTTCAACGCGGGCCTCGTCATGAGGAAAGGCGATCTTGAGGGCCGCCGGAACGCCGTTGGCCATCAACACCGGCAGCACAAGGCCACCGTGGCCATTCCAGGGGAACTGCCCGGGCATCAGATCCACGGTCAGATGCCATTGCTCCAGCCGGTCATTGAGCAGGCCTGGCAGGGCGGCCAGCCACTCGCGTCCTTCGCGATTACGGCTGTACCGGGCTGTCAGGTCTGGAGGCGTCGGCACTCCTGCAGGCTGGCTCATCGGTCCCAGCGTAGTGGACTGCGGGCATCAGACCACGCCGGCAGAGCCGAGCAGATTCCCGACGGCGAACGTGGCCGCCAGTGCCAGCGCGCCACCGCACACCACCCGGACGGCAGCGCGTGTTTTTGATCCACCACCGATCCATGCGCCGACGGTGCCGGTCAGGGCCAATGCCACCAGCACGGCCGCAAACGTCAAGGGAACCCGGATATTCGCGGGCGGCAACAGGATGGCCAGCATCGGCAGAACGGCTCCCACTGTGAATGCAACGGCAGAGGCAAACGCAGCATGCCACGGGCTGACAATGTCGGATTCGTCAATGTTCAGTTCCGCGTCGAGGTGAGCGGCCAAGGCGTCGTGCGCCGTCAATTCCCTGGCTACCTGGTAAGCAGTCTCGGTGCTCAGCCCGCGGTCGCGGTACAGCCCGGCAAGCTCGGCCAGTTCCTGCTCGGGGTCTTCGGCCAACTCCCTGCGTTCCTTGTCGATCAGCGCTTTCTGGCTGTCACTTTGGCTGCTGACGGAAACGTATTCGCCCAATGCCATGGAAATGGCGCCGCCCACCAGGCCGGCGGCGCCGGCGGCCAGGATGGCCCCGGTGTTCTGGGTGGCCCCGGCCACGCCCACAACAATCGCGGCCACTGAGACGATGCCGTCATTGGCGCCAAGGACACCGGCGCGCAGCCAATTGAGGCGGTGTGCCAGCCCGTTTGCATGGGGCTCGCCGTGATGTGGCGCTGACGGGCCTTCCGGGTGCCCGCCTGGTTGGGATGAATCCATGGGTTTAGCAAACCACCAACATCCCCGCTTGGGCGAGGGCTGCGTCAGCGTGTGGGAGTGCCCATGGAGGCAGATTCGGTGCTGGTTGCCTCGTCCGGAAGCGGCGGCAAGGCCGCGGGGTCCACGGAAAGTCCGGGAAGCGGTCCGGGATCGGCACCCCATCGGTGGGCGCGCTGTGCCGTGTCCAGCAACGCCTGGACTGCCCACCCGCGGCCGGTTCCATCGGTGAAGGCCACCAGATCGCCGTAAGCCGCCAACGCGCCGGCCTCCAGGGTGCCAAGTCCGGCTGCGGGGTTGGCAAGGAAGCCGGTCCCCAGTGCATAGCCGGGAGCCGCCGTCGAAGGTTCTATGCAGTAGTCCGCCATGAGGGCCTCTGCCCCGGCTGCCAGGTTGTTGTGGTCTTCCTGGAACGTGGCAGCTTGACCGGCCGCATCCCCAATCATCCGTGGCAGGGCAACCTGGTAGGCATAGCCGGCCTGGCGTTCGGCCTCAAGGACAGCGGTCACTGCAGCAGCCAGCTCAGCCGACGCCGGCACCTGGCAATCCTCTCCGGGTGGCACTGCTGTGCCAAGGCCAGCTCCGGCTATTGGCGTTGCAGAATTGGCTGACGTCGAAACCGTGGGGGGTGAAGGATCGGGCCTCCGTGCCGGGCCTTCAGGGACGGCGACGCCGGCTGCTGCAGCCAACGATTCCGCCTGCAGCAGTTGCCCGGTGCCGACGGCGGCCAGGAGCCTTGACGTGCCGCCGTCGGCACCGTTTGCGTCGCTGAGCCGTTCGCCGGCGCTGGCCACCAGGCCAGCCAGCAGGGACGGAATGGAGTCCGGCAAAGTCTCCGGTGCAGGGGCCGAGCTGCCGGGGGAAGCAGATGCAGAAGCAGTAACAGCATTTCCCTCTGCCGGCTCCGCGATGGGTCGGAACAGGGCCTGGCCTTGAACAGTCAGCAAAGTCACAGTGCTCCCGAGTGGGGTTGCTTCAGCGGCGGCCAGCGTGCCGCTTCCGAGAAGGGAATTACCCGCCGAACGGAGCCTTATTGCATCGGCGTAGGCGTCGGCCAGGGCCTGCTCGGAGAACGTTGGCGCCGGTGGGGGCGCAGGTTCCTGCAGCGTAAGCACCATTCCGCTGGTCAGGATCACGGCGCAGCTGGCTACCAGGATTCCCGTGCGGAGGACCCGTCCCCGGGGTCTGGTTTTGCTGGCTTTGCTGTTCACAACATCCCATGTTGTCACGTCTGCGGGGCCACCCAGTGCACCAAGGCGCCGGGAAAATCGCTACGCTAGTACTCACAACATCATCTAGCGGAAGGCGGCCGGCATCGTGAGCAATGCAGAAGCCACGGCTTCATCGGAACCTACCGGATCGGGCAAGGCTGAAGCCGCACCCGCATATAACCCCGAGGCAGCGCGTCTTCGCGCCCTCTTTGAGCCTGCCGTGGAGGCCAGCCGGCTGTACCTGGAGGACGTTTCCATCACCGTAGCCGGGTCCCACCGCACGGTCCACGTTGTTGTGGACCTGCCGCAGGAGGAGACCGGGGGAGTGAACCTGGATGTCATCGCGGAGATTTCCCATGCCCTCTCGGACATCCTGGACAACGATCCCGCCTCGGACACCAGGCCTTACGACCTCGAGGTGTCCTCGCCCGGCGTCGGGCGTCCACTGACTGAGCCCCGCCACTGGCACCGCGCCCGCGGCCGCATGGTCAAAGTCAACGTCAGCCAGGGCGAAAACGTCACCGGCCGTATCCAGTCCGTCGACGATTCCGGAGTCACTCTGATTCCGGAAATCGCCGTCAAAAAGGGCATGAAACCCCGCCAGGGCGACGCCATCAAACTTCCTTTCGACAGGATCCGCAACGGAAAAGTCGAGATCGAATTCAGCCACCTCGATGAGGCTGGTCTGGACAATGAGCACAATGGACCTTCTGAGGAGGCCTGATGGATATTGACATGAGCGCGCTGAGACTTCTGGAGCGTGAGCGCGAAATTCCGCTGGATCTCCTGATTCCCACCATCGAGCAGGCACTGCTGGTGGCCTACCACAAGTCGCCGGGAGCCTTTGAAAAGGCCCGGGCGGAGCTTGACCGCAAGAGCGGCAAGGTCACCATCTGGGCTGTCGAAATCGACGACGACGGCGCCCCGATCGGCGAGTTCGAGGACACTCCGGCCGGCTTCGGCCGGATCGCGGCGAGCACCGCCCGCCAGATCATCCTCCAGCGTCTTCGTGACGTTGAGGACGACAACGTGCTCGGTGAGTTCAAGGGACGCGAGGGCGAGCTGGTCGCCGGCATGATCCAGCAGGGCAACAACCCGCACATGATCCAGGTGAACCTGGGTTCGGTGGAGGCACTCCTGCCGCCGCCCGAACAGGTACCCGGTGAGAAATACATCCACGGCCAGCGGCTTCGTGCCTTTGTGGTGGATGTCCACCGCGGCACCAAGGGTCCGTCCATTACGCTGTCCCGCTCTCACCCGGGCCTCGTCCGGAAGCTCTTCGAAATGGAAGTTCCGGAAATCGCTGACCGTTCGGTCGAGATTGTCGCGCTGGCCAGGGAAGCCGGGCACCGCACCAAGATTGCGGTCAAGGCGAACATTCCGGGCGTCAACGCGAAGGGCGCCTGCATTGGCGAAATGGGCAGCCGCGTTCGTGCCGTGATGACTGAGCTGAACGACGAAAAGATCGACATTGTCGATTTCAGCGAAGATCCCGCCACCTTCATCGCCAGCGCATTGTCGCCGTCGCGCGTGAATTCCGTCACGGTACTGGACGAGGCCGCCCGTTCGGCCCGTGTTGTTGTGCCGGACTACCAGCTTTCGCTCGCCATCGGGAAGGAAGGGCAGAACGCCCGCCTGGCCGCCAAGCTCACTGGCTGGCGTATCGACATCGTCTCCGACGCCGCCCCGAAGGACGCCCAGCGGGAGTCGTAGCACTGAGTCTGCGGCACCAGATGCGAACGGCCACAGCCCTTCTGCGTCCGGTGCCGCGACGCTCCGCAGCCCCTCCGTTCGTCATGGCGGGGCTTTGAGGGGCTAGAATAGAACGTAACCGCGCCCAAGGGCCGGTATTCGTGTGCCGTCCAACCGTAGCCGGCACCTGGTATGTCAGGAAAGAACCATCGCAGTGAGTGAGCAGTCGAACCGCGAAAGTTCTCCGCACCGTACCTGCATCGGATGCCGGAAGCAGGGTAAGCGGTCCGAGCTGATCCGGCTTGTCGCCTCCCGCAGTGACCCCGTCACTGTTGTGGTGGATGAACGACGCCGGCTGGCTGGCCGGGGTGCTTGGCTGCACCCCAGCGAACCGTGCCTTGTACTGGCCGTCAAACGGCGGGCATTCGGAAGGGCGCTTGACGGCGCACACCGGATTGCCGACGTCGAACGGCGGATCCTGGCAGACACGGCCACTGCAGGCACTCCGGTGCCGGCAGAACCAACCGTCCAACCTGAAAGCGGGTCAGAAATCTGATGGAAACCCGATGAGTTCCCAGCGATGAGTGCGTAACGATGACAACTTTGTTGCGCTCTGCAATGGGCCTTCCAGCTGTGTTTGCGGCGGAGGCCCGCAGTAAGAAGTAGACGGTTCGTGCCTGGCTCGGTGCGGACCGAGACAGGAGAAATGTGGCCAAGGTCCGCGTACACGAGCTTGCTAAAGAGCTCGGTATTACTTCC
>JAPSJV010000064.1 GCA_031178005.1 Pseudarthrobacter sp.
ACTGCTGCATCATCGCTGATCCTGATGCCGTCAACCCGGCCGTTCCCGGGTTCGTACGCAACGAATCACACCTGGCAGGCCGGGCAGACATTTGTGACCCATGCCGGAACGCGCGTCACCGTCAAGACTGTCACGGCCACGTCAGCCACCGTCACCATCAACGCCGATCCGGGCACATGGACAAAGATCCAGTTCTCTGCCGGTGATTTCAACGGCGACGGCCGGCCAGACGTCATTTCCCGCGAAGGGGACGGCTCGCTCATGCTGCTCGCCGGCCAGGCCGGAAACAAGATCGGGTCACCGACCCGCTTTGCCGGCGGCTGGAACATCTTCAACACGGTGGTCGGCAACGCCGACTTCACTGGAGACGGAATACCGGACATCTTCGGCCGCACCTCAGGGGGCGAACTGTGGCTGTACCCGGGCAACGGCAACGGCCACTTCCTTCCCCGGATCCGCATCGGCGGCGGCTGGCAGATCTTCCAGCGCATCGTCACTCCCGGTGACGTCACCGGCGACGGCAAGGCGGATCTGGCGGGCATCAAGTCCGATGGGACGTTGTGGGTGTATCCGGGCAATGGCCGGGGCGGCCTGCTGCTTTCAAGCAACGTCGGCTCAGGGTGGGGGGGCTTCAACGCCGTCGCTCCTGCCAGCGGTTTCAGCGGTGCCCGCGGCGGTCTGTTTGCCCGCAATTCGACCGGATCCCTCTTCTTCTATCCGGGCAACGGGAACGGTGGATTCCTGCCGCCCACCGCGCTGGGAGGCGGCTGGGGACCCTTCAAGGACCTGATCGGCGGACAGGACTTTACCGGCGACGGACAGAAGGACCTGCTCGTCACCACGGCAACCGGTCCCGCCGCACTGTACCCCGGAAACCAGAGCGGCAAGTTTGCAACCCGGGTCACCATCGGCACTGGCTGGGACAAGTTCCGCCAGGTCTGGGAGGCCGGCGACGCGACCGGCGACGGCCGAGCGGACATTTTCGCGCTCACACCCCAAGGCACCCTGTGGCTCTACCCCGGCAACGGGTCCGGCGCTTTCCAGACTGCACGGCAGCTGAACTCCGGATGGCAGACGTATGACCAGATCTTCAGCGCCGGCAATTTCAACGGAAGCGGCGGAATTGATCTCATAGCACGGGATGCTTCAGGCGTGCTCTGGGTTTACCCCACCGACGGGACAGGCAGGTTGCTGCCGAGAAAGCTGCTGAGCACCACGCTGAAGGACTTTACCCGATTCCTGTCTCCCGGCGATTTCACCGGCGACGGCAAGAGCGACCTCCTCGCACTGGCACCTGACGGACGTCTCTGGCTCTATCCGGGAAATGGTGTGGGCGGGCTGCAGAGCCCCCGCTCACTGGGGCACGGCTGGAACGCGTTCAACCAGATTGTCAGTGCCGATGACTTCACGGGAGATGGCCGCAATGATCTGATGGCCAGGACCACGGAAGGCAGGCTGTGGCTTTACCCAGGAAACGGCACAGGCGGTGTTCTTGCCAGGAGGGATCTGGGTGGCAACTGGAACATCTATAAGTCCATAGCCAACGTGGGCCGGTTCGCCGGAACCGCCAGCCCCGGCCTGATCGGGACGGCGCACGATGGCACGCTCTGGCTCTATGCCGGCGACAGGCGGGGCGGCTTCCAGGCGTCCATTCTGAACCCGCGCTGACCGGGTCGCGTCCCCACAATAGTGCGGCAGGCTGCGGAAGAATCTCTTCCGCAGCCTGCCGCTGTTCAAGCCGCTTCTGTTCAGCCTTGCTTCTGTTAGGAGCAGGGGTCAGGAACGTACTGCCGCTATACGGGCGGACCGGCGTTCGACTTGAGGTTCTTCATCACCAGCGTCGACGTCAGCCGTTCGACGCCGGGCAGGACCGTGAGCTCGGTGTCGTAAAACCGCTGATAGGCCGGAAGGTCCTCGGCAATCACCTTGAGCAGGTAATCCGGCGAACCGAAGAGCCGCTGCGCTTCCACGATATTCGGGTTCCCGGCCACGCGGTTCTCGAAAATCTCCATGGTGGACTGGTCAACCTGCCGCAGCGTCACGAAGACAATCGCCTCAAACCCCAGTCCCACAGCACTCGGGTCGATGTCCGCTTTGTACCCGCGGATCACCCCGGCGCTCTCCAGGTCGCGGAGTCGCCGATGGCAGGGAGCGACGGTGAGCCCGACCTTCGCAGCGAGCGCCGTGGCGGTCATCCGGCCATCCTCTTTTAGGTGGCGCAAAATGTTTCTATCGATATGGTCAAGCACGCAAAAATCTTACTCCTGAAGCGCGGGGCGGCGCGAAATCCGGGAGCACTTATGGTCCCTGATTTCTTAGGCTTTCCACAGAGCCCGTGTAGCTTTTCGCTGGGGCCGTTAAGGAGGAGCAGCGCCGTGAACCCCGAGTTATTCCTAGCGTTCGTGCTGGTCGCTGCGGCCCTGGCCTGCACTCCCGGGGTGGACTGGGCGTACTCCATAGCGGCCGGGCTGGGGCGCCGCAGCTTCGTTCCCGCAGTGGCGGGGTTGTGCAGCGGCTATGTGCTGCACACAGCGCTCATGGTGGCCGGGCTGGCTGCCGTGCTTGCAGCTTCACCGGAGATCCTCGGATGGCTCACTGTGGCCGGGTCGGCCTACCTGCTGTGGCTGGGGGTTGCGACCATACGGTCGTGGCGCGGTGCAAGCTTCACTGTGGCAGACGACCTCAACACCGGCAGGAACCAGCTGCGGACGTTCTTCCAGGGCATGGGGACAAGCGGCATCAATCCCAAGGGCCTGTTGTTTTTCGTGGCCCTGGTGCCCCAGTTCGTCAGCGCGGAGGCTGCCCTGCCCGTCCCAGTGCAGTCTGGCCTCCTCGGACTGACCTTCGTGCTGCTGGCCGCCGTCGTCTACACCGCTGTGGCCCTGTTGGCCCGCAGGCTGCTGCAGTCCAGGCCGGGTGCGGCCCGGCGGGTGACCCTGGCCAGCGGAATCATCATGGTTGGCCTCGGCGCCGCACTCCTCTCCGAACAGCTTCTGCCGCTGGTCCCAAGTCTCTGACCAAAGGCCACTGAGCAAAGGGCACTGCATCAGGGTTTGCGCTCCATGAACCACTCGGTGAAGGCACTGGCACGTCCGTCCGGGGCAAGCCGGACCACCCACAGGTTCTCGTAGCTGGGCCGGTCATCCAGGTAGGTAGTCCGCCCTTGGACAAAGGCGAGGTCGCCGTCGGTGCCCAGCACGGACCATTCGAACCTCCAGTCCTCGGGCTCGTCAGCGGAGGCGATCCACCGGTCCACGATCTGCTCACGGCCGCGCCAGGCATCAGGGTCGTAGGGGCGAGTGGCGTACACGGCATCCTCGGTGAAGAGCGCCCGGATGTCCTCGGGTTCATTCGTTTCCCATGCAGCAATGTACTTTTCCATCCACTGCCGGATTGCATCAGTCATTTGTCCGTTGTACTCCGGCGGCCACATGCCCACAAGGTCCCGGGAAAGAGGGAACGCGTCAGTCCCCGTCCAGCCGCTTCCACTCCTGTTCCCAGAGCCTGCGTGCCTCCACGTCCTTGCGGATGACCTCAAATGTTTCCAACTCCGCGCGCCTGCGCCGCCAGTCGCGCGGGTTCAGGGATTTGCGGCCATTGTCCAGCGCCAGCATGGCGCGGTCGGTGATGGCGTCATTGCGCAGCGCCATGCTGGTTTTCCGTCGCCGCAGCACCTCCCTTAGCGCCCGCTGAGCATGCTCGTGCGCGCCCAGGCGGCGGAGCGAGCGGGCGCGCACCAGCAGCAGTGCGGCGGACAGGTCATCGGCGTTGAGCAGGCCCTCCGTCCAGATCACCACCTCCTGGTCGCGTCCGAGGGTGTAGGCCAGCGAGCATTTGGCCAGCGCGGTAGGCAACGACGGCGGCAGCATGGTCAGCGCTTCAAGAGCGGCTTCCGTCTGGCCCGTCTCACGCAGGGACTGGGACAGCGCCAGGAACACCGCCTCCTCGCTGAACAGCACCGGAACCTCGATGCGCTCCGCGACCTCAACGCGGGTGAGCACACGCGTGAGATAACTGGCGGCGAACTGGTTCGCTTCGTCGTCGTTCCTGATGCTGAGGCCGCGCTGCAGCAGCTCCACGGCACGCAGGTATCCGCCCTGCTTGTGGGACAACAGGCCGGCCATCACATAGCAAAGTCCGGCCCAGCCGGGGTATTCCCGGCCCAGCGCAATGAGCCGGTTGGGTTCGGTGCTGGTGAAGATTGCATCGTAAACCGCCTTGGCGGGCTTCCCCGGCAGGAGTTTGAGCCTGGGGACGGTGCCTTCCACGCCGATCAGGTCGGAATGCCGCCCGCCCAGTACGCCGTGGATCATCC
>JAPSJV010000003.1 GCA_031178005.1 Pseudarthrobacter sp.
GTAATGCCGCTTAGGTTCGCCGTAAGCGGCATTACCTCGCGACGTGGGGTGGGGTGGGTATGTGGAGGCGAAGGGGTTTCAGGCCGGAGCCGGCGGTTGCCAGGTGGAGAGCCGGCCGCACATTCCGTATCCGGCCGGACCCGGCCGGGGGAGCGCGCGGGCAACCGCTGCGCCACCAAGTGTCTCCGCCGACCCGCCAGCCAGCGCATCCAGGGCCCGTTCAGTGGCAGCTGCATCTGCCCGCACTTTGTCCTCCCAGATGGCGCGCCACTTTGCCACCTTGGGCCGGACCAATGCCGCAGCAGCCTCGTGGAATCGGGCCAACGCGCCGGGCCCCTCGTTGAGCATGGCCTCCCGGAGCTCCAGATATCCCTCCAATGCGAGATCACGACGACGGCGGGCCGCCTCTGCCACGGCGTCCTCACCTTGTTCCCGTCCCGGCAGCGTGGCGTGGGCTGCGTACAGGTCAGGGTCCGCCAGGAAGCGGGCCGGGAAGGTCAGGACGGCGTCGCCAGCTTCGGGGAGGCCCGCGTTGGACATGATGACGTTCAAGGCAAGCGCGTCAGTATTGACCAGCCGGTGCACGGTGCCAGGACTGAACCAGAGCAAGGAACCCGCAGAGAGCTCATGCTCCGCCGCGCCGGTCATGCTGAGCGTCTGGACCTGGCCGGTCCCGGAAGTCGCCAAATATGCCTCCGAGGAGACAGTGTGCAGGTGCGGTGAACCGCCGCAAAGGCCGTCGGCGGCCTCCCAGTCGTAGACCTTCAGCCCACTGACGGCCGTTCCACCGGGGAACGCTGGTAGAGCAAGTGAGGGAACCCCGGCGCCCCCATCCGAAACTCCGAGGGACTCCATCAGCCGGCCGTCTCCGCCAGCAGCCCGGCGGCACGTCCCGCGAGCCCGGCGGCCCGTCCGGCGTCGGACGTTCCATCGGCGATGACCACGGCGTAACGGAAGCGGAGGGTGGAACCGGCCGTGAACAGCACCTCTTCGTTGAAGAATGGAGCCGGGCCCATGCATGGGAACGGCTCGGTGCGGGCGAACCACTCAGGCTGCGGGTTGCCGGCGGATGGGTCGTCCACCATAACGATCGTGGAGAAACGGCAGGTCTCGTCGTGCTGGCCGACAAAAGCCAGCCAGGGAGCACGCTGTCCTCGGAGCTCCTCGCCGGTGGCGCCGCCGGGGCCAAGAATGGTTCCTCCGGTGAAGTCCCGCGGGCCCCGCCAGAAGAGGCCGCCATAGCCGGCGTTCTCGCGGCCTTCCGTGGTGGGGGAGCCTATGTGGATGTCCGCGCCGGAGACGTTGGTCATGGCGGTTTCGAAAATGAGCGTCCACGACTCATCGTCCCCGCCCGGCACGGCCTGGAACGTACGCTCCTCCTCAACCACCAGCGCACCCGGCTCCGTGATCCACTGCAGGCTGTGCGCGAAAGTGAAAGTACCGCCGTCGGACCCCGCGGCAGTTACGGCCTGGTGACGCATGGCGCCGTTGTTGGGCAGCCACTGGTAGTCCTTGCCGCGGCGGTAGCTGGGACCGCCCCAGAAGTTGTCCGGGCCGAGGTGCGGCAGGGACCAGGCAATGCCCTTGTGCCAGGTGTGGTCGTGCGGGCGGTAGGCCGTGACCGCGTTGCCGCCGCGGGTCCGGAGCGGGTGGAAATAGGGGCGCGGCGATTCGTTCTGCTCGTCAGTGGCGACGTACGTGTAGGCCAGGAGAGCGACGCCGTCGAAGGTCACCTCGACCGTCTGGCCGTCGTCGCTCCAGTCCATTCCGGACGGTGTGGTGGTGGATGCGGTGTCAGGAAGTGCGTGGCTCATACGTTGCTCGTTTCGAGTTTCCAGGGTTCCAGCCGGCCGTCGGCGCGGTCAAAGAACGGGTTTCCTTCGGTGATGCTGCCGCTGCGGACGGACTGTCCGGTGATGGCGCTGGAGTAGATGCCGGCCGCGAGTTCCATGGTGGCGTAGGCATCGGACAACGTGACGGGCAGGTCTGTTCCTGCCTTCAGCGCCGCCACAATCTGCCGGTACTGGGCGGCGTGGCCACTGGTTCCCTCGGAAGTGTCGGCGTCCCAGATTTCCTGCAGGTGCTCCATCCCGGGGGCCGGAGTGAAGCGCCAGTGGGAGTCGTCGTAGCCGTAGAGGTGCTCCACTTCCACCGTTGCGTTCTCGTAGTCGAACCGCAGCTGGGAGGTTTCGCGTGGTGAGATGACCGAGTTGATCACGGTGCTCAAGGCCCCGGATTCAAACCTCACAACGGCCATGGAAACGTCCTCGGTCTCCGTGCGGCGCGCCAGCTTTCCGGCGAAGGCGGTGACCTCCTGCCACGGTCCCCACAGGTGGAGGAGGAGATCGAACTGGTGGATCCCGTGGCCCATGGTGGGGCCGCCGCCTTCAATGTCCCACTGCCCGCGCCACGGCACGTCGAAGTAGGCCTGGTCCCGGAACCACAGCGTGTTGCAGTATCCGGTGAGCGGCGCGCCCAACACGCCGGACTCCTGGAGCCGACGCAACTTCAGCACGGCGCCGCCGAACCGGTGCTGGAAGACGCAGCTGACGCGCTTTCCGGATGCCGCTTCCGCCTCCTGGAGTCCGGTCAGTTCACGGAGGGACAGCCCCGGAGGCTTCTCCACAACCACGTTCAGGCCGAGTGCCAGCGCCTGCTTGGCAAGGGAAGCGTGCGACGACGGCGGCGTGCAGATTGCCACCAGGTCCAGTCCCAGCCGCGCGGCTTCCTCCAGGCTGGCTGCCGTGGTGGTCACACCCCAGGTGCCGGCGAAATCCCGGGCACGGTCCTGGTCGATGTCCACGGCGACCACCAGCTCGGCGCCGCTCTGGGTCAAGGCCTGGGCATGAGCGGCGGCGATGCCGCCAGTGCCGATGATGCCTGCGCGGACGGGGGTTTCCCCGGGTGCGCTATTGGTTGGAGCTGCGGTTTGGTCCGCCGGGGCTTGGTCCGGAAATTCTGGGGGATTCATGGGGTCCTTAGCAGGTGCCGAGTGGGTCGCCCTCCATTATGTGATCGATAACTTTTTGCTGTCAAGGGTTTCGGAAAGCCCATTCCCAGAGAGCGCGGTCAGGCCTGCGGGACTACTGCGATCGTCGTCCGGCTCGGGGGCTTGACCGGCAGCAGCACCAGCAGGCCCAGCAGGAGGACCACCATGATGCCCAGGATTCCCCACCGCTGTGCCTCGCCCGGAGCCACCAGCGGCGTGGCGATGGCGATGCAGAGCGTGAACAGTGCGGGAGCCAGGAAGCTGACAGCCCGGCCGGTGGTGGCATACAGGCCAAAGAGCTCGCCGGATTCGCCGTCTGGTGCAAGCCGGGCCAGATAGGCCCGTGACGAGGCCTGCGCCGGGCCAACAAACAGGCAAAGGAACAAGCCAAACACCCAGAACGTGGTGCTGCCGGCCCAAGCCGCACCAAAGAAGACGTAGTCGCCGTTACCCAGGACCAGGATTACCGTCCCCGCGATCAGGAGCCCCACCAGCGAGCCGAGGATCACGTTCTTGGGACCGATCCTGTCATCCAGGAAGCCGCCCACGATGGCGCCAGCGGCGGCCACCACGTTGCCGAAGATTGCGAACACAATCACTTGCGGCAGCGTAAAGCCGAACGTCCCCGCCGCGATCACGCCGCCAAAGGTAAAGACTGCGGCTAGGCCGTCGCGGAACACGGCACTGGCCAGCAGGAAAAAGATGGTGTGCGGGCTGGTCCTGTAGATGGCCTTGATCCGCTTGAGCAGGAGCTTATAGGAATCGATGATGCCCAGGGTTTTGCTATGCGGGGGTTTGGGCAGCTCGGGCACGGCGAACATGACGGGCAGCGCGAAGATCAGGAACCACAAGGCGGAGAACACTGCCACCAGGCGGATATTGAGGCCGTCCTCCGTGGCTGAACCGAACCAGTCGAAGCTGGGCTGGACAAAAAGCTGGAGCACCGCCAGCAGCGCCACGATGCCGCCCAGGTATCCCATGCCCCAGCCGAAGCCGCTCACTTTTCCGATGGTCTGCGGGGTGGAGATCTGGGCCAGCATGGCGTTGTAATTCACGCCGGCGAACTCGAAGAAGACGTTGCCCAGGGCGATCAGGGAGACGCCCAGCAGCAGGAACTCGGCCTGCGGGTACACGAAGAAGCACAGACCTGTCAGGACCGCGACTGCCACTGTGTTCACGCCAAGCCAGAGTTTGCGGCGGCCACCGGTGTCCGAGCGTTGCCCTGTCACCGGGGCAAGCAGCGCGATCGCCACGCCCGCCACGGCGAGGGCCGCGCCCAGCAAAGCCGAAGCCCGGTCTTCTCCGCCAAAGGCGTCCGACGTCAGGTAAACCGTGAAGACGAAGGTGGTCATCACCGCATTAAATGCGGCAGATCCCCAGTCCCAGGCGGCCCAGGCAAGGACACGTCCCTTGCTGGTGACGTTCGGGCCCGCCTCGAGTTCCGACAGTTTGGACGAGGGAAGCCTGCTCCCGGATGCGCTTGAGCTGCTCATACGCTGATGCTAGCCGCCTGGCAGGCGGATGTGCGCAGCATCACCGAAGAGGCCGGCCAACCGCGACCCCGCGGTCAAACTGTCAGTGGCTGGTTGGTAAACTGTCCGGACTGACATCTTACGAATGAACCGCCTGCTCTAACTCTTGATAATCGAATCCCTGACGTTGCGGAGATACCAGTGATCACAGTCCTTGCCCTGCACTTTGTGGTGGCTGCTGTGGCTCCGGTTCTCTTCAGGAGGTTCGGCCGGAGCGCGTTCTACGGGTTGGCCCTGGTTCCGGCGGGCGCGTTCATTTGGCTGCTTTTCCAGCACCCGGCGGTGTATCCGGGGGAGCAGCCTGGCCGGCTGCAGGAAGTCATCCCCTGGATTCCGGGGCTGCAACTCGAGCTGGCTTTCCGCATGGACGCCCTGGCCTGGGTGATGTCCCTGCTGGTGCTGGGCGTGGGCGCACTGGTGCTGGTTTATTGCGCCCGGTATTTCCACAAGGACGACGCCGATCTGGGCGGCTTCGGTGCACAGCTCCTGGCTTTCGCAGGGGCCATGTTCGGCTTGGTCACCGCGGACGATCTTCTCCTGATGTTCATCTTCTGGGAGCTCACTACCGTACTGTCCTATCTGCTGATTGGTTACGCACGCACCCGGCTGTCCGCACGGCGGTCCGCGCTGCAGGCCCTGATCGTCACTACCGCCGGTGGACTGGCCATGCTGGTGGGCCTGATCATGCTGGGCTTCACTGCCGGGACGTACCGCATCTCCGACATCCTGGAGAAGGCTCCAGCACTGGTTGCCGGGCCTGCCGCCGGAACTGTTGCTGCCGCCGTCGTGCTGATCCTGGTGGGAGCCATCACCAAGTCCGCCCTGGTCCCGTTCCATTTCTGGCTGCCCGGCGCCATGGCGGCCCCCACCCCCGTGAGTGCCTACCTGCATGCGGCGGCCATGGTGAAGGCCGGAATCTACATCGTGGCCCGGCTGGCCCCGGGGTTTGCGGAGACCGCTTTCTGGCTTCCGTTGGTGCTGGGACTGGGCCTGGCCACCATGCTGGTGGGCGGCTACCGGGCCCTCCGCCAGACGGACATCAAGCTGATCCTCGCCTACGGAACCGTCAGCCAGCTGGGCTTCCTCACCATGGTGGTGGGGCTGGGCACCCCGGACGCGGCGCTTGCGGGCCTGGCCATGCTGCTGGCCCACGGGTTGTTCAAGGCCACGCTGTTCCTGGTGGTGGGCATCATCGACCACCAGGCCGGCACACGGGACATCGCCAAGCTGTCCGGCGTCTTCGGGTCTGCCCGGGCGCTCGGGATTGTGGCCGGCATAGGCGCCGCCTCCATGGCCGGGATGCCGCTGCTGGCTGGATTTGTGGCCAAGGAATCGGTGCTGGAAGCGTTCCTGCACCACCTGGAATCGGACCCTGGAACCCCGTGGCCCCTGATCGTCCTGGCCGGTATAGTCCTCGGTTCGGTGCTCACCTTTGCTTACAGCGCCCGCTTTATGTGGGGCGCCTTCGCCACCAAGCCGGGCGTTGAGCGCACGCCGTTCAAGCCGATCACGCCGTCGTTCCTGGCGGCGCCTGCCATACTTTCCGCGCTTACCCTCGTGTACGGGGTGTGGCCGGTGGCGGTAGACGCGTGGATCCAGCCATACGCGGCGCTTTTCACAGACGGGAACGACGCCGGTGTATCCGTTGCCGAAGCGGGCCACCTGGCGCTGTGGCATGGGCTGACCCCGGCCCTGGGCCTTACGGTCCTCACCTTTGTGCTGGGCGGGGCCATGTACTTCGGCCGGAACTGGGTGTCCTGGATGCAGGAGCGGGTGCCGGGCTGGGTGGACGGGGACCGCGCCTACCAGCTGACCATCGGTGCGCTCGACGACGTCGCGGTGTGGGTCACCGGCCGCACGCAGCGTGGTTCCCTGTATTTCTACCTGGCCGTGATCCTGAGCGTGGCGGTGGCGCTGCCGCTGTCCGCCATGCTGCTGGCCGGCAAGCCACTGCCCGGCGGCCTCTACTTCATCGATCCGAACTCGCCGCTGCAGCTGGTGATCGCGGTAGCCATCGTGATCGGCGCGGTGGCCGCAGTGCGCGCCAACAAACGGTTCCTTGCCGTGCTGATGGTCTCCGTCACCGGATACGGCATCGCACTGATGTTCGCCCTCCAGGGCGCGCCGGACCTGGCCCTGACCCAGATGCTGGTGGAGACCATCATCCTGGTGGCGTTTGTGCTCGGAATGCGGAGCCTTCCCGCGGAGCTGCGGGACCGGACCGGCGGCAAGTACCGGCTGGTCCGCGTCATCATCGGGGTGGCGTTCGGCGTCACCATGATCTTTGTGGCCATTTACGCCATGGGTGCCCGGGTGGCGGCACCGGTGTCCCTGCAGTTCCCGGAACTGGCGTACGACGGCGGCGGCGGGCTGAACATCGTCAACGTCACCCTGGTGGACATCCGGGTATGGGACACCTTCGGCGAAATCGCGGTGCTGGCGCTGGCCGCCACGGGGGTCGCCAGCCTCATCTTCATCAAGGGCCGTGGAGACCGGGTCCGTCCGGCAAGGTCGCAGGGTGCGTGGGAGCACAGCGGAGCAGCGGTGGATGCCAGCTCGCGCGCGGGCGCCGCGCTGGGACTTTCCCGCAAGTTCGCCTCCGCCACGCGGGACGCCTGGATTGTTGCCGGCCACACTCTTGCCCCCGAACGGCGCTCGATTATTTTCGAGGTAGTCACCAGGCTCCTGTTCCACTCCATGATCGTCTTCTCCCTCTACCTGCTCTTCGCAGGCCACAACCTGCCCGGAGGCGGGTTCGCCGGCGGCTTGGTGGCAGGCCTCGCGCTCACCATCCGCTACCTGGCAGGCGGCCGCTTCGAGCTCCGCGAGGCCACCCCGATCAGCGCCGGGAAGCTCCTGGGTGCGGGCCTGGCAACCGCGGCCGCATCCGGCGTCGTGCCTTTGCTCCTCGGTGCGGAAGTCTTCCAGACCGCCATCCTGCAGTTCTGGCTGCCGGTGTTCGGGGACGTTAAATTTGTTACTTCCACGTTGTTCGACATCGGCGTCTACACGGTGGTGGTGGGCCTGGTGCTCGATGTGCTGCGCAGCCTGGGCGCCGAAATTGACGAGAACGTCGAGGCGAATGCCCGGCAGGACGGCCGGATCATGCTGGATGAGACCGACTCCGACGAAGAACTCACCGTCCATGCCCAAACGCCTACGGGAGGTGGCTCATGAGCATCAACCTCACCCTGCTCTGCGTGATGGGGGCGCTCTACGCCTGCGGCATCTACCTGCTCCTCGAACGCAGCCTCACCCGCGTCCTGCTGGGCCTGATGATGATGGCCAACGCCACCAACCTGCTGCTCCTGACCACCGGCGGTTATGCCGGCCTCGCTCCGCTTTATGACAAGTCCAGGGCAGCGGGAGACTACAACGACCCCCTGCCGCAGGCCCTGATCCTGACATCGATCGTGATTTCCTTCGCGGTGACGTCCTTTATGCTCGGCATCATTTACCGCACGTGGGTGCTGGGCCGCCGTGATGAAATCCAGATTGACCTTGAGGACCGCAAGGTGGCCCGTACTCCCAGCTTCGATGCGGAGGACGACGCCGAGATCCCACTGGAGACGTCCGAGTTTCCGCTGCTCCCCAGGGATGTTCCGGACAATGGTGAAACCATCAAGGCGGGCAGCGGCCGGATGGCCGTCCGGGATGCCGTACTCGAAGAGAAACCAGGGTCCAAGAATGTCACTCCCGGTCCGGACGGAGGCCTGAAGTGAACCTTTCAAGCCTTGCGCCGCTCGCCGTCCTCATTCCCATCCTGGGTGCCGCGGTAACTTTTGTGCTGTACAGGCATTCGCACGCCCAGCGGACAGTGAGCATCGGGCTGCTGACCCTGACCCTGCTGCTGGAATGCCTGTTGCTGGCCTCGACGTGGAGCGGCGGAACCTATGCGGTGAATATTGCCGGGTGGTTGCCGCCTTGGGGCATCGTCCTGGTGGTGGACCAGTTCTCGTCCTTGATGCTGGTGGTGTCCTCCGCGGTCAGCCTCGCCGTGCTGGTTTACGCCACAGGCCAGGACATGGCCGACGGCGACGAAGACTCGCCGGTGTCCATCTTCCACCCCACCTACCTGATCCTGGTGGCCGGTGTTTCCAACGCGTTCCTTTCCGGAGACCTGTTCAACCTTTATGTGGGCTTCGAAATCCTGCTGACGGCAAGCTACGTGCTCATGACCCTGGGCGGAACCGGACCGCGGATCCGGGCAGGCGTCACGTACGTGGTGGTCTCCGTGGTGTCCTCGGTGCTGTTCCTGATTTCCATCGCCATGATCTACGGCGCCACGGGCACAGTGAACATGGCGGACCTGGCCATCAAGCTGGGCGAACTGGACCAGGGCACCAAGACGCTGCTGCACGTGATGCTGCTGGTGGCGTTTGGGATCAAGGCCGCCGTGTTCCCGCTCTCCTTCTGGCTGCCCGACTCCTACCCAACGGCACCCGCACCCGTTACCGCTGTGTTCGCCGGCTTGCTGACCAAGGTTGGTGTGTACGCCATGGTCCGCACTGAAACGCTGCTGTTCCCGGGGGACTCTCTGAACACGCCGCTGATGGTGGCTGCTCTGCTGACCATGGTGGTGGGAATCCTGGGTGCGCTGGCCCAAAGCGACATAAAGCGGCTGTTGTCCTTCACCCTGGTCAGCCACATCGGCTACATGGTGTTCGGCCTGGCTATGTCCTCCGTGGCCGGGCTGGGCGCCGCCGTGTTCTACGTGGCGCACCACATCACCATCCAGACCAGCCTGTTCCTGGTCACCGGCCTGATCGAGCGCCGCGGCGGCAGCTCATCCATGGACAGGCTGGCCGGCCTGGCCAAGCTGTCCCCGGTGCTGGCGCTGCTGTTCTTCGTCCCCGCCATGAACCTGGCAGGCATCCCGCCGTTCTCCGGGTTCCTGGGCAAGGTGGGGCTGATGCAGGCCGGGATTGAGCTGGGCACACCGCTGGCATACGCGCTGGTGATCGGCGGAGTGGTCACCAGCCTGCTGACCCTGCTGGCCATTGCCAGGGTATGGAACCGGGCATTCTGGCGCAGCCCGGAAGACGCCGAATACCCGGACCCCGTGCTGCTGGCGGCCCCGGAAGCCAACGGCAGGGCAGGCAGCGGCACCACCAGCACAGTGACCGTCCTGCCCCGGACCATGGTGGGCTCAACACTGGGACTGGTACTGGTGGGCGTAGCCCTGACGGTGTTTGCAGGGCCGTTGTTCACAGTCTCGGACCAGGCCGCAGGGGAGATGCTGGACCGGTCGGCCTACATCCATGCCGTGCTGGGCGGCGACACCCCGGTTCCGGCGCTGGAGACGGTACCGCGCACGGGAGACCTGCCATGAGCCGCCAACGTGTGTCGCTGCGCCAGGAGCTGCCGCTGCTGGTCTGGCTGGTGGTGGTCTGGTGCGCGCTCTGGCAGGACTTCAGCCCCGGCAACCTGCTCTTTGGTGCCCTGATCTCCGTCGCCGTAGCCAGGATGTTCTACCTGCCGCCGGTGGAGCTCAGCGGCAGGTTCAACATCCTGCACGCCATCCCGTTTGCGTTGATGTTCCTGGCCAGGGTGATGGCCGCCAGTTTCCAAGTGATGTACTTCGCCGTGGTCCGTGGCCCCCGGGTCAGTAAAGCCGTTGTTGCTGTTCCGCTACGCAGCCACCAGGACCTGCTGGTCACCGCCACCGGCCACGTCCTGTCCCTGATTCCGGGCTCCCTGGTGGTGGAGGTGGACCGCTCGTCCTCGACCCTCTACCTGCACACCCTCAACGTTGACGACGCCGATGGTGTCGCCAAAGTGCGTCGTGAGGTCCGGGACATCGAAGCCAGGTTGATAAGGATCATGGGTACCCGGGAAGAACTCGAAGCGCTGCAGCAGGAGGCTACAGCATGATGCAGATTGTCCTCATCGTGACAGCGGTGATCCTGTCCCTGGCCGCCGCCGGCGCCATCCTCCGGATAGCCCGCGGTCCGTCACTGTTGGACCGGGTGCTGGCGGCAGATGTGTTGCTGGCAATTCTGGGCGCTGCTTTGTGCGTCGACATGGCAGTGAACCAGCACCTGAACAACCTGATGCTGTTGGTGGCCATCTCGGTGATCGGCTTTGTGGGGTCCGTAACCGTGGCACGGTTTGTGGCCGACAGGCGGGAGGAGCCCCTTGAATCCTGAACCGTCAACAGTGGATATTGTGATCGACGCCGTCTCGGCCGTGTTCATGGTGGTGGGCGCACTGATGTCGCTGGCCGCTGCAATCGGCCTGCTGCGGTTCCCCGACCTGCTCACCCGCATGCACGCGGCCACCAAGCCGCAGGTCCTGGGACTGTTCCTGCTGCTGGCCTCGATCGGCCTGCAGATGCGCACCTTCTGGGTGTGGCCGGTGCTGCTGGTGGCCTGGCTGTTCCAGCTGCTGACCGTCCCGGTCTCCGCCCACATGGTGGGCCGCGCCGGTTACCGGACCAAGCACCTGCACCGCGAGATGCTCACCACGGATGAGCTGGAAGCCGTGGTGCAGGCGGCCACCCAAGCCGCACGCGAGGACTCGGCGGATTCGCCGCACACGCCCATGACGGCGGAAGACGCTGAAATAGAATCCGACGCCGAATCCGCGGCAGAGTCAGTGGGGAAGCCTACGGAGTAGTCCAGGCCAGGGGTCAGGTCAGTTCCTCCATGCGCCGGGCAAGGATGTCGTTCATGGCCAGCAGGCCCGCGAGTTGGTTGCCTTCCACCACTACCAGACGGCTGAGGTGGTAGCGGCTCATCAGGGCCGCCGCCTGGCGCACAGACAGTTGCTCGTTGACCGTGATCGCAGGAATCGTGGCAGCGTCATAGACGTTGAGCAGGTCCACGTCGCCCTCCTGGGCGACCACGGTGTCCAGCAGTTCCCGGTAGCTGAGGAGTCCGAAGGCGTCGTGGGCATGTTGCCTGTCCACCACCAGGCTCTTGACCTGGCGTTCCTTCATCATCGAAAGCGCTTCCCGCAACGTGTTGTAAGGGGAAATGGTGACAACCTGGGGAACCATAACATCTTTGACAGTGAGCATCTTTCCTCCTTGTAAACGGGTGAACCGGCTCAGGCGTCCTCGCGGCGCAGGTGTTCCTCAAAGCTGACCACTTGCCGAAGGTCGATTCCCGTCAGGTGTTCGATGGGTACGGCGAAAGCCAGTCCACGGGATTCGGTTCCGCGGACCAGGACGCGGTGCATTTCCTTCAGGATCGGAGCAGTGAGATGGCTTCCCACCACCATCAGCAACACTGACTGTGTTCCCTCGAATGTCAGGCCAAAGAACGTTTTCTTGGCCTCCCCACCGATCCCCTTTCCCGGCAGGATGGTGACCCCCGTAGCCCCCACCCGCTGCGCGTGTTCGATCACTTTGTCCTCGAGATCATCAGGGGCAATGACGAGTACGGCCGTGAACTTCATGACGGTTCCCTCCTCAGCTGGGGAAATCTCTCCATCACCATGGCATACACCATGACGGATATAACAGGGAAGATCGAGGCGAAAGCGATTAGGCCGAACCCGTCGATCAGGACATCCCTTCCATCCACCGCTGCCGCAAGGCCGATGCCAAGGGCAGTCACCAGCGGTACGGTGACTTCCGACGTCGTTACGCCCCCAAGATCGAATGCCAGGGCAACGATGTACTTCGGTGCAAAGAAAACCAGCACCATGGCTATGGCATAGGCCCCCATGATGAAGTAGTGGAACGGCCCGCCCACCAGGATGCGGAAGACGCCAAATGCGATGCCAAGCGCCACCCCGGTGGCTACGATGATGCGGATGGCCACTCCGCTGATCCGGCCGGGGGACGCCTCCTGGGCCTGCGCGCCGATGGCTATCAGGGCAGGTTCGGCCATGGTGGTGGCAAAACCGATCAGCAGCCCGAACAGCACGATCAGGGCAGGGGAACCCTGCTCAATGAGCTGCTCCGCCATCATCGTTCCAATGGGGAAGAGTCCAAGTTTCAGCCCTACAACGAAGGCATACAGCCCCACCAGGACCATAAGGAACCCCGCGATGACGCGTACGGGGTGGGCCAGTTTCCGCCGCAGGGCAACGTACTGGAAGAAGAGTACGACGCCGACGATCGGCAGGACCTCCCGGATCATCTCTGCGAGGCCAAGGAACATGCCAAGCACCCAGTCGCCCGGCTGCTCCCCGGTACTACCGGCCGGAAGGGCAGGAGGTGGGCCGCCGAAGGTATACTCCCAGGTTCCGTAGAGCTGGACTCCGATCATCGGGACCATCACACACAGGGCCACCAGTCCAAAGCCGTCTGCCAGGAGGCTGCGTCCGCGGATTGAGTTAGCCAGGCCCAGGCCGATTGCCGCGATCAGGGGAACACTCACGATATTCGTGGTGACCCCGCCCGAGTCGTAGGCGAGGCCTATGACCTCCGGCGGCGCCACATAGCTGAGCCCCAGGACTATCAGGTAGCCGGCAATCAGGAGCTTGTGCACGGCCCAGCCGCGAAGAACCCGAAGGATGCCCAGAACCAGGACCAAGCCCACCGAAGCGGCGATCACGAAGCGCAGCACCAGTCCATTGATCCGGCCATCGCTGACGAGCTGGGCCTGCTCTGCTACGGCAATGACCGCCGGTTCGGCCACGGACGCTGCGAATCCGATGGCAAACCCAAAGGGCAGCAACAAACCGAGGGCGCCGCGACGGACGAATTGGTTGGCCAGGTTTTTACCTACGGGGAAGATACTCAGATCCAGCCCGTAAAGAAACAGGGCGATGCCCGCTGCCACGATCAGCAGGCCGGAAACCAGCGTCCAGGGCGAATCCGGGACGGCACGGAAGACGAACAGCTGGAATACTGCAACAACGCCCATGATGGGCAGCAGATTTTTGAGCGCCCCAAGGAATTCATCGCTGAATCTCCTGAGGTGCTCCATCGGGTCCTCTCCCGGGAATGATCCTGTGAGTACCTGATGTTTAAGTCTGCCGGTCCGCCGGGCGGGTGTCTACCTGCCCGGCGGACCGGCTTCGAAGAAGTTACACGATGTCCTGCGTCTTGGCGAAGCGTTGGATGGCGCGCTGGGTGCCGCGGTTGGTCAGCACCTGGATGACCGCGCTGACAGAGGCGGAGATCAGGGCGAACGTAAGCGCCGAACGCAGCGTGGTGGGGACGTCTTCTTCCTTGCCGGTGGGCGGCTTGTTCCCGGTGGTCTTTTCCCACACACTGTTCACAATTTTGGTGCCCGCGAATCCGGCTCCGATGCTGATACCGGTTCCGAGCAGTTTGATGAGGAGGTTCATGGAGGGGGCTCCTTGCGGGTGGAAAACGTGGACTTCCTTTAGCCTAACGTCCCTTTTCAGCTTGCCTTCCCGGGGACATACTGTCGGAATGGGAATCCTCACTATTCAGCAGGTCCTCGATGCACGCCTGGACGACTGGCGGAAGCTCGCGCAGGGGCTCCACGCACGGTATCTCACCAAGGATTTTGCCACGGGACTCAGGTTTGTCACCGCGGTGGCGGAGGCTGCGGAGACAGCCAACCACCATCCGGATGTGACGTTGACCTACCCCTTCGTGGACCTGAAGCTGATCAGCCATGACGTCTCGGCAATCACCCAGCGGGACGTCGATCTCGCCAGGCGGATCAGCGGGATCGCGAAGGAACAGGGAATCAAAGCCAAGCCGGGCGCCGTTGCCGAGATCGAGCTGGCGCTGGACACCGCCAGCTCCGGCGCCGTCGGTCCTTTCTGGGCTGCGCTCCTCACCGGCCGCACGGACTCGCTGAAGGGAGATGACGTCACCGACAAGAGCGGGCGCGTGCCCTTGCTCTGGTTCCAACAGACTGATGCCCATGAGACTCCGCGGCAGCGCTTTCATATTGATCTCTGGGTACCGCACGATGAGGCGGAAGGGCGGATTGCCGCCGCAGTCACAGCAGGCGGGCGGGTGGTGGACGACGCGCGGGCACCTTCCTTTGTGGTGCTGGCTGACCCGGAGGGGAACAGGGCCTGCGTCTGCACCTGTCTTGACCGCTGACTGGTAGGGTCGGCCCATGGATGAGAACCTGGGGAAGTTCATCGATGATTTTGCTGAATTAGTGCGCATAGCGCAGTCAGGCCAGCATCGAGTGCCGGTTGGTGAACAGTTGCTGGCTACACTGACGGAGCATCTGGGGACACCGGCCCAGAACCTGTCCCTGGTGGTGGAAGAAGTCCCGCCGCACCGGTTCGTGGACGCGGACAGCATTATGGCGGACATCTCTGCGGAAAGCCCGTCCGGCCGTCTGGCAGGGATCGGCGGCGGGGACCAGCGCCACCACCTGACACTGAGCGACATGCTGCAGTCACAGTATTTCCCCCAGGTTTCGCTGTCCCAGCCCGACTACAAGAACCTGGCCGTGGGGCCTGATGAGCAGCGGCAAGTTGTGGCCATGGGGCTGTGGCTTTTCGACTTCAACGGCAAGCCAATGGCCGTGTGGCAGAGGGAGGCCAATCCCCGGTTCGGCCGGCCCACCGCCTCCCTCGAGGTCCTTGCCGCGGATACCGCCACCACCGCGGATTTCCTGTCTGAATTCCGACGGCGGATGCAGCACCAAAGTGTCCTGAAGGGCCAGATCATCTCCCTGGTGATGGGGGAGTACGGGCCCAGCGCCGCCGGCGTCACGTTCCACACCCGCCCTGAACTGCCGGCGTCGGAAGTCATTCTCCCTGACGGTTTGCTCCAGAAGGTCTCCGATCATGTGGTGGGCATCGCCGAACAGCGGGAGTCGCTCAGCAAATACGGCCAGCACCTCAAACGCGGCATGCTGCTGTACGGACCGCCCGGAACGGGCAAAACCCATACCGTCCGCTACCTGCTGAGCCAGAGCGAAGGGACCACCGCGATCCTGTTGTCCGGCGGGTCGTTGGCCAGGATCTCCGAAGCGGCCGCCATGGCCCGGGCACTGCAGCCTTCCATCGTGGTCCTGGAGGATTGCGACCTGATTGCGGAGGACCGCAGCTTCGGCCACGGACCCCAGCCGCTGCTTTTCGAAGTGCTGGACGCTATGGACGGGTTGGACAAGGACGCGGACGTGGCCTTCATCCTCACCACGAACCGGGTGGACATGCTGGAACGCGCGCTTGCCCAACGGCCGGGCCGCGTGGACCTTGCTGTCGAGATTCCGCTGCCCGCCGTGGACGAACGGGTCAGGCTGGTACAGCTTTATGCCCGCGGGATTCCGTTCAGCGACGACGCCATCCAGGATGCCGCCCTCCGCGCCGCTGGCACCACGGCGTCGTTCGCGCGCGAGCTGGTTCGGCGGGCGGTGGTGAGTGCCGCCGTGGCCGGTGTTCCGGTTGCCGACGCGCACCTGGCTGCGGCGGTGGACGGGCTGATGGCCGACGGCGAGGCCCTCACCAGGAGCCTGCTGGGCAGCGGGCCGGATGGGGGCCAAGGCTTCCCGCCGGGCCCGGGAGGTCCGGGTGGTCCCGGAGGTCCGCCCATTGGCTGGGCAGGCGGCCCAGGTCCGGAGCCGGCGCCGGGCCAGTCGTCGGCCTACGGGTCGTCCATCACCATCACCGACGTCACGCCCGGCTAGCCGGCGCCCGCGTCACGCAGGGCAGGCTTTAGCGGCTGGGGTGGTGGAGATCCCTGGAATGACGGGGCGGCGGTCTCCGGACCCGGCTAAAAGCGTGCTGTGCGTGACGCCAGTGGGGCGCCCAGCCGGCACCTACGTCAGGCTTGAACCCCGCGGCCCGCGGACCGGAACGATGTCCCGCACCGCTGCCATGGCCGCCGCGGCGCTGCCGAAGGTAAGGAGCTCCTCCAGCAGGAATTTCGTAGGCCGCATCAGCCGCAGCGTCCCTGCCGACTCGGCCGAAAGAATGTCCGCCACCGGCATCCATTGGGAAGTGCTGGCCTCGGTGGTCTGGTGCCGCGGCTCCTGGTCCGGGCTGAGGGCGGCCAGGAAAAAGTAGGTGTCGAAGCGCTTGGGCTGGTCCGGCGGGGTAACCCAATTGGCCCACGGCACCAAGGCATCAGCGTCCAGGAGCAGTCCGGTTTCCTCGAAGACCTCACGTCGGGCGGCGGCCAGCAGCCGGGACGCCGCGTCTTCCGGGCTGATCGGGTGGACGGGGATCGCCCCGGTTGCCGGTTCGCCGGTGCGGTGCCAGGCCTTGGCGTGAAGCTGCACGACGGCGGCAGGAAAGTCCCAGCCGCCGGAATCCACGGCGTCCACCCGGCCACCGGGGAAGACCACCATTCCGGCAGCGAAGTCCATCGTGGAGACGCGATGCTGGATAAACACCTCGAGGCCCGTGGAGCCAGCGGATTCGGCCCGGTCCCGGACCAGGATCACGCTCGCAGCCAGCCGGGCCTCAACAGGTGCGGCCGGTTCGCCGGGCTCCGGCGCCAGGAATCCGCCGCTGTTGTTGTCCGCGTCCGTCATGCCGCTCCTTCCTGTAGCAACCGTTGTGGACCGTAGGCCCGGCCCCTGCCAAATATAACCGTAGCCGCGGAGCGCCGGGTGTAAACTGGACCAGCCCATAAGGGTGGATTTATCACGACAGGGGAGCGCCGCCGTCGTACTCCGCAGTAATGCGAAGACGGGCGGGCGCTGAGAGTGCGGATTGCCGCAGACCCTCGAACCTGATCCGGTTAGTACCGGCGCAAGGGAGTCGAGTTCTCAGAGTTGCCGGAAAGGGCTTTGGCCCCGCCGGACAACTCTCCCCTCCTGTACCTCAGGAGGACGAAATGACAACTGTAAGCGTTAAGAAGACCAGTAAGAGCTGGCGCGTTGTAGACATTGTGGTGGCTGCGCTGATTGCGGTGACCGGTGGCGTTATTTTCTGGGCCTGGTCCCAGGGCGCCGGCGTGGTTAATGCCCCGATGAACGCCGTGTACCCGCCGCTGACCGGGCTGATCGCCGGCGGCTGGATGATTCCGGCCGTGCTGGGCATGCTGATCATCCGCAAGCCGGGTGCAGCGCTGTTTTGTGAAACGGTGGCGGCCACGGGTGAGCTGATCATGGGCTCGCAGTACGGCGTGACGGTGCTGATTTCCGGCCTGCTGCAGGGCCTGGGCGCCGAACTGGTGTTCTTCTTCCTGGTCTACGGCCGCAAGAGCACCCGCAGCTTCCTGCACCAGAAGTACAACCTGACCGCCGCGCTGCTGGCCGGTGCTGCTGCCGGACTGTTCTGCGGCCTGAACGACTCCTTTATGCCGTGGGGCTGGAACATCCTGTACCCGGGTGCTGACAAGCTGGTGTACATCATCTTCTGCGCCATCTCCGGCGCGATCATCGCCGGTGCACTCTCCTGGGTGGCCACCCGCGGCCTGGCCAAGACGGGCGTGCTGAGTTCCTTCGCGTCCCGCCGGGCAGCTACGGAGCCAGCCTTCAACTGATGCCAACAGCCGACGACGGCGTCCGCCCCGCCGCCATCACCGCCAACGGGTGGGGGTGGCGGCACGCCGGACGGATTACACCGGCCGTGGCCGGCCTGGACCTGGACATCCGCCCCGGCGAACGCGTGCTGCTGCTGGGTCCGTCCGGATCCGGCAAATCCACGCTGCTGCACGCCCTCGCCGGCGTGCTCGGTGACGAGGAGGACGACGCCGACGAATCGGGCTCGCTCCTGATCGACGGCGCCCCGCCCCGAGACCAGCGCGGCCGTGCCGGACTCATGCAGCAGGATCCGGAAACCCAGGTGGTGCTCTCGCGCCTGGCTGACGACGTCGCTTTCGGCGCGGAAAACCTTGCCGTCCCGCGCGACGAGATCTGGCGCCGCGTCCACGAAGCGCTGGAGGACGTTGGCCTGCGCGGCTCTGGTTCAGGCTCTGCCGGGGGCGGGGTGCAACTGGACCACCCGACGTCGGCCCTGTCCGGTGGGCAGAAGCAGCGCCTGGCGCTCGCCGGCATCCTGGCCATGCGCCCCGGGCTGATCCTGCTGGACGAGCCCACCGCCAACCTGGACCCCGCCGGAGTTCTGGAAGTCCGCGACGCCGTGGCCCGCTGCCTGGACAAAACCGGCGCAACGCTGGTGGTGGTGGAACACCGCGTCGCCGTCTGGAAAGACGTCGTGGATCGGATTGTGGTGTTGCAGCCCGGGAGTTCCTCGGGCTCCGGGGTGCTGTTCGACGGCCCGCCGGACCAGGTGCTGGGCCAGGCCCGCGAACTGCTGACGACGGCGGGAGTCTGGGTACCGGGGTACGTCCCGGTGACGCGCCCCCGGACTGAGCCCGCTGCCGCGACCATGCTGCTGGCCGCCGAAAACCTTGCCGTCTCCCGCGGCCGTTCAACCCGGCAGGGCTTCCGGAAGGTGCCGCCGCGGCCCGTCCAGTCCGGCGTCCATGCGGTTGTCCGGGCCGGGCAGGCACTGACCATCACCGGACCGAACGGTGCCGGAAAATCCACGGTGGCGCTGACTCTGGGCGGACTGTTGGAACCGGCGGCAGGGACTGTATCCGCCGCCGTCGACCTTTCCCGTGGTGCCGGCATCGACCCGTACAAATGGAAAGCCAAGGAGCTGATCGCGCGGATCGGCACCGTCTTCCAGGAGCCGGAGCACCAGTTTGTCACCAGCCGGGTGCTCGATGAGCTCACCTTCGGACCCCGGCACCTTGGCCGCGGCGACGAGCGCGTGGATGAGCTCCTGGAACGGCTGCGGCTCACGCACCTGGTGGAGGCCAACCCGTATACGCTTTCCGGCGGCGAGAAGCGGCGGTTGTCGGTGGCCACCGTGCTGGCCGCCCACCCGCAGGTGCTGATCCTGGACGAGCCGACCTTCGGTCAGGACGCCAACACCTGGGCCGAGCTGGCGTCCTTGCTGTCTGAGCTGCTCGACGCCGGGACGGCCGTGGTGTCCGTGACGCACGATGCCGAGTTCACGCATGCCCTCGGCGGAACGGAGCTGCGGCTTACATGAGGCAGGAACTCACCATCCGGGGCAGCCACGCGCTGTTGACCCGGAGCAATCCGCTGGCCAAGTTTGCCGCCGTCATCCTGATCTCGATGGTGCTGGCACTCTCCGTCGACTGGGTATCAGCATCCGTGGCGCTGGTGGGCGAGCTGGCGGTGCTGCCGCTGGCCGGGCTCACGCTTGGCCTGCTCTGGCGTCGCGGCTGGCCGCTGATCATTGCGGCTGTGGTGGGCGGCTGGAGCACCTCTATTATCGCCGCCGATTCCGGAAAAACATTGCTCGACGCCGGCATCTGGACCATCAGCGAGGGCTCACTGGAGCTGGGGCTCGGCTTCCTCCTGCGAGGCCTGGCGATCGCGCTGCCGGCCATCATCCTGATGAGCTGCACCGATCCCACGGACCTGGCCGATGCCCTGGCGCAGAAGGCCCGGCTGCCGCACCGCTTTGTGCTGGGGACGCTGGCCGCGATGCGGCTGGTGGGGTTGATGGCCGAGGAGTGGCAGACCATCGGCATGGCCCGGCGTGCCAGGGGAGTGGGCTCGCACGGCAGTCCGCTCCAGCGCATCCGGGCCACCCTCGGGCAGAGCTTCGGGCTGCTGGTGCAGGCCCTGCGCCGCGCCACGCGGCTGGCCGTAACGATGGAAGCCCGCGGATTTGGCACCTCGGAGCGGACCTGGGCACGCGAATCCACGTACTCGCGCCTGGATCTTTGGGTGATGATTGGAGCTTTGGTGATCGCTGTCGCGGCGGTGAGTGCCGCCGTCGTAATGGGGACCTGGAACTTCGTGTTTTAGCGGCAGGCACGGCTGGCTTCCAGGTCCTGTGGAGTGTGTAGAGCCCATTTGCTGAGCCCCTACTTGGACGTCAGGTCACGAAGGGTGCGTGTCTAGGCGGCGTAGCGGTGGTCAACCCTTTTTGAGCCGGTTCACCGGCGGTAGCTGGAGGTTGGCGGACAGGATACGCAGCGCGTCCTGCGCCGGCATGCGGTCTGAGGGCTCCAGCAAATGCCAGGACCGATGGCCCGGGTCTTCCAGAGCCTTGTGTAGGGTCAGGATGCGGGACTTGTCCTTGCCCTTCATTTCCTTGGCGGTGGCCAGCGGATCAATGATGGTGGCGCAGAGCGCGACGGCGTCATCCAGGTGCCGCCCCTTGTCACGGGAGTCTTCCCGGTAGGCCGCACCTTTTAGGACGAGGGCGCCCAGGGCGTTGGGGACGCTGATAAGGACGGGCTCGTCGTCGTCAACAGCCAGCCGGCAGTTCACTGTCCGCTGCAGCGCTTGAGTTCCGCCTGATACTTGGAACGGTTTGCGGCCGCCGATGGTCGGCACTTTTTCCTCAGGCATGCGGTCGGCGATCATGACGTCGATCTGCTGCTTGTCGCGGACAAACCGGTGGGCCGGGGCGTCATGGTCGATGGACTTTTGCAGGGTGTAGCCGAGTGTGGCGAGAACGGCGATTACGGACGTCGTCGTCGCCCCGGTTTCGATGTGCAGCACGATGTCGACGTCCGCGGTTGGCCGGGAGACGGCCAGACCTGCCGCGGAGGAGTGAAGCTGGACCATGAGGCCACCCACGAGCGTCCACTGTGTGGAGGGCAGCGCCCGTGCCAGCTCAATGCATTGCGGCCACGGCGTGCCCCAGCCGCCTGGCGGCACGGGGACGTCCCAGATCTCACGGCCATCGGCCATGGCCACTTCGGGCAGGTCAGGCTCAGACATGGAGCAGTTTGTCGATGACGCGCCGGCCGGCGCTGCGTTCGCGAATGGCCAGTGAACTCATAAGGTCCACGGCAACGGCGGCCACGGGTGCGTAGCCTTCGGCGAAGGGTTCCTTCAGCTCGACCTCGTGGATGATGGCGTTGCCATCGGGGTCTTCAATCAGTCCGAAGGCGTTGGCGAGGGCCTGGGCATCCCCTGCCATGACATAACCTTCGGCGATGCCGCCGCCTCCCGACATGCCGAAGGTTTCTGCGGTGGATCTGTCCCGCATGGCGGAGGTTCCGCTGGCGATCAAGTGCTCGTTCAGTCGGTCCACGGCCTCCCGGGTCGCGCGGTACCGGATCGTGTGGTCTTTGTGCCGGGCGAGAGAGCAGACAGCGGTTGCATCAAGGGTACGAAGCCTGCGTTTGAGGCGGGACTTCTCGGAGGATGAGATCCAGGTGGGGTCCTGGCCGGACAGTAGCGCCAGCGCAGCCCACGCCGTCCTCTGCGTCCAGGCACGGCCCCGGCGGGTCCCGGTGGCGGCCAGACGTTCGACAGATGACGGCTCAATGAGAATGGACTTGCCCGCCGTTCCCGCGGTCATCAGCTGGCGGGAGCCGATCAGCCGGTGGATCGACATCTTGCTCCGGCCTAGGCGCTCAGCAGCCTCAGCGACCGTCATTTCACGCCTCAGGTTCATGGACTAACCGTTACATGTGTAACTAATAGTGTCAATGCAGTAACCGTTACACATGTAATGGTTACTGCCAATACCTGCTGCTGGCTGAGGACTGGCGCGGTAACCTCGGGCGTTTTAATCGGAGTCCCGGGTGAGCGGACTGCCGCGGGTGCGCTCATGGGACTATGGGGTGGCAGTGCGGTTATTCCGATCTTGCGATTCTTATGTTTGTGCTTGCGCTCTTCGCTTGGCGACTCTTACCTCCAGACCTTCGGAAAAGGTTCGCCACTTATACGGGGTGGAGCCAACGCTGGACGGCGCGGCGCTGCAACGTAAGGTTTACGGAAGATGCCCGTGCACGGGCGACACAACAACTTGAGGGGGATCATTTGTTAGCTTTGTTGATCGGGGGCGGCGCGCTCGCCGTCTTGTTCATTGCAGGATTCATTTTCTATACAACGAGCATCCGGTTCGCCAAGCCCAACGAGGCCATGCTGATCACCGGCAAGAGCGATCCGAACACCACCGATGAGACTTCGGATGACCAGTCCCGCGTGATCATCAACAACCGGGCGTTCGTTAATCCGATCACGGAGCGGGTCAGCCACATCTCGCTATCCTCCCGTCAGGTTGAGGTCACCATCGAAGCCATCTCCAACAACGGCATCCAGCTCAAGCTGACCGGCGTGGCACAGGTGAAAGTCGGCGGCGACAAGATCTCCGTCCGCAAGGCAGCCCAGCGCTTCCTTGACCAGCAGGACGCCATTGACCACTACACCCAGGAGACCCTGTCCGGTTCGCTGCGTTCCATCGTGGGCATGCTGAGCGTCGACGCGATCATCAAGGACCGCGCCCAGTTCGCTGCCTCCGTCAAGGAAGAAGCCGAGCACTCGATGACCAACCAGGGCCTGGTGATTGATACCTTCCAGATCAAGTCCGTGGATGACACCGGCGGATACCTGAAGAACCTTGGCCGCCCGGAAGCCGCGCTGGTTGCCCGGAACGCCAGCATTGCCGAGGCCAACTCGCAGCGTGAAGCCGCGGAGGCCAAAGCCTTGGCGGACCAGAAGACTGCCGAAGCCGAGCAGAAGCTGGCCCTCCGCCGCGCCGAGCTGAAGCAGGAAACCGATGCCCGCCAGGCCGAGGCGGATGCGGCCGGACCTCTCGCCCAGGCCGAGCAGCAGGAAGCGATCATTCTCAAGAACCAGCAGGTGGTGGCCCGGCAGGCCGAGCTCCGCGAAAAGGAACTGGACATCGAGGTCCGCAAACCGGCCGATGCCGCCAAGTACAAGGTTGAAACCGAGGCGGCTGCAGACCTGGAACGCCGTACCCGGATTTCCGAAGCCACCAAGGTTGAAGCCGCTGCAGAGTTGGAGACCCGCAAGCTCAAGGCCGCCGGTAACGAGGTGGAAGCCAAGGCACTCGCGGCCGCCAACACCGCCAAGGGCAACGCCGAGACGGAGATCAACAAGACGCGTGGCCTCGCCGAAGCAGAAGTTACCAAGACGCAGGGTATTGCAGAAGCCGATGTTGTTGGCCTGCGCGGCCGGGCCGAAGCCGAAGCCATCGAGGCCCAGGCCAAGGCGTACAGCGAGTTCAACGAAGCGGCAATCCTGAACAAGCTCCTGGAAGTCCTGCCGGCCATCGCCAAGGAAATCGCTGCTCCGATGAGCGCCATCAGCAACATGACGGTGATCTCCAACGACGGCGCCAGCCAGGTAAGCAAGAACGTTTCCTCCGGTGTGCAGGAGACGGCCCAGCTGCTCAAGGACGCCACTGGGTTCGACGTCATCGAAATGCTGAAGGGCTTCGGTAAGTCCACAACCGTGGTGCAGCCTTCAACCGCGGTGGAACCGGTGGCAACCGGCAACGGAACGGTCCCGGAGGCGAACTAGCCGCCGCTCCCTCCCACTTTCTGACCGAAAAGCGTGGTGTGTTGCCACAACACGCCGCGCTTTTCCGTGTCCCGCGAGTGCGAGTGGGAAGGAACGTTCGACGGCGGACCGGACCGGAATTGCCAAAACGATTCTTCACCACAAGCAAATTCACTCTACGACCGCCCCACCCGGGCCGTCAATAGTCGCCTGACGACAGAAAGTGACGCTTGACACCTTCCCTCGGACGGCCCTAATGTGTTGCCAAGTCGTTTTGGCAAAACGATTTTTCTCCTCATTCATCTCGCCACCTCCGTTCGAGAGAAAGTGAGTCGACAGCGATGTCCACTCGAAACAAGATCTTCAGGCTCGCCACTATCGGCGGCATTTTCACCACCGTGGCACTTGCAGCAACGGCCTGCGGCGCAGGGGGCCCCGCATCGTCGTCGGGAAGTGAAAGCAACACCGTAAACGTGCTGGTGGAAGCCGGCGGACACGCTGAACTCAAAGGCGTCGCGGAACAGTGCAAGAAGGACGCAGGGATCAACGTCAACTTCGTCGAGCTGCCCTATGACGGCATGTTCAACAGGCTCTCCAGCGAATTTTCCTCCGGCAACGTCTCGTTCGATGTTGCCGCGCTGGACTCGGTATGGCTGCCCAGCTTCAAGGATGCGCTCCAGCCCATCGACGAGCTCTTCACGGATGAGGCCAAGAAGGACATCTTCCCGGCCCTGGTCAAGGAAGCGAACGTGGACGGCCACTTCATCGGCATGCCGGCCTGGACCAACGCGGAAATCATCCTGTACCGCAAAGACCTCTTCGAGGACGCCGCCAACAAGGCGGATTTCCAGGCGAAGTATGGTTATGAACTTGCGGCGCCCACCACCTGGAAGCAGTACCAGGACATTGCCGAGTTCTTCACCAAGGACGGAATGTTCGGCACGGACGTCAAGGGCGCGGTGGAGACCGAATGGCTGGCCCACGTGTTGCAGGCCGGCTCGCCCATGGTCCTGGACGCGGAGAACAACGTAGTCATCGACAACCAGGCCCACAAGGAAGCGCTGGACTTCTACGTCAGCCTCGTTGACTCAGCGCCCGCCGGTGCCGCCCAGGTCGATTGGGCCGCGGCCCAGAACCTGTTCAACCAGGGCAAGACCGCCATGACGCGCTTCTGGGCCCACGCCTACCGCCAGATCCCCGCGGATTCTGCCGTGGCCGGAAAAGTCGGAACGGCAACCATGATCGGCGGTTCCGCCGGTGTGGCAGGTGTACCGGGCCCCTGGTACCTGACCGTCCCCAAGGCCACCAAGAAGACCGAAAGCGCCAAGAGGTTTGTCCAGTGCGCCTACGATCACAACAACCTGGGCATCGAATCCAGCCTTGGCCTGGCCTCCCGCATCTCGGCCTTTGAGCAGTACCAGGACAAGGAAGGCTACGAGAGCTTCAAGCCGCTGATCGAGACGCTGAACGGTGAAGCCACGGCAACCCGGCCGGCCACCGAAAAGTGGCAGCAGATTGTGGATACCGTGCTGGTGCCCCTGCTGCAGAAGGCCGTGGCTGGCGGCGATTCGGCTGCACTCCTGGCCGCGGCCAAGACGCAGATCCAGGGCCTCCTCAAGTAAGACTCCGCGGCCGGCACCGCCGTCAAAGACGGTGCCGGCCGCGGCCCCAACCAGCGGAAGAGAAAACCGTGCGTATCTCCGATCGCCGCTTCGCCCTGTACCTCATGGCCCCGGCGGCCCTGTTCCTGGCCATCTTCGTGGCCTATCCATTGTTCAGCCTGGTGGCGGACAGCTTCTTCAAGATTTCCCCCATTTCGGGCGGACCGCGCGAATTCGTGGGCGTCGACAACTACGTCCGGGCCTTCGCCTCCGAGGCATTCGTTGGGGCCGGCTGGCGGACGCTGGCCTACACCCTGATGGTGGTGACCCTGGAGTTCGCGCTTGGTCTGGGCATGGCATTGCTCTTCACCATGCTGGGCCGCAACTCCCAGGTCTGGCGGACAGTATTTATGTATCCGTTGATGATCGCCCCGATTGTGGCCGGCCTCCTGTGGAAGTTCCTGATGATCGACAATTTCGGGATGATCGGGACCCTCCTGCACCAGGCCGGCATTCTCCAGGACCCCAACCAGATCGGCTGGCTGTCGAACCCGGACATTGTGCTCTTCTCAGTGGCTGTGCCGGACATCTGGCTGACAACGTCCTTTATGTGCTTGGTGCTGTTCGCCGGCCTACAGAACATCCCGGGTGACCTGATCGAAGCCGCCCGCCTTGACGGCGCTCGGGCGCCGGCACTGCTGTTCCGCATCATTCTGCCCCTGCTTCGCCCGGTGATCGCCGTGGCGCTGGTGGTCCGCGGTATTGATGCCGCGCGGGCCTTCGACACCATCCTCATCCAGACCAACGGCGGCCCGCAGTCCGCCTCCGAAACCATGAGCCTGCTGATCTACCGCACCATGATCCGTTTCGGCGATCCTGGCCTGGCAAGCGCCATGGGAACCGTCTACCTGCTGGCCATGCTCGGCGTCGCCTTCTTCGCCGTTGCCACCATCTGGCGCCCAGGAAAGGACAACTGATGAATACAGTGGATTCCCACACCCAGGCATCAACCGCCGACGGCGGGGGCCACCGCCCCCAGCCCTCCGGCGTCGGGCATTCCATCCCCTCAGCCCCGGCTACCCCCAAACCCCGGCGCCGCCGGCACCACGCCGAGGGCCTCGAAGCCGGAAAACGCAGCACCCGGACGTTGCTGTGGATCCTGCTGGGAGCGGCCATGGTGCTCTACGGCTTCCCGTTCCTGTACCTGCTGTTCACGTCGTTCAAAACCCCCATTGACACCATTGCCGTGCCGCCCACCATCCTTCCCAGGGAATGGACGATGGAGAATTACGCCAACGCCCTGGGCCGCAGCGGCGTGGTGGCATCGTTCGTCAACAGTGCGCAGACGGCCGTGATCAGCACGCTGCTGTCCTTGGTGCTGGCCGTTCCCGCGGCCTACGGCATCACCCGCTACAAGACGCCAAGCGGCAGGGTGTTCATTATGGCCGCGCTGGTCACCCGCATGGTGCCGCCGGTAGCCATTGCCATTCCGCTGGCGTCGATGATGGCGTCCGCCGGGCTATCCGACACCCCCATCGCGCTGGCTATCGCGCACACCACCATCTCACTGCCGCTCTCCATCTGGCTGATGGCCAGCTTCTTTGAGGCCGTTCCCCAGGACCTGGAAGAGGCGGCCACCGTGGATGGGTGCAGCCGGTTGGGCGCGCTGTGGCGGGTGGTCATTCCGGTGGTCTCCGGCGGCATCGCGGTCACAGCGATCTTCGCTTTCCTGGCTTCCTGGAACGAATTCCTGTTCGCACTGCTGATGACGGCGATCCGCTCACAGACCACCCCCGTGGTCATCGCGAATTTCCAGACCCAGTTCGGCCTCGACTGGGGATCGATGACGGCGCTGGCAGCTGTGTACTCGGTCCCGGTCATCCTCCTTACCCTTCTCTTGCAGCGCAAGATCGTCGCCGGCATGACGCTCGGCGCCGTCAAGGGCTGAGAAACCACTACCCAGGGAAGAACCAATGCCAAGCAACAACTGCTACGACGTGACCACGTGGCCCGTCGGCGATCCGGCCAAAGACGTCGGCGAGGTCATCAACAGCATCATCGCTGACATCAAGGACCGGCAATCGGTCAACGATGCGGACGACGGCGGCAAGCCGGGTGCCGTGATCTACATTCCACCGGGGGACTACCGGCTGCGTACGCAGGTGGTAATCGACGTCAGCTTCTTAAGGATCGAGGGCTCCGGGCACGGCTTTACGTCGTCGAGCATCCGGTTCAACGTTCCCGAAGACGAATGGCCGGACCTTCATGAGCTGTGGCCGGGAGGGAGCCGCGTTTTCGTCGATATTCCGCTCGACGGCGGTGATGGTGATGGGACCGGTGCACATGGCGCGGAAGCCAGGGGAGCCGCCTTCTACGTGGAGCGGACCGGGAGCCCCCGGATCAGCTCGGTTGAGTTCTCCGACTTCTGCATCGACGGGCTGCACTTCACGCCGGACGGCTCTGGGCTGCATCCGGAGAACACCTACGTCAACGGCAAGACCGGGATCTACGTCGCGAACGAGAATGATTCATTCCGCATCAACGGCATGGGCTTCGTCTACCTTGAGAACGCCCTCACCATCTACAACGCCGATGCCCTTTCCATCCACGACAACTTCATTGCCGAATGCGGCAGCTGTATCGAGCTCCGTGGGTGGGGGCAGGCATCGAAGGTTACTGACAACCTGGTGGGGGCAGGCTTCAAAGGCCACTCCGTCTATGCGGAGAACCATGGCGGGCTGCTGGTCACTGCGAACAACATCTTCCCCCGCGGCGCGAGCAGCGTTCATTTCAAGGGCGTCACACGTTCAAGCGTCACCAACAACCGCCTGCATTCGTTCTACCCGGGAATGGTGGTCCTGGCGGACAGCTCGGAAAACCTCGTGGCCACCAACCACTTCCTGCGGGACCACGAACCCTGGACGCCGTTCCTGGGCATCGACAACGGCGTGGACGACGACTACGGACTTCTCAGCGTCAGTGGCAACAACAACACAGTTGTTGGCAACCACTTCTCCCAGATCATCGATGCGAAGGGCATCAGGCCTGCAGGTGCCACGCCCGTGGTGATCCGGCTGACGGCAGGGGCGGGCAACTTCGTCTCCAATAACCATGTGGTGGCGAAGGACGTCCACGCCACGTCGAGCGACTCCTGCTTCTCCGCCCAGGTGGATGCCCTATTGACCACCGGGGCCTCGGAAAGCCTCGAGGTCACCGCCGTCAAGGTCGATTCGGAATCAGCCCGGAACACGATCCTTGACTCCGGAACCGAGGAGCAAGTGATCGCGGACCGGTCAGTGAACGCCGTGCGGGCCATACCAGCCATCGGCGTCTAGCCAGCTTCCGGAACGCATTTGCCGCAGGGCAACGCACGTAGAATCAGCATCAACATAAGGACGTGGGAGACCAATGAACAAGTCAGTGGGCATCAAGGACGTAGCCGCAGCAGCGGGTGTGTCCGTGACGACGGTTTCCCACGTCCTGAACGATGTTTCCTATGCCAGGGTAGGGGCGGAAACCCGGGAACGGGTCCACGATGCGGCCCAACGGCTCGGATATGGCCCTAACCGAATGGCACAGGCCCTGCGGACCCAGCGGTCCGGGATGATCGGGTTCATCAGCGAGGAAATCGCCACCACGCCGCACGCCGGACGGATCATCCTGGGGGCTGAAGAAACGGCCAGGGCCCGCGGTTACAACATCATGATCATCAACTCCGCCATCACAGGTTCCCAGGATTCCCGCGAGAGCGATGTGGCGGACCTGCTGGACCGGCAGGTTGACGGCATCCTGTACGCAACTATGTATCACCGCAGGCTGGCGGTTCCCAAGAACCTCGCCGGAGTGCCCGCCGTCCTGGTTGACTCCGAAGACACCAGCCAAACGGTTTGCTCGGTGATCCCGGATGAGGTCCGCGGCGCCCGTTCCGCCGTCCAGACCTTGATCGACGCCGGACACAGCCGCATTGGAATGATCACCAATACGGACGACGTGCCTGCCACGCATTCACGGCTGCGTGCCTTTAAGGAAGCATTGGCGGACGCGGGCCTGGTATTCGACGGGAACCTGGTCCAGACCGAGCCTTCCGAGGTCCCCGGCGGTTATGCGGCGGCCAGCCGCCTCCTGGACAGGCCAGACCGGCCCACCGCCGTCTTTTGCTACAACGACCGCATGGCGATGGGAGCGTACCGGGCTGCCGCCGAGCTGGGATTGAGGATCCCTCAGGATGTGTCCTTCGTCGGGTTCGACAATCAGCAGCTCATCGCTGAAAACCTCTACCCTGCACTGACCACGGTGGCGCTGCCGCACTATGAGATGGGCGCCTGGGCCGCCACGCAGCTCATTGATGCGATCGAAGGCAAAACGGATCTGGGCTCCTTGGTGGCCCGGCCTACCATCCTGGATTGCCCGCTTGTTGTGCGGGACTCGGTCGCACCACCACCTGGCTAGCCTCCCGAACATCTGCTTTCCACCGACTCTGAGGCCCTTGAACGGGCCCGCATAATTACCCCGAGGACCATTCCATTGCACACAAACCCAGCTACCGCGCACCCAAAAACAGCCGTTCTGGTGGTCGGCGAAGCCCTGATCGACATCATTGACACCCCTGACGGGCCCACCGAGTTTCCGGGCGGGTCAGGGATGAATGTGGCCTTCGGGCTGGGCCGCCTGGGCATAATAACTACCCTGCTGACGGCGATCGGCAGCGATGAACGCGGCCGCCGGATCCAGGATCACCTGCAGTCTGCCGGCGTGCTGCTGCACCCGGGAGCCGAGCACCTCAGCCGCACCTCCACGGCGAAGGCACTCCTGGACAGCACCGGGTCGGCGCAGTATGAGTTCGACGTCGAATGGCGACTTCCCGCCGTCGGCCCCGCCTCCATGCCGGACGTCCTGCACACGGGCTCCCTCGCATCGTTCCTGGAACCGGGGGCCGGCCAGGTGCTGGCATTGCTCGAGAAGGCGCAGGGCCAATGCCTGGTGACCTTTGACCCGAACATCCGGCCCACGCTGCTCGGCAGCCATGCCACGACCCTCACAGCATTTGAGCGCATCGTGCCACTGGCCACCCTGGTTAAGCTCAGCGCCGAGGACGCCGACTGGCTGTATCCCGGTGAGACCCACCACAACATTGCCGAACGGCTTCTGGTGCTGGGAACCGAACTGGCGGTCATTACCGACGGCGGCTCGGGTTCCTTCCTGCGATCAAAGACCGCAGGCGTCGAGGTGCCGGCTCCCGCCGTCGAGGTTAAGGACACGGTTGGTGCAGGCGATTCCTACATGGTCGCGCTCATCGCCGGCATGGTGGCAGAGCCCGACGCGGGCCTCGGATACGGACGGCTGACGCGCCTGGGAACATTCGCTTCCGCCGCTGCCGCCATAACTGTTGGCCGGCGCGGAGCGAATCCGCCGACGAGGGCGGAACTGAACGCCTCGCTGGAACCGGCCCAGACTTCCCAGGGGAACTCCAATGACTGAGACAACGTTACCTGTTGCTTCAATCGGCCGGACTGCCGGTTACAGCCGCCCCGCAATCCACTTCGCCGCCAAGGACACCTGGCTCAATGACCCTAATGGGCTGGTCCACCACAACGGCATCTACCACGTGTACTACCAGAACAATCCCTACGGCAATGTCTGGGGAAACATGTCCTGGGGCCATGCCACGTCCTCGGATCTGGCCATCTGGGTTGAACATCCTGTGGCCATTGCCTGCGACGCCACGGAGGACATCTACTCCGGCAGCATCGTGATCGACCAGCTGAACACGTCCGGCCTGGGCAATCCGGAGTGCCCGCCGTGGGTGGCCGTGTACACCAGCGCGTTCAAGGAGGGGACGCCCCACCAGGGCACGCAGGCACAGTCGCTCGCCTTCAGCCTCGATGAGGGCATGACCTGGACCAAGTTCGCGGGAAACCCTGTCCTCACCCGGGGCACACCCCACTTCCGGGACCCGAAGGTCTTCTGGCATGAGGGGACGGCCGGCTCCTATTGGGTGATGGCCGTCGTCGAAGCGCAGGAGCAACGGGTCCTTCTGTACCGCTCCGCCAACCTCAGAGAATGGGAGTTCCTCAGCGATTTCGGCCCGGCCCATGCCACCGGAGGTGAATGGGAATGCCCTGACCTGTTCCCCCTGCCGTTGGACGAGGACCCGGACCAGGTGAAGTGGATCATGACCGTGAACGTGAATCCCGGGGCGGTGGCGGGCGGATCCGGAGGCCAGTACTTCGTCGGAGACTTTGACGGGGTCAGCTTCAGGCAGGATGAACGACGCCGGAGCGCACCGTTGCAGGTGGGTTCGCGTCCCGTGCAGCTCAGGGACTATGACTGGCTCGACTGGGGGCGCGATTACTACGCCGCTGTCTCCTTTAGCAATGCTCCTGACGGCAGGCGCATCATGCTCGGCTGGATGAACAACTGGGACTATGCCAACCAGACACCCACCTCGCCCTGGCGGTCATCCATGTCCCTGGCGCGCGAGGTCGCGCTGCGCACCATCGGCGGTCGGCCCGTCCTGGTGCAGAAGCCGATTCTGCCGCCATCGGACCGCATGCAAACGGTCTACGTATCCACGGCTCCGCTGACACTGGATAACGAACCCACTCAGCTCGCTGAGTTGCCCTGGGAGGGCGCGTTCGTCATTCATGCGGAGTTCAGGGTGGACCGGGCGGCACGGGTGGGCCTGGTCCTCGGAGTCCAGGCCCCGGGTGATGCTGCGGACGCCCAAACCCTGATCAGTTATGACGTTGCGGCCGGTGAACTGGAAGTGGACAGGAGGGATTCCGGCAATACGGAATTCCATGACCTCTTTCCGTCAGTTGAATCATGCCGGTTGATCCTGGAAGACGGGGTCCTGGCACTGGACATCGTTGTTGACGGCTGCTCGTTGGAGGTGTTTGCCCAGCACGGCCAGGCTTCCATCACCGACCTGATTTTCCCGCCCGCCGGTACGCCTGTCCTGACGGTTTTCGCCGAAGGGGGAGCCGCCACTCTTCTGGGGCTCACAGTACGGACCAGCTTTCCTCAGCAGATGGATGCTACTCTAGCCACTCGGTGATGAAGCGTTCGCTCGCGTGGATGTGGATCGCTTCGTAGACCTCCGAACCAACCACCTCGAACCGGTGCGGCACGAGGGCGGGAACGACGAGGATCTGCCCTCCGGTCGCGATGATCTTTTCGTCTCCCACTGTGAACTGCGCAGCTCCAGACCTGATGACAAAGGTCTCGCTGTACGGGTGACGATGCAGCCGGGGTCCGGCACCCTCGCCTTCGATGCGCTCAAGGAAGAAAGAGACCTCCGAGCCGTGGGCGAACCCCTCGAAGTCGCCGGCGAGGGTGGACTGTTCGATGATCGGAATGGCCATGCGCTCCAATCTACTCAGACTTGTCGGCCTTGTCAGGAGGTTTAGTCCGGGCCTTACGAGGGCAGGGATCCCAGAGGCCGCTCAGCGCGCCTGTGACTTCGCGTACCTTGCCCGGGTGACGAACGCCAGCTGTGCTTCCTTTTCCGGCAGCTGCACCACGGGTCCCAGTTCAAAGCATGTGGTCTTGAGCCGCTGCAGTGCTTTGGCATTGCGGGCATCAGGCTCCACCACGATGCGGTCGATCGCCGAATCCGTGAACATAAAGTTGATCAGGGCGCCGGCCAGCCGTGGCGTGAAGTTCGGCCTGGGCTGAGTGGCAGGGGCCAGGAGCAGGTGCATGCCGATGTCCTCGGCCCTGGCTGCGTACACCTCGGACACCGGATCCTGCAGCGGCTCGTACGTCTGGAGCAAGGCAACGGGAGCGCCGTCCAGCAGCACCAGGAAGGCATGATGGGTGTCCAGGGAGTCCACAAAACGGTAGATGTCCCGCACCTCTTCCACCGGTTTGCCCAGCATTCCCCAGAACCTGGCACGTTCCTGGCTGACCCAGCCGTGGATCAGGGCAGCGTCCACGTCCGGATCGAGATCAATAATCTTCAGGGCACCCCACGGCTCAAGGGTTTCCTCGTAGCGGGGACGGCGGGCAGTGTGGATTGGGATGTTCATGAATGCTCCTGTTCATGGGTGGGTAAGTAAGGTGCCATGCCGCCGTCGGTCTCGGGCGTCAGCGCGGACCAGTCGGTGACAACGGGAACCTGCCGGCCGGAAGCCCAGCGCTCCAGCTGGTCCGTAAAGTGCGGGCTTGAGTGGCTGCCCGAAGCTCCGAACGGGACGATCCATCGGGAGTTGGACCTGTCGGCGAGGTCCCAGACGTAGCGCGCCACCGGCCCGCGGAAAGACCCGTCCACCACGCCGGGAACGCTTTCCGTGGACAGTACACAGCCGGTGTCGCCGGCAAGGCCGGTCACTGGAATCCGGGGAGCAGCAGGGAGATAGCCGGGCCCGTGCTCCTGCAGCGCATGCACGGGGAGCAGGGTGTGCCGGTCTCCCCAGGCGCCGGGGCTGCCGGGTGCCGCGTCCTCCAGCGCCTGCAGCGCCGCCAGTTCAACGTCGATGCCGCACCGGGGACCGGCCTGAATCAGGGTTTCCAGCGCGAACCCGATCCGTGCAACCGGGTGCAGCCACGGTCCAAACAGTTCGGCGCAGCCAGTGCCCTGGCTCAATGGTGCCAGCTGCGGCGTCTCGGCCAGGCGGCGTACCAGCGCGCTGCGCCAGGTGGCGAAATCGCCAGCCAGGGTGCTGTCCGCCGTCATCCGCCCGTCCCAGCCCATCAGCCGGTGCAGCAGAACGTACGACGGCGGCACAACGGCCGGTGCCCCGGCCGGCGGTTCCAGCCGGGCCAGCAAAGCCCGCAGGGCCGGCCACTGGCCCTGAAGGGTATCGAGCGCGATGCGTTCCATATCGGAAACGTCGAGGGCCGGGCGGTCCAGGGGCTCACCCTCGCCCAGCAATGCACGGATCCGGTTTGCCCGGTGCGGCGGGGCGAACTCGAAAGCCACGGCATCTCCGCCGCCGGACTCCCTGTCGTTGGCGCTCGCGGCGATACCGGTGACATCACGGCCCGGCAGCCGAACATAGGAACCGTCCCACTGGTGTTCCCGGGACCAGGCCGGGACCGGCACCACCCGGTTCTCGTGGTTCCGCTCCGGCACCAGCCCGGCCACAAAATGGCGCACGGCACCGCCGGCGTCTGCCGCGAGCACGCTGTTCACCGGCTCCACCCATTCCTGCATGGCGGACTCCACGTCGCCAACATTCCGGCTCCGTAGCAACGGCAGCAGGACTTCGAAACCGAGCCGGCTCTCCGCCCGCGCCGGCGTGCGCAGGCTCAGCCCGACGCCGTCGGGCCCTCCTGCAATGATCGGGCCGCGGGAGGTCTCCATCACCTCAACGGAGACCCGGGCGGAACCTCTCACCAGAACGGTTTCCGAGTGCCGGTGGGCCTGCTCCCAACCGTCGGGCCCCAGCGCCAGGAGGGTGCCGCCGTCGTCCTTCAGTTCCTCGGTGTACAGGTCCTGATAATCCGCCATGGCGTTGGTGATGCCCCACGCGACCGTACCGGTGTGCGTGAAGTGCGGGAGGCCGGGGACTCCGGGGAAGGCGAGGCCGACGGCGTCGAACTCCGGGCAGGCGAGGTGCACCTGCTGGTAGACGCCGGGGAGTTCCATCAGGCGGTGCGGATCGCCGGCAACCAGCGGCGCACCGGAAGCGGCCCGGCTGCCGTGTACCGCCCACGCGTTGCTGCCGGACAGCACCCGGGCCTCGATATTAAAGAGGTCCACCGCTTCCGGACCCAGTGTTGCGGCGACGTGGCGGCGCCAGAGTTTGTTGGGGAACGTTGAGAACAGGATGTGGTGGACCAGGAACACGCCCAGCGGCGTCCACGGGTTCCACGGCGACGGCGATGTTCCGGTGGCGGTGAACTCGGACGCTTCCCGGGTGCCGGCGTCGAGGGCTGCGTTGACGCCGTCAACGTAGGCCGTGCACCACCGCCGGGTGCGGGTATCGAGCGCCTCGAAGCAGCGCCGGGCGGTGTCATCCAGCCTGGACTGCCGGGCGAAACGGTCCCAGGCAACGCCTTCTGGTCCCAGCATTTCAGCGGTCCGGCCCTCAGAGCGCCAACGCTCCATCTCGATCTGCCACGATCTGTCCCGGGCCGCGTTGCTGCCCTGGAGGTAGGCCAGTTCGTCCGCAGAACCCGCGCGGAGATGCGGAATTCCCCACTCGTCGCGGTACGTCGCTGCCGTCATTTCTGCCCTTTGCTTAGGTTAGGCTTACTTAAGAACTTGATCAGAATAGGTGGCGCGGGGCCGTTCCCCAAAACCGTCCGTGGAAAGGGTCCCTGCGTGAAGCGAACCTGGGAAAGCGCTGTGCTGAAGATGGTCGGCGCCAAGGATTTCACCCTGAAGGTGACGGGACGGGAAGAGATCGGCCCGCACTTTGTGCGCCTCCACGTGAACGACGGCGGCCTCCTCGCCGCGTGCGGTGTGCACCCCACGATGTGGATCAGATTGTGGTTCGACGGCGGCGGAAAGGCCCACCAACGCGCCTTCACACTGGTGGACCCGGACCCGGAAGCCGGGACGTTCAGCCTTGATTTCGCGCTGCACGAAGGATCGGCGTCGGCCTGGGCCCGGGGCGCGCAGCCCGGTGACATCCTCGAGGCAACGGTCCAGGGCAGCCGCTTCGACCTCCCTGAGTCGCGCCCGGAACGGGTGTTCGCGGTGGGGGATCCGGCGTCGATTCCCGCGATCAATTCCCTGCTGGAGTCGGTGAACGGCGCTCCGGCGGTGGTGCTGATGGAATATGTCCACGAAGAAGACCGCGAGCTTCCGGTGGCCACCCGGCCCGGCGATCAGCTGCACTGGGTTCCGCGGGGAAGCGACGGCCAGGCGCTGGTGGACGCAGCCAGCGGCGCCGTTTCAGCGGACGGCGTCCACGGAAATTACTTCTGGCTCAGCTGTGAGGCGGCCAGCGTACGCAGCATCTCCAAGTACCTCCGAAAGGACCTGGGCGTGGACCGGAAGCGGATCATGTCCATGGCGTACTGGAGGTCATAGGGTAGGGCTGTGTCTACAGAAGCGATCGTCATCGGTGCGGGAATTGGCGGGCTGAGTGCGGCCCGGGCGCTGAAACGCCGCGGCTGGACCGTGACTGTGCTGGAACAAGGGGCCGCGCTGCCCACTACCGGAACCATGCTGGGCATGTGGCCGGCGGCGATCAAGGCGTTGGATGGGATCGGAATCGACGCGCAGGCCCGCCGGGCTGATGGCTGGACCACCATATCCTCCGCCGCCGGCAGTGGATTGTGGACCCCGGGACAGAAACTGGTTACCGTACCGGGCGGCATGGAAATGAATCTCGTGGCCCGGCCCGCGTTGCTCCGCGCGCTCGCCGATGGCGTGGACATCAGCTTTAATTCCCGCGTTGACGGGCCTGCCAAATTCCCCGGAGCAGCGTTGGTGGTTGGTGCCGACGGCATCAACAGCGGCAGCCGGCGGCAGTTGTTCGGCGAGCAGTTCGCCGCCAGGTCCCTGGAATCCGTTGCCTGGCGCGGAACGGTCCGGGGCGCTGTCAGCGAGTACGGCGAAACGTGGGCTCCTGGCGCCTTGTTCGGCATCACACCCGCCGGCCCCGACGCCACGAACTGGTACGCCTGCATTAATGCGGACCATACGTTCGCGGAGCCATATCTGCCCCGCCTTGAAGCACTGTTCGGCTCATGGAAAGGGCCGGTCCGCGAGGTGATGGACAGGATCCAGGAGGGCGCCATCCTGCACCATCAACTCTTCGAGACGCCAACGCTGCCCTCTTTCGTCAGGGGAAACACGGCATTGATTGGCGATGCCGCCCACGCCATGGCCCCTTTCCTTGGCAGGGGCGCCTGTGAAGCGCTTGTCGACGGCGTGGCGCTGGGCCGGTCGCTGGCAGGAACTGCAACGCTCGACGCAGGCCTGGCCGCCTACGACAAAGAGCGCCGGCGGCGGACGCAGCGGCTGGTGCGGGCATCCAGGCTCATGGGCAAGGTTGCCATGATGCGCCGCGGAGCCCGTCTCAGGGATGCGGCGGTTGGCGGAGCAGGACGGCTGATGGGGCTTCGGACCAAACGGCTGTGAGGACAGCAACGGCCCCGGTCAAACGTACTGACCAGGGCCGTTGGCAGCCGGGGGCGTGCGCCCCGCCGTCGGGGAACCGTTAGTTTTTGGCTACTTCCAGCTCAACCACGGCCCAGGACAGTGCCGGCAGTGTCACTTTCAATTCCGCACCGTTTGCCTTGACCGCGTGCAGTTGCTGCAGCCCCACCTGGCTCGGATTGCCCTGGTCGTTTACCGTGAAGCGGTCGCCGCCTTCGGGAATCTCCAGGACTTCAGCACGAAGCACCTGACGGGCGTCGAAGCCGCGCAGCGCCACGTCGACGTCGGCAGCTTCCTCCAGGCCGCGGTTCGCGAAGAACAGTGCCAGCCGGCCGGTTTCCTCGTCCCAGGTGGCGCTGACATCCACCAGGTCGGTGTCTCCGAAGCGGGCGTTCTGGTACTTGTCAGAGTCCACGGCCAGGCGCAGGATCTGGCCCTTTGCCAGTTCAGCCATGCGTGCGAACGGGTGGAAGATGGTTTGCTTCCAGGCAGGCCCGTTCTCTTCGCTGAAGATCGGTGCAATGACATTAACCAGTTGTGCCTGGTTGGCGATCTTCACCCTGTCGCCGTGGCGGAGCAGGGAGTTGAGCAGGGTACCGACGACGACGGCATCGGTCACGTTGTACTTGTCCTCGATGACCCGGGGGTGTTCGTGCCAGCCGCCCTTGCTGATCTGGCTGAGCTGGTCCTCCGTGTCGCGTCCGCGCTGGTACCAGACGTTCCATTCGTCGAAGGAGAGGTTGATGCGCTTCTTGTGCTTGCCCTTGGCCCGGACCGCATCGGCGGTAGCGACGACGGATTCAATAAAGTAATCGGTGTCCACGGCGCTGGCGAGGAAGCTGCCGACGTCGCCGTCGTGCTCCTGGTAGTAGGCGTGCAGGGAGACGTAGTCCACCTCCTCGTAGGCGTGCGTCAACACCGTCTGTTCCCACGCTCCGAACGTGGGCATACCGGAGTTGGAACTGCCGCAGGCCACTAGCTCGATCGTGGGATCCACAAACCGCATGGCCTTCGCCGCTTCCTGGGCAAGGCGGCCGTACTCGTCGGCTGTCTTGTGGCCGATCTGCCAGGGCCCGTCCAATTCGTTTCCGAGGCACCAGAGCTTGATGTCGAAGGGGTCCTTGTGCCCGTTCTTGGCGCGCAGGTCCGACAGGTAGGTTCCGCCGGGGTGGTTGGCGTATTCCACGATCTCGCGGGCCGCATCAACGCCTCGGGTGCCCAGGTTGATGGCCTCCATGATTTCGGTGCCGGCCTGCTTGGACCAGTCAACAAATTCGTGCAGGCCGAAGGCGTTGGTTTCCAGCGTGTGCCATGCGCCGTCCAGCCGGCGCGGGCGCTGGTCCCGGGGGCCTACACCGTCTTCCCAGTTGTAGCCGGACACAAAATTTCCGCCCGGGTACCGGATGATAGTGGCACCCAGTTCCTTGACCAGTTTGAGCACGTCCTGCCGGAATCCGTTGCTGTCCGCTTCCGGATGCCCCGGTTCGTAGATGCCGGTGTAGACGCAGCGTCCCATGTGCTCAACGAAGGAGCCAAAGAGGCGGCGGGGTACTTCGCCGATAGTGAAGTCGCGGTCTAGGGTGATTGTCGCGCGGGCCATGTGACGGGGTCTCCTTGTTGTTGAAAATGCTTGTTGGTAGTGGTTGATGCCCGGATCAGGTGCCGGCCAGTCCTGTCGTTGCGACGCCCTTGATGATCTGGCGCTGGAAGAACAGGAAAACGAGGATGAGCGGCAAAGCGGCCAGCAGTGCGGAGGCCATGTTCTGCGCGTACTGGATTCCGTAGGCGCTCTTGATGGTCTGCAGGCCAACGGGCAGCGTCAGGATGGAACCGTCATTGGTGGAGATGAAAGGCCAGAGGAAGTTGTTCCAGGCGCTGATGAAAACAAAGATCGCGACGGCGGCCAGGATGGGGCGCGACAACGGCAGGATGATCTGCGCGAAAATCCGCATCCTGGTGGCGCCATCCATCACCGCAGCTTCCTCGAGTTCACGGGGGATCTGGTCAAAGAACTTCTTGAGCACAAACACCATGGCGGGGTGGATCACCTGCGGCAGGATGATGGCCCAGGGTGTGTCGATCATCCGCAGGCCCACCATCTGGTAGAACAGCGGAATCATCAGAACGGGCGGCGGGATGATGATGGAGGCGATGATCACGGTCATCAGGATTTTCTTTCCCCGGAAATCGATCCGTGACAGGGCATAGGCCACCAGCGCCGAAATGACCAGCGTGATCACCGTGATGGCAGCCGACGTGTAGAGCGAGTTCCATGTCCACAGCGGGATGTTGCCGTCCTGGAACACTTTGGCGAAGGCATCAACTGTAAAGCCCGACGGCGGGACCCAGCTGACCTTGGGCGAGGCGGCATCGGTCTCGCTCTTGAAAGCAGTGACTGTTGCCCACGCGAAGGGGATGAGCCAGAGGACTGCCAGAACGGCAGCGGCCGTGGTCACCGCAGTCTTGCCTACCGGGAACTTCCGGCGGGGCTGCTGGACTTTGGCCGGAGGCGCTGTTGCTTCCGGAACAGGGAGGGTGAGTGACTGCGTTGCCATGTTATGCACTCCTGCGTCGGGCGATGAAGAACTGAAGGACTGAGACGATGACGATCAGCCCGAAGAATATGTAGGAAATGGCTGCTGAATAACCCAACCGGTAGCCGGTGAAGCCGGTCTCGAAGATGTACTGGACCACGGGCCTGGTGGAGCCGCTGGGGCCGCCGGCCGTCATTTGGTAGACCTGATCGAAGATCTTCAAGGAGGCCAGGACCTGCAGGAGGACGATCATCACGGTGGTGGGCGCCAGCTGCGGCAAGGTGATGGAGAAGAACTGCCGCCAGGCTCCGGCCCCATCCAGCGAAGCCGCTTCATAGTGCTGCGCCGGAATGTTCTGCATGGCTGCCAGGTAGAGCAGGAAGTTGAAGCCCACCGTCCACCACAGGGTGGCAATGACAATGGCCCACATCGCCACGTTCGGGTCGTTAAGCCAGGCGACCTTGGGAAGGCCGATCTTGGACAGGGAGTCGTTGATCAGCCCCAGCTGGGGGTTGTACATCCAGGTGAAGAAGAGTGAGACCACTGTGGAGGCGAGCAGGTACGGCGCGAAGTAGGACAGTCTCCACAGCCACTGGGCGGGCAGGCCCACGTTGAGGAGTGCGGCCATGACCAGGGCTACGAGCACCAACGGGACGGTACTGATCACCGTGAAGTACAGGGTGTTGCCAAGGGAACGCCACATGTCCGAGTCGGCAAGGGCTTCTGCGTAGTTGGCGAAACCGATCAGGCTGTCGTTCGCGCCGGTCAGGGACTTGCCGGTCATGCTCATGAAAAAGCCGTAAAGAAGGGGCCAGACCAGGAAGACCAGGAAGAAGGCCAGGAACGGGGCGGCGAAGGCCCACCCGTTGATGTTGTCTCTTCGCCGCCGTGAAATGATCCGTGCCGGCGGTGCGATGGCGCTGCTCCGCGGTGTGGCTGTTGTCGTGGGGGAACTCATCAGGGACTCCTTTGTCACGCGCTGGTTCAGACCGGGTTGGGCCTGGAAAGAAGGGTGTTGGTGCGGTGCTCGAAGGCGTCCCAGCCGTCGGACGCTTTGTCGCGCCCTAGGAGGACGTTTTGCACATGTTCGGCGAAGAAGGTCTGCCAGTCGGAGCCGGAACCGCTGAACCAGGATTCGGGATCGTAGGCGATGATGTCGGCAGCGTTCGCGTAGTGGATCTGCGGGGTCAGTTCCTGGTATTCCTGCGACTGCACCACCGGCTGGTACGCCGGAATGTGCCCCGCCTGCGCCCAGGACAAGGAACCCTTGAGGACGTCGCTGACGAACTTGTAGACCGCCCGCCGCTTGCCGTCGTCGACGTTAAGCTGCCGGGGCAGGACGAAGGAATGCGAATCAGCATAGGCTGCCGGCGTTCCATACAGCGTTGGGATGGTGGCGGCGTCGAAAGGCAGTCCGGCTTTTTGCAGTGTGGGAAGTTCCCAGACCCCGCTGAACAGCATTCCCGAATCCCCGCGGGCAAATTCGGCAATTCCTGTGCTGATGTCACCGCTCTTGGCGGCCACCGTGTCATCAAACAGCGACGCCATAAACTCCAGGGACTCGATTGCCGCATCCCGGTCCACCTTCATAGGCTGTCCGGGAGTCAGTTCCATCGCTGCGCCATGCTGCTTGTAGAGGGTGTAAAAGAGGCGCCACATCTGGGACCCGCTGCCGAGGTAGCCGAAGGACAGGCCGTGGGCCTGCGTGACTTTTTGCATCTCGCGGGCCGTTTCCAGGAACTCCTGAGGGGAAGCGGGAGCCTGCAGTTGGCCGTCGGCCCCGAGCATCCCGGCTATTGCGGCCACCTCCGTGTTGTAGAACATCACAAAGGGGTGGGAATCCAGCGCGATGGAAAAGGGCTGGCCGTTATGCTGGCTCTTCTCCCAGATCCTGGGTGCAAAGTCTGCTGCGGTGACGCCGTGCTCTGCCAGCAGACCCATGTCCCAAGGATCAATGAGTCCGCCCGGTGCGTAGCCGGGGACCCTGCTGGCATGCATGATGGCCAACTCCGGAGGGCGCCCGCCGGCAGAAGCCATGGCCAGTTTGGTGTAGTACGGCGGTCCCCAGGCCAGGACGGTGGGATGGACCACGGCGCCCGGGGTCATTTTGTTGGCCGCGCTGATCAGGGCCTGCATCTTGACACCGTCTCCGCCGGAGAGGAGGTGCCAGAACGCGATGTCGTGCACTGCCGCGTTGGCCGTTCCGCCGCAACCGGTGAGGCCTGTTGCCAGGATCATGCTGCCGAGCGCCGCTGATCCTGCGAGCAGTTGCCGCCTGCTTACGTGCTTCCCTGTCGGGATGTCGAGCTGCCTCACCAGTCACTCCTTTGGATGGTTCCGCTGAAAAAGTCGCTTGCGACACATGGTTCTCAAAGGTTCGCTGCGCCGGAATGAACCGGCGGAGTGTGACGCAGGTCCCACGTTACATCGATGTAATGAGTGGCACAAGACTTTTTGTTAGCGCCAACAATTTGATTCTTGGGTCTCGTTTAGTAGCCCGAGCTATCGCGTTCCACAATCTGGAAGTCAACGGCCACCACACGTTGGCCTACGCTGCGGTCCGTCATACGCTCCGTCAACAACCGCAGGGCCTCTTTGGCGATTTGCCGCTTGTCGAAGGAAACGGTGGTCAGCGAAGGGACGGCGTACTGCCCGTCGGCGATGTCATCAAAGCCGGCCACCGCGATGTCCTGCGGGACCTTGATGCCCCGCTTCCACAGCACACTCAGTGCTCCGATGGCCATGGAGTCGGTGAAACAGAAAAGCGCTTCGGGAAGCGGGTTGGAATCCAAATATGAGTCCAGCGCCTCTGCGCCGGTCCGTGGCGTCCACACTTCACAGCGGATCAGCAGGGAGTCGTCCCGGTCGATTCCCAGTTCGTCAAGAGCGGCCTGGTATCCGAGGGTGCGCAGAATGGCTCCCGCGGATCCCCGTCCGGCGTCGGCACCCAGAACCGCGATGCGCCGGCGTCCTGGCCGGGCCAGGGCCAAGGTCATCGCCCGTGCGGCGGCAACGCTGTCCACCCAGACCCTGTCGACCAGCGTTTGCGGAACTTCTCCCAGCATCACCACCGGGGGCAGGGAGATCCCGACCTTAACGGAACTCTGGTCCAGGACTACAGGGTTGAGAATGAGGCCATCGATGAGATTGGCCCGGGCCTTGGACAGAAGGTCCTGCTCACGCCTGGGATCGGAACCCGTTTGCTCAATCTGAACGCTCCAGCCCTGTTCGTGGGCGGCTTCCACAACGTTGTGGGCAATTTCGGCCGAATAGGGGGTTGCCAGGTCCGGCAAAGCCAAGGCGATGACGCCGGATTTTCCGTTACGCAGCCCGCGAGCTGAAAGGTTGGGGACGTAGTCGAGATCATGGATGGCCTGTTCAACCTTGAGCCGGGTGGATTCGTTGACGGGAATCACCCCGTTCATCACGTTCGAGACCGTCTTGGGCGAGACGCCTGCACGCCGTGCGACGTCTTTAACGGTGGCGCGCATCCTCCCCCTTCCAGAGATTTCCAACTGTTGTTCATGCTACCCATGATTGTGAGGGCGGCTGATGCCATGCCACGGGCCCGATTCCTGGCAGCCGGCGCCTCACTCCGCCGGCATCTGGCCATCCCATTCCGCGGGTTTGCCGTTGAAGGTGGGCCGGTCCTGCGGAGCGTCGATGCGGGTGGAGGTCAGGTCCCGCGGCATGAGGTTGAAGCCCTGCCAATGCATCTCCATGGGTGACTGGTCCTCGTCCCTGGGAACGTGGTGGTAGCCCACTGCCACCCAGGACACCACGTCGTCCAATGGCACGTTCTTTCCCTGTTCTACGTAGTCAAGGACGCCGCGTCCGCAGCGGCCTCGGTTCAAGGTGGCAAAAACGTGGCATTCATCCGCATTGGTGAAGGCAACGTCGTAGCCCACGTTGTCGCCGTGGTGCTCCGCGTCGTCGACGAAGGTGAAGCCATCGCTTTTGCCCATGTCGATCTGGTAGGAGATGGGGTGCTGGTCCGCATTCAACGTGCCGGGAGCCAGGACCCGCCACCACCGCCGGTCCGCCCACTGTGCCGTGGCAGGGTGGCTGATGGCAGTCAGCGATCCGTTGACGATGGGAGAGAACTCGCCCTGTTCGCCGGTGTCCGTGGCATCGAACTGTTCAACGCGTTGTCCTGTTTCTCCGCCCAGTTCCCAGTCGATCTTCCACACAGCGTTGTGTGAATGATTGGTGGCATGGTCATGGTCTCCGGGACCAACAGCCCAGCCGTGTTCTGCGTCGCTGTAATCAACAGGGGAGAGGTCGCCGGTGGCGCCCAGTGTGGGACGGATTGATCCCTCGGCTCCGAACGTCACCTGGTTGACGTATTCATACCAGCCCACTTTGGAGATGGTGGAGAGCTGCCAGTCCTGGCGCTGCTTGGCCACCACCTGGCCCAGGTCCCCGGACCGGAAAGAAAGCTCTGACTGTGTTTCCTGGGAGCACAGCACCTCACGCACCGGCGACTTGCCGAACTTCGTTCCGTCGCCCACGTTCGGAATAGTTGCCGACAACCGCTCAGCCGGGCACTCGGCGTCGGAAATCGACTGCATGTTGGGACCGCCGAAACCCGCGCTGGTGATGTCTGACGTGATGCGGGAACCGCTGTCATACGGAACTTCCAGCTGTGCCAGCGACATCCTCGAAATGATGGGAATGGACTCTGCCGGCGTGGGGGAGAAGTGGATGTCCGAGAGGACCAGTCCCAGCATCGGGTCAACGGACCAGCACATGGACCAGTTCGCACCGGTGCTCAGGGTCCTGGAAATCGGCTGCTGGCTCTCTTGGCATTCCTGCTGTGGCGCCGGGCCGGCAGAGGGTTGCCCACCGGTGCCGGCCTGGGCGGTGCAGCCAGAGAGCAGCAGAGCAAGCAGGCAGAGCTTCGTGATGGTCATCTTGCGGGGAGAGCGCGGCATGGTCCCGAGCCTACGAGAAAAGCGGTTCCGGCCAACAATCATGTTCGTGCTTTTGATGTTCGATCATTCCTCAACATTGGGATGGGGCTTAAAACCAAGTCGGAGGCGGCCCTTTACAGGACCACCTCCGACTTGCCTAACTCACCAGGGCGTTAGCTCCGGTTGGAACGCACACGCATCGTGATCAATGCGCCGGCACCCGCAAGGATCAACAGCAGAGCAAGTGCTGAGAGGCCCAGCACGTCGGCTCCGGTGTTGGCCAGGTTGCCGTTTCCGTTGTTCCCGTTGTTTCCGGGAGCCGCGTCAACGGTTACCTTCAGTGATGCCTTGCCCTTTTCATTGCCGTCCTTATCGGTGGCGATGACTTCGTAGTCACCAGCCGAAGTGCCCTTCGGGATGGTGATATCAATTACGAACGAGCAATCGTTCCCCACAACTACGGTGAACGAGGTGCTGGCCGTTCCGGCGGCGCCGGCGGCAGCGATTTCGATGGGCTGTCCAGCCGAGTTCACGACCGTGATGGTCAGCGTTTCGCCAGCGGTGTGGCCGCTGCCGGTCAGCTGGGCCGTGCCGCCTGCCTTGACCTCGCCCGGGGTAATGGCGATGCCCGGGTCGGCCGCGCAGGTGCCGACCGCAGCCGTGCGGACGGTCAGCGGTGCTGAGTCCTCATTGCCCTGGCCGTCCTTGGCGTTGACCTGGTAGTTGCCAGCCGGCGTGTTTGCCGGAACAACTACCTTGACGTTGAAGCCACCCTCGGCATCGGTCACGGTTTCCACCGTGGCGATGACGTTGCCGGCTTCATCGCGAACCTCGACGACGACGGGGGAGTTCGGTGCGTAACCGTCGCCGGTTACGTCGATCTCCTCACCCGGGAGAACACTGTCCGGGCTGACGACGACGTTCGGGTTTGCTGCGGTGGCGGCGATGACTTCCAGTCCAGTCTCTGCCGAGAGCTGGGTGGGGCCGTCGGTGCCGCGCACCATGTAGGTTGCGCCGATGGCTGCATCTGCCGGAACCGTCAGTCCAACGGCAATTTCGCCGTCTGCATTGGACGTGGTGTTGACGGTTTCGAGGACGTTGCCATCTGCATCGAGCAGTTCAACCACGACGGCGGCGTTCGGGCTGTAGCCATCACCAGTTACCTGGGTGGTGGCGCCCTGCTCCACGACTGCGGGGTCGATGGCGACGGTCGGATCAACCGTGCCGGCTTCGATCACGGTCAGCGGTGTGGTTGCTTCGCCGCCCTGGTCGTCCGTGACGACTACTGCGTAGTCGCCCGGTTCGGTTCCTTCCGGAACCGTGAGTGGGGTGGTGAAGTTGCCTTCGCCGTCGGTGATGACCTCAACCGGTTCGCCGACGGGGTTGCCGTCTGCGTCAACGAGCTGAACCGTAGCCGGTGAGTTCGGTGCGAAACCTTCGCCAGTTACCTGGGTGTCCTCGCCCGGAGCCACTGCTGTCGGGTCAACCGTTACGGATGGGCCGGCGGCCGGTGCAGTGACGGTCAGCGGAGTGGTTGCTTCGCCGCCTTCTGCGTCGGTGCCCTTGACGGAGTAGTCACCCGGTGTGGTGCCTTCCGGAACCGTCAGCGGGGCAACAAAGCCGCCTTCGCCGTTGGTGGGAACGCCTTCTACCGGGGTACCAACCGGGTTGCCAGCGCCATTAAGGAGCTGGAGTGTCACCGTTGAGCCCGGGGCGAAGCCCGTGCCGGTGATCTCGGTGTCATCGCCTGCCGGCACGGATGCCGGATCAGCACTGATGGCCGGAACAGCAGCGCCATCGGTGACGGTCAGCGGTGTGGTTGCTTCGCCGCCCTGGTCGTCCGTGACGACTACTGCGTAGTCGCCCGGTTCGGTTCCTTCCGGAACCGTGAGTGGGGTGGTGAAGTTGCCTTCGCCGTCGGTGATGACCTCAACCGGTTCGCCGACGGGGTTGCCGTCTGCGTCAACGAGCTGAACCGTAGCCGGTGAGTTCGGTGCGAAACCTTCGCCAGTTACCTGGGTGTCCTCGCCCGGAGCCACTGCTGTCGGGTCAACCGTTACCGCCGGAGCCGATACCGCTTCGGTGACGGTCAGTGGTGCGGTGTCTTCTCCGCCTTCTGCGTCGGTTGCTTTGACTCCGTGTTCGCCGGGGGTGGTGCCGGTGGGGACGGTGACGGGGGTGGTGAAGTTGCCTTCGCCGTCGGTGGTCAGTGCAATGGGGTCGCCTACGGGGTTGCCGGCGGCGTCGACGAGTTGGACGGTGATGGGTGAGTTGGGTGCGAAGCCCTGGCCGGTGGCCTGGGTGGTTTCGCCGGCCGGGACGGTGGAGGGGTCCACTGTTACGGTCGGTTCGGTCGGTGCCGGGGCGCCGATGACACCTGCGTCGATGTCCGTGGTTGCCGGTGTTTCTGCCGTGAGAGTCAGGACCGTGGTGCGGCCGTTCTCGGGTGCGGCGTCGGAGTCGGTTGCACGGTCGGTTCCTGCACCTGCCGGTGAGAAGGTCGCGCCGGTGGGAAGTCCGGTGAACTCGACGATGTAGTCGGTGAGTTCCAGGGCTTCGAACAGGTATGCGCCGTTTTCGTCGGTGGTGTCGGTCAGGGGCTGGCCGTCGGTTCCGTTGACCGGGTTTCCGGTTGCGTCCAGGAGGTTCACGGTGATTCCGGCGAGGCCGGCTTCCCCTGTGTCCTGGATGCCGTCGGAGTTCAGGTCGGACCAGACACGGTCACCGATCGAGCCGTTGGAGCCGGTAGCGCCTTCGGTGACGGTCAGCGGTGCGGTGTCTTCTCCGCCTTCTGCGTCGGTTGCTTTGACTCCGTGTTCGCCGGGGGTGGTGCCGGTGGGGACGGTGACGGGGGTGGTGAAGTTGCCTTCGCCGTCGGTGGTCAGTGCAATGGGGTCGCCTACGGGGTTGCCGGCGGCGTCGACGAGTTGGACGGTGATGGGTGAGTTGGGTGCGAAGCCCTGGCCGGTGGCCTGGGTGGTTTCGCCGGCCGGGACGGTGGAGGGGTCCACTGTTACGGTCGGTTCGGTCGGTGCCGGGGCGCCGATGACACCTGCGTCGATGTCCGTGGTTGCCGGTGTTTCTGCCGTGAGAGTCAGGACCGTGGTGCGGCCGTTCTCGGGTGCGGCGTCGGAGTCGGTTGCACGGTCGGTTCCTGCACCTGCCGGTGAGAAGGTCGCGCCGGTGGGAAGTCCGGTGAACTCGACGATGTAGTCGGTGAGTTCCAGGGCTTCGAACAGGTATGCGCCGTTTTCGTCGGTGGTGTCGGTCAGGGGCTGGCCGTCGGTTCCGTTGACCGGGTTTCCGGTTGCGTCCAGGAGGTTCACGGTGATTCCGGCGAGGCCGGCTTCCCCTGTGTCCTGGATGCCGTCGGAGTTCAGGTCGGACCAGACACGGTCACCGATCGAGCCGTTGGAGCCGGTAGCGCCTTCGGTGACGGTCAGCGGAGCCGTGGGGGCTTCGCTGGTGGTGTCGTCGGTACCGCGGACGGTGTAGTTGCCGGGTGCGGCATCTGCGGGTACGGGTACGGGGACGGTGAATCCGCCGGTCTCGTTGGCCGTCGTCGGGATCGGATCGCCTACCGGAGCACCGGCGGGGTCAAGGAGCTGGACGGTTACGGGGCCGTTGGGAGTGTAGTCGGTACCGGTGGCCTGAGTGGTGTCGCCGGCGGGTACGGATGCCGGGTCAACGGTCAGGATCGGTGAGCCGGCTTCGACGACCGTCAACGGTGCTTCCGCAGAGTTGGTCGTGGTGTCGTCGGTGCCGCGGACGGTGTAGTTGCCGGGTGCGGCATCTGCGGGTACGGGTACGGGGACGGTGAATCCGCCGGTCTCGTTGGCCGTCGTCAGGATCGGATCGCCTACCGGAGCACCGGCGGGGTCAAGGAGCTGAACGGTGACAGCGCCATTCGGGGTGTATCCGGTGCCGGTTGCATCAGTTGAATCGCCAGCCGGAACCGTCGGTGGATCCAGGCCGATGTTAAGCTCCTGGACGTTCGGCTGAAGGATTTCCAGCGGAGCGGTTACAGGGGTGCCCGTGGTGACATCCGTAGCGCGAACGGTGTACGTTCCCGGGGGAACATCAGCGGCCACCGGGAGATCCGTGGTGAAGATACCCGTAGCATCGGCGGGCACGATGACCGGCGTTCCAACCGGAGTTCCGGCGGGATCGATCAGCTGGACTTCAACATTGCCACTGGGAGTGAACCCGGTGCCGTCAACGTTGGTGGATTCGCCCGCAGGAATCTGCGTCGGATCAACCGTGATGGCCGGAGCGATAGCAGCGGCACAAGCACCGATGCGGGCGCCTGCCGTACCAAGGTTCAAGCGTGCTCCATCGACGGCCTGTGCCAGGCCAAGGCTCAAAGCAGAGACCTCAAGGCTGGACGTCTTAGTGCTGCCGTCCGGAGCCAGGCAGGTGGTGACGACCTGACGGTTCAGCTGCAGCGAGATCGCCTGGTTCAGCACCTCGAAGAAGGGGCTGAGCAGCATGCGGATCGGCAGCGTGATGGCGCCGGTTTTGATGCCGCCAACCAAGGTGTCAAAAATCTGCTGGCCGCCATCGGAGAGGATGAAGTCGCGGATGGGCTGGACAACCGTCGTCAGGATGGGCTGTGCGGCCGTCAGAAGTCCCGTCAAGGTGGTGCAGACTGCAGCGCCACCCAGACCCGACGGGGTGCACTGGATTTCACCGAGGTCGCCCATGAGGTTCACCGAGGTGGTAGCCGTGGCACCGCCAAGAGGAGTGGTCATGCCCGCCGTGACGTTAAGGGTGACGCTTCCCAGCGCGCCCTCGATGGCCCCAACAGCGATGTTGGTGACCTCTTCCATCAGGTCGTGCACCGTCTCGGCGATGATCGGGTAGATCGTGTCGTCGATAACCTCGGTGTTCGGGGCCTGGTTGTTAATGCCATCCGGAGCGTCCGGACCCTCCGGTCGTTCGCCCGAGTAGATCTGGTCCAGCTCGATGGTGATGTTTCCGGTGCTGAAATCAACTGTCAGCACCTGGTTGTTGGTGGTGATCGGCTGGGCGAGGATCGCCGCGAAGATCTCGTCACGCATGTTCGACTCAATGGAAGCGTCAAGCGTTACGCCAGGCAGGGCGCTGGCAAGCGCCGTCAGGTCCAGCATGCCGTTGGCGGTGTCTTCCATGGTCTGGTCGACCTGGCCGAGCTGGTCGTACAGATCGGAAGCGATCTGTTCAATGGTCGGGGAATGGAGAAGCAGGCTCGCCTCGGCCACGCGGTACTGGCCCTGACCGCCGAAGCCATCGGGATCAAGGAACTCGCCATTCTCGGCGATGACCTGGGCCCCACCGGCGCCGGCCAGGAGGGTTGCTTCGTCAATCAGCAGATCCGTAGCTCCGCTGAGGCCAAGCCTTTCAAAAAGCGAAAGCAGGTTGATGCGCGCGGCTCCGAAGTCGCCATCGGCTCCGTCAAGGGTTACAGCACCGTCGGCGCCGGCAACGCCGGAGATGGCCCGCGCGTTCAGTGCGTCCGTGGCCTCCGACTGGGAGTTCAGGACACCCAGCTGGCCGAAGTCGATGAATTCGGTGACCGGAAGGGCAATCCCGCCAAGATCGATGACTTCGCTTCCCAGCAATGAGAGGTCGAGCCCACCCTGATCAGTTTGCGGTCCGCTCGGGAACAGTGCCCTGGTTTGGCCACCTCCAGCGAGCTCCTGTCCGAGGATGCTGGTGTCGATGATGCTGGCGGCCGATTCGGCCTGCTCAGCAGGCGCGGTATGTACGTCTGCCATTGCGGGCAGCCCGTAGGCGGAAACCATCAGTGATGTTGTAACGCCAAGTGCCAGCGATTTGCGCAGTGTTGACCATTTGCGCACCCCTCTGTCATGGTGAATTACAGGTATGTCATTTGCTGCTTGAGACTTATCGCGCATTCGTCATACCCCCCTTTCATTGCCGTGTGTACCGAGCTGATGGAAAACCGCTAGAAACGACCGTGCTCGGCAGAGGTTTCCAAGGACCTCTCGGCCAACCATATATCGGCTTTATTGACTCGTCAGCAAAAAGTTAACTAATTTTGTCACTTAATTATTTCATTGACTGTTAATAATGAATTCGACCACCGTTCCTCCTTTTGTGACGGAATGAATTATGAGGGTCAACTCTCATTTTTGAATAATTCCTCCTCTGGACCCGGACCTGGACCGAGTGGCCACGGACGCCTCGGGCTGAATGCGGCACGGCTAGGCTTCAAGGTGACCCCGCAACCTCACCAGGAGCAGACCCATGATCACCCGCGCCGATGTAGACCAGTCCGCCGCCAGGACTTCCGGGCTGATCCGCAGGACGCCCTTGCTGGAGGCAGCCGAAGGCAACGGCGGATGGTCCGTCTGGTTCAAGTGCGAGTTCATGCAGCACACCGGAACGTTCAAGGCCCGCGGCGCCCTGAACAGGATCCTCGCCAGCAAGGAACGCGGCGAACTCACGGCAGAGGCCGGAGTGGTGGTGGCCTCAGGCGGGAACGCCGGGCTGGCCAACGCCTGCGCCGCAGCAAGGCTGGGTGTTGCGGCCACAGTCTTTGTCCCGGACTCCGCCCCGGCCGTCAAAATCAGGAAGCTCGAAGCCATTGGCGCCACCGTGGTCCAGGGCGGCGCGGAATACGCTGTGGCCTACGAAGCGGCCGTGGCACACGCGGCAGCGACCGGCGCCGTTTACTGCCATGCCTATGACCAGCCGGAAATCGTGGCAGGGGCCGGAACTGTCGGTTCGGAGCTGCTTGACCAGCTGGATGGCATTGACACAATTCTCGTGGCATGCGGCGGCGGAGGCCTGATGGGCGGGATCGCGGCCGCTGTTGAGGGCCGAGCCAAGGTGGTGGCCGTGGAACCGGAAAACGCGCCAACACTTTATGCTGCCCTCGCCGCGGGAAAGCCCGTGGACGTCAGCGTTTCCGGCGTCGCGGCAGATTCGTTGGGTGCCCGCCGAATAGGTGAGATCGGCTTCGCGGTGGCGGTCCGCACCGGCGTCGAAAGCGTCCTGGTGTCCGACGCCGATATTGTCGCCGCGCGTTCGCGGCTCTGGGACGAGTACCGCCTGGCGGTGGAGCATGGTGCCGCCGCGGCATACGCTTCCCTGACCTCAGGTGCTTATGTTCCCTCAGCCGGGGAACGCGTCGTCGTGATCCTGTGCGGTGCCAACACGGACCCCGCCACGCTGTAGCGGGGGAAACGCGGACGGGAGCCACCGGGTCATGCCCGCGAATGCTTCATCCCGGATCGGTGCCGGGGACAGGAAAATGTCGTGGAACGCATCCGGAATCCGGAGCACCGTGACGTTGTTGCCCAGCGACAGCGACCGGTGGGCCACCGCCTCCACGTTGAGGGCCACGTCCGCGTGCTGCGCGTCAATGGCCCAGCGCGGCTGCAGGTAGCTCTTGTCCGAGAGCATTACCAGGACCGGAACATCGATGGACAGCTTGGCCGCCACCACCGCCTGGCCGCGGAACACCGCGTCCAGGAATGACGGAGTCAGAGGGAAGCCCCGCACCGGGCGCCATTCCTGGTTATAGTCCCATTCGCCGTCCATGGTTGAGGAAACCGCGCGCGTGTAATTGCCGGGGTCGACGGCGGGCAGCGGGACGAGCGGATGGAGCCGGGCACCGATTCCTATCAGCGGCGCCAGCGCCCGGCGGCCCAGCTCGGTGGCCTGGAACTCCAGCCAGGGGCTGTTGAGGATCAATGCAGTGGCTCGTCCCGGGTTTCTGTTGGCCCACAGGCTAAGCGTGAGCCCGCCGGTGGAGTGGCCCAGGAGGATCAGCGGCCTGCTGCTGTTTTCGGTCCTGCCCATGGCGGCCAGGGCGGCGTCGATCTCCCCGCCGTACGTTTCCAGGTCTGAGATCAGGCCGGGCACCAGGCCAGGCCTGAGGCTGCGCCCGTAATTCCGGAGGTCCAGGGCATAGAACGTGGCTCCGCTGAAGTGCCAGAACCGGGCAAGGTGCTCCTGGAAGAAATAGTCGGACCAGCCGTGCACGTAAAGGACATCGGCGCCCCGGGCAGGATCGGTGGTCGCATCTTCCCGGCGCGGCTCCGTGCCGGTGTAGCGCACCAACGTTGCCACGGCGCCGTCGTCCAACTCCAGGGTGCGCTGCTCAAAGTCCGGTCCCAGAATGTCCGGACCCCACGCCGTCGTCATGGGTTTGATGCTACCCGGCAGCGGCCGGCGTCTCCTGCCGGCTGGCGCCGCGCATGGTTTAGAGGCTGGCCGCCTTGGCGAGCAGGACGGCCTTTTGCTGATCGTTGGCGGTGAGTGCTGCTGCCTGAAGCAGCTCGGACCTGGCTTCGTCGATCCTTCCCAGCTTGCTGAGCAGCTCGCCCCTGATGCTGGGCAGCAGGTGTGAACGCTGGAGGCTGCCATCGGAAACGAGGCGGTCAACGATTTTCAAGGCAGCGGCGGGTCCGGTGGCCATTGAAACCGCCACAGCATAATTGAGCTCGACGACGGGACCCGGGGCCAGGCGGGCCAGCGCCTCATACAGGACCACGATCTTGTGCCAGTCCGTTTCTTCGAAACTGGGCGCCGTTGCGTGACATTGCGCAATGGCTGCCTGCAGGCAGTAGTTCCCCCGGCCCCGTCCCAGGGCGTCCGCACCCTTCAGTGCTGCCACGCCACGGCCGATTTGTGTCCGGTCCCAGCGGGCCCTGTTCTGGTCCGGGAGCAGAATCGGACTGCCATCGTTGTTGATCCGCGCGGCGAACCGGGAGGCCTGGAATTCCATCAGGGCAAGCAAGCCATGGACTTCCGGCTCGCGGGGTAGCAGTCCGGCAAGCACGCGGCCAAGGCGCAGGGCCTCGTTGGCCACCTCCGTCCGGATCCAACGATCTCCCGTTGTGGCGGCATAGCCCTCGGTGAAGATGAGGTACAGCACGCCCAGGACAGCGTTCAGCCGCGCACCCCATTCACCGGGTTCGGGAGTGTCAAAGGGGACCTTGGCGGCGGCCAGGGTTTTCTTCGCCCGGACAATACGCTGCTGGACGGTAGCGACAGGAATGAGGAGCATCCGGGCGATCTCCTCGGTGGTCAGGCCGCCCACGGTCCGCAGGGTCAAGGCGACCTGTCCCTCCCGGGAGAGCACAGGGTGGCAGGCGATGAAAATGAGCCTGAGCACGTCGTCGGGGATCGGCTGCCACTCGTCCTCCGTGGACTCTTTGAGGGTGTGGGCAATAGCGCGGTAGCGGTCGTCCAGCCGCTCCCGCCGGCGCCAGGAATCTATCGCCTTGCGCTTGGCAACGGCCGTGAGCCAGGCGCCCGGATTGTCCGGGACGCCCGACTCGGGCCATTGCGTCAGCGCATCGATCAAAGCTTCCTGGGCCAGGTCCTCAGCCACGCCGACGTCGCCGGTCATCTTGGCGAGTGTTGCGACGATCCGGGCACTTTCGATCCGCCACACCGCATCGAGGGTGCGCTGGAGCGCGGGAGAGGTCACAGCTTTGGCCTTCGGGTCAGGGCTGGTTGAGTTCCTCACGCCAGCCGGCTTCCTTCTGCAGGTACTCGTTGTCCGAGAAGTCCTCGAAGTCGCTCATGTCGGTCACCCGGCGGACCTCGAGCTTGCTGCCCGGTCCAAGCGGGCAGCGGCTGGCCCACTGGACAGCCTCTTCCTTGCTGGCGGTCTGGATGATCCAGAAACCATTGAACAGTTCGTGTGTTTCCCCGTATGGGCCGTCGGTAACGATCGGATTCTCGGCTGAGAAATCGACCACAAAGGCTTCGCTCATGTCGTCGGCCAGACCCTCGCCGGCAAGCAGCACGCCGGCCTTGATGAGCTGTTCGTTGTAGGCGCCCATGGCGTTGATGATTTCCGTGAAGTCGGCAGACTCGTAAGCCTTCTTGGCCTCTTCGGTTGAGCGCATGATCAGCATGAATTTCACGGTACTTCTCCTTGGTTTCCGAGGACGGCGGTTGCGTCCTTCTACTATGGCGTCGAACGGGCCGGCCGTGGATCGACACGGAACTTAAAATTCTTTTTCACAGATGGAATCTTGCCAAGGCTTGCCGGCTGGGCGCCGGACGATCGGGGCCAAAACGCTAAGCGGTTGAGTGCACACCTACCGAAGCACGCTCCACTGCAGGGCAGGCGATTTTTACCGGGGAGTCACCCGGGGCTTCATCCAGGCCCAGGAGGAGACGGACCCCTGCAGCGCCAAGTTCGTAGTGGGGCAGCGAAACCGTGGAAAGCGGCGGGCGCAGGTGGGCGGCAATAACTTCCTGGTTGTCGAAGCCAACAACGGCCATATCGTCAGGGATGGAGAGGCCGTTTTCCCGCAGGCCATCGTAAAGGCCCATGGCCATCCTGTCGTTATAGCAATAGACCGCCGTGACGTTGCGCTTCAGCAGTTCTTCGGTTGCCCGGTAGCCACCTTCCTGATCCGGGTAGGCCTCAAGGACCAGGCCGGGGTCAAAGGAAATTCCGGCAGCTTCCAGGGCATCTTTGTAGCCCTGGAGCCGCCCGTCCTTGGCCGGGGCGGGGATGGTGGCATTGATAAAAGCCACGCGCCGATGGCCGCCGCGAAGCAGGATTTCAGTGGCAGACCTGCCGCCCTGGGCTTCGTCCGGCACCACCGCACGCGCTGCGCCGGGCTTCGGTGAGAAGCAGTTGACCAGGACGAAGTCCGCTTCGCGCAAGGTGTCCGGGATGTCGGTCGGGCGGTGAAACCAGGTGGAATACAAAATGCCGCGCACCTTGTATTCCAGCATCATGGTGATGGCGTCCTTCTCCAGATCGCGGTTACCTTCGGTGTTCGTGATCAGCAGCGCGTAGCCGTGTTTCCAAGCCTCGTCCTGCGCGCCATGGATGATCTGGCCGGCGAAGGGTGTGGTGGCGACGCCGTCGGCAACCAGGCCGATGAAACGTGACGTGCCGCTGACCAGCGTTTTAGCCATTGCGTTGGGGCGGTAGCCCAGCTGCCGGATGGCGTCGTGGACGCGCTGGCGCGTCTCATCGCCAATCCGGGCGTTCTTCTTCTTGTTGATCACCAGGGAAACGGTGGCGGTGGAAACGCCGGCTGCCTCAGCAACCTCGCGGAGGGTGACGGGCCGGGCGCGGCTGCTTCCTGCCGATGCGTCAGACGCGCCAGGGGTAGCTGCGCTGCCTGAATTTTTCTCCTGCGAAATCATCCGTCCTCCTTCAGGAGTATATCCATCGGACACGGCCGTCATCCCTTGGTCGCCCCGCTCTCCAGGCCCTGGATCATTGCTTTGTTCAAAACCAGGAACACCAGCAGCAGCGGGGTGATGGTGACGCAGACGGCGGCAAAGGTGGCCGTCCAGTCCACCTTGCCCATCGCTCCGATGTAGTTCTGGAGGCCCAGGGGAATGGTCTTCAGCTCCTCGGAGAGAACAAAGGTGTTGGCGAAGATGAAGTCATTCCAGATGAAGATGCTGTTGACCAGGACCACGGTGACCACGGTATTCACCGACAACGGCAAGGTGATGAGTCCGAAGATCCTGTACGGGCCGGCGCCATCCAGCGAAGCCGCCTCATACGTTTCCCGCGGGATGTACTCAAAAAATGAGGAGAAAAGGTAGATGGACATGGGCAGGGCAAAGCCGGCCAGGGGAATGATCATGGACAGGTAAGTGTCCAGCAGGTTGATGCTGGCATAGTCGATGAACAGCGGCACCAAGGCGATCTGGACGGGAACGATGATTCCGATCAGGAATAATCCTCGAACGAACCTGCTCCAGCGGAAGCCGAGTACCTGGATGGCGTAGGCGGCCATCATGCCCAACAGGACAATGAGGATGTTGGCGCCCATCGTGACAATGAAGCTGTTCAGGATGTTCCGCCAAAGGTCTCCCGTTTCGAAAGCCCTTGCGTAGTTCTCCCACGTCAGCGAGCTGGGCAGCGCGAACGGGTCACCTGTAGCGAAGTCCTGCTCGGTGCGCAGGCTGGTCAGGAACAGCCAGGCCAACGGGTAGACCTGGACGATCACAATGAGCATGATCAGGACCCGGGACAGGGTTCTGTGGAGCGTCGGTTTGCGCCGGCGCCTCTTGAAGGTGGGAGCCGGGGGTGCGGTGGTTGGAGGTGCGGCCGGGGCTGACTGGAGGATCATGCGTCTGCCTTCCGTTTGAGCAGGAACAGGATGAGGCCGACGGCGACGAGGCACTCGATCACGATGAACACGGAGATGGTGCTGGCATACCCGAAATCCGTACTGGTGAAGGCTGTTTTGTACATGTAGGTGGTCAGCAGCTCGGAGGACTGTCCGGGGCCGCCGTTGGTCATGAGGTAGGGAATGTCGAATCCGCGCAGGCCGTAGGTGGTAGCCATGATGGTGGTGGTGATCCACACCGGCCGAATGTAGGGGAACCGGATTTTGGTGAACAGCGTCCACTTGGAAGCGCCGTCGAGGACTGCGGCTTCTTCCAACTCCTTGGGAACGGCGATCAGTGCCGCGTAGATGATGAGCATGTAGAGGCCTGTGAACCGCCATCCCTCGGGGGCGGACACCGCTGCCAGCACGGTGTTCACATCGGAGAGCCAGGCCCGTTCGAGGTTGCCGAGCCCGATCCAGTGCAGCAACTGGTTGAGCAGGCCTACCGGTTCGATCGAGTAGATGGGTACGAAGAGGAATGCGATGGCCACGGTGGAGATCACGGCAGGCAGCAGGTAGAGGGTTTTGATGAGTTCCCGCCCCCGGCGCAGGGACGTGAGCAGGCTGGCCACTACCAGTGCGCCGCCGAGCTGCAGGACCAGGCAGATGGCCAGATAGAGGAGGGCGTTGAAGAACGAGCGCCAGAAGATGTCATCTGCGGTGAGCATCCGAACGTAGTTGGCAAACCCCACGAATTCCATCTCGCTGATGCCGTTCCAGGAGAAGAAACTGAGGAACAACGATTGAAGAATCGGAAAGAGCACGGCCGCACAGTAGAGGAGGAGCGGAGGGAGCAGGAAAACCAGGACCGAGGTTTTTGACCTGTTGGGAAGCATGGCGGGCCTTTCAAGCGGCGGGTGCCTTCCGGTCCCCGCCGCCGCTGTTTACTTGAAGAACTTGGGGGCGTTCTGCTTGATGGTGGCGTCCATCGTCGTGGTGAACTGTTCGGGCGTGATGTTGCCCTGGACCAGGAGGACGAGTTCCTGCTGAAGCCTGCCGTTGGTGGTGGGATCAAGCTGGGTATCCCACGGCATGGCCTGCTGGTCCCCAAGGCCGTTGGCAGTCTCCAAGGCCCTGTTGTACAGAGGAGTCGCATTGGCGGGAATCGATGTCTGCACATTGGTCGTCGGGGACAGGGCGCCGGTGGCCGCATATTCGCTCGGGTACTTTTCCAGGGCGAACTTCAGGAAGTCGCTCACCAGCGGATCGTAGGTCTTGGAGTTCACCGCCATTCCAATGCCGGAGGGGGAAACAAACTCGTTGGCCGCCGTCACCGATCCTTCAGTCGTCGGCAGGGTGAAGAAGTCAATGTCATCCCGGACCTCTGGGTTGAGCTTGTCTGTCGCGAGGCTGGGAAGTTCCCACGTGCCGATGTTGTACATCGCTGCCTGACCGGAGGTGAACTGGTTCTGCGCGTCCGAGTACCCCTGGGCGGAGAACCCGTCCTGGAAGCACTTGGCCTTGCCCAGCTCAGCCATCCACTCAACGGTCTTCTGCCCGGCCGGGTCGGCGAAGGATGCCTCACCCTTCTTCAGTTTCTGGACGAACTCGGGACCTGCTTCTCTGAACGCCTGGTACGCCACATAACGTTCCAGGGGCCATTGGTCCTGGCCGTCAATGGCAATCGGTGTGATTCCGGCATTACGCAAAGCGGTGCACATCGCAGGGATGTCATCAAGGGACGTGGGCACGGACACTCCGGCCTCTTCCAGCAGTGCCTTGTTGTACCAGATGAATTCCAGTTCGAACTGGAACGGGATCATAAAGAGCGAGCCGTCGTCGAACCGCTGGTAATCCAACGCGCCGGGCCGGTAGTCGTCGTAAATTTCAAGGGACTTCAGCAGTTTTTCGGCGTCGACCATTTTGCCTTGTTGCGCCAGCTGCCGGGCAAACGGGGTGGCGTCCGTGTCGAACAATTCCGGGAGTTTGTTGGCCGCAGCCAGGGTCTCCAGTTTCTGGATATAGGAGGGCCTGTCCGGCGTTGTGATCAGGTTCAGTTCAAAACCGGGGTGCTCCTGGGCGTAGTCATCGGCGAGCTTCTTCATGATGTTGATGACGGCGCCGTCAGCCGGCCGGGACAGCAGCCACGATATTTCGCGGGGCTTGATCTCGCCCGTAGGGCTGACATTGGCAGGATCTGCGGCGTCTCCTCCTCCGCCGCAGGCTGTCAATGCCAGGGCAGCTGCTGCGATGACGGCGGCAGCACGGAATTGTTTTTTCATTGTGGCAATCTCCCTTGATTGGAACAGAGTGGGTGGTTGTTAGATGTCGGTGCGTTGACGTATCTCAAGTTCGGTAACGGTGACGGATCCTTCGCCGGCGAAGACGCCGATCCGGCCCGTCGAGTGGTCGTAGATCCGGGTGCTGAGCGCCACCTGGCGATCGACGACGGCGACGCACAGGTCGCCGTCGACGATTACCTCCAGGGTGTGCTCACCGGGGGAGAGATCGCAGGGGCGTTCCAGCTCGATGCTGTGCGGGATGTCTCCCGAGACGTGCCACTGCGCGTTCCCCGTGATGGTGCGGGGCCACCGGTCAAAGACGAGTCGTCCGCGCTTCGGCTCAAGGCGCAGGACGTAGGACTGGTCGCCGTCGTCGCTTGAACGAAGCAGCAGTCCGCACTCGGTGGTGTTGGCACCGATGTCCAGCACTGCCTTCGCGTAGAACTGGCCGGGCAGGTCCTCTGCGGAAACGATGGCCTGGTACCCGTCCGGTACCTCCAGACGTTCGGGCAGCCCGCTGGCCAGGGATACCGGGATGTCTTCCCAGAAGCTGTCCACCAACTCGTCGGCGAAGCAGAACCCCAGGGTGCCGTCCGCGTTTTGGCGGGCTTCCAATACGGCCATGGTGCCTGCCCATTGCCAGGGTCCCTGGTCTGAGTTCCCTTCTTTGCTGGCGATCCAGCCAAAGAAGAACCGGCGGCCATCCCGTGCTGCACTCTTGGATGCGTAGAACGCCCGGCCGTCGATGCTGTCCCGGTCCGGCACTGTCCAGGGACCGTCAGGGCTCTTGGCCATCCGGTAGCGCGTGGTGAAGGATTCGGAAAACTCGGAATACACCATGTACCACCAGTCACCCCAGGCAAAGACGTCAGGGCATTCGTGCGTGATGTAGCGGCGCGGATCCCAGAACGGCTCGGCATACTGCCAGGCCATCAGGTCATCAGAGACGCACTGGGCGATGACTCCGCGGCGGCGCTCCGGCCCTGCGGAGTGCCGTGCGGCCAGCAGCATCCGCCACTGGTTTTTGCTTTCGTCCCGGAATACAAAGGGGTCCCGCCAGTCCCCGGACTCATAGCCGTCCGGGGCGCCGAACGTGAGTTCAGGATGCTTTGTCCACGTCGCCATGCCATCGGCGCTCGTAGCGTGCATCACCAGCTGCAGCGGCACGCCGTCGGAGCCCAGGTTCTCCGGATTGTGGCCGGTGTAGAACAGGTGGTGGACGCCCGCCCCGTCCAGGACAATGCTGCCCGTGTAGGCGTTGAAATCCAGCTCGGTGGCTGAGCCGTGCTGCAAAGAAACTCCGTGGTCCTGGAATTCCGTGAGGTCCTTGGTGGTGACTAGGTTCCAGGAGGTACCCGGTTTGGGATCGGACCGGTCCTCATGAAGATAGAAGAGCCAAAACTCCCCGTCCTTCTCAAAAGGTATGAGGTCACCAACCCATCCATCGCTGGGCTGAAAGAAAACTGGGCGTTTCATATTGGGCTGCTATCCATTCTGCTAAAGCGCTTGACCATCTGTAAGCTAGTGGTATATCCCGGATGGATCAAGCGTTTTACCAAACTTTATTTTTATTGCGCTGATTGACCGTCCCCTGGATCTCTGGCTCTCGGTTATCGCGTCAGGAGTATTTTGGTTAAGCGCTTGACCCGACGCCGAGATGGCCGCTATGGTCCTGCATAGCCGGTGAATGCACCCGCCCTCGACTTTGAGCGGACCTAACCATCCCGATCCGCCCGGCTGATTTTCCTGAGCCCGAAGAGCGCGTTTTTTACTGCCCCGGGGCCGCATTTTCAGCCCTGCCCCTGCGCTCTCTACTACCCATGCCCGGCTGGCTATGGCGCCCGCCGGGCCCTGAGAGGAAACCACTTTATGCTGCACAACATTTCGCGACGCACAGTCCTGCAAGGGGCCGGTGTTGGTGCCCTTACCTTGTTCGCTGCCGGAGCCTCACCCTCTATTGCGCAGGCGCAGGCGCAGACGTCACTGCGGGCGCAATTTCATATGACCCCGCCTTCCGGCTGGCTGTGTGACCCGCAGCGCCCGGTATTTACCAACGGTGCCTACCAGCTCTACTACCTGCAGTCCGGACAGAACAACGGCCCTGGGGGCTGGGACCATGCGACAACCAGCGACGGGGTGTCATTCACCCATCACGGTGTGGTGATGCCATTGCAGCCGGATTTCCCCGTCTGGTCAGGATCCGCCGTCGTAGACACCGCGAATACTGCCGGATTCGGCGCCGGCGCCGTGATCGCACTCGCCACGCAGCCCACGGATGGCATCCGCAAATACCAGGAGCAATATCTCTACTGGTCCACGGACGGCGGCTTTACCTTCACGGCCCTTCCCGACCCGGTGATCATCAATACCGACGGTCGGACGGCGACTACGCCGGCGGAGATCGACAACGCGGAGTGGTTCCGCGACCCCAAGATCCACTGGGACGCGCTCCGGAACGAATGGGTTTGTGTCATCGGGCGGGCGCGCTACGCAAGCTTCTACACCTCACCGAACCTGCGGGACTGGCATTGGAAATCCAACTTCGACTACCCGAATCCGGCGCTCGGAGGCGTCGAATGCCCCGATTTGTTCGAGATGACCGCCAGCGACGGGACCCGGCACTGGGTACTGGGCTCAAGCATGGACGCCTACAGCATCGGCCTGCCCATGACCTACGCGTACTGGATGGGTACTTGGAACGGCGCGGCCTTCATTGCGGACAGCCTGACGCCCCAATGGCTCGACTGGGGCTGGGACTGGTACGCGGCGGTGACCTGGCCGTCCGTCGCGGCGCCAGAGACGCGGCGCCTCGCCATCGCCTGGATGAACAACTGGAAATATGCGGCGCGTGACGTCCCCACCGATGCGTCGGACGGCTACAACGGGCAGAACTCGATCGTGCGGGAACTGCGGCTCGAACACCAGCCGGGCGGCTGGTACACCCTGCTCAGCAGCCCGGTCGAGGCGCTGTCGGGTTACGCCACGTCGGCCACTTCACTGCCGGATCGTGCAGTCAACGGCAGCCTCGTACTGCCGTGGAACGGGCGGGCCTATGAACTTGAGCTGGATATTTCATGGGACGCGGCAACGAACGTCGGAGTCTCCGTGGGCCGTTCGGCAGACGGATCGCGCCATACGAACGTGGGTAAGTATGGTGGCGAGCTGTACGTGGACCGCGCGCCCTCGGACCAAAGCGGCTACTCGCTGGCGCCCTTCACGCGAGCTGCCGCACCCATCGATGCCAATGCCCGATCCGTGCACCTGCGCATATTCGTCGACACACAGAGCGTCGAGGTGTTCGTGAACTCCGGGCACACAGTGCTTTCACAGCAGGTGCATTTCGCCGCCGGTGACACTGGAATCTCCTTCTACTCCGACGGCGGCCCGGCCAACTTCACAGGGATCACCATCCGCGAGTTCGGCAGCACCATCTAGCGGCCGTCCCGGCCGTTGGTCCGCGGTTCATGTTTCAGCAATCCCCGCCTCCTACCCTGAACCAGCCCACATCGTTCAAAGGCCAAGGAGACAAAACATGTGCACTGAGGAAAAGGGGGCAGGCGGCAACAACGCCAGCCTGGAACTTGCCGACGCGGAGCTGCAGACAATGGGTTTGAGCCGCCGTCGGATCCTGCAGTCTGCCGGAATCATGGCGGCCGGATCGGCGGCGGCCCTGGGCGCCGCACGTCCGGCCGCCGCTGCGCCGGGCAGCAATGATCCGCAGCTCACGTGGCTGGTGGGGGACCACCACGTGCACACCCAGTTCAGCCATGACGCCAAGTACATGATCAAGCAGCAGCTCGACGCCGCGGAAGCCTACGGCGTGGACTGGCTGGCCTTCACCGAGCACAGCAACTTCGGCCATGCGAACAACGGCGGGGCCGTCAACGCCAACAAGGAGATCAAAACCCAGCGGGCGGCGCGTCCGGACTTGCTGATCTTCCAGGGCCTGGAATGGTACATCCCTGGAGCGGAACACGCCTCGGTGCTGGTAACTCCGGGCCCCAACGAGGTTAATCTGCTCCGCACTTTTGAACTCGTGTGGGACGGAAAGCTGAACCAGTGGGAGAAGCCCGTCCCAGGCAGCGCCCAAGTGGAAACCTTCGAACGGAAAGCCGTGGAAGCCATCGCCTGGTTGGCCGAACAGCGGCGGACCGGCTATGTGGACGACGTCGTGGCGCTGGCCAACCACCCCATGCGCCTGGGTATCGATTCACCCCATGAGCTTCGTGCCTGGCGGGATGCCGCCCGGGAGGTCATGATCGGCATGGAAGGCGCGCCCGGGGCGCAGGGCTCCGGCGTCGGCCAGTTTGCCGGTCCCGGGGACCAGCGCGGCGAATACACCAACAATCCCAGCCAGTTCAGCTTTGCCGGCTACCCCGCCGACGCCTACCGGCCGTACGGCGGCTTTGATTGGGCCACCGCCACGGTGGGCGGCGTCTGGGATTCCATGCTGGCGGAGGGGTTGCCCTTCTGGATCACTTCCAGCTCGGACAACCACCTGACCGTCAAAGACACCTGGAAGACCGGGCCTTACCCGGACCGGGAGCCCTACCTCAGCCTGCCCAGCGAATTCGACCGCTGGTCCGTGGAAGGCAAGCGTCCTGACCCGTTCGATTCCGGTGAACGCCAGGGCGGCAGCGACTTCTGGCCGGGGCAGTTCAGCCGCGTCCATACCGGAGTGACGGAGCGGAGCTACTCGGGAGTCCTGCAGGCGATGCGCAACGGCCGCATGTGGATTGACCACGGCCACCTGCTCCAGGGTCTGGACGTGCGGGTACGCCCGCTCCGGAACAAGGGAAACAACGGCCGCAACGGCGTCACCCTCGGTTCCCGGCTCAGCGTCAGGCGAGGTACCGACGTCGAAATTTCCATCACCATCACCGCCACGGACTACCGGAACGCGGCCGGCATCCTTCCGCGGCTTGCGCACGTGGACGTGATCGGCGGCCCCGTCACCGGCCCCGCGGCGGACCGTGACAGCCTGCGCGCTGAAGGCACCACCGTCTGGACGCAGCTGGACGTCTCCGGGCGCGCCGGGACTTTCACGATTAAGCACGTGGTCAGGGACGTGCAGGAGTCCTGTTACTTCAGGCTCCGTGGGAGCGACGGCAAGCGGCACGGTGCCGGCTACCACGGTGCCTCCGTTGATCCCGCCGGCCCCATCCGCCACGGCAACAACCTTGGCGACGCCGATCCCTGGGCGGACACCTGGTTCTACGCCAACCCGGTATTTATCGACGTCATCTGACTCGAGGCACTTGGGCGTTATCGCTTCCGCCACGGTGCGGCGGCAGGCACCCGACCGAATGTGGCCACAATAATCGGGTGCAGTACTTCCGGCAACGGGAGGATTGTGTGTGAAAGGAGGACCACATGATCGGCACACTTAACGCCTTGGTCGACCTCGTCGAGCAAACCACCGGCGAGGTGATCGACGTCGGCGCATTCGCCCGGAAGCACGGCACCACCGAGTATCACCTGCGCAGGATGTTCTCTGCGCTGGCCGGAATGCCACTGTCCGAGTACGCACGCCGCCGCCGGATGACGCTCGCCGGAGCGGACCTTGCCCTGGGCGAGCCAAACCTGCTGGATCTGGCCGTGCGTTACGGCTACGGATCGGCCGAGGCATTCGGCCGGGCATTCCGGTCAGTGCACGGCACAGGCCCGGCCGAGGTACGCCGTCATGGTGGTCCGCTCAGCACACAACCCATGCTCAGGTTCCGCCTGAGCGTCGAAGGGAGCACCCCCATGGACGTCACCATCACCCACCGGCCCGAATTTGTCCTCGCAGGCCATTCAGTGCAGGTCCCGCTTATTCACAAGGGCATTAATCCGCATATCCAGGAACACATTGCGGCCATTGCCCCGGAAGAACACACGCGGCTCAAGGCGCTGGCAAACACCGAGCCTGCCGGCATCCTGGCCGTCACGGCGGACCAGGAACCTGATGCGCCGGAAGGGTCAATGCTCACGTACCTGCACGGGGTGGCCCTTGATGCAGCCACTCCTGTGCCGGAGGACCTGGACACCATCAGGACCGACGCCGGGACCTGGGCCGTGTTCCATTCCAGCGGCCCGTTCCCGGAGGTGGTCCAGCAGGTCTGGGCGGCGACCGCAACTGATTGGTTCCCCTCCAACCCCTGGCGGCTGCGTCCCGGGCCGTCGATCCTGCGGTATGTCGAGTTCACCGGCACCCACGCCACCTGTGAGCTGTGGCTGCCTGTCGAAAAGTCCTAGGCGGCGGACCGTAAAATCAAACCATGCCTGAACTTGCCGATCTGCTCGGCCCCATCCTGGAGCTGATGAGCTGGATCGGTTTCGTCCCGGGCATTCCGCTGATTGTGGCCGGCTGGATCATCGCCAGACGCCGTGGCCCGTGGAACACCGCCACCGCCGAAGTCTTCGAAGCAGGCGGGTTCAAGGGCTTCCGCTGGTCAGACGACACGGGCGCGCCGCACGCGTCCCTGCACACTGCAGATCAAACCACCGGGCTGGAGCCGGGCGCTGAAGTAGTCCTCTACTACCAGGCCCGGCACCCGGCCCGGTGGAGCATTGTCCAACCCCGGCACGACAACCCGGTGCTGACCATCGGTTGGATCCTCACCAGCGTGGGGATCGTGTGCACGGTGGTCGGATTCATCCTGATGATGTTCTGACGCCTGGGCCGCGACGGCGGATCAGCGACCTTTTTCGATTGAACCCTTGCGCTCCGGGGAGACGCATGTCACAGTTGTAGTCGATACGCTTCAACGATACGTATCGACGATGCATTTCCACCGATCACAACGAAAGGGAGACCGTGCCAACCAGCAAGGATGTTGCGGCTTTGGCCGGCGTTTCCCAGAGCACGGTCTCCTACGTTATGACCGGCAAACGCCCCATCTCGGAGAAGACCCGGCTGCGGGTCGAGGCGGCAATCGAGCAGTTGACCTACAGGCCAAATGCCGGAGCCCGCGCACTTGCAAGCCGCAAGTCGCAGGTGATCGGGCTGGTTATTCCGATCACTCCGGAGGTGCACCTGGGCTCCATTATGGAGTTCGTTGCAGTGATTGCCGCAACGGCCAGGCGCTTTGACCACGATGTCCTCCTGGTTACCGACCAGGAAGGCAACCAGGGGCTGGAACGGGTGGTGGGGCAGCAGCTCTGCGACGGACTGATCCTCATGCAGGTCCAGGCCGACGACGAGAGAATCCCCGTGGTCCGCAAGTTGGGTGTGCCGGTGGTGTTCATCGGTATTCCCAACGACTCCACGGGACTCAATTGCATTGACGCGGACTTTGCCCGTGCCGGTGAGCTGTGTGTAGAGGAGATGGCAGGCGCGGGGCACACCAACGGCGTGATCATCGGCTGGCGTCCCAGGCTTGTGGGGAGCCGGCTGAATTATGTTGACCGGTTCCTGGGTGGCGCCAACGCTGCGGCGGAGAGGCTGGGGGTTTCGCTTGAGCATCTGCCGGCCACCTCGGACCGCCGGAGCATCGAGGCCGCCGTCGATTCCTGCATTGCTGCATCCCAGGGCATGCCGGCCTTTGTCTCGCCGGATGTAACCGTCCTCGAACTCCTACCCAGGATCCTCCACGAGAAGGGCCTGGAGCCGGGGAGGGATGCGTCCGTCATTGGCGTGGGGCCTGTTCCGGACACCATGCTGGCCCTGGAAGAGACCACCATCCTGGACATCCAGCCAAGCCTGGTGTCCCAGCATGCCGTTGAACTTCTCCTGCGCCTGATGACTGCAGATCATCCGGATGCTGGGGGAACGCTTGAACTGATACCGCCGCTGGTCACACACCGGCACGGTACCGCGGGGCATTCAGTGCCCGCACCGCAATCCGCATCCTGACCGAAGATGCCTGACCCGGAACCATGTTCCGGCAAAGGCATCAAAATTTGAGGTTCGTCGATACGTATCGACAACCCGGAAAGTTCCTTCGAAAACAGCACCAGCCGGCCCCGGCGACGACGCCCCGGCCCCTCACAAAGGATCTGATAATGAAGTCAGCACTCACCCGCACCAAAGCCGCAGCATTCGCCGTCACGGCACTGGCCGGCATCCCGTTGGCTCTGTCCGGTTGCGGATCAAGTACGGCTCCCGGGAGCGGCGGCCCCGTCACCGAGATTTCAGTGGTGGACTACTACAACAACGAGCCGGATAAATCGGTGATCGGGGATACCCTGACGGCCTGTGGAACGCAGTCCGGCGTGACCATCAAGCGGGAGACCGTTCCCGGCAAGTCCCTGATTGCCAAGGTGCTTCAGCAGGCATCCTCGAAAACCTTGCCGGACGTGCTGATGCTGGACAACCCGGACCTGCAGCAGATCGCCGGCACTGGGGCGCTGGCGCCGTTGTCCGACTTCAACATCAGCACCGAAGGCTATCCGGAAGGCATCCTGAGCGCAGGCACCTATAAGGACCAGGTCTACGGGCTGGCCCCCACTGTGAATACCATTGCGCTCTTCTACAACAAGGATGTCCTGGCCCAGGCCGGCATCACGCCCCCGACTACGTGGGAAGAGCTGAAGACGGCGGCAGCCGCACTCACTGCCGGAGACCAGTACGGCCTGGCCTTCAACGCCAATGCCACCTACGAGGGCACCTGGCAGTTCCTTCCGTTCATGTGGTCCAACGGCGGCGACGAGAAGAACATCGCCACCCCGGAATCAGCTGAAGCCCTGCAGCTCTGGACGGACCTGGTCAAGAGCGGATCCGTCTCCTCCTCGGCACTGAACTGGACACAGGCCGACGTCAACGATCAATTCATTGCCGGCAAGGCGGCCATGATGGTGAACGGGCCCTGGCAAATCCCCGTCCTGGACAAGCAGGCCGCGCTTCAGTACGGCGTGGTGAACATTCCGGTTAAGGACGCAGGCCAGACGCCGGTTGGCCCGCTGGGCGGCGAGGTCTGGACGGTCCCGCAGACGGGAAACAAGGAGAAGCAGGCGAAGGCCGCACAGGTGGTGGCCTGCATGAACAGCGACGAAAACCAGCTGGCCATGGCCAAGGCCCGCAACACCATTCCGTCCAAGACCAAGGTTGCCGCGCAGTTCGCAGCGGAGAACCCCAAGCTTGCCTCCTTTGCCGATCTGGTGGAGACGGCCCGCGCACGCACCGGCCAGCTTGGCGAGGAATGGCCGGACCAGGCCACCAAGATCTACACCGCAATCCAACGGGCGTTGACGGACCAGGCCAGCCCCGCTGACGCCCTGAAGCAAGCCCAGGAAGGCTGAGGGCAGGTCCCATGACGACAACTGTCCAGGAGCTGGCCCGGAATCCGGTGCAGCCGGTCACCGACGCCCCAATGAAACGGCACCAGGGCTACCGGCGCCGGGAGCGGATTTACCAGTGGCTCTTCCTCGTTCCTGCCGTGGCGTACCTGGCGCTCTTCTTCGGCTACCCCGTGGTGAAGAACGTCCTGATGAGTTTCCAGGACTACAGCACCAGCACCTTCTACACGGGAGAAGCCCCGTGGGTGGGGTTCGCCAACTACGCGACCGTGATTTCGTCGTCGTTGTTCTCCACGGCGATGATCAATACCGCGCTGTTCACGGCAGGGTCCATCGCCGGGCAGTTCATCCTGGGCCTTGGCCTTGCGGTTTTCTTCAAGCGCAGGTTCCCGCTCAACGGGATCCTCCGCTCGCTGCTGCTCCTTCCGTGGCTGCTGCCGCTGATTGTTTCCAGCGCCGTGTGGCGATGGATCCTGGACAAGGACGGCGGGGCGCTGAACAACTTCCTGGAAAGCCTGGGCATCATCAGCACGGGAATTCCGTGGCTGACCAGCACCTCGCTGGCGCTCGCCGCCGTGATGGCAGTGAACATCTGGATCGGCATCCCGTTCAATGTCACCGTGCTGTACGGCGGTTTGCAGGATATTCCGGATGAGCTGTACGAGGCTGCATCGCTGGACGGAGCCACCGGGTGGAAGGCGTTCCGGCACGTCACCTGGCCGATGCTGCGGCCGGTGGTGAGCGTGGTGCTGGTGCTGGGCGTGGTCTACACCTTGAAGGTCCTGGACATCATCCTGGGCCTGACCAATGGCGGGCCGGCCAACTCCACCCAGACCATCGCCACGCAGTCGTACGCCTTGTCCTTCCAGAACTTCAAGTTCGGCGAGGGCGCCGCGATGGGCAACATCCTGGTGCTGATCTCGCTGGTCTTCGCGGTTCTCTACCTCCGTGCCAACCGGCGCGCCGTTGATGAGTGAGGGCTCCATGACCATCAAAACAACTTTCGACGCCGGGACCCGCCACGTGCGGCGCAGTACCGGCGGTGCCGCCAATGATTCCAGGCGGTGGGGGACCACGGCGCTTGCCATCCTGTTCCTGGCCGTGATGCTGTTCCCCGTCTACTGGATGATCAACGCCTCGCTGCAGCCCAACGGGGCAACCCTCCAGACGTCCTGGCTTCCGCTGTCCCCGGACTTCACGGGTTACGCCACGGCGATCAGCCAGCAGGGTGGGAACCTGATGACCAGCCTGGTGGTGGCCTTGGGCAGCGTGCTGTTCAGCCTGGCCATCGCGGCTCCGGCGGCTTACGCGCTGGCGTACTTCAAGGTGCGCGGCGCCGGGATTGTGCTGTTCGCGATCCTGATCAGCCAGATGATTCCGGGCATCGTGGTGGCCAACGCCCTGTACACCGCGTACAACGATCTGGGCCTGCTCAATTCGATTCCCGGGCTGATCCTGGCGGATTCCTCGCACGGCATCCCGTTCGCCATCCTCATCATGCGGGCGTTTATGAACAACCTGCCGGCCTCCGTGATTGAGGCGGCCAAGGTGGACGGGGCCGGGCACCTGCGGGCCTTCTGGTCAATCGTCCTTCCGTTGAGCCGCAACGCCCTGATCACCTCCGGGCTCTTCACATTCCTCTTCACCTGGAGCGATTTCCTCTTTGCCCTGACCTTGACCACCACGGACCAGGTCCGGCCCGTCACGCTGGGTATTTTCCAGTACATGGGCGCCTACGTGAACGACTGGAGTTCAGTGATGGCGACGGCGGTCCTGGCCTCCATCCCGGCCATCATCCTGCTGATCGCAGCGCAAAAATACGTGGCGGCAGGCACCACCGGCGGGGCCGTCAAATGACGGCGCAGCCCTCAACAGTTCCAGAAACCACCGAACCGAACACAGGAGATGCAATGACTGACAACGCCGCCACCCGGGTCACCGTCTGGAGCGAAAACCGGCACGAACAGGAACATGAGCACGTGGCTGCGCTGTATCCCCGGGGAATGCACGCCGCAGTGAAGGAAGGCATCGAGGAGAACCTGGGCGCCGCCGTCGAGGTCCGGACCGCCACCCTGGACCAGCCGGAACACGGCCTCACCGAGGAAGTGCTGGCCAATACGGACGTGCTGACGTGGTGGGGGCACATGGCCCACGGCGACGTCGACGACGAGATCGTCGAGCGGGTGCACCGGCACGTGCTGTCCGGGATGGGGCTGATTGTGCTGCATTCCGGGCACTGGTCCAAAATCTTCACCAAGCTCATGGGCACCACCTGCACCCTGCGCTGGCGCGGCGAGCAGGACCGCGAGCTGGTGTGGACGGTGGATCCCACGCACCCCATCGCCAAAGGCGTGCCGCACCCCATCATCATCGATGAGCAGGAAATGTACGGCGAGTTCTTCGACATTCCCACGCCGGAGGAACTGGTGTTCATCAGCTCCTTCAGCGGCGGCGAAGTGTTCCGGTCCGGCTGCACGTTCCGCCGCGGACACGGCAAGATCTTCTTCTTCAGCCCGGGCGACCAGGACTACCCGGTCTACCACCACAAGGACATCCGAAGGGTCATCGCCAACGCCGTGGAATGGGCAGTGACGGACCGCCCGCGGCGTGAACTGCCCGAGCTCCTCCGGTACGACACCAACGAGTTCTTCAAGGGCGCCGGGTACCAGGGAGCCACCGCCATCTATGAGGGAAGCGACGCATGAACCGGCCTTTCGCAACGATTGAGGAGAACGGCTCGCCGCTGAAGGTGGTGGTGGTGGGCGCCGGCGCGATGGGCCGGGCGTGGCTGGGCGCGGTAGAGGCTTCGCCGCTGGTGGAGCTTGGCGGCATCGTGGACCTGGATCTGGCGGCTGCGCGGGCCAGCGCCGCATCGATCGGGAAGCCTGATCTTCCGGTGGGTGCCGGGACCGCTGAGTTGGCGTCCGACGTCGGAGCGCAGGCGGTCATCAACGTCACCGTTCCGGGGGCGCACCATCCGGTGACCACTGAGGCGCTGTTCGCCGGGCTGCCGGTGCTGGGGGAGAAACCGGTGGCCGCCACGGTGGCGCAGGGACTGAGCCTTGCCGCGGCTGCGGAGGTTACCGGCCAGCTGTTTATGGTGAGCCAGTCCCGCCGATACAACGCGCAGCTGTTTGCCGCGAAGGCGCAGGCCGCAGGCCTGGGCAGGCTGGGAATCCTGTCCGCCGATTTCTTTAAGGCACCGCATTTTGGCGGCTTCCGGGACCAGATGGACCATCCGCTGCTGCTGGACATGGCCATCCACCAGTTCGACATGGCGCGGTTCCTGCTCGATGCCGATCCGGTGTCCGTTTTCTGCGAGGAGTTCAACCCGCCGTGGAGCTGGTACCGGGGTGATGCGGCGGCCGTGGCGTCGTTCGAAATGTCCTGCGGCCAGCGCTTCATCTTCAACGGCAGCTGGTGCAGCCCCGGGCATGAGACTTCCTGGAACGGTGCCTGGCGGCTGGGCGGCGAGCACGGAACGGTGCTCTGGGACGGCGAGAACCCGCCGACGTCGGAAAGTTCCCAGGTGCGCACCGATGCCGGCGCCGCGGGGGAACAGCCTGCCGTAGCGGACCCGGGCGCCGAGGTCCACGGCTCGCTGCGCGAGTTCGTTCTGGCGCTCCGCACCGGTGCCGCGCCGATGGGCCAGGTCCACGACAACATCCTCAGCCTGGCCATGGTGGAGGCAGCGATCGAAAGCGCCGCATCGGGCCGGCGCGTCAGGATTGATGACCTGCTGCGGCGCAGCTACGACCGGGCGGTCCTGGATGAGCGGCGGCCGGACGTTGCTGCGGTGTTGGCGTCCTGGTCTGTGGACGGTTCCTTTAGCGCTGCCCGGCTGGGTTCGGCGCGGCTGCCCATCCACTGATCGTTGACGTGCAGCGCTCGGCCTTTTTGCGTCCCGGGTACGTCATCGGGTGGCTACCCAGAGGCAACCACCCGATGACGTCTCTAACGAGGGAGATTACCCGGTCACCTCGAAGGTGACCGTCTCAGTGAACTTTTGACCGTGAACGTCAGTTGCGGTGACATCGGCCGTGTGCGCACCGATGGTCAAATCGGTGGGTAGCTTCAGGCGCCATAGGTGGGATGTGCGGTCATGGACGCCGCCGCCGTACACCAGCTGTTCCAGGGTGGCTACTGGATCGGTGTATTCGGCTCCGACCAGGGGGACGTCGCCGGCTGTCATCGACTGTGTGCGCGTGGCTTCCGTGGTTTCTCCACCATCGATGGACACGTGCACGGTAGAGCCGGTGGCACCCATCCAGAAGTTGGTGGTCAGCCAGGTTTCACCGAGTTCGCCGTGGGTCACGGCGTTTGGATTCTCCGGGGCTGGAGCCCGGCCTGCCAGGTCTTTGTACTCGTCGAACCAGGTGCGGTAGGTGGGGGAGTTTATGCCGATGGCCATCTGATCAGCGCCGTCGTCGCCGGTGGCGGTGAAGCGTTCCCGAACGTCGGTGTTCTTGATGTCCAGCGTCAGCACGCCGGGAGGAGTGCCGTCACGCTGCACCGACGTGGGGTATCCCTCTTCGAGTACGCGTCCGTCGTACCACTGGCCGGATACGGCGGGAACGGTCAGGTGGGTGAAGGGCAGGCCCTTCTCGCCGACGTCGTCCAGCCAGCCGGCCATGAGGTCGCCCTCGCGCAGGTTCTCTGACATGTGGGTGTGACCGGCAACCGAGACCACTTCACGGCCTTCGAGGATCTTGTAGATCTCCTCCAGCGGATTTGTTTCGTGTGTCCCGCTGTAGAAGAACTCGAGCAGGGGGCTGTGGGAGGCCAGGACGATGACCTGGTTTTCGGGCACAGACGCGATGTTGGCCCGAAGCCACTCCAACTGCCGATCGCTGAGGCCGGAGCCGTAGTCGCTGCGAGCCGGGCCGGTGTACACAATGTTGCTCAATGCCACGACGTGGGCCTTGCCGGCGTCGTAGGAGTAGTATTCCGGGCCGAACTGGGCACGGTAGGTGTCGAACTCATGCTCACCGTCGCGGGAGTCAAAATCGAGGTCGTGATTGCCCGGCAGGAAGCGGGCCGGACCGTTGAGCATTGAAGCGAGACTGCGGGTCTGAGAGAAGAACGACAGGTCGTTGCCCACAAGGTCACCGAGGAACAGGGCGCCGCAGCCCGCGTAGTCGGTGCGGGCGGCGAGGTCGTTGAAAACGCCGTTGCGCGCGAATCTGACTTCCTGCTGATTGTAGGTCTGGACATCGGCGCCGAGCACGCAGTGTTGTTCGGGTGACTGCGTGAAGTCGCTCTTGACCACAGGGAAGTTCACCTTGTCAGGCAGCGCCCCGGTAGGGGCGATACCACCGTACTTCAGGGCAGGGGAGCCCTCGGGCAGGTGATTGTAGTAGAACTGCGTGACGTTGTGCTCGTCCACCGGCACCTGGTATCCGCGTGGCTGGGTGACGAAGACGGTCATGTTGTCGAATGCCGGCAGTTCGTAGCGGCCCTGCCCGTCAGTGGTAACCACTTCCCGGCCGTTGGAGACACTTACGCCGGGCAGGCCCGGTTCGCCGGGATCCTGGGTGGAGTTCCTGTCCTTGTCATTGAAAACGATGCCATCGAGGACCTGCTGGTCAGCCTCCGTGGCTTCGATGATTTCGACGCTGCCCCGGTAGGCTGTCGCAGCCCAACTGCCCTCCTCCGGTGCGATGTCCGCACCTTCGACGTTGATGCGTCGAATTTCGGTGTCGACCCTGTGGGAGCCGTCCGAGACGGTGAAGTAGTACTCGTACCAGAGCTTGTCCATTGGATCGAACACATCGAGCATGTGCTCGTACCGGTTGTCGTGAACAGCCTTCAGATAGTGGGTCTTGAATTCCGTGCCGACGTTGCTGCGCAGATGCAGCGCGACCGTGCGAACCTGCTGATCGTCGGTGGCCGTTGCCTCGAACGAGAAGTCCGCCATGGGGTTGATGGTTTGGGCGGTCGCGTCAGTCACCGAGGGGGCAGCCGAGTCAGTCGGGAGAACCATTAGCCCCGCCGGAACCTGGTCCGGGGTGACAGCGCCAGGGGTAGCTGGAGCTGTCCCGGTCAGCGTCTGCCGGGACAGGTCCTCCGGGTTGACCGCGTACTGGATCCCCTGATCAGGGGAGGTGTTGTCGGCGCCTTCAAGGTTGTAGTAGGCGCGGTTCAGGCCGAAGCCGGTGTTCGTCGAGATCTCCAGCCCGCGTGGCGAGCCGTTGGCCATGCCTCCGGTGAAAATCTCCACGAGATTCTCACCCATGACCAGGGAAGAACCAAACTTGGCGTTGAAGTCGGCGTCGGAGAGTGAATCATTCTGCCCGTTCTTGACCCAGAAGACGAGTGTGCCTCCGGGTGCGATGGAAACGTCCCGCTGCTTGGCTGGCCAGTCCACCACATTGGAGTTGGTCAGGTCCGCGCGAGGGTAAAGGTAGCGAAGGGTGTAGTCGCTGAAATCGACGGGCTCGGAAGAAGCGTTGTACACCTCGATGAACTCGAAGGCGTCGGCGCCGCCCATGTTCGAGGTATCGGGGGTGACTTCGGTGATTTGCAGCGGTGCAGTAATCAGCGTCGGATCGGGCTGCATGGCTTGGGCCGGAGCGGCGGTGGCTGCGGGGCCCACCAGGGATCCGGTGACGAGCAGAGCCATGGCACCGGCGGCTAGGCAGAGAGGCCGGGGCAACAGAGTTCTTTGGGGAAAGGGGGATTGGCGCACGAGTCTGAACTTCCTGTTGAGTGGAGCCCCTGTTGGGCGGAGAGCACAGTCGACTCTTTCCCGGTGGAATGAACAGGAGCCAAACGACGAGTGTCCACTTCGTCACCACGGGTTTTCAGCCGAACCATCTGACTAGTTGCGCAATCGCCACTCAGTGCTTCCAAGGCTCGTGTGCAGCAAGCTTGCGTTGCGTCCACTTAGGGAGAGGAGTGGCCGTTTATCGCACCAAACGGATAAACGGGGCAACAAGTCACGGCGCAAACTGGCAAATCTGGCCGAAATAGCTCATTCATGATATTTTTTTGGGTATGACGCAACAGACTGCCGAACATGTTGGAGCGCTCCTGCGCAATGCCCGCGGCGAGAAGGGCTGGACCCAGGGCCAGCTGGCTTCCGAGCTGGGTACCAGCCAAAGCGCCATCGCCCGGATGGAGCAGGGCAAGCAGAACCTCAGCCTGAAAATGATCCAGCGCCTCGAGGATATTTTTGGCCGGAGCATCGTCAAAGTGGGCCGGCCGCAGATGACCCACCTCCGGGTGGAAGGCGGCCGCACGCTCTCCGGGGCGGTGGACGTGAACAGCAGCAAGAACGCCGGCGTCGCACTGCTCTGTGCCAGCCTGATCAACCGCGGCACCACCGTCCTGCGCCGGCTGGCCCGGATTGAGGAAGTCAACCGGATCGTCGAGGTGTTGAGCAGCATCGGCGTCGAATGCACCTGGCTTAACGACACAGACCTCCAGCTCCGCCGTCCGGACGTGCTGGATCTGGAGTCGATGGACGTTGAAGCCGCCCGCCGCACCCGCAGCGTCATCATGCTGCTGGGACCGCTGCTGGACGAGTCCGACGAATACCGCCTACCGTATGCCGGCGGCTGCGATCTTGGCACCCGCACCGTGGAGCCGCATATGCAGGCGCTGCGCCAGTTCGGCCTTGCTGTCGAGGCAACCGCCGGCTTCTACACCGTGCAGGCGCCCAAGGCGGACTCAGAGGACCGCTCCTTTGTGCTGACCGAACGCGGTGACACCGTCACGGAAAACGCCATCATGGCCGCCGCCCACCGCCGCGGCACCACCATCATCCGCAACGCCAGCCCCAACTACATGGTGCAGGACCTCTGCTTCTACCTGCAGATGCTCGGCGTGCAGATCGACGGCGTGGGCACCACCACGCTGAAGATCACCGGCAAAACCAGCATCGACGTCGACATCGAGTACTTCCCCTCCGAAGACCCCATCGAGGCGATGAGCCTGATCACCGCCGGGATCGTCACCCATTCGGAGGTGACCATCCGCCGTGTGCCCATTGAGTTTATGGAAATCGAACTGGCCACACTGGAGCAGATGGGCCAGAAGCTGGTCATTTCCGGCGAGTACATGGCCCGCAACGGCCGGACCCGCCTGGTGGACGTCACCACCATCCCGTCGGAACTGCGGGCGCCGGAGGACAAGATCCACCCCATGCCGTTCCCCGGGCTCAACATCGACAACCTGCCGTTCTTTGCGGTGATCGCCGGGAACGCCCACGGCCAGACCATGATCCACGACTGGGTCTATGAAAACCGCGCCATCTACCTGACCGAGCTGAACAAGCTCGGCGCCCAGGTGCAGCTGCTCGATCCGCACCGCATCTACGTCAACGGCCCCACCAGGTGGCGCGCCGCGGAGATCGGCTGCCCGCCCGCCCTGCGTCCCGCAGCCTGCCTGCTGCTGGCCATGCTGGCGGCGCGCGGCGTCTCCGAACTCCGGAATATCTACGTGATCGAGCGCGGCTACGAAGACCTGGCCGAGCGGCTCAATACCATCGGGGCCCGGATCGAGTACTTCCAGGACTGACGCGTATTGACGCCGGGTAGCACAATGTAAGCATGCGTACTTTCGGTGCGGAAGAAGAACTCCTGATCGTGGACCCGGAAACGGGGGAACCGCTGGCCCTCGCGGATGCCATGCTGTCCGGACGCTCAGGAATGCCCGACGGCGGCACCCGCCAGCCGTCCGACGTCACCGTAGTTGATACTGAAGCACGCAACCAGCTTGGCCTGAGTGCCGAGCTCAAGCTTGAGCAGATCGAAACCCAGACCCGGCCGTGCCTCAGCTACGACGAACTGCTCCTGCAGCTCCGCGCCGGCCGGGCGATGGCGGACGGGGCGGCGCAGCAGCATGGGGCCAGGGTTGCCGCCTTGGCAACCTCGCCGCTGATCGCCACCAGCCACACAACTCCGGACCCCCGCTACGCGCGCATGCTGGAGCGGTTCGGACTGACGGCGCAGGAGCAGCTCACCTGCGGGTTCCACGTCCACACCTTTATCGAATCCCCGGAAGAGGGGGTGGCCGTCCTGGACCGGATCCGGGACAAGCTGGCCGTGCTGACCGCAATCAGCGCCAACTCCCCCTTCTGGAACGGCACCGATACGGGGTTCGAGAGCTACCGCACGCAGGCATGGAACCGATGGCCGTCCTCCGGTCCCTCGGCGATCCACGGCAGCGTGACCTCCTACCGCCGCCTGGTCACCCGGCTGATGGAAACCGGTGTGGTGATGGACGAGGGCATGGTCTACTTCGAGGCCAGGCTGTCCCGCCACCACCCCACAGTGGAGGTCCGGGTGGCGGACGTCTGCCTCCGCTCCACAGATGCCGCGCTGATTGCCGTGCTGGTCCGGGCGCTGGTGGAGACGGCTGCACGGGAGTGGCGCAACGGCGTGGACCCGGTTCCGGTGCCTACCGTGCTGCTGAGGATGGCCGCCTGGCAGGCCAGCAACGTGGGCCTCAAAGGTGACCTGCTGGACTTCGGAAGTTTCCGCCCCACGCCCGCGGCCGACGTCGTTGATGCTTTGGTGGAGTACATGACGCCGGTCCTGCAGGAACAGGGTGAGCTGGAGCTGGTGCACCGGGGCCTCGAAGAGGTACTGAAGCGGGGCACGGGTTCCACCGAGCAGAGAGCCGCCCGCGACCGCTCGATGGAACGCGACGAACCGGCGGACCTGGGGCTGGGGGCCGTGGTGCGGCAGTCCGTGAAGCTCACCATGCTGGAAGCGGATACCGCGGAGGTGGATGAGGAGGCGGCGCCCGAGCTGCTGCGGGTCAGGCGCGCGCCGGACCAGGCCAGCCCGGGCGTTCACCCGGGCCTGCCTGCCTAGATCTGCTTCAGGGCCTGCTCCAGGTCCGCCAACAGGTCCTCGGGATCTTCCAGGCCCACCGACAGCCGCACTACGCCGTCGCTGAGTCCGATCGCCGCCCGCCCGTCCGGCCCCATGGCCCGGTGCGTGGTGGTAGCCGGGTGGGTGATCAGCGATTTAGCATCGCCCAGATTGTTGGAGATGTCGATGATCTTCAAGGCGTCCAGCAGCGCAAAGGCGGCTTCCTTGCCGGAGCGGCCTCCCGCCGTCGAAAGTTCCAGGGTGAGGACCGTGCCGCCGGCCTTCATCTGACGCGCCGCGAGCTCGTACTGCGGGTGCGACTTGAGTAGCGGGTATTTGACCCAACTGACCGCGGGCTGCTGCTCCAGCCATTCGGCCAGCCGCAGGGCAGTGGCGGAGGAATGGTTTACCCGCAGCGCCATGGTTTCCAGGCCCTTGGTCAGGACCCACGCGTTGAACGAGGACAACGAGGGGCCGGTGTGCCGCATCAGCTGCTTGACCGGACCGTCAATGAAGTCCTTGGTGCCCAGAATGGCGCCGCCCATCACCCGGCCCTGGCCGTCGATGTGTTTAGTGCCGGAGTAGACCACCACGTCCGCGCCCAAATCGCCACAGCGCTGCAGCAGGGGAGTGGCAAAAACATTGTCGACGACGACGGTGGCGCCGGCCGCGTGCGCCAGCTCGCTGACCGCGGAGATGTCCACAATTTCCTGCATCGGGTTGGAAGGTGACTCGAAGAAGACAGCAGTGGTGGGCTGGGACAAGGCCTCGCGCCACTGGTCCAGATCCGGACCGTCCACGAACACCGTCTCCACACCCCACCGCGGCAGGATCTCGTTCAGGATCACAAAGCAGGAGCCAAAAAGGGAACGCGCGGCAACCACGCGGTCCCCGGCAGCCAGCAGCGCACCCAGGGCGGTGAACACCGCGGACATGCCTGACGCCGTCGCAAAGCATGCCTCGGTGCCCTCGAGCAGCCGCAGCCGCTCCTGGAACGTGGCCACGGTGGGGTTGCCGTAGCGGGAGTAGACGAAGCGTTCGTCCTCGCCGGTGAAGGCGCGCTCGGCGGCCGCGGCCGATTCATACACAAAACCTGAATTGAGGAACAGCGGCTCGGTAGTTTCCTGGAATCCCGTGCGGTCCAGTCCGCCGCGGACGGCCTGCGTATCCGGACTCCAGCCGGCCGCATCCTGGTTGAAGCCCATTTATGCCGTTCCGAGGTTGGTGGGGAGGCCGCGGTTCTTCCAGCCATTGACCGTGCGCTCGCCGTAGCGGTCCGGCTCGCCCTCGAAGCCTTCCAGGACGTTGTAGGACGTGAAGCCCACCTGGGTTGCGGCGATCGCTGCAGAGATGGAGCGGGCTCCGGAGCGGCAGAGGAAAACAAGTTCGGCGCCGGCATCCTCCGGGGCGAGCTGCTGCAGCTGGTTGATGAAATCGGGGTTGGGGATGCCACCGGCGAACGTCCACTGGATGAACAGCGGATCGTTCTCAGTGGACTTGGTGTCCGGAATGCCGATGTGGGCCCACTCGCCCTCGGTGCGGACATCCACCAGGATGGCGCCGGCCTCGAGTTTGGCCCATGCCTCCTGCGGTGTGAGGTCGCCTGCGTAGCTCATGCGTGGCCACCGCCTGCGATGTCCTCTTCGTTGAAATCCTGGTTGCCCAGCTGGTCCACGGCGATGGCGACGGCGGCATCCGCTGTGGCAATGGCCTTTGGAAGAACGACGGCCTGGGCAACAATCACGTTGGCGCCGTTCCATGTGGCGGAGGGGCTGCCGTGCAGCACATAGCCCTCGGCCAGCGCGGCGGAGATGCGCTCACAGAAGGTGCGGTCATCCGGGCCGGTGATAAGCCGGTACGCCAGCTTCTCTTCAGAATCCTGGGTGGTGGCTTGAACAGTGGCCTCATTAAGGGCAGGGCTGGCGGCGGGTGCGTTAGACACGACGGATCTCCTTCTCTCACGCTTGCAGCTCGAATGGTCGATATGCCGAGTATTCACCTGAGGCACCCCGCCGCGAAAGGGAGGGTTGCCGACCGGCCAGTCAGGGCTTGGCGCCGGTACTCATTACTCCCCAAAAAAGTAACACCCAACGCCGCCAGCTGCCGCGTGGGAGGCGTCATGTTGCGTAACCGGTAACAAGCAGGCCACCCTCGTTCCAAGCTTGCGTCCAGACTCTGTTCAGGTTAGTTACCGAAACGTTATATACGGTGGACGGGTGGTAATTAGGGCAAGCGCGGGAATTTCAGACCAGAAACGTCCTTCAGCCCCGGATTTGGGGCTGCTTTCGGGGCGGAAGCATGCGCTCGACGGGCTCCGCACCGTGGCCGTGGCAGGCGTCTTCTTCTTTCATACGGCAACGGAACTCCTGCCCGGTGGATTCATCGGCGTCGATGTTTTCTTCACACTCAGCGGCTTTGTCATCACCCTGCTGATCATGAAGGAGCGGCTGGCCACCGGCCGGCTGCGGCTGGGTGTTTTTTATGCCAAACGCCTGGCCCGGCTGTGGCCGGCACTCCTGGCAGTGTGTGCCGTGATCCTCGCCGTCGGATTCATCTTTCCGGGCTCCGGATGGGGAGGTCAGGCGGGCTTTGTCCTGCCCGCGGCCACGTATGTGATGAACCTTGCCCGCTTCGACGTGTTCGGCGAGTCGATCACCGGGGGGACCCTCGGGCCCACCTGGACTCTCGCGGTGGAGGAGCAGTTTTATCTGGTGTGGCCGCTGCTCCTGCTGGTAATGCTGCGCTTCTGGCGTGTCCGGACTGTTGCCTGGGCTACTGCCGCCCTGGCCCTGGCCTTCCTGGTGGAACGGTTCCTGCTTGTTATGGCCGGCGCGCCACTGAACCGCCTGTACAACGGGCCGGACACCAGGGCCGATGAGTTGCTGATCGGGTGCGCGTTGGCCCTGCTGTTTACCAATATCCGCCGGGGTTCCACGCTCCACGGTGCCCTTCAGTCCGCTGCACGGTGGGCTTCGCCCGGCGCTGCGCTCACCCTGGCGGCAGCCCTGTTCCTGCTGGAGGAACCGCATGCTCGCAGTCCCTGGTTCACGGTCTTTTGGGCAGTCGGCCCTACCGTGCTTTCCCTGTTGTCTGCGGCGCTGATCGGCTCGCTTGTGCTGCAGCCCGCCGGCTTCATGGCACGGTTCCTCAGCCACCCCTGGCTTGCCGGACCCGGCCGGGACCTGTCCTACGGGATGTACCTCTGGCACATCCCTGCGTACCTGCTGCTGATGCCTCTGATCCCGCAGCTGCCGCTCCGCGTCGCGTTGACTGCCACCCTGACCGTGCTGCTGTCCTACGCCTCCTTCCGCTTGGTGGAGCGGCCACTCCGCGGCTGGGCAAGCAAAAGGCTGGAGGCCAAAGATGTTCGCCCAGCCCGCGAGAACATCCCGGAACGGGACCTGGTTTCCGCGGGGGCGGCACCTGGACGCTGAGGCGTGACTAGCCCGCCGTCGTCTGGGCACTGCCTTCCTCCACAAACCGGGCCGTGAGCTCGCGTTTGAGGATCTTGCCGCTGGGACCGGTGGGAAAGGCAGTGACGATCTCGACGATGCGCGGGTACTTATATGCGGCAAGTTCGGCGGCGGCGTAGTCGCGGAGTTCTTCCGGCGTCGCTGTGCTTCCCGGATTAAGGACGACGGCGGCAGCCACCTCCTGCCCATGCGTCTGATGCGGAACGCCATAGACGGCAACGCTCAGGACGGCTTCGTGGCGGCTGAGGACTTCCTCCACCTCCCGCGGGTACACGTTGTAGCCGTTGCGGATGATCATTTCCTTCTTGCGGTCCAGGATCCGCAGGTACCCGTCCTCGTCCTTGATGCCCAGGTCCCCGGTCCGGAACCAGCCGTCCACCATGGCCTCGGCGGTGGCTTCCGGTCGGTTGAGGTACCCGGTGAACAGGTTGTGGCCCCTGATGACGAGCTCGCCGAGTTCACCTGCCGGCAGCAGCTCAATGGCGTCTGCGATTTCAGGCCGGGCCACCTCCACCTGGACGCCCCAGATTGCCTGGCCGATGGTGCCCGGCCTGGGGGTTTTGCCAACGTGGTTGAAGGTGGCCACCGGCGATGTCTCGGTGAGCCCGTAGCCCTCGTAGATGTCCACCCCGAATGCGGCTTTGAAGCGGTCCATGATGGCCACCGGCAGGGACGCTCCGCCGGATATGCAGTAACGGAGGGCACCGGCAGTGCCCGGCTTGTTCGCGGCGGCTTCCAGCAGGGCGATGTACATGGTGGGTACGCCAAAGAAGACGTTGATGTTGTGGCGGGACAATGCGTCCAGGGCCGCCTCTCCCGTGAACCGGGGCAGCATCACGATCGTGGCCCCGGCCCGGAGGCCGGCGTTCAGCACGCATGTCTGGCCGAACGTGTGGAACATGGGCAGGCCGCCGAACACCACATCGCCGTGCCGCAGGTCGAAGGTGCTGGTGAGCAGGGTGCTGGTCTGCTCCACCAGTGCGAAGTGGCTGCCCAGGGCGCCCTTGGGCTGGCCAGTGGTTCCGGAGGTATAGAGGATCGTGGCAGTTGACGACGGCGGAACCGGCAGCCAGGTGCTGACCGGAATGGCAGCAGCTGCCTCGGCCTCCAGCCGCGCCACGCCTTCGGTTCCTTCCGGAACCAGGACGGTGACGACGTCGACCCCTGCCGTTGCGGCACCTTTGGCGCCTTCCTCAAGCAGGGGAGCGGCGCATACCAGAAGCTGGGCGCCGCTGTCCCGCAGCATGTAGTCGATTTCCCGGCCCTTCAGCAGCGCGTGAAGCGGAACCACCACGGCCCCCAGGGACAGGACGGCGTAATAGACGCGGGCGAAGTCTGCGACGTTTGGCATCAGCAGCGCCACCCGGCTGCCCTCGGTGATCCCGCGGTCCCGCAATGCACCGGCATAGGAACGGGTCTGCTCCCATAGGTCGCGGTAGGTCACCTCCTGGTCGCCCACGATCAAGGCCGTGGACTCCGGAAAGCGGCCGGCGGATTCGGCCAGGATGGCGGCCACGGAGATCATGCCAAAGCCCTCAGTTTGCTGTGCTGACGTCATGTCGGTTCCTTTGCTGGCGGGGACGGGGGGAAGATCAGGCGGTGAGGATCAGGGCATCGCCCTGGCCGCCGCCGCCACACAGGGCAACAACGCCGGTTCCGTGCCCGAGGCGGCTCAGGGCGAGGGCCTGGTGCAATACCAGCCGGGCACCTGAGGCGCCCACGGGGTGGCCCAGTGCGATGGCGCCGCCCTCTGCATTGATGGCTTCCGGGTCAACGCCCAAGTCCGCGGCTGACTGGATCAACACGGAGGCGAACGCCTCGTTGATTTCGATCAGGTCCAGGTCCGTCACGCTCAGGCCCTGCAGCTTGAGCGCACGTTCAATGGCAAGGGAGGGCTGTGAATGCAGCGACCCGTCCGGCCCGGCCGTCTGGCCATGCGAGCCGATTTCCGCGATCCACTCGAGTCCCGCGGCCTGTGCGGCGGCCTTGCTGGCAATCACGACGGCGGCAGCGCCGTCAGACAGCGGCGAGGAAGAGCCTGCGGTGATGGTGGCTGAGGCGTCCTTGGAGAAGGCGGGCTTGAGAGCAGCCAGGCCTTCCGCCGTCGTGCCCGGCCGGATGCCTTCGTCTGCATCCAGGGTGAGCGCGGGACCCTTCCGCTGCGGAACCTCCAGGGGCGCGATTTCCTCGGCAAGGATACCTGCCGCCTGCGCAGCTTCTGCCCGCTGGTGCGACCTGGCCGCGACCGCGTCCTGGGCCTCCCGGCTGATGCCGCGTTTGGCGTTGCCGCCGTCCGTGGCAGAGCCCATCAGTTCCCCGGACATCGGATCCTGAAGTCCGTCGAAATTCAGGGAATCCAGGAGCGGGGTATCGCCGATGGCCACACCTCCCCGGAGCCTGGGCAGGAGGTGCGGCGCGTTGGTCATGGATTCCTGGCCGGCGGCGACGATGAAGTCAGCTTCCCCCGCGCGGATCATCCGGGCCGCATCAATCACTGCAGTCAGCCCGGACAGGCAGAGCTTGTTCACCGTCACCGTCGGCACGTCCCAACCGATTCCGGCCTTGAGGGCCGCTTGGCGTGCGGGACCCTGGCCTGCGCCGGCCTGGATGACCTGGCCCATGATGACGGCCTGGACCTGCTCGGGAGAAACCCCTGACCGCAACAGTGCGTGGCGGATGGCGTGGGCACCAAGGTCGCTGGAACTGAAGCCGGACAAGCCGCCGCGGAAACGGCCAAAGGGTGTGCGGGCGCCGCCCAGGATGACGGGGGTGAGAGCGTCGTTGCTCATGGGAAGGTTCCTTTTCGGGTGGGAGTTTTTGGTGTGCGCCGGTTCAGGCGAAGGCTGAGATACCGGTGATGGAGCGGCCGATGATGAGGGCCTGGATGGTTTCCGTTCCTTCGTAGGTGTGCAGCCCCTCCAGATCGGCCATGTGACGGGCTACACGGTTCTGTACCAGGATGCCGTTGCCGCCCAGCAGGTCCCGGGCGTTCGCAGCAATGGCGCGGGCGGTCCGGGTACATGTGTATTTGGCCAGCGACGCCTGCTCCGGCAAAAGGTTCCCGTCCTGGTCCAAACGGGTCATCTGGAGGACCATCAGCTGAATGGTGGCGAGCCCACTCTGCATGCGCGCCAGCCGTTCCTGGATGATCTGGGATGCGGCAAGGGGCCTGCCGAACTGCCGGCGCTGCGCTGCGTATTGGACAGCGGTTTCGTAGCAGGCTGTGGCATGCCCGACGGCGGCCCAGGCAACTCCCAGCCGGGTTGCCAGCAATACCCGCGATGCGTCCTTGAAGCTTGTGGCGCCGGGCAGTTGGTTTTCAGTGGGAACAAAGACGTCCTCCAGCCTGATGTGTGCCTGCCAGATGGCACGCAGGGAAGTTTTTCCTTCGATGGTGGTGGCCGAGTAGCCGGGGGAATCCTGCGGCACCAGGAAACCCTGTACCTTGCCGTCGGAGCCGCGTGCCCAAACAACGGCCACACCGCCGATCGAGCCGTTGCCGATCCACTTCTTCTCGCCGTTGAGGAGGAATCCGCCATCAACCGGGGTGGCAGTGGTTTCCAGGCCCACCGAATCGGACCCATGAGCGGGTTCGGTGAGGGCGAAGGCGCCGAATTCCGTGCCCCGGGCCAGGGGTTCCAGCCAGCGTTCCTTCTGCGCGGCGGAGCCGCAGTAGCTGATGGAACGCATGGCCAGGCCGCCCTGTACCGCGATGACGGTGCCCATGGAGCCGTCACCCCGGCTGATTTCCATGGTGATCAGGCCGGCCGCGAGCGGGCTCATGGGCGGGAGGCCCCGGACGTCCAGGCCATCGCGCAGGAGATCCAGTTCGCCCATGCGCCGCACCAGGTGCAGGGGATATTCGGCCCGTTCCCAATGGCCGGCAATAACGCCAAGAAGTTCGTTCTGGACAAATGCCCGGGCCCGCTGCCAGTGAGCCAGGTCTTCAGCGGGGATGGCGGAGAAGGCGCCGGCGGGATCGGTGTTGACCGGGCCGGTCAGCTCATAGGCAGGCTCCTGGGTTCCGATCGGGAACACGGGAGCAGAGGGGGACGACGTTGTCATGATGGGACCTGTCCTTGATGTGGAATATCCCTAGACTGCTTGAAACTCAGTTCCATGTCAAGGAATTGAGTTTCAAAACTTCCTGGACTACGGGAGCGCCGCTTCGATGGCCTGCAGAATCTCGGCGCGCGATGCCGCGGGCGGAAGCGTGGCCACCAGCACTGAGGGGGCGGTGCGCTTCTCCGGGGTCCCGGAGAAGTAAGGCGCCAAAGACTTCACCAGCACGTGCAGTTCCCTCTCCAGCGTTGGCAGAAGATCAGCTTCAGGCTCACGGAACCACTGCCGGAGAAAAGCGTTATGGACGGCGACGACGGCGGCAGCTGCCGCCACAATCCGGTAGGTCTTCTCGCCGGGGTTCTCCACGGTGGCCGTCAGGTGATCGCGAAAGAGCCGTTCGTAGCGGTGCGAGCTCACCAGTTCGCGGTCGCGCAGGAAGGGTTCCTGCTGGAGCAGCCGGTGCCGGGCCATGGACGTTTCGCGGTGCTCAACGTGGTGCCGGAACACCAGCAGTGCCGCATCGGCGATGGCGGGCAGCGGATCGCGGGCGGAGTGCCGAAGGAATTCCGCCACTTTCCCGAGAATGTAGTCGTGGTCAGCGAAAACCACGTCCTCCTTGGAGCCAAACCGCCGGAAGAAGGTGCTGCGGCTGATCCCGGAGGCTGCGGCGAGGTCATCCACCGTGATGGCGTCATACCCTTCGCGGATCATCAGGTTGATGGCCAGGAGTGCGGGATCTGGGGCGGCTGCGGCGTCGGAGGGGATGGGCATGCTGGCGAATCTAGCACGGCCCGGCTGATCAGGCTTGGCTGCGGAGGATATCGGCCACGGAGGGCCGTTTGAGCGGCAGGGGCGCCATCTCCAGGTCCACAGGCGCGCCGCCCAGCAAGGCAAGGCATCGCCGGTGGAAATACCGCAGCATCAGGGTGGTGTCCGGACCTGACCGGAACAGGACCAGCATCTGCGGAGCCTTGAAACAGGCGGCGGCGCTGGCAGCGGAAACCAGCCCGTTCAGTTCATGGCCGATGCGCGCGGCGGTGGGCCAGCCGGGCTCCGTCCACGGTCCGGAGATGCCGGGCGGGAATCTGAGCACGGCGGTTGAGTACTGGTCCTGCGTGCTGGGCACCGCATAGACGGTGCGCAGCAATTCCTCGATGTGCTGCACCGTCCGCAACCCGGTAACCGGGTCCGTGCAGGCAAGCGGTTCGGCTTTTTCCGAGGCCTCTACCCAACCCTGGGCCGCTGCCTGCAGGGAGCCCAGATCCAGCGGCCGGCCGGTGGCCTGGAGGAAGCAGTTCCAGTCCGCCATGGTCTCTGCGACGCCTACGCCCTGGTAGAAACGGGCTGCGCCCAGTTCACGGGCCGCCTCATCAAGGGACTCCCCCGTGGTAGCTCCGGCCGTAACCGTGAGGTTCACCTGCGGGATCTCCCAATCGCCGGCATCCCGCCAGCCGGCATGAAGGCTGAGCTCAGCCCAGGCCTGCAGGATCTGCGCTCTCCCCGAAGAGGGTCCTTCGAGTAGAGAGTCCAAACGCCGGCCAGGCCGGTGTAGGAGACGCAAGGGTTTCATATGGGTTTTGTGTCGCCACGCTTCAGTTCGTGACGCCAATACGGAACCTGATTTCCCACTTTTTAAATTATTCGACAAATCCGCGTCACGAACCCCAACTTTGGGCCACCCTTAGTAAGGAGCACGTGGAATTTTGTTATTGGGGGCAGTTCGGCAGTGAGGCATGAAATGGGTCAAAGTGGCGCTGGCAAACCCTTTCGACATAGTAGTTCGAGCGATGCCGAATTGATCCAGCAGGTCAGGGACGGTGAGGCCGACGCTTTCGAGCATCTCTACGCACGGCACCATCAGGTGGCTCTCAACGTCGCACTGGGGCACGCGGACATCCTGAGCGATGCCGAGGACACTGTTTCCGAGGCCTTCGCCGCCGTACTGCAGTCGCTGCAGGCCGGCAAAGGACCAGACGAATTTTTCCGTGCCTACCTGTTGACCACCGTGACCCGGATGGCCCACCGGACCAACCGGAATGCATCCCGGGTACGCCCCACGGACAGCGATGCTGACATCGACTCTGCTGTTCTGGATCCCGATCCTGCGGTCCAGGGGTTTGAAGCCGCCGCCGTGACCCAGGCATTCGGAGCCCTGCCCGAGCGCTGGCAGACGGTGCTTTGGTATCTGGACGTCGAACGCCAGAAGCCCGCAGCGGTAGCGCCGCTGCTGGGGCTCTCCGCAAATGCTGTGTCGGCACTGGCCTTGCGGGCGCGGAACGCTTTGCGGCGGAACTACCTGCAGAACCACATTGAGACCCAGGACGAAGCATGCCGCCCGTACTCTGAACGGCTGGGCGGCTACGCAGTCAACAATCTGTCCGCCCGCGACAAAGCGCAGGTTCAGGAACACCTGGATGGCTGCCTCAAATGCCAGGCCCTCCTCCTGGAGCTCACCGAACTTCATTCATCCATGCGTGTGGTGCTGATTCCGCTGGTCACCGGCCTGTCGGCGTCGTTCTTCACCAGTACGGCAACGTGGGCACTGCCGGCGGCCTCCGGCGGGTTGTTCGGGCATCTTTTCTGGTTCCTCGGGAAGCCCGGCTCCTCGAGTCCGCAGGCGGTCACCGTATCCGTTGCCGCAGCGTCGGTCGCCGTGGTGGTTGGTGGCGGCATCGCTGCTGTGACCATATGGTCAGGGGGCGCTGGGGACCCGTCCGTTGCCGGGCCCTCTGTGGAGATTTCTGAGATGCCCGCGGCCGCTCCTGCCGCCCAGCCTGCTCCCGATCCTGCCCCCGAGCCCGCGCCGGAGGATATTCCCACGGTCATCCTGTCCCAGCCGGAATTCGTCCCATCCCCCACGCCAACGTCCAAAGCCGTGCCCGCAGCCCCGGCGCCTGCTCCCGCGCCTGCTCCCGCGCCCGCCCCCGTTGTCACCCCCGCCCCGGTTGTCACCCCCACGCCGATTTCCACGGTGACGCCGACGCCGACGCCCACCCCGACCCCCACACCAACGGCGACACCCACCCCGAGCCCTACGCCGACGCCGACTCCCACGCCCACCCCGACCCCCACACCAACGGCGACACCCACCCCGAGCCCTACGCCGACGCCGACTCCCACGCCCACCCCGACCCCCACACCCACGCCTACTCCAACGGCGGCGCCGGTCACAGCAACCTCCAATGTCAGCTCCGTGGGTAACTTCAGGGCAGTCACCATCCACTACACCGTTACGGAGGAACTGCCGAACGGTGCGCAGATTGTGTTCAGCGGCCAGGAGGTCAGCGGCGTAAACCCGAGTGGCGTCCTGCCGCCTGCGGGGTGGACATGTTCCAGGGATGCGAGCACAGCCGATTCAGAATCCATGGTGTGCGAAACAACCAACCCCGTTCGCGGCGACTTCTGGTTCGCCCTTAATCCCAAGGTGGACAACAATGCTGCCAACCCCAGCTTGACGGCAACCTTCACTGCCAGCGGCATCGCTCCCTACGTCCTGACCGTGAATCTCTAAATTTTTCCAGAAAGTGCCACAAACCGGCGTCACGATGCCACGGCAGGATGCACTCCTGAACGTAGACATCTTGACGAACCAGGGGTTGTTCCATGGAAAAGATCGAAGGCATCCTGTTCCAGGACGGGTCCATCGCGGCGCCGGGCGCCGGACAACCTGCAGCCGGGCTGCGGGTAAACGGCATCAGGGCCGGCGGCGTCCACCTGCTGGAAACCCGTGCCGCCGGGTCCACTCAGCCCCGGGTCCTGGTCCCGCACGGGGACCTTGTTGTGGGCTGGGCCTACAAAGGCGAAACCCGGCTGGAGTTTGACGACGGCGAACCGGTGTTGGTGCCGGCCGGACAGCCCTTCTACGCCAGCACCTTCAAGGACAACACGGCCAGCGTCATCGCCTGGGACAACGACGCCTCCGGGATGCTGCTCCGGCTCCCGTACTCCGACGTCTTTGTAGGGATGCCCAGCCCCGCCCTTCCTTGTGGGGCAGTGGCACGGGCTGCGTCGTTGATGGAACCGGCCAAGGCATTCCTGGAAGCATCGGTCTCATCGGAGACGGCGCCCAACCCCATAGCCTCCTACACAGTGGAACGGCTGACGGTGGAAATGCTGGTGGCCATCTTCCTGGAGGTAGGCGGCCACGCCGGCCTGTCGGATGGACGTGACCCCAACAGCCTGGACCAGGCGCTGGCAGTTATCCGCTCGCAGGCCAAGGATCCAGAGTTGGACCCCGCGCTCCTGGCCAGGATCATGGGCCTCTCACTGCGGAGCCTGCACCGTGAGTTCCAATCGAACGAACTGTCCGTTGCAGCCACCATCCGCAAACAAAGGGTGGCCAACGCACGCGCCCTCATGGAACGCCCGGGCCAGGCGTCCCAGCCGCTGGATCGGATCGCCACCGGGGCTGGTTTCTCTTCCGTGGTGACCATGACCCGGGCCTTCCTGGCCAGCGGACTGGAAACCCCTGCCAAATTCCGGCGGGCGCTGTTGAAGGAGGACCGCATCAGGCGGATGTCCTACGCGTAGGCGCGGATCGCGTCAGTTGCCCAGGATCAGCTGGTGCAGCATATGGTCCTGCCATTTGCCGGCGATCCGGAGGTACTCCGGGGCCACTCCGATTTCCGTAAAGCCCAGGCGTGCCAGCACCTTCCGCGACGCTGTGTTGTGCAGCAGGGTAGAGGCCTGGACACGATGCAGGCCCATCTTGCGGGCCGATTCCGCTGCAAAAGACACCGCCGCTGTGCACAAGCCCTTGCCCGTGTAGTCCTTATCCACCCAATACCCCAGGTCGCCGCTGAGGAAGGGTCCCCGGATGATCCCGGTGAGGGTTACGGCACCCACGACGACGTCGCCGTCGAACAGTCCCCACGGCACCTCGGTGCCGTCCAGCAGCCGCTGGAGCTTCCCGGCGATCAACGCTCCCTGGCGTTTGGCCGTGAAGAACTCCTCCGGCCGGACAGGCTCCCAAGGCGCCAGGTGCTCGCGGTTCCGAATGTAGGCGGCGGCCACGGCCTCGGCGTCGTCAATACTGAAAGGCCGCATGGTGACGTTTTCCTGCAGTTCCGATGACAGCTGGACGGTCTCAGACATGGTGTCCCTTCTCTTGGTCGTTTCCCAGTCTAAGGACCGCTGGCGTTGATACGCTTCCTTACCCGCTGACCAGCTGGAGGTCCCCAAGAGCCGCCAGCTTTCCCGCGAAAGGTCCTGCCGCAGAGGTGAGCTCGGCTTCGGCGGACTGGCGTGTGGCCTCGACGTCGCCGTTGAGCACGGTGGGGGCAAACCGGACATGCGTGGCGTCCTGGATCCCCACAAACTCAAGCCAGTCCGCAAAAAAGGTGCTGCTGAAGTCGGAACCAAAGGCCGCCGGTACCCCCGGGGCGTAGACGCCGCTGGTGTGGATGGCGATGGCCTGCTTGCCTTCCATCAGGCCCCGGTAGCCCGTTTCCGGGTCAAAACCGAAACTCCAGCCCGGCTGGGTGATGATGTCTATCCACTGCTTCAGGGCGTACGGAACGCCTGCATTCCACATGGGGATGTTGAAGACGTAGGCATCGGCGGCGGCGAACTGGTCAAATACGGCCCGCGCGGACTCCCACGCCGTGATCTGCTCCGGCGTCTGGGACTGCCCCGAAAAGACCGCCATCTTCGCCGCCGCTGCGGTACGGCCGAAAGCCGGCAGCGCGCCGTCGTCGAACAGGTTCAAAGTCTCCAGTTCAAAACTCCCGGAACCCGCACCCTGGACCGTATCCAGGAAGTGCCGGGCCAGCTGGAGGGAACCGCTGTGGGCGTACCGGGGCGAAGAGTTGACGTGCAGGATGGAGGGCATGGGATTCCTTTCAAGACCGTGCGGCACTTTGCCGCCTCATCGATCCTGATGCAGGCGGCGGGCCTGCGTAAGAGCGCACTAATTTGTGCCTGGGGTACCTGAAAGTGCCTCCGTGGAGAGTTGGCCTCTGCCGAAAGTAAGCTGGGCTCCACAACAAACATCGGATGGGCGGACAATGACACTCACGGCTGAACAGAAACGCCAGGCGGTGCAAAAGCAGTACAACGCGTCGCTGGAACTCTGCCCGGCACGCCAGCTTCTTGAAGCAATCAGCAGCAAGTGGGTGACACTGGTCATGCTGGCATTGGAGGAGGGGCAGCTGCGGCACAGCGACCTCCGTCGGATGATCCCGGGTGCCAGCCAGAAGATGCTGACGTCCACGCTGCGCTCGCTGGAACGTGACGGCCTGGTCTCCCGGCACGTCACGGTATCCGTTCCCGTCCGCACAGATTACGAACTCACAGCCCGCGGCCGTTCCCTCCTGCGGATTGTCTTTGAGATGAAGGACTGGGCCGAGCAGAACATGGATGGTGTTGCGGCCTCCCGCCTGGAACACGACACGAACCGGTACCTGCATGTCTGATCTGCTGGCTTCGGCGCTTTCCGAGTTATCCAAACCGCATTACGACGACGGCGATCCCGGCCAGGAGGCGACGCGGCGCCTTATCCAGGACTACGTGGAGACGCATCACGAGGATGCACTTTTCCGCTCACCGCTAGGCACGCACGTGACGGCCAGCTGCTTTGTGTTTAATGGGGACCGCTCCCACATCCTCTTGAGCCTGCACCGGAAGGGCCGGTTCTGGGTCCAGTTTGGCGGCCACCTGGAAGCCAGTGACGGCACCCTTTATCAGGCTGGGCTGCGGGAACTGCGCGAGGAATCCGGGGTGCACGTCGCGGCACTGGACACCACGGGAATCGTGGAGTTCGACGTCCACGACCTTTCCGGGGCTTTCGGGTCCTGCCGGACACACCTTGACGTAGGCTTCGTGGCAACTGTCCCGATGGACGCCCGCCTGGGCATCAGTCCGGAAAGCGACGACCTGGGGTGGTGGCCGGTTGCAGCTTTGCCGGCAAATGCTGCGTGGGGACTGGAGCGGCGCATAGCCCGGGCGCTGGCGGTTGTAGGCGGCTAGGCTCCTAGGTCCCGGAGTGATTGCTTAATGCACTAATAGTGCAATATGCTGCACTAATGGATGAGAGTACAACAGCCCTGGCGTCGGCCATCGGTGGGCGCGTCAAGCAGGAACGCCAATCCCGGGGCTGGACCCTGGACCAGCTGGCGGAAGCCACCGGCGTCAGCCGCCGCATGGTGGTCAACGTCGAGCAAGGAACCACCAACCCCAGCGTTGGCACCCTGCTCCGGATCAGTGACGCGCTCGGCGTGGGCCTTCCCGCGCTGGTCGAAACCCCACGGCCCAAGCCGGTCAAGGTGACCCGCAGCGGCGAGGGCGCTGCTTTGTGGACCTCGGCGGCCGGCGGCCGCGGCGTGCTGGTGGCCGGAACGCAGTCCCCGGATGTCCTGGAACTCTGGGACTGGACGCTGGGCGCGGGCGACGGGCACGCCAGTGAGGCACACGCCGCCGGCACCAAGGAACTGCTCCAGGTCCACTCCGGATCCGTCACGATTTCCGTGGCCGACGAAACATTCGTCCTCGAGGCCGGCGACGCCGTTTCCTTCCCTGGCGACGCCGCCCACTCCTACACAAACCCCGGCATCGAAACAGCTCGGTTTTCGCTGGCCGTCTTTGAACCCGGCGTGGGCACCGGCCACCGATCGGCGGCCGGCGATGCGTGAGCTGGATGAACTTCAGGAGTTCCTGGACCGTGGCTCGGTACACGCTGACGTATTCGCGTTGCGGCCTGACTACCGTGCCGTCCTGCTTGCCGTTGACGGGCTGGTTCCCGGCCCCAGCGATGACGCCGGCGAAAGCCTGTTGCGGGAGGCCGAGGCCTCAGCCCGATCAGCTCTTGCGGGGCGGGCGGTGGAGGAAGTGCCGCACGTTGCTGCGTGGCGGGACGCCTACAAGGCTTTCGGTGCCAAGCCGCAGCGCACGCGGAACAGCCTGGAAGCGCTCCTGCGCCGCGCGGAAGCCGGCCTGCCCCGGGTCAACAGGCTCACGGACATTTACAACGCCATCTCCGTCCTGCACCATATCCCGTTGGGCGGTGAAGATTTGTCAGGCTATGCCGGCCCGCCGCGGCTTATCCGTGCTGCTGGCAGCGAACCGTTTGATACGGTCGCCGGCGGTGAAGACGTGGTGGAGCGCCCCGACGCCGGTGAGGTGGTCTGGTGCGATGACGACGGAGTGACCTGCCGGCGTTGGAACTGGCGCCAGGGACGCCGCACCCGCTTGCACGATGACTCGGCCGCCGCGCTGTTCATCCTGGACGCGCTGGAACCCATGACTGATGACGCGCTGCACGCCGCCGTCGGAAATCTTTCCGCCGAGCTGGCCCGGCTGGGACCTGATGTCCGCATCGCCAGCCGGTTTATCAGTGCCGCTACCGCCACCGAAGGAAGCTGACATGTTCAAAGTCCCCGTACCCCCATGGGGCCTTGCAGTGACGGCAATCCTGTCGGTCCAGCTGGGCTCGGCCCTCTCCGTAGATCTGATTTCCATTGTTGGGCCGGCCGGAACGGCGTGGCTGCGCCTGACCATGGGCGCCATCATCCTGCTGATTTTTGTCCGCCCGCCGCTGCGTTCCATCCGCCGTCGCGATGTCCCGGCACTTCTTGGCCTGGGCGTTACCACCGGGCTGATCACCGTCGGGTTCCTGGCGGCGATCGAGCACATCCCGCTGGGAACCGCCGTCGCGATTGAATTCCTGGGCCCGCTCACCGTGGCTGCCCTGCGAAGCCACAGCCGGCAGATGCTGGTCTGGCCCGCCGTCGCGCTCGTCGGTGTGGTCCTCCTGACCCAGCCCTGGCAGGGCACGGTCAACCTCACGGGCATCCTGTTCGCGGCGCTTTCCGGCACCGGGTGGGCGTTCTACATCCTGCTGACACAGCGGGTCGGCGACCGGTTCAGCGGAATCGGTTCCCTGTCGCTGACCATCCCGATAGCCGCCGTGACAGCCGGAATCATCGGCGTCCCCCAGGCTGTGGGACACCTTGACCTCGGGATCCTCGCTGCCGCTGCGGGGCTGGCCGTCCTGTTGCCGGTGCTGCCGTTTGCCTTGGAAATGCTGGCTCTGCGCCGGATGACGCCCACGGCCTTCGGGACGCTGATGGCACTGGAGCCGGCCGTCGGGGTCCTCCTGGGCCTGCTCATCCTGCACCAGCAGCCCTCCGCCATCCAGGTGGCCGGGATCCTGCTGGTGGTCCTGGCCGGTGCCGCTGCGCAACGCGGAGGCCAACGACGGCGGCCCACACCCCAGGTGCCTGCCAGTCCCGAGGACCTGAAGCTCATCAGCTAGTTGCCGACCCCGTTTCTTCACGCAAGGAATTCCGATGTTCACTGGCCTCAGTGCCTTCCCCCTCACACCCCTGCAGAACGACGCTGTGGATGAGGCCGCCTTCATCGGCCTGATCGAACGCCTCACGGAAGCAAAGGTCGATTCGATCACCGCACTCGGCTCCACGGGTTCTTACGCCTACCTGAACACTTCGGAACGAAGGCGGGTGGCGGAGTTGGCTGTTGAGCATGCGGGCGGGACGCCGGTGTTTGTTGGCATCGGCGCGTTGCGGACCTCGGATGTCCTGACGAATGCCGCCAACGCGGAGGAGGCCGGAGTTTCGGGGCTTTTGCTCGCGCCGATGACGTACCAGCCGCTTACCGACGACGACGTATTCAAGCTTTTCCGCACCGTCACCGAGCAGTCGCCGCTGGCAGTGATCGTGTACGACAACCCCGGAACGACGCACTTCACCTTCAGCACGGAACTGTACGGACGGATCGCGGCGCTGCCACGGATCGCCTCCATCAAGATCCCAGGCGTTCCGGCGGATCCGGAGCAGGCGCGGGCCCGGGTGCAGGAAATCCGGGACGTTGTCCCAGCGAACGTGACCATCGGCGTCTCCGGTGATGCCAAAGCGGCAGCAGGCCTGGCCGCAGGATGCGACGCCTGGTACTCAGTGATCGGCGGAACACTCCCTGCGCTGGCCTTGCAGATCACCCGCGCTGCCCAGGAGGGCAGGTTCTCCGACGCGCTCGTTGAATCCGGGCGCCTGGACCCGCTGTGGCAGCTGTTTGTGGAGTGTGGCGGGAGCCTGCGGGTTGTTGCCGCCATCGCTGAACACCTGAACCTGGCGCCGCGGGCGTGCCTCCCGCTGCCCATCCAGGGGTTGACCCCGGACCAGCGGAAGCGGGTTGGCGAGGTAACGGATGCGCTGGGCCTCGGAGGATAAGCCGGCCGGCACCTCGGCGGCCGGTCCGGCCGGCGGTCCGGTCGGCGGCGCGGCGCCCGAGCCGGTGCGCCCGCCATGGGGGCTGGCCCGGTACGTCTTCGCGGCAACACTTGTCAGGAGTGCCGACGGCGGCGCGGTAGTCGCGATTGTGCTGCTTGCCCACGCCTCGGGACTGTCCGGCTGGGAGTCCGGGCTGCTGGCCGCCTCGATCACCGCGCCCCACCTGCTGGGTCCGTTTGTGGCCCGGTATCTGGATACCGCGAGGGACGGCCGCAAGCTGATTGCCGTTTCGGCGGCCCTGCACGGGTTGCTGCTTGGTGGTGCTGCCATGCTGATGACCACCGCGGGTGTGCTGTGGCCAGCACTGGTGTTGCTGGTTTCCGGGGCTTTCGGGCCGATGCTGACCGGTGGAATCAGCAGCCGCCTCCCTGCCATTGCAGGCGCCGGCCAGCACAGCCAGCGCCGGGCGCAGGGCTGGGATGTTGCCAGCTACGGGCTCGGCGGCCCCCTGGGTCCGGCCGCTGTGGCCTGGATCGCTGCGGCTTCCGACCCGCTCACGGCAACCCTGGCCCTCGCCGGGGCCGCCGTCCTGGGCGCTGCGGCAGTCCTCGTGCTTCCCCGGCAGGCGACGCCGGCAAATGTTCATGAGGTGTCGACGCCCGGCCAGGTGCTGAAGCTGATGTGGACACACGGGGCGTTGCGCCGCACCCTGGGCCTGACGATTGTTGTCGCCTTCGCGGTGGCGGCGCTGCCCATTTACGCCGTCGTTGCTGCTCCGTCCCTGGGCGGTGCCACCGTTGCCGGCACCCTCGTGGCGGGCTACGGCGTGGGCACCCTGCTGGGGTCTGTGGCCTTGATGGTGAGGCCGCTTCGGAGGGACGCGGATGCCCTGCTGGGGACTCTGGCGGCATTGGTGGGCGCGGCTCTGGTTCTGGTGATCTTCACGCCGACCTTCGCGAGTTCCCTGGTGGCCTTCTGCCTCGCGGGACTGGCCAACGCGATGTTCTTCGGCGCCACTTTGGCGGCGCGCAGCGAGTACTCACCGGCCCGGTCCAGGGGCCAGGTATTTGTGTGGGTGGGCGCACTGAAGATTGCGGCGGGATCTGCCGGGACCGCCGTCGCAGGAACGGCGGCGGCCGCCGGTGCAGCGGCGCCGCTGGTCCTTGCCGTGATGCTCATCGTGGTCTCCACAGCGGCCAGCCTGCTGGACAGGGCCCGTGGCCGCCGGCGCGCAACCGGCTAAGCGTTTTAGAACCTGCGCGGGCAGGCGGTCCATTCGTCAGGCGAGGCCACGTGCCCGTCGGGTGAAGCTCAACCGACGCTGCGGGGGCAGACCGCATTGGTCCGGAAAAAAATCTCCAGCACTCACCCATCCACTTCCTGATCCCAGCCGAATAGTAGTTGACGCACCGGATAAGGGGCACGTGTTGCAGAACCTGTGACAGCAAGCCCCTGACGCGGTCGGACGCTGTACCAACTACTTCCAGGAGAACTCAAATGCACACGATCAAGCGCACAACCTTCACGATCGCAGGCGTTGCAGCCGCCGCGCTGCTCAGCCTTACCGCTTGCGGCGGATCGGCCACGACCTCTGGCTCTTCTGCTCCCGCCGAGGCACCGACGGCGTCAGCGAGCAAATCAGCCACCCCGTCAGCAAGCAGCATGGATCCTGCGGCAAACCTCGTTGGCCCAGGCTGCGCCGCCTACGCCGAGCAGGTCCCAACCGGTGCCGGTTCGGTTGAAGGCATGGCCCTGGACCCCGTGGCCGTTGCAGCCTCCAACAACCCCATCCTGACCACCCTGACTGCGGCGGTGTCCGGCAAGCTCAACCCCAAGGTGGACCTGGTCGACACGCTTAACGGCAGCGAATTCACCGTCTTCGCACCCGTTGACGACGCTTTCGCGAAAATCGACGCAGCCACTATTGAAACCCTCAAGACCGACGACGCACTCCTCAGCAAGATTCTGACCTACCACGTGGTACCCGGTCAGATCACCCCGGACGAGATCGCCGGAACCCATGCCACCGTGCAAGGCGGCTCGGTCACGGTCTCCGGTAGCGGCGATAACCTCAAGGTCGACGATGCCAACGTCATCTGTGGCGGGGTCAAGACCAAGAACGCAACCGTATACCTGGTTGACTCGGTTCTTATGCCCAAATAACTGAATAGTCTTACCCGCTACAACCTGAACGACACTTGCTGGTCTCCTGAAGACTTGACCAGTCCAGGACCAACAATTCGCTGGGGCCTGAGCACGGTACCTTACCGGGCTCAGGCCCCAAGTGCTTTTAAAGGCTCCTGGATGCTTTTTATGCGCATTTTCACCCATCCCTGCGCCCGGCGGTTGCGAATCATTAACATGACAAAGTTTGGATCCCGAATCAAAGGCCCTGACCGCATGGCAGCGTTGGCAGGCGTGGTGTCCGCCGCCGTCGTGCTCGCCGTTGCAGAGCTGTTCGGCGCATTCTTCACTGCCAGGGCAACCCCGCTGTTTGCCTTGGGATCCACGTTCATTGACTTCACGCCGCCTTGGCTGAAGGACTTTGCGATCGCCACATTCGGTACGAATGACAAGGCCGCACTGTTTGTAGGCATGGGCCTGACCATCGCTGTGCTGGCCTGCGTGCTGGGAGTAGTGGCGTATCGCAAGTGGGCCCTGGGCGTTCTGGGAGTCCTGTTCATGGGAGCAGTGATTGTGGCCAGCGTCCTGACCCGGGCAGGGGTGGGACCCGCCGATGCCATCCCTTCCATCCTGGGAACCATCGCAGGCCTCATCGTCCTGCGTCAGCTCATGGTGCCATTGCGGGGTTTGAAGGCGTGGCCGGAAGCTCCAGCTGACACGGCGGCCGACGCCGAGGACCCGGTGGGAAGCATCGGCACCAGCCGCCGGCGCTTTTTCGCTGCTGCCGGGATCATCGCGGTGGCCGCCGGAATCGCGGCCACCGGCGGGCGGCTGCTGGGTGCCGCGCGGAACAACATAGCCCAGGTACGGGAAGCCCTCCGGTTGCCGGCTCCCGCCAAGGGTGCGGCTCCTGTCCCGGCGGGCGTCCAGTCCCCGGTACCGGGAGTTACCCCCTGGCTGACGCCGAGCAATGAGTTTTACCGGATCGATACCGCGCTGAGCGTCCCGGAGATCAACATCGATGACTGGGAACTTCGGGTGCACGGAATGGTTGAACAGGAAGTCACCCTCACCTTCAAGGACCTGCTCGACGCGGATCTGATTGAATCGCACGTCACCCTTACCTGCGTATCCAACCCGGTGGGCGGAAACCTTGCCGGAAACGCCTTGTGGCTTGGCCTGCCGATCCGCGACGTCCTGGCCCGAGCCAAACCGAAAGAGGGCGCGGACATGGTGCTCTCGAGGTCCATTGACGGCTTCAGCGCCTCCACTCCGTTGGAGGTCCTGCAGGATGACCGCGATGCCATGCTGGCCATTGGCATGAACGGGGAGCCGCTTCCTGTGGAGCACGGTTACCCGGTGCGGATGGTGGTCCCGGGGTTGTATGGATTCGTCTCCGCCACGAAGTGGGTGGTGGACCTGGAAGTCACCCGCTTCGCGGACAGCAAGGCTTACTGGACCGAGCGGGGCTGGTCAGAGCGCGGCCCCATCAAGACCATGGCACGTGTGGACGTGCCCAGGTCCTTTGCGAAACTGCCGGCCGGGAAGGTCGCTGTGGGCGGTACCGCATGGGCGCAAACGCGGGGCATTACCAAGGTGGAAGTCCAGATCGACGACGGCGAGTGGGCGGAAGCGACCCTCTCCGCCGAAGCCTCCACCATCACCTGGCGCCAGTGGTCCTACGAATGGGACGCGACACCGGGCCCGCACTACGTCAAGGCCAGGGCCACCGACGGCACCGGCGAAATCCAGACGGACAAGCGCGCCGATCCGGTGCCCGACGGAGCCTCGGGCTGGCAATCGGTGATGGTCACCGTGCAGTAACTGTGCAGCTGGCGCCGTTGAACCTGTGGCTTTCACCGGAGTTGGGGCGTCAGAAACCCGCGGATACGCAGGTCCGGAAGGACAACGCCGTACTCGGGCAACGCTTCCGCGGTCTCCATGGCCGGAGTTGAACTACCCCGCCGCCCGCCATTCCCGAGCGTGCGCCAGCACCGTGGCCACCACTTCGTCTTTGGCCTCGGCGTAGTAGTTCATGTCCGGCCATTCCTGCCGGGCCAGGTCCTTCTTGACCGACGCGTAAAGCTCACGGTCTTCGGCGCTGACCCGCAGCCAGTCGCGCAGGTCCAGGTAGTCCGCGATCTCCGGGGCACCGGCCTGGTAGATGTGCAGGTGGACGTCCCGTGCCGGGGTACGGACCATACGGTGGTTGGGTTCGCGGACGCGCAGCACCAGTCCTACGGACTCCAGCGCGGGCAGGTAGTCGGCCTCGGCAGCGACGTCCGGAACCACCAGTAGCATGTCGATGATGGGCTTGGCGGCCAGCCCGGGGACCGACGTGGAACCGATGTGCTCCACGGCCAAGGCAGTACTTCCGACGGCGGCCCGCACCTTCCCGGCCAACTCCCGGTACATCTGCGGCCACTCGTCCCGGTAATCAACCACCACAACGGCGCGCTGCTCCCGGCCGCCGATCAGGACGGCGTCGAGTTGTTCGTCGTCGAGCTTTCCCACGGGGGTTTCGACAGGCCCGGTTTCGACAGGCTCAACCACCGATCCCCGCAAACAGTTCGCTGAGCTCGTCCGTGAGCTGTTTCCGGATCTCCACCGTGCCGATTTCCCGCCCGTCGATGTGGTTCACCGGTGCCAGCAGGCGGATGCTGGAAATCAGCCAGACCGCATCCGCAGCGAACAGGTCTTCCGGCTCAAGCGGGCCGTAGCCCAGCTCCCAGCCGGCCTCTTTGGCTGCCGTGAACAGAGCGCCTTGCGACGTGCCGGGCAGGATGCCGCTGTCCAGCTGCGGCGTGATCAGACGGCGCGTCACGCGGGTGCCGCCGTCGCCGTCGTCGGACGTTTCATAGTGCGCCAGCAGGACCGTGGAGGTGGGGCCCTCCAGGACCCGGCCGTCCGACGACGTGAAGATGACGTCGTCCGCGCCCACCTTGTGCGCATGCCGCAGGGCGGCCATGTTCACCGCGTAGGAGAGGGTTTTTGCGCCCAGCAGCAGCCACGGTGCGCGCTCGGCCACGGTGCTGTCATAGCCACGGTCAAGAAGTACGACGTCGATGCCCGTCTCGCGCTGCCGGCGTCCTGCCGCCGGGGGAGGGGAGGCCTGTACCCAGGCGGTGGGGGTGTCTGAGCCTTCCGGACCGCGGGAGGCAATCAGCTTGACGACGACCTCGTCATCCTCGGGGGTGGCCGCAGGGAACTGCTCACGGTACGCCGTGACGGCCGTGGCGGCGGCAGCGCGCCACCCATCCTGGCCTGGAATCTCCAGGTCAATTGCCCGTGCGGAGCCCTGCAGCCGGTCCAGGTGGGCTTGGATCTTCCGGATTTCTCCGCCCACGGCCAGCATGGACTCAAATACCCCGTCGCCGCGGGTGGCGCCTTGGTCCGTGGCCATCAGCTGCGGCTTGGAGGCGTCAGCAATTCGGCCTGCGGGGTGGGCAGGATCCAGGAATACAAGTACCAGAGGGGCGGGGGCAGTCATGGCTCCAGCTTATCGGCCCGGCCCACCGATAAGCTGTGGACATTGCCGGCTGGAACAGTTCCGGGCGGCTGCTATCACCGGGGGTTGCTTGTGTTCTGGCCGTTTTCTCTGGAGGGGGCCCTGCCCGGCTGGTTGGTGCTGCTGCTGACCTTTGTTGACCTGGCGATCCGGGTGATCGCCCTGGGTGTGATTCCCGGCAACAGACGTCCCACCACTGCCATGGCCTGGCTGCTGGGTATCTTCTTCGTTCCCTTCCTGGGCATCATCCTGTTTCTGCTGTTTGGAAACTTCAAGCTTTCCGCCCGGCGCCGGCAGCAGCAGGAGCAGGTGAATGAAAGAGTGCGGGCCGGCACTGCGGCGCTTGCCGACGTCGAAAGTTCCTATCAGGGCCCCGAGTGGGTGAAGTCCGCGGGGGAACTGAACCAGAGGCTTGGATCGCTGCCCATGGTGGACGGCAACAATGTGGAGCTGATCCCCGGCTACCCGGATTCCATCCAGGCGATGACGGTCGCCGTGCGGAAGGCCAAGCGGTTCGTCAACGCCGAGTTCTACATCATGAGCTCAGACCACGTCACCGATGACCTTTTGACCGCCATGGAGGAGGCGGCCGAGCGCGGCGTTGAGGTGCGCGTGCTGTTTGACCACATCGGCACTCTCCGCGTCCCGGGCTACCGCAACCTGCTGAAGCGGCTGCGGGCCGGGAAGATCCAATGGAAACGGATGCTGCCCTTGCTGCCCACGCATGGCCAGTGGCGGCGACCGGACCTGCGCAACCACCGCAAGATCATGGTGGTGGACGGGCTCGTGGCCTTCAGCGGTTCGCAGAACCTGATTGAGCCGTCCTACAACAACCCCAAGCACAAGAAGGTGGGGCGCGAATGGGTGGAGCTGATGGCGCGGCTGGAAGGCCCCATCGTCACCACCTTGAACGTTGTTTTTGCCACCGACTGGCTCAGCGAGACGGACGAATCCCTGGAGGACCAGCTGCTGATTGAGGCTGAGCCGGCGCCCGGCAACGTCACCGCCCAGGTGGTGCCCAGCGGCCCCGGGTTCAGCACGGAAAACAACCTCCGCCTGTTCAACACGCTGATCTATTCGGCACAGCAGCGCATCTCCATCTGCAGCCCGTACTTTGTGCCGGACGATTCACTGCTCTACGCGATCACCACGGCGGCCCAGCGCGGCGTGGACGTGGAGCTCTTCGTCTCCGAGAAGGGCGACCAGTTCCTGGTCCACCACGCCCAGCGCTCCTACTACGAGGCGCTGCTGGAAGCCGGCGTACGCATCTACCTCTACAAAGCGCCGCTTGTTCTCCACGCCAAGCACTTCACCATCGATGACGAAGTGGCGGTGCTTGGTTCGAGCAACATGGACATGCGCTCGTTCTCGCTGAACATGGAGGTGTCCGTGATGCTCCTGGGCGCCGAAACCGTGGGCACCATGCGCGCCGTGGAAAACACCTACCGGGACATCTCGCACGAACTGCTGCTGGCCGACTGGGTCAAACGCCCGCTGGGCGCACGGTACGTGGACAATGTAGCGAGGCTGACGGCGACGGTGCAGTGACGGCTGCCTCCTCCGTCGAGGGGTTAGGTAATGCTGCTTAGAAACGTTCTAAGCGGCATTATCTAGCCACTCGGCGCATCCTCGGACCCGGGTGTCCATTATTTCCTCGGGCAGGGCGGGAGGTTACGGGGTTTTCAGCGCGGTGTGGAAGGCATAGGCAGTGTTGCTCCAGACCACGAACAGCAGCGGAGCAGGCGCCAGCGCGACTCCCAGGACTGGCTGCAGCAGGGCCGCGGAAGCGATGATTCCCAACAGCACCAGCGTGGCCAGGCTGAGGTACCAGCGTTTTACGGACAGGTAGAGGGATGCCTTCAGCAGGGCCTTCAGTCCGGTCTCCGGCAGAAGTACGAGGCCGGCAATCGCCATCATCGCGACGCTCGCGGTGACGGCGGCGGCCACCACAATAACCGGGGTCAGCACGGCGGCGGCAGGCATTGATTGCACAATGGCCAGATCCACCCCAAGGAACAGCAGCGCCGCGACGGCGGTGATTCCCAGCAGGGCGGACCGCCGGAAGCTGCGACGGTAGCCCCGGAGGAAGGAGGCAACCGGCTTGACCGCACCGCCGTCGTCGTTTAAGGCCTGGAAGGAAGCGAACAGGCCGGCGAGCGACGGCGGCACAGTCACGCAGAGTGCCAGGAAGAACGGCCAGGCGGCCAGGGGATCCGCCACGAGGGCGAGGCACAGCACCAGGGGAGCGTTGGCGAAGGCCAGCAGGACGTTTCCGGCGAGGAAAGTGTAGATAAAGCCGAAAATGCTGCCGAAGGTTTCGAACCCCGGGCTGGGGATCCGTCCCGCCAGGCCACCCCGCTTGGGCTGTGCCACGGTGCTCATCCCTTCATGCCGCTCGTTGCGATGCCTTGGATAAAGTATCGCTGGCCCACCAGGAAGATGATCAGGATGGGGATCACGGAGATCACGGATCCGGTCATGATCATGGCGTACTCGGCGTCGAACTGGCCCACAAAGGAACGCAGGCCCAACTGGACGGTCCACAACCGGTTGGAGGTGAGGTAGATGAACGGTCCCATGTAGTCGTTCCAGGTGTTCACAAACGTCAGCAGTGCCAGGCTGGCCAGCGCCGGTTTGGACAGCGGCAGGATGACCCGTGCCCAGATGCCGTATTCGCTCAGTCCGTCGATCCGGGCTGCCTCGCAGAGCTCGTCCGGAATGGTCATGTAGTACTGCCGCATCAGGAACACGCCAAACGCGCCGAACGCCTGAAGAAGGATCAGGGCGTTAAAGCTGTTGGTCAGGCCCAGGTTCTGCATCATGATGTACTGCGGCACCATGTAGGCCTGCCACGGCACGGCGATGGTTCCGATGTACGCGAGGAACAGGACATCGCGGCCCGGGAATCGGACCTTCGAGAATCCGTAGGCGGCCAGTGAACCGGTGAGTACCTGCAGGCACGTGATGATCACTGCCAGGTACAGCGAGTTCTGCAGGTAGCCCATCATGGGGATGCGGGTCCAGATGTCCGTGTAGTTGCTCCACACAAACTCGCTCGGGATCCACTGGATCGGCACGGTGAGGACCTGGTTGTTCTCCTTCAATGAGGAGGACACCATCCAGATGAAGGGCACCATCAGGCCCACCACCAGGACTGCCAGCACGCCGTAGATGACGTAGTCGGTAGTGCGGGCTTTCCGCTCGCGTGTTGAGTTCCGGCGCTGCGAACGACGCCGGTCTTCCGGAGTTGGCGCCAGTCCGGCTCCGGCGAAGGGTGCCTCGGCCTTGAGGTCTTCAGCCATGTTGGTCATCAGCGTTCCCTCCGCTGTTGGATCTTGAACTGCAGGACGGTGACGGTCAGCACGATCAGGAAGAGCACCAGGGAAATGGCTGATGAGTAGCCGAACTTTCCTTCGCCGATGCCTTCCTGGTAGATGAGCTGCGACAGCACCGTAGTGGAGCGGCCGGGGCCTCCGTTGGTCATGACAATGATGAGGTCGAAGACTTTGAAGCTGGACACTGTCAGCATGACCACCACGAAGAACGTCGTGGGCCGCAACGACGGAATAGTGACGTTCCAGAAGCGCTGCCAGGGGCTGGCGCCGTCCACCTCGGCTGCTTCGTACAGTTCAGTGGGGATGGCCTGCAGGCCGGCCAGGTAAAGGACCATGTAGTAGCCCATGTCCCGCCAGACGCTGGTGATGATCACGGCCGGCATGGCCCAGTCGGAGCTGGAAGTCCAGCCGGGCGGGTTGGCGATGCCGATGGTCTGGAGGAACTGGTTGATAGGGCCGTTGTCAGGGCTGAAGAGCATGTTCCAGACGACGGCGACTGCCACCAGGGAGGTGATGTAGGGGAAGAAGATGGCCACCCGGAAGAAGCCGATGCCCTTGAGTTTGCGGTTCAGCAGCATGGCCAGCACCAACGCCAGGGCCATGGTGAGCGGGACGTGCCCCAGGGCATAGACGACTGTGTTGCGGAGGGCGATCCAGAAGGAGTCGCTGGCGAGCATCCGCTCAAAGTTGGCCAGGCCAACCCATTTGGGGGCGCTGAACGAGGTCCATTCCATGAAAGAGAGCGCGAAAGCCGCAACGACCGGAATGAGGGTGAAGGCCAGGAATCCCAGGAAGTTCGGAAGGATGAAAGACCAGCCGATCAGGGTGTTGCGCCTTGCCTGCTTCCTGTTGCCCCGGCCAACAGCCGGGGCAACAGGAGGAAGTGTCTTAGTCGTCATGATGCTGTTACTGTCCCAGGACTTCGCTCTTGACTCGCTTGCCCATCTCAGCGATGCCATCGGTAACGGAGCGCTCGCCGACCATAATGAGGTCGTGTTCCTGGTTAAGGATCTTGTCCGTGGCTGCAGACTTGTCGCTCACCGGCATTTCCAGGGCAACCTCATCCGGCGTGAAGGCCTTCTTGGAGAGCTCGTCGGTGGGCAGGCCCTCCAGCTTGAAGTATTCAGCCGTGACCGACTCGTTCTGCAGCGCGGGGACAACGCCGATCTTGGAGATCGCCTTTGCGCCTTCTTCTCCGGCCGCCCATTCGATGAACTTCTTGGCTTCGTCGGAATTGGTGGCGTTCTTGTTCACGGCGAAGGCAGTGGGGGAACCGAACGTTGTGACCTTGCCGTTGGATTCCTTCTGCGGCATCGGAGCCAGGCCCCAGTTGACGTCGGTCTTGCCGTCCTTCTTGGCCTGCAGGATGCCCGCTGTGTACCAGGTGCCCATGGGCATCATGGCAGCCTGGCCGGTTTCAAACATGGTGCGGTAGCTGGTCTTCTGGCTCTTGGCCGTGCCGAATTCCAGGGTGGCGCCGGCCTTCTGCAGGTCCAGCGCAGTGTTGTACTGGTCCTCGAAGAAGCCGTAGTCGCCGCTGTTCTGGTCCGAACCGCTCTGCGCTGCTGCGATGGCCTGGATCACGGAACGCCACATGTGGTGGTAGGTGCCGTAGACCTTCTTGCCCTCGGCTTCACTGGTGAGCGTCTTGGCAATCTCCGAGTACTTCTCCCACGTCAGATCCTTGGGTTCTTCGATGCCGGCAGCCTTGAACAGGTCCTTGTTGTAGTACAGGAGCCAGAAGTCCTGGCGGTACGGGGCCGCATAGTACTTTCCGTCCATGTCGAAGGCATCCAGGCCGGCCAGGTTATCGGCGCCGACGCCTTCCACTACGTCATTGATTTCCTGGAGCTGGCCGTTGTTGGCGTACCGGGAGTAGTCGATGACGTTCTTCATGGTGAGGACATCAGTGGTGTCACCGCCGGCCAGCATGGTGGTTACCTTTTGCGGGTAGTCGTCAGCCAGGATGTCCACGGGTTCGATGTCGATGCCCGGGTTCGCGGCTTCATAACCGTCAAACAGTGCCTTGAATTCCGGGGTGCCTTCGTAGTTCCAGACGGACACCGTCAGGCGGGTCTTGCCGTCTTCTGCCTGGGGTTCGGCTGGTCCGGCAGCGCCGGCGCAGCCGGTGAGGCCAAAGCCTGCGGTGACTGCCAGGGCGATGGCGGCGAGGGTTTTGCGCTTCATTGCGAGCTCCTTACTAGGGTTTTAAGTCTGCCGCATAGCGGCGGTGGAATGTCAGGCGCTGAGGCCCAGGTCGTCGGAGACCACTTGGGCCATGAGTTGCTGTCCGGCGAGGTAGCGCTCCAGGTCATCCAGCGCGGCGTCGGACATCCGCCGTGTCTCGGTGCCGAGCGACCCGGCAATATGGGGTGTCAGGATCACATTGGGCAGGTCATACAGCACTGAGTCCGCTGGTAGCGGTTCGGGTTCCGTGACGTCGAGGATGGCGTGGATGCGTCCCGTTGCACACTCTGTTTCGAGTGCTTTGGTGTCCACCAGCGAACCCCGGGCCGTGTTGATCAACGTGGCGTGATCCTTCATGGCCTGCAGCTCAGGCGCACCGATCATGTGCCGGGTTTCGGGCAGGTCGGGTGCATGCACCGTCACAACATCGGAGGCGGCCAGCAGCTCCGGGAGGGAGACCAGCTGTCCTCCCGCGGCGGCGACCATTGCCGGATCCGCGTGGGGGTCACTGACCAGGCATGTCACGTCCTGCAGTTGCTGGACCAGCCGGACCACGCGGCGGCCGATCCGGGAAAAACCAATTACACCGATGACACGTCCAATGTTGCCCAATTCCCCGCGGCCGGTTGTGTAGCTCCAATCCTCCCTGAATAGCCGGGCATCATTGGCCAGCACATGTGCTTTTTTGCCGGCCAGCACGATTGAAGCAAAAGTGAACTCCGCTACCGGAATGGCGTTCGCGTCCGCTCCGTTGGTCACCAGGATTCCGCGGTCCCAAAGCTCTTGGCTGACGAAACTGCGCACCGTGCCGGCGCAGTGAAAGACAGCACGTAGCTGAGGCAGGCGCCGCAGGCAGTCAGCATCAAGCCGTGGAACGCCCCAGCTGGTGAGGAGGACCTCCACATTGGCGAGGCGCCCGGCAACCTCGGGGGCATCCAGGGAATCCGTCCAGGGAATGTCACCCAGATCAACCAGCCGGGCCAGCCGTTCCATGCGGGTGGAATCGAACTGGTCGGCAAAGGTTCCGCTATTCATGACCAGCAGGGCCTGTGGCTTGAGCGACATTAAGAGGATCCTCCCTTCGGAAACAGGGCCGGTTTCCCGGCTGGCGTTTTATGTGTTGCATCACATCTAACAATCAGGACATACTCATAAACAAGACAGATCATCCAAGTTATTCATGCTTGATCTAAAACGTTCAGACTCGAACAAACGAAGAGAAGAAGCCTGATGGTCCTACCGTTCAGCACCAACGCAGCACCGGGTCCGGGTACACCGCCGTTTCCCTTACAGGCAGCGTGGGGTGGCAGCGCCGGTGCTGCGGGGTTGATGAGCATGCTGAATGGGGCGAAGCGACGACTCCTGGTCCGCCCTGCCTCCGATCCCCAGTGGAGCGGCGTGGCGCCGGCTGCCCTTGGGCGGTTCGCCGGGGAGGCGGACCGCAGCAGATCCATGCCCTGGCCCCAGCCGCTTGTGTCCCACTATGCGAGGTACTTCCGGGACGGCAACCGTACGGCCTATGAGGACCTGGTGGCCGCGAGGCAACAACGCCTCACCCGCGCGGTGGTGATGGCTGCACTTCCGGCTCCTGCGCTGGCCCAGGTGTGTGCCTCAACCGCCAGTGAATGGCTTGATGAGGTCATCGACGGTGCCTACCTGCTGTGCGAGCAAAGCAGTTGGAGCTGGGCAGCGCATGACGACGTTTATGCTCGGGCAGGAGAGGTTGTTCCTGACCCGTCCCGCCCCTACTTGGACCTGGGTGCAGGCGAAGTCGCAGCCCAACTGGCTTGGTTGGATCATGTCCTTGCTGGCCAGCTGGATCAACGCGCACCGGGCCTGCGGAAGCGCCTCCGGCACGAAACCCTGGACCGCGTCATCCGCCCTTTTCTTGACCGGCACGACTGGCATTGGCTGGGCCTGGATGGCGACGTCCACAACTGGAACCCGTGGATCCACTCCAACCTGATTACTGCTGCCCTGCTCCTGGTGGATGAACCCGAACTTCAGGCCCAAACGATCTCCCGGTGCATTGAGGGGCTCGACCGTTTCCTTGCCGTCATTCCGCCTGACGGCGCCATTGACGAGGGCTTTGCCTACTGGTGGAACGGGGCAGGCCGCGCCCTCGAAGGTCTTGCCCTGCTTGAACAGGCCACCGGAGGAGAGCTCAATGTGGATCTCCCCATGCTCCGCGAACTGGTCGCCTTTCCGCACCGGATGCATCTTGGGCACCAGTGGTACCTGAATGTTGCCGACGGTCCGGCCCGGGCAGCGGACAACCTGCCGTGGGACATGCTCCAGCGGTGGGCGCTCCGGCTCGGTGATTCCGAAGCCGCCGCGCACGCCGGTGCGCTCGCATCAAACGCGCCGGATGACAGGGCGGGGCTGGGCAGGGTGCTGCATGTTCTCCTGGCACCGGACTCCGGTGCCCCGGACGTACAGCCGGAACCGCCGCTGAGGGCCTTCAGCTACCACCCTTCCGTCCAGATCATGGTGGCCCGGCAAACAGCCGGGACCGTCCAGGGACTGACGCTCGCAGCCAAGGGCGGCCACAACGGCGAGCACCACAACCACCGCGATGTCGGCTCCGTAGTGGTTGCCGTTGATGGCGTTCCGCTGCTTGTTGACGCCGGACAGCCCACCTACACCGCCAAAACCTTCGGACCGGACCGCTACGAAATCCGGGCCATGCAAAGCTCCTGGCACTGCGTCCCGGCCCCGTTGGGGCTGGAGCAGGGGACCGGGCCGGAGTTTGACGCGACGGTGCTCCGGCAGCCCACCGCGGACGATCCCGTGCTGTCCCTGGCATTGGGTTGCGCCTATGGGATGGACAGGGCCGACCGTTGGGTCCGCACTTCCTCCCTGGACCGGGAACCCGGAATGGTGGTGATCGATGACAGCTGGACCCTGCCGCCAGACGCTGAAAGCGCAGGCGGATCAGCGGACACTGACATCACCTACCTGCTGGCCGGGACGGTGGAACTTGAAGGCGAATCCACTGCCACCATCTTCCCGGACGGGATTCCTGACTCGAGCGGCCGTGGGGTGCGCCTGCGCTGGAAGCCTGCTGCCGCCGTCGTACTGATCGATGAGTGGCCGCTGGAGGACCCTCTGCTGAACCAAGTGTGGGGCGAGCGCCTGACGCGCCTGCGTTTCCGGATGCCGGCCGAGTCCCGTGCCCACGGCACATTTACCCTGACTGTGGAGGCAACATCATGAGTCCCGATCCAAAACCCGAAGTGGGCAAATCGTTGTTTTCGCTGCAGCGCCGTGAGCGGCTGATGGAGGAACTGCGGGCCCATGGCGCCATCACTGTGCGGGATATTGCCGGGAAACTGGGCGTCAGCGAACTGACCATCCGGCGTGACGTCAACATCCTTGCCGACGCCGGCCTGGTCTCCCGGGTGCATGGCGGTGCCACCCTGCCAAGCCCGCTGGACCGGTCAGTTGCAGCGGGTAAACCGGCACAGCACGGTTATTCCATCGGAATGGTAGTGCCGTCCCTGGACTACTACTGGCCGCAGGTCATCAGCGGTGCCAGAGCTGAAGCGGGGGAGCAGAACCTGCGCATCGTCGTCCGTGGCTCGGCCTACGACGCCGCAGACAACCGGCGTCACGTCCAGGCGTTGATGGACACCCAGAACATCGACGGCCTCATTGTCGCCCCGGACATGACAGGAGAGACAGGCCAGGAGCTGCTCCGGTGGCTCAACGCCCTTCCCATCCCGGTGGTGTTGGCGGAGCGGCGTTCACCGGTCGAAATACCGGCCCACCGGCTGGAGTGGGTGGCAACCGACCACGGGTTCGGCGCAGGCATGGCAGTCCGGCATCTGTGGCAGGAAGGGCACCGCCGGATCGGCTGCCTGACCGACTCGGTCAGCCCTACGAGTCCCCATGTGGTCAGAGGTTGGAAGCAAGCCCTGGCAGCACTGAAAATACCCCATGAGGGTACCGTCCATGAAGATTCGGCCAACTTGGACAACGGCCAGCGGACCCGGCATTTTGACCACGTCCTGGACCTATGCCGGCAAACGGGCACCACGGCCATGCTGGTGCATTCAGATACCCAGGCTGTTGCATTCGTGCAGCATTGCGTGGATAAAGGCCTGCAGATACCCGGCGACATGGCCATCGTGGGCTACGACGATGAAGTGGCCTACCTGGCGGAACCTGCGATTTCGGCTGTCCGCCCACCCAAGCAGTACGTGGGAAAGGTCGCCGTGCAGCTTGTGGCGGCACGGCTGGCGGAAGGACGTATCCGGCCCGTTCACCGGATCGAATTGAACCCTGAATTGATCCTGCGAGGCTCCTCCATCGGCGCCCCGCGCACGTCCGCCGCCATGCTGCAGGAGTCACCGTGAGTACAGAAGTCCCGACAACGGAACAACCGCAGTCCCCGCCGCGGGCAGTGCTGCTCAGCGGCGTAGGACGGTATGCAGACCCTTGGCACCCTTTCGAAGAAACTTCAGCGGCACTGTCCGGGCTGCTGCGCGAGGCCGGGCTCGACGTCGCCATCGCGGAAGATGTGGATGTTGGTTTGGCCGGCCTGCAGGCGGACGGGGATGATGCTCCGGCGCTCCTGGCAATCAACGTCGGCCTGCCCCGCGACGGGCTCCCGTCCCCTGCAACCGGGGAAGCCGCTGCGGGCCTGGCCCGCTGGCTGGACTCCGGGCGCCCCATGTTGGTGAGCCACGTCAGCTCCACCAGCTTCGCCGATCTGCCCGCTTGGGAAGAGGGGCTGGGCGGGCGCTGGATCCGCGGTATCTCCATGCACCCGGAGTACGGACCGGCGGCCATCCACGTCCGGCAGGACTCCGGGCCCGTGGCCGAAGGCATTGCGGACTTCGAACTCCTGGATGAACGCTACAGCCACCTGCGCACCTCGGACCGCATCACCGTCCATGCCGCCCACACCCATGACGGCCGCGAGCACCCGATCCTGTGGTCCCTTACCCGGAGCTCCCCGAACGGCACCGCCGGCCGCACGTTTTACGACGCGCTTGGCCACGATGCCGCCTCCTACCAGTCACCCGAACACCGCGAACTCCTGCGGCGGGCCATTGCCTGGCTCACCGCGGCCGATACCCCGAGGAAGAGTTAATGACTTTCACTGCCGCGCCGCCAGCCTTGACCCTGCCGCCCCGGGACTATGAACTGTCCCCGTACACCGGCCTGACCCGCGACCACTGGTGCGCCTACGCGGACCACCTGCTGCGCTCCGCCCACCGGTACGCCACGGACGATCATGCAAACCTGCATTTGCCCGGTGCCAACAGCGCCTACGGGCGCGGCAGTGATTCCCTTGAAGCCTTCGCCCGGACGTTCCTGCTGGCTTCCTTCCGGATGGCCGGGGATCCGCAAGGGACTGGTTGGATCGCCGACTGGTATGCGGCCGGTCTCGACGCCGGCACGGACCCTGCCAATCCCGACCGCTGGCCTACCCCCGGCGAGCTGAACCAGGCGAAGGTGGAGGCAGCGTCCCTGGCAGTCGGCCTCGCCCTGACGCGGGAAGTCCTGTGGGACAAGCTTCCCCGGCGCGTGCAGGAGCAGCTTATCGCCTGGTTTGAAACCGTGATCGGCGAGGAGTACCCGCCCATTAACTGGGTGTGGTTCCAGATTGTTGTGGAGATTTTCCTGGCCAGCGTGGGCGGCCGATATTCGGAAGAGGACATTGACGCGGGCCTCGCCATCCACGACTCGCTCTACCGCAGCCACGGGTGGTTTGCCGACGGCCCCGAGCGTTCCTACGACCACTACGTGGGCTGGGCTTTCCATGTTTACCCGCAGCTGCTGCAGCTGATGGCGCCGGGGGATCCACGGGTACAGGCCCGGGCGCAGCAGGACGGTGAACGGCTGGCCGATTTCCTGGACGACGCCGTGTACCTGGTGGGGGCCAACGGCGCTCCCTTGATCCAGGGCCGCAGCCTGATCTACCGGTTCGCTGCTGCCGCGCCCTTCTGGTCCGGCCAGTTGCTGGGTAACGCCAGGATCAGTCCCGGGGTATCGCGCCGTGCGGCCTCCGGCATCCTGGACTACTTTATGCAGCGTGGTGCCATGACCGGGGACGGGCTGCTGTCCATCGGGTTCCACGGTGAATTCCCCGCGATGAAGCAGTCCTACTCGGGAACCGGCTCGCCGTACTGGGCGGCCAAGGGGATGATGGGCCTGGCCCTGCCGGCGGACCATCCCGTCTGGACAGCGGTTGAAGAGGCCCTGCCAGTGGAGGTTGCCGATACGCGCCGGTTCATTTCAGCCCCGGGCTGGCAGGTGGACGGAACAGTCGCCGACGGGGTGGTGCGGGTCCGCAACCACGGGACGGACCATGCCACCGTTGGAGCGCGGGTCACCGATTCCCCGCTCTACGCCCGGCTGGGCTACTCCACCGGCACCTTCCCAGACCTTGAACCGGAGTCCGTGGACAACGCCGTCGTGATGGTGGATGGCGAAGGGCGCCTGACGCACCGCACCGGCTTTGAATTCCTGGGGCAGTTCGAGTTCGGTGGTGTGCAGGTTGGTGCGTCCCGGGCGTCCGCGAACTGGATCACGGTGGACCCCGACGGCGGGCCGAACCACGGCAGCGGAGCCAAAGGCACAGCCACTCCGGGGCCGGAGATTACGGTCGTTTCCCTGACCAGGGGAGCAGTTGAACTGCGCCTGGTACGGGTCCGCGGTGCAGACGGGAAGGCCCGCCTGCGGATCGGCGGCTGGCCAGTGGATGCGGCTTCGGAGTGCCTCAGCGAAGTCCGGCCGTTCCCGTGGGGAAATGAACTTGACGACGCCGGCACCTGGGACAGGCAACAGCCGCACCCTATGGGGGACCACCTGACGATTCCCTGGGTTGGCACATCCGGTGGCGCCGTCAATGGTGACTATGCCGCCGTCGTCGGCCTTGGCGGGAAGGACCTGCGTGATGAACTGGACGCCATCCGCCTTGGGGAACCGGGACAGTGCGAGTTCGTCGACGGGACTTCCGTGGATCTCGCCGCAGTCTGGGACGCTGTGGAGTCCAGGGCGTAGGTTCCTGCAGAACGCATAACAGAGGGGCCTTGGCCGGTAGTCACCAGCCAAGGCCCCTCCGTGTTGGCCCGTGTTACTTCGAGCTGAAGAAGCTCACACACGCGCCTTCATTGTCGAAGCCCGGATCGATGCTGTTGGCCCAGCCTCCGTTGGCGCAGGCCGTCTTGCCGGTCACAAAAGCCACCGTGTAGTTGCGGACGGTGCCGTCCGGAGCCGTGACGGTGACTGCGGCAGATGTTTGCGCGGCAGTTGCCTGCACGATCGATACCTTCGCCTTCGTATCCAGCGGGTGTGCCGCGACCGTGGGCAGGGCCGCGGTCGCTGTGAGGACGGTGTAGTCCGCTGCGTCCCCGGTGAAGCCGTTGACTGATTTCTGGTCCACCAGCAACCGGCCCAGGTCAGCAACGTTCCCATCGGCCAGGCGGGAGCCGTTGATGGCCACTTCGGCCACCTTTGTGTACGAACCGGAGGTGGCGAGCACTACCCGTATTCCGCGCGTTGTCACCGGGTTGAAGGCCACCTTGGCGGGCGAGGTCGTTGTCAGCCCGGTGACAACTCCGGCCGAGGTGTCCAGCCAGGCTCCTGAGGAGTCCTGGTACTGGACCAACAGGTTCTGGGCGGCCCGCTCGGCCAGCGTTACGGTCACCGAATCAACCGTGTAGTCCCTGCTGAAGCCATAGCTCAGGGAATCGCCGGACCGGCCGCCGCTCACCCAGTTGGACCAGCGCGTGGATGCATTGCCGTCGCACGTGTTCTTCGCGACGTAGGAGCCTTCCGTGTAGCTGGCGGTGACCGCGGTGGACGGATCGTCCTTGCAGATATTGCTGCTGGCCACCCGGTCTACCACCACAACGGTGAGCAGGGCATCCAGCGGCTTGTCCTTGCTGTCCCCGGTGCTTGCCGTTCCCCGTACCGTGACTGTTCCGGGAGCCTGCATTGCTGCAGGGCTGAATGTGCTCCAGTCCCAGGTAACGGCGAGGTCATTGCGGGCCGGCGATGTGCCCACCTGGCCGGGCACCGTTGTGGGCGCGGCGGCCTGCGCATCGGCAAGGGTTGCACCCACTCCAACGGTGGCCGAGACAGGGTCCGTGGCGGTGTACTTGCCGACCGTGACCGTGGCTGTGGCATCCGTAAAGGCTTGGCCATAAACATCGGTCCCGGTGCCGGTGATGGTCACCGTGCCCTTCTTGTTCCAGACGGCGGGGTCCACAGCCTGCCATTCGACGGCTACCGGACGGCCTTCGCCGTTGGCGTAGAGCGGCGTAACGGTTTCGGGCAACGCCGGTGCAACGCCCACGGTCGTGCCCAGCTCCACGGGCTTGGTGCCCGTCAGTTGCAGGTCCTCGAGATCGGTGAAGCCCCAGGACTGGGACGTGTTCCCGGTTGCGGTGGCCGTGGTTCCGGTGGAGGCGGCCAGGGAAACAGCGGTGCCGGAAGCGGTCTGGTTGCCGTTGACCTGCAGGGCGATAGCAGCGCCGGCATTGACCAGCGACCATTGTTTGCCGTTCTCCGTGGTCAGCACCCACTGTGCCGACGGCGTGGCCTTGGCCTGCTCAAGGGACACCGCGGACACTCCCGCCGTTCCTGATGTGCTGGCGCTGGGAACTCCGCCGCTGCCCGTGAGGACCCGGCCATCCTTGTTGGTGACCACCCAGCGGCGGTCGTGGGCGAACTCAGCGCCGCCCGCCGCCGTGAAGGTCCACAGCTGGGAGGTGACCTCTGCCGCCGTCGTGCCTGGTTCCTTGATCGTGACGGCCGCGTCGGTGCCGGCCGTGAGGTACTTGCCGCTGGCGTCACCGGTCAGGTGGTAGCTGTGGCCGTCCTGGACAGGGGCGGCGTCGGCGGCTACTCCGCTGACGCCGTCGACGACGAACGTCACCACTGATGCGGGAGGAACCTCAAGCGTGGCTGACTTCGCCGCGGAATCGACGGCCACAGGGGCGCCCTTGACCAGGGCGTTCCGTTCGATGTCATCCAGCGGGGACTTTGTGGTGACTACCGGGGTGACGGTTGCGCCTGGGGCGATGGTGGCGAACCGGCTGAGGTCGATGGTGACCGTCTCCGGCGTCGGAGTGTCATTGAAATGCACCAGGGTGGCGCCGTTGCCGTCGGCGCGGAGGGCGCTGGCGGTCTTGGCGTTGTCGTTCTGGATGAGGAAGTCGCCCGGGCGGATGTAGTGCGTGAAGTTCCGGGTGGTGTTGTATTTCTGGTTGGTCAGGACCTTGCACTTGGCTTGTTCCTGGGATGTGCCGTCGTTGACGCGGCGGTTGGAGAAGCCTTCGCGGCCCTCGTAGTTGCAGTCGAAATCAACGTAGATGGAGCCCCAGCCCTTGTCCGCCTTCTCCTGCTTGTACGTGTCCTCCACAGGCTGCCAGAATACCCAGGCATCGGGCTCGAGTTCGCGGAGGTCGTTGACCATGCGCCCGGCGATCCCCAGGCCGTTGGTGATGTTGGAACGGTCCCAGCCGCTGGTGGAATCACCGAGCGCGGGGTTGCCGGTCCAGAAGCCGCCTACTTCGCTCATCCACAGCGGCTTGTCCAAGGACTTTGCCAGGTCGCGGACGCGGCGGCGGTCGTTGGTGCCGTAGGTATGGACGTTGAGCTGGGCAACGGCGTCCTTGGCTTCCTGGCTGTAGCCATGCCAGTTGGTCATGAACTTGGCCGGATCGGTTTCGTCCATCGCGGAGATGACGGCGTCCGTGCTGGCGCCGTCCTTAGCCAGCTCGTCCGCGAGGAACCGGGTGACACGGTCCTGGGCAGCCGGATAGATCAGGGCGCCTTCCTGCTTCTGGGTGTAGCTGGTGGGCGGCTTCCCCGTTGCCGGGTCGATTGCCGTGCCCCAGTAGCCGGAGTTGGGCTCGTTGAAGGGATCGATGGTGTCCACTTCGATGCCGCTGCCGTCTTCCAGTAACTCGACGGCGTTCTTCATGTAGGCGGCAAACTTTCCTTCCGCCTGGGGGAGGAGGTTCTCGCCCTTGTTCGAGTTCACCTGCCCGGAGACGTAGCCGCTCTTGGTCATGAACCAGGGCGGGGAGTTGCTGAAGGCTTCCCAGTGGGTGATCTGTTGCTCAGCGTTCAGCTTCTCAACCCACCAGCGCTGGTTCCGGTCAGCGTCCGGGTTGTAGGAAGTGGGATCGTCCGGATCCCACTGTTCCAGGAACGCCAGCTTGTTGGCCTGGGCCGTGTCTACCGAGCCGTCCGGGTTGTAGAGGTTCGAGGCGGCCTGGCCGTCTTGTGGTTGGGTAACAGGGTTCCACCAGCCCTCCACCGCGCTGCCGTCGTGGAGGTAGTCCGGGACGTCGGAGGCGTGGCCGCCGCCGACGTTGTAGCGGGCAATGTTCAGGTTGAGCCCGTCCTCGCCGAACACCTTCTGGTACAGCTCTTCCCGCAGTTCGGGGGAGTAACCCGCCGTCGCATTGGCAAACCAGATCAGGCTGGTTCCCCATCCCTGGAAGGCCTCTCCGCGGCTTGCCGGGTTGGGGGTGATGGTTACCGGAACGGCGTCGGCGGCTGCTGCCGGACCTGCCATCCCGGCCAGAAGCAGGACCAGGCCAGCCGCGGCCGTGACCGCTGCCGCCAGTGCTGCCATGGGCCTTCGAATCCTTGGGGCGGAAAACGTCATTGTTATACCTCTCTGGGTGCGATTCTCATGCCGGCCAGCCGAAAGGGTTCGGTACGGGCGGGCACAGCGAGACTATGGGCGCAAGAGAGACGGGACAATGCACTCGAACAGGAACGATCGTTATCGGTCCAGGACGTTCACATTCTCTTTGTGGCCTTTTCCGCGGCCGGGACCTTGATCATGCGGATGTCCCGCACGCCGTCCTCCACCTGCGCAGCACCGACCGGAACGAATCCATGCTTTCGGTAGAACGCCTGGGCCCGGGGGTTGGGATCGGCTACCCATAGCACCGCCGGTTCCTCGGGGCCGATGACGGCGTCCAGCAACGCTTCGCCCGCGCCTGATCCGTGATGGCTTGCCAGGACGTGAAGGATGTAGAGGTGGATGGCCGGCGAGCCGCCAGGACCCTCCGCGGGCCCGGCCATCGCGACGCCGATGATCTCGCCATTCTGCTCGGCCACCGCGGCCCGGTTGGCGCGGTAGCGCTCGTCGGAGAGTGCCACGGTCCAGAACCGTTGGCGGGCGTCAACTAGGCCGGGATCGTCGAGGATGCTGTCCGCCATCAGTCCGCGGTAGGTCTCCTGCCAGGAGCGGACGTGCATCCGTGCCATGGCAGTGGCGTCCTGGAGCCGGGCAGGGCGGACGGTAATCGCGGGATCCATGGATGAATCCTATGTGCGCAAGGTATTGACCGGAGTTTGAGTGGCTTGTGCGCGTGGCTCCGGCTGCGGTCCTGTGAGATTCACAGGATTCACAAGATACATAGACATTCACAGGAGCTGGCCATGGAGAACCTGTTTCGCCCCACAGCGAGTGCGCCGGACCAGGGGCGTCAGCATCGTGAATCTGTCAGTGCTGAAAACAGGCCAGGGTAATCCGTTTTTCCACACTGTCCGCGGTGTGCAAAGCACTCGACTACCCGGTTTTTCTCCTGCGCTGCATCACCATAAGGCTCTGGATTCCTACGGCTATGAGCAACAGTGGAGCCAGGATAAGCAGCGCCCATTCTCCAAACAAGAAGGGCTTGCCGGTTCCTGTCTCGTCGATCAGTTCCAGGTTGAGGACTGTCACTGCGCGTGCTGCCAGGTAAACGAAGAGAAGTGACAGGACAACCGTTGTGATTGATAAGACTGTTCTCATCACCTGAGTGTTCCAGACAGGCAGCGGGCATGGAGTCCGGTGATGCCCGGATCCGCGTGAAAGACTCACTGGGTGAATGAAGACACCGAGGGAGCCCTCCACCACATTGAGCTGTGGGTACCGAACCTTGAACGGGCACAGGATGAGTGGGGCTGGCTGCTATCCAGCTTGGGGTATGGGGCACACCAGAGGTGGACCCACGGCGTCAGTTGGATGCTCGGCGCCACATATATCGTGCTTGAAGAGTCGCCTGACCTGGGCAGCCGGGATTACCTTCGGACGGCACCCGGATTGAATCATCTGGCGTTCCATGCAGGAAATCGACACCGCGTGGACGGTCTCGTCGTGGAAGCTGCAGAAAACGGCTGGACCGAATTGTTCCCGGAGAAATATCCCCACGCGGGAGGCCCGGGGCACTATGCTGCCTACCTGGTGAACTCGGACGGCTTCGAGGTAGAGCTTGTGGCGCGGGAGCTCAGCCGAACGGCACCACAGAGGGACGGCGAGTAAGTTGAAAAGGTTCTACGTCGCGTCAAGTTTCAAGAATGTGGAGAACGTTCGCTACATCGCCCAGAACCTTGAGAGTAAGGGATACGTCAATACTTGCGATTGGACCGGGATCGCAGGGACGAATGGTAAGAACACGTTGACCCTTGACGACCTGAGGGAGATCGGCCAGAAGGAAAGAGACGGGCTGTTGGAAGCCGACGTCGTCGTGATCCTGCTCCCGGCAGGCAAGAGTGCCCATGTCGAGATAGGCATTGCGATTGGGCAGGCTAAAAGAATTCTTCTTCACTCACCCGACGCGGCCATAGACAATATCGAGACCACGAGCACTTTCTACCACCTTCCAGAAGTGGAGAAGTGTTATGGGACGCTCGACGAACTGCTGGAGGAGATCACCGGCTAAGAACTGGCGGTGCCGGGTCTTTGGAACATTGCCCGAAAGTCGAGGACAGCCGGCTCGCTAGAGAAGAGCCCGCAGGTACCGCTTCTGGACCAACCGCTGCGCGATGAGCAAGGCCGGGAACAGGAGCCGCCAGGGTTGAGTCGCTGACGCCCGGGTGAGTGCGCGGATGGTGAGGTGCACTTCGTCGCCACGGCGGTGGACGTAAAAGGCTTCCTCGCCGTCAACGGGATGTCCCGGAAGCGTGCGGTAGGAAAATCCGCACCGCGTCGGCTCGTCCACCACGGCGACGACTTCCACGGGTTCCACCACAGTGAGGCCAAGCAGGTGCGCCGTGACGGTGAGCCGCTGGCCCGCCGATACCGGACCGGGCGCATCCACAGTGAATCCACTCGCGGTCTTTACCTCCCAACGGAGCACGGCGCGGGACACACGCTGCCACACGGCGTCACCACTGCCAATGCGAACGGTTGCTTCGGTGCGGCGGTAGGTGCTGTCCGAAGCGGGCCAGTCGTTAGAGTCCAGGCTGATCATGCGCCGTCGCTTCCCATTCCGCATCCGACGGCACCCCTGCGCCGCTCAGATAATTTGTAATGACGCCGGCGAACGTGGCCTCCGCGTCGAACTGCGGGGGTGCCTCGGAGATTGCGACGGCCAGTAGCGAATAGCGGCCCGTCTGGACCGCCTCGACCAGGCGCTGCAGACGCGGTGCGTGGCCGCCGTCGGAAGTTTCTTCCATGGGGGCCGCGGCCATCTCGTTCTGGACGAACGCGGAGGTAATGGCCGTCATCATGGCTATGGTCTGGAGCTTGACGGGGCCGGGCATGTCCACGTTCTTCAACGCGGACAAGGCATGTTCAAGGTAGGCGAGGGAATGTGGACCCATGGACGGCTGGGTCAGCAGCAGTGGCGCCAGCCACGGGTGGCGGTGCATCAGGCCGCGGCCTTCACGGGCCAGGTTCAGCAGCCGGGTCAGCGGCGGCCCCTCGGAAGCGTCGAGGGAGTATTCGCCGCTCACCCTGTCGATCATGAGTTCCACCAACTCATCGCGCGACTTCACATAGCGGTACAGGGAAGCTGCTCCGCTTCCAATGACGGCGGCTATCCGGCGGATGGAGACCGCAGCCATGCCCTCCTGATCGGCGATCTGCACCGCAGCAGCGGCGATTCCATCACGGGAGTGTTCCGGCTTCGGTCCAACGGCCGCGTGCTCGGAACGCCGCCACACCTCAACAGGGTTGCCCGCTGGCATCCTCGTCCCCTCTCATCGGTCTGGTTAGGCTCTGCACCCATTTCACACTATCCTTAATTACGAACAGTGTTCGCAATTAAGGCATAAGGGGAGCAGCATGAAAGTTCTGATGGTTACGCCCGGGACGCGTGGTGACGTAATGCCTATGGCGGGACTGGGACACCGGCTCCAGGCTGCCGGCGTCGATGTTGCCATCGCTGCCAACAGTGCCTATGCCCTGGTGGTCCACGCGGCAGGATGTGAATTCCGGGAGCTCCCCGGCGATATGAGCCACCTGGTCAGCCCGGCCGCCCCCGGAGAAAAAGCCACGGGTGCGGACCTGCGCAGGTATCTGAAGGAGCTCGGCGCCTACATGGACCTGGCGGCGACGGGCACCCTCGCCGCGGCCGAGGCCGGTGTGGACGTGATCCTGGCAAACTCGATTGCTCCCTATGCCTACGATGTTGCCGAGGCGCTTGGGGTTCCCGCTATCGGAGCCCACCTGCAACCGATGGAACCCAGCGCCGCCTACCTTCCCGTGCTCCTGGGGAGCGCCAGCAGCCTGGGGCCCGTGGGAAACAAGCTGCTCGGTTCATTCATAAGCGCAGGCAAGGCACCCTACGACGCTCCCTCCGCCCGCATCCGCGAGCTGCTGGGCCTGCCCCGCAAATCCCGGGCCGCCGCGGAGCGGCAACGCCGGCGGGCCAACGGCACGGTACTCCACGGAATCAGCCCCGCCGTTTTCACGCGTCCAGCGGACTGGAGGTCGGGGCTGGTGCTGGCCGGCTATTGGTGGCCACAGGAAGCGGCAGGCTGGGAGCCGCCGGCTGATCTGGCCGCTTTCCTGGCCGACGGGCCGCCGCCGGTCTATTTCGGGTTTGGCAGCAGCGCGGCCCTGGACGCCGACTTTATGCTCGACGCCGCCCGCCGCGCAGGCGTCCGCGCCGTGCTGCAAGGTGTCAACGGAGTCTCCGAATCGGACGCAATCAGCGTGGCAACCGTGCCGCACGAGTGGCTGTTCCCGCAAATGGCTGCCGTGGTCCACCATGCCGGGGCAGGGACGACGGCAGCAGGGCTGCGGGCCGGGGTGCCCACCGTAAGTGTCCCGATCTACACGGACCAGCCGTTCTGGGCTTCGCGGACTACTGCCCTGGGTGCAGGCCCGCAGGCTGTTCCTTACAAAAAAGTCATGGTTGACCGGCTGGCGGATGCCATTACCCAAGCCGTCACCGTGCCGGCATATGCCGAACGGGCCCGCCGCGTGGCGGCGCTCCTGGCAACCGAAGACGGAACGTTGCCTGTGCTTGCCGCACTGGAGTCGGTGCAGGCCCGGGCGTAACTGGTGGGCTAGCCGGCCGCCGGGACTTCCCCGGCGGCCGGATATTCAGCGCCCAACGCCGAGAGCACACCGAATGCCTTGTCCCGGATCTCCTGGTATTCGTCATCCGGATCCGAATCGGCAGTGATGGCACCGCCGACGCCGAGCGACAGTTCCGCGCCTCCGGTACCGTCCGCGCTGGCCACCAAAGTCCGGATCGCCACGGAAAGATCCGTTGCGCCGTTCAACGAGAAGTAGCCGATCGCTCCCGAGTAGATGCCGCGCGGCGCCGCTTCCAGCCGGTCCAGGATGGCCATGGTGCTGATTTTGGGCGCGCCCGTCATGGAGCCCGCCGGGAAGCACGCTGCCACGGCCTCGGCCCGCGAAGCCCCCGGCGCCAGTTCGGCGTCGATGGTGCTCACCATCTGGTGCACGGTGGCGTAGCTTTCGATCGCGCACAGCCGGCTGACCTGGACGGACCCTGGCATGGCGAAGTGGCTGAGGTCGTTCCGCAGCAGGTCCACGATCATGATGTTCTCCGCACGGTCCTTCGGCGACTCGACGAGGTCCAGCCGCAGTGCCTCATCCGCCGCCGCGTCAGCACCCCGGCGGCGGGTTCCCTTGATCGGTTCGGCGCACATGCCGCCGTCGGACGTGATCTTCAGGAAACGCTCCGGTGAGGTGCTGGCCACCGCCAGGCCGCCGAATCGCAGGTAGGCGGCGAACGGCGCGGGATTCCGCCGGCGCAGCAGCAGGTAGGCCTGCCATGGATCGAAGGGTGCGCGCGCCGTCAGGGCGGTGGTCAGACAGACCTCGTACGAGTTGCCCTCCGCGATCTCGCGCTGTGCCTCCACGATCTTTGCCTTGTACTCCGTCCCGCCGTCCCGCGCGGTAAATACCGGCGCAGCGGGAGCTTCCGCAGGTGCTGCGGGAGAATGCCCGACGGCGGCAACCACCTCCGCGGCCTCCTCCAGCCAGGTGCCGGCGTCGGGAGCATCAAGGGCCAGCAGCCAAGCGGTTCCGGCCATATGGTCAAGCACCACGGCCCGGCCCGCGAAAAGCAGCGAAACGTCGGGCAAGGGCGACTGCACATCCGTGCCGCCGGTCTCGCGCTTCAGTTCATAGCCCAGGCAGCCCAGCCATCCCAGGGTGAAGTCACCGGGATAGCCGGCCGGCGTCCGCAGCGTCTTGCGGCCCCAGGTGCCGTCCAGCCAGCGGAAGAACGGGCCGGAAATCCGGACGGTGGCGCGGCCGGTGGTGAGGCGGGTGGTTCCGGAGCTGTGGTTGACCACTTGGCCGAAGGTGCCGCCGTCGTCCGCCAGGATGCTGAACCGGTTGCGGGGCTGGTCCACGGTGGGATCCGGCTGCTGGTCTGCGTTGGACGAGTCAAGCCAGACGGTATTCTCCGAGCCGCCGTAGAGCCGCTCAAAAAGGACCGCCGCGTCCGGCCTGGCCTCGATTTTGCGGGCGAGCAGCTTCAGCCCGCCGCGCCGCTCGGCCAGTTCCGGCTGCAGCGCGGCGGCCAGGGCCGGGAGATGCGACAGTGCGGTGAGGACATGGTCCGGGGCGGTGCCGTCGGCCAGGTTCAGGACCACAACGTCGGCATGGTCCGGCACGTTGTCAACGCTCAGCAGGGCCTCTTCCTGGGCGGCCCACCGGTCCCAGAACGGATCGTAGCTGCCGCCGTCGCGGGCCAGGGCACGCTTCCGGCGGTCCGCCAGCGGCGACTCTGCCCACACCACAGCGTCCAGAAAAGGGCGGGCCGCCGCGGCAGCAGCCCCGACTCCCTCGATGAGCACTATCTCCGCCGGCTCCGTGACCCGGGTAGCGCCGTCGTCGTTTGCTTCCCAGTCCCAACTGGTCCAGGAGGCGGACTCACCATGGCGCAGCGGCGCCAGCACGGTGGTGACATAGCGGACGATGCCGTCAGCCAGGCCGTCCCAGCCCGGGTAGATGTCCTCCAGGTGGAAGAGCGAAACCTTGTGGTGGACGCGGAGGCGGGCCGCCAGTTCAACGGCCAGCGTGGTTTTGCCTGCACCTGAACGGCCGTCGACGGCGATAATCACGGGCGCGGGGATCATGACCATGAGCGTACCCGGTGAGATCAGTGGATGAGCGCGAGCATAACGCCCACCGCAACAAAGAGGACGCCAAAGATCCGGTTCAGGATGGTCTGGCCGCGGACGTCGTGCGTGAAGCGCTGGAACCAGCGGGCGGCCAGGGCAAAGAAGAACCACATGACCAGGATGTCAATCAGCACCACCGTGGTCGTGAGGATCAGGTACTGGGGGAGCAGCGGCTCCGCCGGACGGATGAACTGCGGCATAAACGCCAGGAAGAAGATGATGGCTTTCGGGTTGAGCAGGTTCACCCAGAGGCCGCGGCGGAACATGGACCACGCCGGCTCGTTGCGCAGCTCAGCCACGGCTTCCTGGTCCAGGTCCGGCTTATGCAGGAACTGCCGGATGCCCAGGTACACCAGGTAGGCTGCGCCGGCGTAGCGGATCACGTTGAACGCCACCGGCGAGCTGGCCACCAGCACGCCGACGCCCAGCGCCACGATGACCACGTGGACCACCAGCGCCGCCTGCTGGCCAAAAATGCCCCAGACGGATCTGCGAAAGCCTGAATTCAGCGAGTTGCTCATGGTGTTGATGGCGCCTGCGCCGGGCGTAAAGCTGATCAGGACGCCGGCGCCCGCAAGGGCCAGCCACAGGGAAAATTGCACCTGACCAGTTTAGGGCCGGGGTTGCGGGCGTGGGTGCGGCGTTATCAGGAGCACGCGGGAGTTTGCTGATGGAATACCAACGCTTTTACTGCCCAGGCCCGGTTTCCGTAACTCCGGGAAATTCATTGGGAAATATCCAGTCAGACTCTTGTTTGGTATACCAAGCCGGAGTAGCGTGATGTGCAATCTACTGCCCAGCCCCAAGGTTTGATAATGACTCTTGTACTCACCGCCTCCCACTTGGAAGCCATCCTCGACATGCCCGCCACCGTCGCCGCCGTGGAAGGCATCTTCGGAGACATAGGGCGCGGAACCGCGCACCAGCCTGCGCCGGCCGCCATGTACCTGCCGTCGTCGGACTCCAACTTCGTGGTGATGTCAGGGCTCGCGGATGGACCGGGCCTTGCGGCGGTGAAGCTGCTCGCCGACATCCCGTCCAACAGTGACGCGGGCCTGCCGACGCAGCGGTCCACCATTCTCCTTGCAGACCAGCAGACCGGAGCCACGCTCGCTATCCTGGACGGCCGGATTCCCACCCGCGCCCGGACGGCGGCTGCCAGCGCCGTGGCCAGCAAGTACCTGGCGCCGGCCGGAAGTTCCACGCTTGGCCTGATCGGCGCCGGCGCGTTGGCCGCAGCGCACCTTGAAGCCATGCTGGTGGTGCTGCCCATCGATACGGTTGTGGTCTGGTCCCGGACGCAGGCCACGATCGAGCGTTTCCGGAACGCCGTGGCCCACCTTCACGTCAAGGTGCTGGCGGCCGGCAGCGTCCGGGAGGTCCTGGAATCATCGGACGTGGTCTGCACCCTGACCCCGTCTGTTGACCCCATCCTCAAAGGCGAGTGGCTGCTCCCCGGCCTGCATGTAAACGCCGTTGGTGCCCGACCCCGGACCTCGCACCGTGAGATCGATTCCCTTGGCATGGCCCGCTCCCGGGTTTTTGTGGACAGCATGGCCACGGCAGTTGCCAAGTCCGGGGACCTCCTCCTGGCCGTCGAGGAAGGGGCCATGGCGCTCGACGACGTGGCAGGCGAGCTTTCCGACGTCGTCGCCGGAACCCAGGCCGGCCGCGCCTCCGATACCGAGATCACCCTGTTCAACTCGGTGGGCATCGGGTCCCTCGACCTGGCGATAGGCCGGATTCTCTACGACGCTGCCCTGGAGCGCGGGATCGGACTCAAGGTGAATATGGCCGGGTAAACAAGTACCAATTCGGATGAAGCCCTACGAACCCGGTGCCGCCGTCGAGGACGGCTACTGCGTGGCCACGCTGGTGACTGAAGATAACCGGTCGGGTCCCAGGGCATCCGGTGATGGTCGGCGCTGCCCAGGGACCCGACCGCCATGGTTACTGGTGCGCCAGTGCCATGCGCTGCCGATCTGTTTCCGTGAGGTGCTGATCGTGGTTGTCGTCGTCCAGGTCGATGCGCACCGTGTGGATCGTGCCGGTGAACGCGTTGTCGACCGGAAGGTAGTCGTCACTGACCGGAGTTCCCCGATCCACACCAATGTTGAGCGTCTCATCAAAGGAGAAGTAGTAGGCCGTGGTTTGGTCCACTCTGCCCTTGCCGATGACCTTGCCCTCTGCAGCGAGTCGGACCTCCGCGCCCTTGCCGATCCCTCCGCCGTCGTACTGGAACTCCAGTGAGACTTCCAGGGTTCCGGGTACCAGGCGCTCGTCGGCACTGACAATGTAGAGGTCCCGGCCGTAGCAGTTGTGGGCGTATTTGAGATATCCGTCTGCCGCGTAGAGGGACCAGCCGCCGAAGCGGCCGCCCTGCGCTATCAGGACGCCGTCAGCACCGCCCTCAGGGACATCAATCCGTGCCGTGACTTTGTGGGACCTGTTCTTCACGTTGAGGGTTGTCTCTTCAGTAAACCGGCCCATCCCGGCACGGTAGGTCACGGATGTCCGGTCTCCCAGCAGGTCCATCCGCCCGGCAACTTCGGGGTTCTCCCGCTCCGTGACCCGATCATCCAGCGGGAAGACGTTGTACTTGCTGGCCTCGATCAGGAAGAGCTGCTGCAGTTCCCGAAGCTTCTCCGGATGCTTGTCAGCGAGGTTGTGTGCCTGGGTCCAGTCGTCCCGGATGTTATAGAGTTCCCACACGTCCTCATCGAAAGAGGGCAGCCCTTCCGGCACCATCTCCCAGGGAGTGCCGTGCCGGGTCACCGCCGTCCAGCCCTCATGGTAGATGCCACGGTTGCCGCACATTTCGAAGTACTGGGTGCGCCGGCGGTCTTCGGAGTCGGAGGCGTTGAAGGTGTAAACCATGCTGGTGCCCTCGATGGGCTGCTGGGTCACGCCGTTGACCGTGATCGGATGCGGGACGCCAGCAGCTTCGAAGATGGTGGGAGCGATGTCGATAACGTGGTGGTATTGGTGCCGCACGCCACCGCCCTGGCGCATGCCGTTCCCCCACCGCATGATCATGCCGTCGCGGGTGCCACCAAGGTGGGAAGCGACCTGTTTGGTCCACTGGTAGGGGGTGTTCATGGCCATCGCCCACCCGACAGGGTAAATGGCGTAGGTAGTGGCATCGCCGAGGGAGTCGATTTCCTGGGCCATGGTCTCTGTGTTGTCCTTGAATCCGTGGCCCACCAGATGCTCGCGCATGGTGCCTTCGATGCCGCCCTCGCCGGAAGCCCCGTTGTCACCGAGGATGTAGATGAAGAGGGTGTTGTCCAGCTCGCCCAGTTCGTCCAGGGCATCAACGAAGCGTCCCACCTGGGAGTCTGTGTGCTCGGCGAATCCGGCGTACGTTTCCATGAAGGCGGCGGCAACCCGATGCTCGGTGTCACCGAGTTCGTCCCAATGCGGCACGACGTCGGCCCACGGGCTCAGCTCGGCGGATTCGGGAACGACGCCCAATTCTTTCTGGCGGGCCAGGGTCGCTTCACGTTGGGCGTCCCAGCCGCAGTCGAAGCGGCCTCGGTACTTGTCCTTCCAGTCCGGGGCGACGTGGAAGGGACCGTGCGTGGCGCCAAAGGCGATGTAGCTGAAGAACGGCTTTTCCGGCGTTAGGCATTTCTGGGTTTGGACCCAGTTGATGGCCTGGTCAACGAGGTCTTCAGACAGGTGGTAGCCGTCTTCGGGGCGACGTGCCGGCTCGATCGGAGTTGTGCCGTCGAAGAGTTGCGGGTACCAATGGTTCATTTCGGCGCCCATGAACCCGTAGAACTTATCGAAGCCCTCGCCCACGGGCCACCGGTCAAAAGGGCCTGACGGGCTAACTTCCCGGGGTGGTGTCTGGTGCCACTTGCCGAATGCTGCGGTACTGTAGCCGTTCATGCCCAGAGTCTGGGCAATGGTGGCCGCACTCTCCGGGCGGAATCCCGTGTAGCCGGGGGCAGACGTGCTCATTTCAGTGGTTACGCCCATCCCCACCGAATGGTGGTTCCGGCCAGTCATCAGTGACTGGCGGGTCGGTGAGCAAAGGGCAGTGACGTGGAAGCGGCTGTAGCGGAGGCCCTCTTCGGACAGCCTTTCCGCGGTCGGCATCTCGCAGGGACCGCCGAAGGCGCTCGAGGCACCAAAGCCCATGTCATCGATAAGGACAACCACAATGTTCGGCGCGCCCTCCGGGGCCCGAAGCGGGGCAACCGGGGTGAACGGTTCTTCCTGTTGATGAATCCCCATCGCCGCCGTGACCGGTTGGCTTCTCCGTGCCGGGATGGGAAGAATGTCGCGGATTTCGTTCATCGTATTTTTACTCCTCGCGAAGGCTGTTTAGGTTTGATCGGTAGTGACGGCAGGTTCCGACCCATGGAAAGAACCTGGAATTTTCGGTAGCCGGGGCCCTCTCACGATCCAGACGCCGTTGTCCCTGGACCGCCGGACGGGATCAAGGGCACAGGCTGTGAATCGTCGTGACGGACACCTTCACTTCCAGCCGTCTCATGTTCACCCGCTTCTGCGTCCCCGGTGCCCTGCGCGGGCACAGTGCCGATTTGGCCGGTCTCCGGGTCCCAGCCGTCAGCCCATTGGCCGGTTTCATAATCAAAACCCACCGGTTCGCCGTCTGCGTCGGTTCGCTGGTACCACTCCGTGTAGTCCTCGTGCTCCGAATCGGTTTCGGCACCGGCCCCACACCCGGGCTTCGTCTCGACCACCTGGATGCCGAAGTCATCTCCATACTTGTCGACGCCTTCCAAAACGGCATTGCGTACGGCAAGCTCGGCATACCGTGCACGCAAAATATAAGGGTCTGACCTCAGCTCCCGGAACCAGGCGAAGATGATGAGGATCATCACGGCGGCGAACGGCACAGCCGTGACTATGACCAGTGACTGCAGCCCTGCAAGAGCGGACGCATTACCCATCAACAACATGACCACTGCGATTCCAGCCATAACCACGCCCCAGAAAGCCACCACAAGCTTGGGTGGGTCCTGGCTGCCGCGCGTGGTGAGGATTCCCATAACCAATGAGGCTGAGTCGGCAGAGGTGATGAAGAAGATAGCCAGCACCACCATGATCACCAGAGGAAGCCATTCCGCGAAGGGAAGATTGCCCACCAGAGTGAATAGAACCTCGGGAGCAGCCATCGCATCATGGAACCCGGGACGCCCCTCCTTGTACATCCAGATCGCAGTCGCTCCCATGATTCCGTAGGCGACGAAAAGCAGCGCAGACGGAATGAAGATCACGCCCAGGACGAATTGCCTGATGGTTCTGCCGCGCGAAATGCGGGCGATAAAAATGCCGACGAAAGGTGACCAGGAGATCCACCAGGCCCAGTAATAGACAGTCCACGTGGACTGGAAATCGCGTGTGGCATCGCCCCACGAAGCTGATCGGGCCATCAGATCGAACAGTGATCCGACGTATTCCATGACCGCCGATGGCAGCATATTCAGCAGGAACAGCGTTGGCCCTAAGATGAACACCACTCCGACGATGCCCAGGGTGAGAATGATGTTGATATTCGAGAGATAGCGAATGCCCCTGGCGACGCCGGAGACGGCGGAGAGCATAAAGCAGATTGTGAGCACGCCGATGATTCCGGCGAGGACAGCGTTCGTCAGTTCGGAGACTCCCGTAATGATGACGACGCCTTGGCCAATCTGGAGGGCGGCGATCCCCAGGGCCGCAGCGGTGCCGAACAGAGTGGCGATGATGGCGAATATATCCACCAGTTTTCCCGCGATTCCTTCAGTCTGCCGCTTTCCGAAGAGGTGTCGGAATATCGAGGACATCAGGAGGGAGCGTCCGCGCCGGTATCCCACATAGGCGACCGCGCCGCCGACCAGGGCATACATCGCCCACGCGTGGAATCCCCAGTGGTAGTACGTCTGGGCCAGCGCCTGATGCATGGCTTCGACCGACTCGGCCTCAACCGTCCGTGGTGGAGGGTTTACGAAGTAGGCCAACGGCTCAGCGGGGCCCCAGAACAGCACACCGATGCCCAGACCCGCGGCGAAGAGCATCGCCACCCATGAGAACGTAGAGAATTCCGGGGTTTCGCCGTCTTTGCCGAGTGGAATCTTCCCGTACCGGCTCACAGCCAACCACAGCAGAGCCGCCAGCACCACCGTGGCGACGCCGTTGAAGAGCCAACCCAGGTTGGTGGTGGTCCACGAGAATGCCGCGCTTGCCACCTCGGAAACACTGGACGGGCTGATGATGCCCCAGACGACGAAAGCGACAGTCAATGAACCCGCCACAGTGAGCACGACCTTGTCCAGGCTGTAGTTTCGACGCTGTTCATCGACACTGATTCCCGGCACCAATGCCGGGTGAATATTATGGGGGTATCGCGGCCGGATGTAGTCGAGACTGCCTATTGGCTTAGTGGCCCTTCGACCAGTGTTTTTTGCTTCGTTGTGGCTTCTTCTGTCAGTGGACGATACGTCTTTAGCCATGAAACATTCACCTCAATTCCTTGATTAACACTTCAGTCAGAGTGATGACGTAACGACGCCGTGGCACACGTTTTCGATTAGTTCAGCGGTGGTCTGGCCCGGTCATCCTTGGTAACCAGGGCGCCGTGAGTCGTGTGCATCATGAAGCCACCTGCAGAAAAGTCGCCGTCGAAAGTTCGCTATGTGTACTAGGTTGCGTTCTCCGCAACTTGGTGGGTTTAGTGTTACCCGGATCACGTCGCGGGTCAAGGGTTTTGTTAAAGTCGGGGTTATGTTTCGTTGGGCGGGGCTGCCCGCTTCCTGCCCTGGGAATTGGATGCCCCGGTCTGGGTGGAAGGACATGTGGCGCTGGAGCCCGCCCTCATGGCGGCCATGAATGGGGGAGGGTGTCTGCGAGTATAAATACATGGTATTTCCAGTGCGCGACACAGCGATGGGCGGCGAGCAGGCCGCTGTCGACCTTCAGTCTGGTGGTCTTCAATCAGTCAACCGGGCCATTGCAGTTCTAAAAATTCTGGCGCGTACCGGCAGTGCTGGCGTGACGGAAGTTGCCGAGGAAATGGGCGTGCACAAGTCGACCATTTCCCGGCTTCTTAGGGCGCTCGAAGCGCAGGGTATGGCGCAGAGCAGCGCGCGGGGGCAGTATCAGCTCGGACTGGGTATCCTTCACCTGGCTAACGCCATACCGATGCGGCTGGATCTTACAAGGGAGGCACGACCCGTCCTTGAAGCCCTCGCCACAAAATTCGGGGAAACGGTCAATCTGGCCATTATGAACTCGGACCATGTTGTGAATATTGACGAAGCCTTCGGTCCCTCAACGCTCGCGGCCACGCAAAACTGGATGGGCCGCCTGACGCCCATTCACGCTACTTCGAGCGGAAAAGTCTTCCTGGCATCACTCTCGGCTGCACAGCGGGGACGCATCTTGGAAGATTTGGGGATGCCCGCGGTGACAAAGCGGACCATAACCTCGCGTCGGGCACTGGAGGCCCAGCTTCTGGCGGTGGCGAGCCGCGGATACGCCACCGTGCAGGGAGAACTCGAGGACGGGCTGAATGGTATTGCCGTCCCGATCCGTAGCCACGAAGGAGTCGTTATCGGGGCCCTCAGCGTTGCGGGACCCTCCTTCAGGTTTGACCCCGAACAGGTGCCTGGATTGGTTGAAGAGCTGAAAGCGGCCAGCCAAAAAATCAGTGAAAACATGGGGAGCAGATCCTCACAAGTCGATCGTTGAACGTGAAACTGTCGACTGGGCGTAGCCCAGCCCTCGCTGCCCGCCAAGATGCGGCACCGCCGCTTTCGCCATAGTCTGGCCACGTGGACACAAAAACGGCAGCTTCCGGCGAGCAGGTAGACAGGCAGTCCCGCATCCTGGATGCGGTGCTTGAGCTGCTGTCGCATCACGGGATCTCCGGCGTCAACATGCGGGCCGTGGCCCGGGAGGCCGGCGTCGCCCTTGGACTGGTGAACTATTACTACGCAGACAAGCCGAGCCTGATACGGGCGGCCCTGAACCGAACAGGTGAGAGTGACCTCCGGCTCGTCACGCCTGACCCGGACGCGCTCCCGGACGAGCAGCTCCTGCAGGCCCTTAGGCAGGTTGCGGGACCCGAATTCCTCAACACCCAATATCTGTCCTTGCGCCTCCATCTGTGGGCTCTCGCACAAGCCCATGAAGACTTCGCGCTGATTAACGCCGAAGCCTTTGAGCAGTACCTTGACGGACTGGCAACGCTGATCGGCAATGCGAAACCCGGCCTTTCCCGCGATGACTGCCGGGAGCGGGCGGCCGATATTGTGGTGGTCCAGAACGGTATGTGGCTGACCTCGCTCCTGGGCATCGGTGACGCATCCATCCAGCGGAGTATTGCCCGCACCGAGCAGATCGCCTTCGCGGACTGACGGAACAGCCCGGTTCCCGATCGCCCGTAACCTTCCCGGACTGACGTGTCACATACGGGCTTTGCTGCACTCTGACGACGTCACAAACGGAGAGTCCCGCCCCTTCTTGAACAAATGTCCAAGATAACTCTTGAACACCTGTTCAACCTCCGCTAACCTCCAACATATGATCCACGCCACATCGGCCGGGTCCTGCGGAAATCAGGCCGCCAGGGGAAGTGCCGCACAGGCCGCGCCCTGGCCTTCGGTGTAGGTGCCAGGTAAAAGGAGAGTTTGCAGCATGACAAAAACCCATTACGACTACGTCATCGTCGGCGGCGGAAGTGCAGGTTCGGTGCTCGCCAACCGGCTGAGCGAGGGAGGCCAGAACAGTGTGCTGGTCCTCGAAGCCGGGCGCAGCGACTACCCATGGGACCTGTTCATCCAGATGCCCGCCGCGCTGACATTCCCCAGCGGCAACCCCCTGTACGACTGGCGCTACCAGTCCGATCCCGAACCGCACATGGGCGGACGGAGAGTGGCCCACGCACGCGGCAAAGTACTGGGCGGCTCCAGCTCCATCAACGGCATGATCTTCCAGCGCGGCAACCCGCTCGATTACGAACGTTGGGGCGCCGACGCCGGTATGGACACCTGGGATTTCGCGCACTGCCTGCCATACTTCAACCGTATGGAAAACGCCCTTGCCGCGGATCCCGACGACGATCTGCGCGGCCACGACGGACCCTTGGTCCTGGAACGCGGCCCTGCCACCAACCCGCTGTTCCAGGCATTCTTCAAGGCCGCACAGGAAGCCGGCTACCCGCTGACCGACGACGTCAACGGCTACCGCCAGGAAGGCTTCGCTCCCTTCGACCGCAACGTCCACAAGGGCCAGCGGCTCTCCGCCTCCCGGGCCCACCTCCGCCCCAACGCCGGCCGCCAGAACCTCACGGTCCTGACCCGGGCGATGGTCACCAAGGTCAACTTCAGCGGCAACCTGGCCACGGGCGTCACCTACCGCCGCAACGGCAAACTGCACTCGGTTAACGCCGGCGAAGTGATCCTGTCCGGCGGCGCCATCAACACTCCGCAGCTGCTGCAGCTCTCCGGGGTGGGCGACGCGGAGCATCTCAAGTCCCTGGGCATCAAGCCCGTGGTGAACCTGCCCGGCGTCGGCGAGAACCTCCAGGACCACCTTGAGGTCTACATCCAGCACGCCTGCACGCAGCCCGTGTCCATGCAGCCGGCCCTGGACGTTTGGCGGATGCCGTGGATCGGCATGCAGTGGCTCTTCGGCCGCAAGGGCCCGGCAGCCACCAACCACTTCGAGGGCGGCGGCTTCGTCCGTTCCAACGAGGATGTGGCTTACCCCAACCTGATGTTCCACTTCCTGCCCGTCGCCGTTCGCTACGACGGCCAGAAAGCCGATGCCAAGCACGGCTACCAGGTGCACATCGGCCCCATGTACTCGGATGCCCGTGGCAGCCTCAAGATCAAGTCCACGGACCCGACAGAGCACCCGTCGATGGTCTTCAACTACCTTTCCACTGAACAGGACCGCCGCGAATGGGTGGAAGCCGTCAGGATCTCCCGCGACATCCTGGGCCAGCAGGCCATGGGCCCCTTCAACGGCGGCGAGCTGTCCCCGGGCCGCGGCGTTCAGTCTGACGCCGAAATCCTTGAGTGGGTGGCCCGCGACGCCGAAACCGCCTTGCACCCGTCCTGCACCGCCAAGATGGGGCCGGCCTCCGATCCCATGGCAGTGGTTGATCCGCTGACCATGGGCGTCCACGGCACTCAGGGCCTCCGGGTCGTTGACGCCTCCGCAATGCCGTATGTGACCAACGGAAATATCTACGCGCCGGTCATGATGCTCGCCGAAAAGGCCGCGGACCTGATTGCCGGGAAGACTCCGTTGGCGGCGCAGGATACTGAGTACTACCGGCACGGGATCTCGCCGCTCGAGCGGGACAAGCCCGCAACCAACCGGGCAGTAAGGGGCTAAGACGATGACCATGACTGAAACCGAAACCAGGACAATCCGCGGCATCTATATCGATGGTGGCTGGCACGAGGCATCCGACGGCGGGACAACAGTTGTGCGCTGCCCGGCGGACGGACGCGAGGTGGCTGTAGTCGCTTCGTCCACCGTCGAGGACGCGGAGCGGGCGATCGCCAGTGCCCGGGCAGCGTTCGACGGCGGCCCGTGGCGCCGGCTGACGGACATCGAACGCGGCGAGGTGCTGCTTCGCATCGCCGGCCTGCTTGAACGCGACAAGGCAGCTTATGCCCGCGCCGAGGCGCTGGACACCGGCAAGCGCCTCGTTGAGGCCGAATACGACATTGACGATATTGCCTCGTGCTTCCGCTACTACGGCAAGATAGCCGGCCTCGATGCGGGCAGGGTCATCGATACGGGCCAGCCGAATGCCATCAGCCGCGTGGTCTACGAACCTCTGGGCGTCTGTTCCCTCATCGCGCCATGGAACTACCCGCTTCTGCAGGCGGCCTGGAAAGTGGCACCGGCACTCGTCGCGGGAAACTCCTTCGTGCTCAAGCCCAGCGAACTCACGCCGTCAACCTCGATCCTGCTCATGGAAACGCTGGCAGAAGCCGGGGTTCCGGCCGGTGTTGCGAACCTGGTCACCGGAAAGGGTTCGAGGGTAGGGCATACGCTGAGCTCGGACCCGCGGGTGGATCTGGTCTCCCTGACCGGAAGCCTGGCCACCGGCCAAACCATCATGGCCGCCGCCGCGGAGACCGTAAAGCGCGTCGCCTTCGAACTCGGCGGAAAGAACCCGAATGTCGTCTTCGCGGACGCGGACTGGGAGACCGCCGTCGACAATGCCCTGACCGCTGTCTTCCTGCACTCCGGCCAGGTCTGCTCGGCCGGCGCCCGCCTTGTTGTCGAGGAGACCATTGCGGAGCGCTTTGTGGCCGAGGTGGTAGAACGGGCGCAAAAGATCCGGATGGGTGGACCCTTCGATCCGAATGCGGAAACGGGCCCGCTCATCTCCGCAAAGCACCGCGACCAGGTCCATGCCTACGTCCAGGCCGGCATTGCGGAAGGCGCCGAGCTTTTGTGCGGCGGCTACATCCCCGACGACGGGACGCTGGCTGACGGCTTCTTCTACCCGCCCACCGTGCTCGGCAACTGCCGTTCGGGCATGAGCGTGCTGCGGGAGGAATCCTTCGGCCCCGTGTTGACCGTAGAGACCTTCCGGACTGAGTCCGAGGCCATTGCCATCGCCAACGACACGGAATACGGCCTGGCGGGAGCGGTCTGGACCTCGGACGCTTCGAAAGCGCAGCGCGTTGCCGGCGCCCTCCGGCATGGAACCGTGTGGATCAACGACTACCACCCGTACGTCCCGCAGGCGGAGTGGGGCGGCTTCGGCAAGTCCGGCATTGGCCGTGAACTTGGCAGCGCGGGCCTCAACGAATACCGCGAGGCAAAACACATCTGGCAGAACATCCAGCCCGCACCCAGCGGCTGGTTTGGCTCGGCACCTGAACCAGGCGCCGCTGCTGCCGTCTAGCAACACCAAAAGGGGGACGGCCGGGCGGGAACTGATGACGCCCGGCCGTTGATTCACCTGCGTTCAATGGCGTCCGCAGGACATCACCATCGTGCTTTTCGACTTAGGAGCTCAGATGTTAGAACCCAGCAAACCAACAGCAGTAAAAAATCATGCAGGCGGAGGAACGGCATGAGCCAGATAGCCGACGCTCCGCCCGTAAAAGTTACTGAAGGCGGTGCCACCACCCCCGTGGCCCGAACCCGGGTCAACTGGACCGTCTTCATAGGATCGGCCACCGGGATCCTAGCGATCGCCATCTGGGCCATCAGCGACGCCGCAGGTGCCGAGGCACTGATCGGTTCCATGGTCACCTGGGTATCCACCAACATGGGGTGGTACTACTTCCTGATCGTCACCGCCGTGGTGGTGTTCGTCCTGGTCCTCGCCCTGACCCGGGTGGGCAAGACGAAGCTCGGCCCGGACCATTCAAAGCCGCAGTTCAGCATGTTCACCTGGGCGTCGATGCTCTTCGCGGCAGGCATTGGCATCGACCTGATGTTCTTCTCGGTGTCCGAGCCCGTGACCCAGTACCTGGCTCCCCCGCAGGGTGATGGCAGCACCGTCGAGGCCGCCCGCCACGCCATGGTCCTCACCCTGTTCCACTACGGAATTACGGGCTGGGCCCTGTACGCGCTCATGGGGCTGGCCCTGGGCTACTTCGCCTACCGGCATAACCTGCCCCTGAGCATCCGCAGCGCGCTGTACCCCATCTTCGGCAAGAAAATCAACGGTCCGATCGGTGACGGCGTGGACATCGCAGCCCTCCTCGGAACCATCTTCGGCATCGCCACTTCCCTGGGCATCGGCGTCGTGCAGCTTAACTACGGGCTCAGCCTCATGTTCGGCTTGCCCGAGAACGTCGCCGTGCAGATCGGCCTGATCGTCGTGGCCGTTGTTATGGCCACGGCGTCCGTGCTTTCCGGCGTCGAAAAGGGAATCCGCCGGCTCGCCGAGCTGAACGTGATCCTTGCCCTCGCACTGATGTTGTTCATCCTCCTGACCGGCAAGACCAGCTTCATGCTGGACGGGATCATCCAAAACACCGGCGACGTGCTCAGCCGGTTCCCGGCCATGACGCTGGACGCCTTCGCCTATGACCGGCCCGGTGACTGGCTGCAGGGCTGGACACTCTTCTTCTGGGCATGGTGGATTGCCTGGGCTCCCTTCGTAGGGCTCTTCCTCGCGCGCATCTCCCGCGGCCGCACCATCCGACAGTTCGTGCTGGGCACCCTCATGGTCCCCTTCGCGTTCATCCTGGTGTTCATCTCGATCTTCGGCAACAGCGCCCTGGACATCGTGATGAACGGCAATGCCGCCTTCGGGGAGACGGCGATGGCCCAGCCGGAGAGGGCGTTCTACGGCCTCCTTGAGCAGTACCCCGCGGCGCCGCTGATCATTGGCGTGGCCACCTTCACCGGGCTGCTCTTCTACGTCACCTCCGCCGATTCAGGTGCCCTCGTCATGGCCAACTTCACAAGCCACCTGAAGGACGCCAACGCCGACGGACCCAAGTGGCTGCGCGTCTTCTGGGCCCTGGTGACCGGTCTCCTGACGCTGGCCATGCTGACCGTCGGCGGTGTGACGACGCTGCAGAACGCGACGATCATCATGGGCCTGCCGCTTTCGATTCTGCTGCTGTTCATCATGCTGGGCCTCTACAAAGCCCTGCGCGTGGAGAACTCCCTGGCCGACAGCTACCGCGCGAGCCTGCCCGGAATCATCTCCGGCCACAGCGCGGACGGTTCGCCGTCCCGCACGTGGCGGCAGCGCCTCAACCGCGCCATGACCTATCCGGGGCCGAAGCAGGCGAACCGCTTCGTAGACACCGTGGCGCTGCCCGCGCTGCAGGAGGTGCACGACGAGCTGAAGGCGCAGGACGCCAACGTAAGCCTGACGACGGGCATCGTCGAAACCTGCGGCATCCGCCACGTCGATCTGCTGATAAGGCTCTGCGACGAGCGCCCGTTCAAATACCAGATCTACCCGGTCCAATACGACACCCCGCCCTATGCGCCGGGCAATGCCCGGCTTGAATTGAAGTACTACCGGATGGAGGTCTTCTCTCTCGAGGGGAGCCACAGCTACGACCTCGCCGGCTACAGCAAGGAACAGGTCATCACCGATGTCCTGGACCACTATGAAACCCACCTCGAATTCCTGCACCTGAACCGGGCGCTGCCCGGTACCACGGCCGTCACCGAGGACCAGGCTGCCAAGGACAACTGGGAATCCGACTTCTCACACCCGGAGGAGGCAAAGTGACGCGCCCTCACTCCTCTGAGTCCTGCTATGTGGACGCCACAGGCGAATAACTAGAGGGAGGCTGCCGCCTCAGCGGCGGCAGCCTCCCCCAACATTTGCGGCTACCACCGGCGCGCGTCACTCGTTGCCCAAGCCTGCTGCCGGTGTCTTCGTGCCGGTTACGCCGTTGAGCGCCCTGAGGTCAAAGAGGCCGTGGATGTCAGCCTGTTTGGTGGTGCCCGCGGCAACGCCGTCCTCCAGGAGCTTCTCGTATGTTCCCGCCAGCGGGTCAATGGTGAAGACGATGTTCTTCAGGGAACGGTCGATCACATCGGGCTTAAGCTCCGCGCCGGCGGCTTCCTTCAGGGCCGCGTTGATGACCCCGGCCTTCTCGCCGTCGGCCGCGTTGTTCAGCCACTCCACTGACTTCACATGGCCTTTCAGGAGCGCCTTGACGCTGTCCGGGTGGTCGGCGGCAAACTTCTGGTTCACGATCAGGATGGTGGTGGGAAACTCTCCGGGCTTGCCGGACAGCGAGCCGTCCCATAGGTCTTTTTCGTCCACCAGGACCTTGGCGCCAGCGGTCAGCACCAGACGGGAGGCCCATGGCTCAGGCAACCACGCGCCGTCGAGCTTTCCGTCCTGGAACAGGTTCAGCGTCTGGGAGTTTTCCGTGGGGTTGATGGCCACATCGCCGCTGCCATCAATGTTGGTCTTGTAGCCCTGCGAGGCCAGCCACGCACGCAGCGCGACGTCCTGGGTACCGCCCAGCTGCGGGCTGGCGAGGGTTTTGCCCTTGAGGTCGCCGGGGGAGTTGATCTCCGGTTTGGCCACCAGTTGTGCTCCGCCCGCCGCGGCCCCGGCAATAATGTGCACGGACTCGCCGCCGCTTTTTACGTACGAGTTGATGGCCGGGTTGGGGCCGATATACGTGGCGTCGATGGCGCCGGCATTCAGGGCCTCGATGGCAGCGGGGCCCGCGTTGAAGACCTGGGTGCTGAGTTTGGTGCTGCCCAGTTCCCCGGCGATGTATCCCTGGCTCACGCCGACCAGGGCGGGCGCGTGGGTGACGTTGCCGAAGTAGCCAAGTTTAAGTTCGACGGCGGGAGTGCCGGCAGGTGCATCCACTCCGGCTGCTGCGCTGCTGTTGTTATTGCTGGTCACGGCAGCGGTCACGGCGACGCCGGCACCCAGTATCGCGAGGACGGCGGCGGCGACGCCGATCTTCAGCCCGAGTGGGCGTTTGGGAGCGGCCTGGCCGGCGATTATCCGGGTGGAGCCTTGCTGGTTCTCAGACATTGGATTCCTTTGCTGGGGCGGATGCTGAGACGAGATTACGGAGCGCCGGGCAGCCCCACAATCGTCGGCGTCGCAGGCGTTCACCCGGCGACGCGAAGGCTCAATGCGGCGTAGCGGAGGGTCACCAAACGTAGTGCAGCGTCACCCAAGTGACTGGCACTTACTGCGGTGAAACGCGCGGCGGAGTGCGTTAAATGCGTATTAGTTGGGAGCTCAGGCCCGCGCGATCACCTCGCCGTTGGGGATCAGGAACCAGCCGTCGTCCGTGGAGCCCCACCGGTGCCAGCCCGCGGCCAGCCGGGTGAGGTCCGCTTCCTGCGCGAACCCGTACTCCAATGCCTGTTCGGCGAACGCGGAGTGCAGCACCCGTTCGCTCCACACCCGAGCCTGCCATCGCCGCTGCTGGCCGGTGGCGTAGAGCCAGTTGCTGCTGGTGGGAGCAACGTCCATGAAGCCGGCCGATTGTGCCCAGGAAACCAACCGCCGTCCGGCGTCCGGTTCCGCCCCGTTGCGGCGTGCGATGCGCTGGTAGAGGTCCATCCATTCGTCCAGTTCGGGGATCTCCGGGTACCAGCTCATCCCGTGGAAGTCGGCGTCGCGGACCGCGACGATGCCGCCTGGCTTGGCCACCCGGCGCATCTCCCGCAAGGCCTCAACGGGATCGGTCAGGTGCTGGAGGACCTGGTGCGCGTGGACGACGTCGAACGTGTCATCCGGGAAATCGAGGTCGTACACATTGCCCGCCACGAAGGAAACGTTGCCCACGCCGCGCTCGGCCGCCAGCGCGGTGGCCTGCGCAATGATGTCCGGTGAACGGTCCAGCCCGGTGACGGTTCCGGGGGAGACCAGCGCCGCGAAGTCGCACGTGATGCTCCCGGGTCCGCAGCCGACGTCGAGCAGGTCCGAGCCCGGTGTGAGGTACGGGATGACGAAGGCCGCGGAGTTTTCCGCCGTCCGGGAAGCGTGGGCGCGCACCACAGATTCGTGGTGGCCATGGGTGTAGACGTCATCCGAAGGCTGCTGCTCACTCATGGATAAAAACTACACCCCGGCCGAGCGGGAATCGTGACGGCATCACAGGCGCTTTCCGGCCTTTGCGGTGCCAGAATTGAGCCATGTTGCGGCGCCCGTTGTTCATCGCCGCGGTGGTGGTTTTCGCCGTCGCCGTGTTGGCCGAGATCGGCCTGGCACTGCTTCTGGGCGGCACTGCGGTGGACCCCGTACCGCCGTCAACGGCCAGCGGCATGGGCGTGGAACCGGAGGTCCTGCTCCGGACAGAGAAGGCCGACGCCGATCCGCCCGGGGCGGGAATCGGTTACCTGGCGTTTATGGACGGGCTGCTCCTGTTCACCGTGGTGATGCTGGGCCTGAGCCTCATCATGAACCTGCGCGCGTACGGCCGGGTCCAGGGCATCGTGACCCTGATCGTCACCTTCCTCTGGATAGTCGCGGCGTTCTTCACAGCCCTGATGGCGCTGGCCAAGCTCTTCCTGATGCTCGGCCTGCTGGTGGCCACGCCGTTCGGGACCATCGCCTACCTGGCCCTCTGGGGAAGCTTCCCGGTCCGCGAGGCGGCGGTGATCCTGGGGCTGATCCTGCTGCTCAAGATCGTGTTTGTGGTGCTGCTGGTGTTGAGTCAGCCGGCTTTCCTGAAGATCACGGGACTGGTGCTGCTGATTGTGGTCTCGGTGGTCCTGCAGCTGGTCCTTGGCCTGATCCACGGCTTCCTGCCCGGCCCGCTGGTGTCCATCGGCGACCAGTTCTGGGCGCTCGTCACCGTCGTCGTGGCCCTGATTTGGGCACTGGTGATGCTGATCGGGTCCATCCCGGCGATCGTCAACGCGGTCCGGGTCAGCGGATCACTAGCGGACTGAGCCCTACCCACCCAGAATGGGCCCGGGCTCAACGATCTCCACGCACTGCCCCGGGTTCAGGACGCACTTGTTGATCGGTGGAAACACAATTCCCGTGGTCCGGAGTTCGGACACCACCGCAACCTGGCTGCCGGTATTGACCGGTTCGCCGCCTGCTGGTTCAACTCCGGCCACTGCGCAGTAGTCGTAGAAGATCACATTCGGCGGCCGTGCCGGGGATGAGGTGCAGGTGGAATCGCTGGTGAAGACCAGCTCCAGCTTCGCGGCAGTCAGCGCTTCCCGTGCCGTTTCGATGGAGTTGCCAAGAATGTCCGGCATGGTCACCTTCACCGGTATCGCGACTTCCAACGTGACGTTGGAGCCGCGCGCGGCGGTTGTTTCGCCGTCGGGCTCCTGGGACAGCACCTGACCTTCGGGAGCGGCGTCCTCCTTCTCCGTTGTTCCCACGCTGAACCCGGCATCGGTCAGGATCTGCGTGGCCTCGGCCACCTGCTTTCCCTCCACAGGCGGAACGTTGACGTCCTTCATCAGGAACCAGACCACCCCGCCGATCAAGGCCAGGAGTACAACGGAGCCAATCACCACCCATAGCCACGGAAACTTCTTCTTCTGCTTCTCTGGCGCGGCGGGAACCGTCAGGGTGACCACGTGCGCCTGGTCAGCGTAGTCCTCCGGCGCCTCGTCAGCAGAGTACGCAATCAGTTTCACCTGATGGTTGCCGGCTGTGGCCCCTGCGGTGTCAAAATTCACGACGTACTGCTCGGTGGCGCCGGCCGGGATGACCCGGAGCGGCTTGTCGATGCTGGCGTACGTGGCGCCGGGCGGGCTGCCGGCCTGGGCCGGGAACGCCCCCAGCACTACGGGTTCCTTCTCCGCCCCGGCGTTGGTCACGGACGCGGCCAGCGAGCCCTTTCCGTCCTTCAGTTCCACACCCGGGGAACTGAGCGTCATGGTGATGGTGCCCATGTCATCCTCCTGCTTCCATTAGCTGCAAGGTGCAGCCGCCCACGGACAGGCAGGTGACGCCCAGCCGCCCGCCCGAAGTTCCAAACGTCAGCGGAATCTCTTTGCCCGCCTCAATGTCCTGTTCGATCCGGCTGCCCTGGATGAACAGTTCTATGGCCACGTCCTCCTGCGGTATCAGCGTGCCGCGTTTGGTGGGCGGGCCAAGCCCGAACGCGGCGCCGAAATCCTGCACCACAAAAACGCAGGTCCCGGTTACCAGCAGAAGAGACCCGGCGGCCGTGCAGCTTCCGCCTATGGCTTCCAGATCGGCCATCATGAGCTCCGCGCCTCCGGCCGCCCCGCCGAAGGATTTCTGCCACTCCTTCACTGCGTCGCCATCGCCATCGCCGTCGCCGTCGCCGTCATTGCCGCAGCTGACCCCGAATACCAGCACCAGCACCGCGATCACTGCGCATACCCCGACGACGATCAGCGGCTTCCGGCTCTCGCTTCTACTCATGGCGGACCACCGGCCGGAAGCACCATGATCGCCGCCGTGACGTGGGCCGGTTTGGTACCTTCCACAATCCGCCGGACCAGTTCCAGCTGCGCCTCGGCCTCCGACGGCACGCCCACCAGCATATGGAAGGCACCCGGCACTGAGCCCACGGTGAAGCCTCGGACGCCCGTGGCCAGGTGCAGGAACCGGACCAGGCCGTCCACGGTTCCGCGCCGCGCGGACAGCTGTGAGGCTGCCGCGATCAGGTCCCGTTGCCGGGCCAGGGGGACCTCTGCGCCCGCGGAGCCAGCCGCCTCTACATCCGGCAGGATCAGCCAGTCCAGGTCAACCCACCGGGACAAAAACGGAACCAACGACGACGGCACCTGGCCCGGGTGCGGAATCGTCGCCACCGCATCAAGGATGTTCCGGACGGGCCGATGCAGGTCCTCAGCCACCGCCAGCAGGGCACGCAGCGGAGGACTGGCGGCTGCGGCAACCTGGAAGACCTCAGGCAGCACGCGCGCCAGTGCGGAATCGTCCGCCCTGAAATCCTCGTCAGCCATGGCTGTGCACCACCTCGATCCGGTGCTGGCCGGAGCAGAACAGCCAGGTTTCCGGGAGGGTAACCACGTCCTCCACCACCCGCCGGCTGCAGCTTTGCCAGGATCCGGTGAGGTCAGTGCTCCGGAACACCCCCTTGGGTCCGGCTGCCAGGATGACTGTTGTGCCGCCGTCGGAAGCGCCTGCCAGGACCGCCCCGGAGACAGAACGTACGGGCTCGAAGCGGGTCCGGTCGCGCAGGGGCAGCCCGCAGTTCACGTCCGGGACGCTCCACTGCGCGGACGCCTCGCCAAGCTGGAGCCGCAGCACCCCGCCGCTTTGGGTGGCTGCGTAGGTGGCGTTGCCCGCAACGTGGACGCCCCAGCAGCTCCCGCCCGTCCATCCGGCCCGGTACTCCTCCCAAGAACCCGCCAGCCCTTCCAGTTGGGTGCGGGCCAGCTCGTCGATCTTCAGGCGCAGGCAGCCGGTCCCGCTGCCTTCCGGGGTGGAGCGGCCCAGCCAGATGTGGGTTGAAGCGCCGTCGTACTGGATGGCCATGCAGCGGATGTCTTCTCCGGCCGCTTTGATCTGCGTGAACGAGCCCGCGGCGCCGGCGTCGGGGGAGAGCCAGATGCCCGCCGACGCCTGAGCCGCCACCACAACTGCCGTGCGGCCCCGGACGTCAACAAACGCCTCCACCGCATAGAAGCCGCGGTCCGGCTGGGCGGCGTCCACCAGGTTCTGCACGGGTACGGCACCGGTTCCCATCGGCAGCTCGTACAGCCCGTGTTCACCGGCCAGCAGCAGCACGGGGGTGCCCTGCCGGTCCACCCAGCAAAGATCCACGACGCCGAATCCCAGTTCCGCGGCCCGCCGCCAGGACTCTCCCAGGTCCTCGCTGATGTAGATCCGCGATCCGTCCGCCGTGGCGGTGGCGACGGCCACCATGCCCGGATGATTCTCCGGTCCCTGGCGTCCGGACGCGGGCGACCTGAAGGGGGCGATGCTGCGGATGGTCTCGGACGCTGTACCGGACCCATCCGCTGAAGCCGCTGGCTCACCAAACTCCGCGCACGCTTCCCAGCCGTCTGCCGCGTTGGTGGTCCGGAACAGCGTGCCCTGCTGGGCCACAAACCAGGTCCGGGCCTGGCCGTCCGCCTGCACCAGCCCCACGGCATCGCTGTCCGGGACCTTGTCCACCTCCAGCCGGACGCGGTCCACGTACTGCACGCCCGGCTCGGATTCCTCCATGGCCCGGTACAGGTTGGACACCCGCAGCGGCCGGCCGAATCCTGAACCGTAGCCGGTACCGCCCACGGTCAGCGGGCTGATCGCCGCGGACAACCTGCCAATGATCCGCGCCTTGACTGCCTCCGTGTCCTCGTCGCTGCGCACCACAACGCGGGCGTCCACCAACACCTGCTTGTACAGGCCCCACCGCACCACCGGTTCTGCACCTACAGTGGACCGGCGACGGAGGTAGCTCTCCACTTCTGTCCGGACCTGGTCCCGGGCATGGGCCTGCAGGTCCTCCGCCTGTACCGGAACGGGATTCCGGTCCACCTGGCCCGGTCCCGCGGGCCCGTGGCCCGGAACAAACGGCACCAGCACCACCTCCACCTCGCCGGGCCGGGCGAAACCCCACAAATCCCTGCGGGTAAAGGCACGCGCCCGGGCCACGCCGCCGTGCCGGGTTGCCAGCACCTCGTAGTCACGCACGGTCACCGCCCGCTCCCTGGCCTGGAAGTCCTGGGGCGCCCGGCGCAGGGCGTTTTCCACACTCTCGCCGTCCCGCCCGCCAGTTGCCGGTTCCGGGTTGGTGACCCGGACCCCGGCCACGGGAGTCCGGAGGACGGTCAACTGGCCAGCGGCCACGTTGCCGCGCTCGCCGCCGCCGGCCCGGTACCACGCCCGGACCTCGGCACCGGCAGCCGGGACGATCAGGCCGGGGCTTCCGGCGTCCGCCTCGTCCCACCACGGGAACATGGCAACGCCGGCACTGCGGTCGATTTTTACCGCGGCCTCGCCGGGTTCGGCATCGGCGAACGCCTCCACCTCCCGGCAGTAGCGGAACCGCTTCCCTTCCACCAGGACGGCCGCGCCGCTGGCCAGCCGCGTCCCCTCCGGAACCTCGATGGCAATCGCCAGGCCGGCACCGGACACAACAGGCGCGTTCGGAATCTCAAAGTTCTGCCCCGGACGCCCCGTTCCGACGCCGATCCGTACGGCGTCGTACAGCGTCACGTCGGCTGCGGGCACGAGTACGTTCGCTGCGCCCGCGGCGATGACGGCCGCCGCCGTCGTCGTAAACACCGGTTGCGGTGCCCCGGGCACTCCGGCAGGACAGCCCACCTGGGTGCCGCGCGGGATCTGGACTTCATCCGTGCCCGGGGTGGCCCGGCTGAACTCCAGCAGGGTTTCCGCGGTGCTGGGCGGATGGAGGCTGGTGCCGATGAGGTTCAGGAACACCGCGTACAGCTTCTCCGGAACCCGGTTGACCCGGTACAGGAGCGTTTCGGTGACGAACGCGAACGCCTCCAGGATCACAATGCCGGGATCATGTACCGAGAGGTCCGTCCACTCCGGGTCCAGCTGCCGGATGCGCTGGCGGGCTGCCGCCACCAGGTCCGCGAAGTTCCGGTCGTCGAGATTGGGAACGGGGATACTCATGGGGCGCCTCCGGAAGCAACGGGCACGGCAATGGCGATTTCGTCCTCAAGGGCCGTGGTGCGCACCCGGTAACGCAGCCTGACTTCCAGGAGCTCAGGGGTTTCCGGTGACCGTCCGGCGTCGAGCGAGATGACGCTGACTCGGGGCTCCCACTGCTCCACTGCGCGGGCGACGTAGTGGATGGCCAGACCTGCGGTGGTGTCGTCCGCCGGGGCGAAAACCAGGCGGAACAGGTGGCAGCCGTAGGTGGGCCTGTTGATCCGCTCGCCGGGCCTGGTGCTCAACAGCAGCAGCAGCGCCTGCCGGACCGACGCGGCATCGGTGACAATGCCCAGCCGCCCCGCGGGCGTGAGGCGCAGCCCCGGAACTCCGGAGCCGGCGTCGAAATCCGGGTGGATGAAGGCGATCGACCGGTACCGGGGGGCGCTCACGATCCGGCCTCCACAAAAACCTGGCCGGGCCGGCGCACCGTGTATTTCACGGCTCCGGGAGGTGTGCCGTCCGTGAAGCCTTCCACGGTATCCAGGCACACAGACTGGCCGCCGATCCGCACAAACCCGGAGTAGCCGGTCCGCACCACCAGGGTTTTGGTACACGGCTTGATGTTGATTCCCACGTTGGGGCACATGGCGATGTCCCGGCCCTGTGGATCGTGATCCACCAGGACCGGCAGCCCGGCTACCCGTACCCACTCCTGTGAGGGCACGTTGGCCACGATTCCGTCGTGGCCGCAGCGCAGGATGGCCTGGGTGACCAGCAGTTTCATCAGGCCTCCTCAAAATCCACGGTTTTTGCCCGGATGGTCATGGACTTCCCTGGAGCCTCGAGCAGCAGGTCGGTGGCCGCCGTGATCCGGAGTTTGTTGGGGCCAAGTTCCACCGTGGAGCCGTGGCCGTTGCTGAGCCGGATGGTCTGGGCATGCCCGTCCAGTTGGACCTCCTGGCCGTCCCGGGTCCTGAAAGTGAAACGGCCGTCCCGCGGTCCGCTCACCTGCGCATCCGGCGGCTGCTCAGTTCCGAACAGCCCGCCCAGCACAATCGCCTGCGCTGGGTCGGACGCAGGCAGCAGCACCAGCACGGTGTCATCCGGGCCCGGTGGTGCCACCATCCCTTTGTCCGCACCCGCGGCCGCATACATCACCGGGACCCACGGCGTCTCCAGCTCTGGATATGCCGGCAACCTCACCCGGACGCGTCCCCGGCCGTCCGGATCGTCGACGTCGGACACCACACCGAGGGTGAAAACGTCCGGCTTGCGTTCCGGCGGCGGAGGCGGCGGGAGGGTGGAGGCCGTGGTCTCGTAGCCCGTGCCGTCCAGCCGGTGGGTCACGGAAGTGACGGCGTAGGTGCCTTCCAGCCGCTGGGCGATCCCGCGGACGCGGACGCGGCCTCCGGCCCGGAGCCGGGGATCGCCGTCGGCCACAAACACGGCGGTGACCTGGCCGGCCACCCGGACGTCCAGTTCCGCCTGCGCCAAGTGGTCCGCAAGCTCCTCCGAGGCGAGCGGCTCGTTGTCCCGCAGCAGCTCGCCGCCCGCGCCCACGGATGCCAGGGCGGGGTCCGCTGTGACCCCCGCCTTTGCATCGCTGCTGCCTGCGGTGGCACTTTGCGGGGACGCGTCGTCGGCCCGCCACCCGGAGGTGCGGGCACCTGCGAAGGCCGGTTCCTGGCTGACTTCAACCTCTGCCGAGTGCAGGGAGGCGCCCAGTTCCAGGTCCAGAGGCTCGCCTTCGCCGGACAGGCCGGGCAGCCGGAGCGTGCCGTCGTCCACCACCGGATACACTCCCACCCGGGCGCTTTGTTCCACCAGCAGGCTCAGGTCAGATCGGGCGCACTGGTACACGTCGCCCAGCGCTGTCCCGCCGCCGGTGACCTGCAGGCCGGTGCCCTCGCAGAGTGTGCCGGCCAGCCGGGCCAGGTCCGTGTCCGGGTGGAACCTGGTGAACTGGCGCTTCCGCAGGCGGTGCAAGGCATCGTAGGCGCGGACCCGGAGTTCCTGGGACAGGTCTGCGCCGTAGCTGTACTCCACCACCGTCACCTCGCCCACAAACAGCGGTGCCCGGAAACCGCCCACCTCCACGCGGAGGGCATCTCCGGGAGCAGGGTCGACGCCGGACCGCCCCTGCGTGCGGCCGCCGGACCCACCCGGGCCGGGCCGCCAGCTGACCAGGCACTGGGCGGGCCGGGCCAGGGTACTGAGAACCTGCACCGAGGTGATGGCGGCGGTTTCGGACGCGGTGAGCCGCCGCCGCCCGAGGGTGACGATCAGTTCCGGCAGCCCCTGGAGCTGCCTCATCTCCGGTTCCTCACGGTGCTTCCCCCAGCGGCGGCACTGCGAGTGGGCCGGAGAAGCGGGCCGGATCATCCACGTTGTTGTACTCCAGCAGCAGCTTCCACAACAGTGGCGTGCCAAAGGCCTGCAGGCTCAGGCGTCCCAGCTCACCGGGAGGAACGTCCGGAACCGGGGCGCCGCCGTCGGGCTCGCCTTCGCCGGTAGGAGCGGTGCTGCCGTCCCCGAAGACGGGGAGCGTGTCCACCGGCGGGGCGGTGAGGTCCACGGCAGGGAGGCGCTGCGCCAGCTCGTAGTTTTCGCCGCCTTCCTCGTCGGCGCTCTGGCCCACGCGGACAAAAACCATCCGCATCCAGGAACGTAACGGCGACCCGTCGGGCGAGAACCTGTCGAAGCGCTCGGCCACCTCCGTCACGATCCCGGGGACGTTCCAGGCGCGGCCCCACACAAAGCGGACCGACGGCGGCCGGCGCTGCCGCTCCACCTCCGCGCTGTTCTCCGCGAGCGCCCAGATGGGCCGGGTCATCTGCCGCACGTCCTGCAGATGGAGGTTGGCCGGGGCGAGATCCACGTCAAACAGCAGGTCCAGGCGCAGCTCCGTGTGGCCGCCGCCGGTGAACAGCAGGGGATCGTCAGCCAGCCCGGAGCCGGTGAGCTTGCCGCCGGCGGACCTGCGTGCTTCCACTCCGGCCGTCCGGGTCATCACCACGGTCTCCGGATTCAGCAGGCAGCCCAGGTGTTCGCCGGTGTCCTCGATCAGGAAAGCCACCCGTTCCATCTCACACCGCCCGCTGTTCGTCGCGGAGCCGGAGCGTGCGGGTCAGCAGGTGTTCGACGCGCTCCGGAGGCATGGATGGTGCCTGCCGGGCTTGTGATTGCGGAAGCTCGGGCCACTCGCCGGCGAGGGCTGGGCGGGGCGGCGGTGGGTCCATCTTTTCCACGGGCAGGGTCGGGTCAGGGCCGACGACGGCGGAACGGCCTTCGTAGCTGTCCGTTCGTTCTGCCGGTGGTTGGGGTACCTGCGGCCGGGTTTGGTCCGGGGGCTCAGGCTGCCGGTGCCTGGTGCTCGGGTGCAGGGCTGGCGGTTGGGCCGCACGGCTGACGGTGGAACCGGGGGATATGGGACCGGGGGTTGGGGCCGGTGCTTCCCGGGCAGCGGGGTCCTGCGGTCCCGAAGGTGCCCCGTCTGACGACGGGAGTTCCCGGGCTGGAGACTCCGGTGAGGCTTGCCGTGGGTCCGGTGCGTTGGGCAGGAGGGGCGGCGGGTCCTGGGAGCCGTTCGAGCCGCGCTGATGGATGGTGCCTGCCGGTGATCCGGCAGCGGCGGGACCGGCAGTGTCAGCAGGTACAGCGGAAGCGGACGAGGGGACGGAACCAGTGCCTGCAGATCCGGAAAATCCAGGGTGATCCGCAACAGACCGGGAGTCCCGCACCGCGGATCCGGATGCCTGGGGGACCGCCGTGGGATGTCCGGACCCGTGGTTGGACTCCGGCCCGGCCGGCTGTTCTGGAGCGCGGCGGCCGACGATCAACCGCGGAACACGCCGCGCAACTGGTTCCCGAAACCGGAGCCCGCGCTGTCCTGGTAGCGCCTCCGCTTGTACCGGGTCTCCTTGTACGGCGTCTCCTTGGGGTGTGCCGGTTTCCATCCGGACAGGATTGGCGTCGACCCAGGCATCCCGGGAAGGAATTTCCGGAGAGCCCGGCGAGTCTGCACCGGCTTCAGCACTCCGGGCACCATGGACGCCAGGCTGAGGCAACAGAGGCCCGCCCTTCCGTGGCGCATCCGGGACCAGTCCTGCCTGGCGCAGGAGCTTCACCCAGTGCTCCGGCGCCCCGGCCACATCGAAACGCCGGCCGGCCCCGGCACTGGCACCCGGATATCCTGCCCCGCCAAAGCCAGCACCACCGGAGTCCCCGCCAAAGCCAGCCCCACCGGAGTCCCTGCGCTGCGGGCCGCCACCGGCGCTCCCACCCGGCCCGCCGCCGTCGTACCTCCCGTCCTGGACGGGATCCTGCGACCGTGATTCCCGGGGCGACAGGCTGTCCGCCGCCTGCCGGAGCCAGCCGGCGGCGGCGCTACGCCACCGGTGCCCGGGCATCATCGAGCTCCAGGCGGTCGTAGGCGATGCTGAGTGATTCGATGGCCAGGTTTTTGCCCAGCGCGTCCAGCGGCGCCCCGAACCAGTCGCACGGCCAGGCGCCGATCAGGTTCCAGCGGCGCACCTCGGCGCTGCCGGCGTCGTTGAGCATGGCGATGGAGACGTTGCGGCGCTCCACCTGGCCCTGCACAGCGCGGAACAGCCACTGCAGCATTTCGGTGGAATCGGTCAGGCCGTATTTCAAGGTGACGGGGGAATACTCAACCTGGCCGGGAATCACGCGGACCGCACTGTTCTCGCCGCCGGCGCGGAACAGGATCCTGCCGATTGACATGCCCAGGCCCTCCACCTTGGTGAAATGCCCCTGGACCACGCCCTGGATCACCACCTTGAAGTTGAAGTCGCGGTACGGAGTGACCTGGACACCCGGCTGGGCTGATGGCGGGATGGTGGGTTGCGTGGTCATCTTAGGCTCCCGCGGTTTCTATCTCGGTGGTGTCAGCGGATTGCATGAGTTTGAAGATCACAAACTCGGCAGGCTTCACGGGCGCGATGCCGATCTCCGTGATGACCTGGCCGGCATCCCGCACGCTGGCCGGGTTGTTTTCCTCATCGCACTTCACATAAAAGGCCTGTTGCGGAGTAGTGCCCAGCAGGGCTCCGTCCCGCCACACGTTGGTGAGGAACGCTCCCACGTCCCGGCGGATGGACTTCCACAGCGTGTGGTCGTTGGGCTCGAACACCACCCAGCGGGTCCCCTCGGCCACGGATTCCTTGATCATGTTGGTGAGCCTGCGGACGTTGATGTACCGGTATTCGCTGGCCTCCGGAGCCTTGGTGCGCGCTCCCCAGATCCGGATTCCTTCGCCGGGGAAATAGCGGATGCAGTTCACACCGGCCGGGTTGAGGACTTCCTGTTCGCCCCGGCTCACCCGCCGCACCAGGTCCAGCGCCCCCTGGATCGGTTCGTTCGCGGGCGCCTTGTGGACCCCGCGGATGGCATCCACGCGCGCCCAAACCCCGGCAATATGGCCCGACGGCGGCTGGGTCACTTTCTTCCCGGACACCGGATCGATCATCACGATCCACGGGTAGTAAAGCGCCGTGTAGCCGCCGGGGGACTGCGGCGCACCTGCAGCGTCATCCCGGCTGGAGCGCCTGGCCGACGACGGTGCTGACGCGGGGCTTGGCGGGGCCGCCGCGGGCTTGGGCGGTTCGCCTTCTGTTGTGCCGCCGTCGGACGCTCCTTCGGCCTCCGCATCTTCTGCGGCGCTGTCCTCGCTGTCCTCCTCCGGCACCCCGGAAGTTGCCGCCTTGGTGAGGGTGCCGACGTCGTCCACGGTTTCCGCGGTGTCCAGGATGGCCATCCGGTCCTGCCGCAGCGGATGCTCCACGTGGGCCTGCAAGGCGGCGTAAGCCTCGGCTCCGGAGAACCCGGGAGTGGCCACCATGGAAATGTCGTCGATGGCCTCCAGCAGCGTGAGCCCGGATGGCTTTGCCGCGGTCCCGGTGAGGCTCCCGTCCTTGCCCACGTTCACCACGTAGCAGCGGCCACCGCCGTTGGCGAAGAAACCGTACACCGCGTTGGACAGCGGTGTGCCCTCGGCGGCCTTGCCCACAAACCGGTCCACGAACTGGCTCCAGTTATCCAGCACCACTGCCTCGTGCCGGAATGCCGAGTCGTCAGGCGCCATCCCCACGAACGCCGCGATGCTGGTGCTGACCTGCCCTATGGGACGGGCGCCGCTGGGTATTTCCTGTACATACACTCCCGGCGCCAGATAGTTCGCCATGGTGCGCTCCCTTTCATTCCCACCGGATGGTTACCGGCAGGGTCTTGGTGGTTGCTGTGACCTGCCGTTCGGTGCCGCGGACCGCCACGGCGAAATGCTGGAGTTCGTCCGCCGAGGCCAGGACCTCGAATCGGCCGGAGTCATCGCTGACCACGGCGTTGGCGGATGAATGAACGCGGATCCGCGCATGGGGGATTCCGTTGTTGTGGCTGTCCAGGAGCCGGCCGCTGATGGTGCGGCCGGCCACCAGCCTGGTGATCAGGGGTTCGCGGACGGGCGGGCCGGATGGTTCGTCCAGGCGCACGGAGACGGGGATGCGGACCAGGAAGCCGAGGGCTTCCCTGTCCGTTTCGGCGGCCAGTTCCTGGTCAGGCACGGGTGCCGTGGCGTACTGGCTGTGATGTTCGACGGCGAGCAGCAGCTTTTCGAGGTTGTCCAGCTGGTGGGGTCCCCGGCAGTCCACCCTGGCCGTGAGTTCCAGGTCCAGGACGGGACCGTCCCGTCGGGAGCGGCCCACACGTGTCAGTGCTGTGGGCCGGATGGTGGTGCCGGAGGGGTCATCCGGATCGTCGGAGCCACTTCGGGAGCCGTCGCTGAGCGTCACGTGCTCGGGGGCGATGGCGTTGTTGAGCAACCCGACGAGCTCGGTCAGCGAGGTTCGTACAACGCCCATGTGAAGGCTCCCAGTCCACAGCATTACACGCAGAACGGATGGCCTTAGGGTACTCCTTGACAGTGCGTGCCGTCACTGGCTCGGGATGAAAAATTCCATTCGGTGTAGGAAGATTGTTCAGCTGTTTCCGGCTGTGCCTGAGGCTTCTTGCCCGGCCGCGACGGTGGCGGCGGTCATGGCCTCCATAAAACGGGCCGCAATCTCCAGTTCCGCTGGCGAAAATCCGGTCATCGCGGCACCCATGTGCCGGGCCAGCGGCATAAACATCGCACTGCCGTCCTGGTGCGCCTTGGGGGTCATGCGGAGCTGGACCTGGCGGCGGTCCGTGCCCATGCGCTCGCGGACAACGTGGCCTGAGCGGTCCAGTCGGTCGATCAGGGCGGTGGTGGCCGGCGAGCTGAGGTTCAGTTCCTTGCGCAGCACTCCGGGCGTCACTACCTCGCAGTTGGCTGCGTATTTGATGATGACTGCAAGGGCGTTGAGGTCGGTGCGGTGCATGTCGTTCCGCCCGCCCGCGGCGTCCACATAGCGGTTGGCCTCGAGGGTGAAGTCCTGGAGGAGGCGGACCAGGGCCTGGAGGTCCGGATTGTCCGGACGCTTGAATTCCTCGCCTGCCATGCGCCCCTCCTTGTCTTCCGGTCCCGTGTGCCGCCGCTCCCAACTAGGTAGCAGTAGTTGCCGTTTAGGGCACTCATAACGGCAACTAATGCTACCCAGTTGCCGGAGGAGCCTGATTTTATCTCGATAATGGAGATAGTTTATGGTGGATTCAACAGTAACCATTCATTTCCGGCCCCGAAGGAATCATGTCTTCCACTCCACGCCACCGCGACCGTGTTCCTTTTTGGCTGCGCTGGCTCATCCCGGTGCTGTTGGTGCTGACCTGGCTGGCTGTTGCCGGCATTGGCGGGCCTACGTTCGGCAGGCTGGATGAGGTCTCTTCCAATGACCAGGCGTCCTTCCTGCCGGCCAGCGCCGAAGCCACTGCAGCGCAGGACTGGCAGTCGAAGTTCCGGGATTCGGACGAAATCCCCGCCGTGGTGATCGTTGAGAACGCCGACCCCTTCACCCCTGCCCAGCTGGGCGAGGTGGCTGCGCTGAAAACGCAGCTGGAGGAACTGAAACTGGGCAGCGCCGTGATCGGACCCATCCCGTCCGAAGACGGCAGGGCCGTCCAGTTCGTGGCGCCCATCGACTCCTCGAGCGAGGTCAAGGAGGCAGTCAAGGAACTCCGTGAGGCAGTTGCTGCTGATACCCCCGAGGGGATGCAGACCTATGTCACCGGGCCGGCGGGCCTCGCCGCCGACCTGACTGCCGCGTTCGCGGGCATCGACGGGATCCTGCTGCTGGTGGCACTCGGCGCAGTGTTTGTGATCCTGCTGATTGTCTACCGGTCCCTGCTGCTGCCCATTGTGGTGCTGCTGACCTCCGTGTTCGCGCTGTGCGCCGCGATCCTGCTGGTCTTTGCCATGGCCAAGGCCGGCTGGATCCAGCTGAATGGCCAAAGCCAGGGCATCCTTTCGATCCTGGTGATCGGTGCGGCGACTGACTACGCCTTGCTCTTTGTGGCCCGCTTCCGTGAAGCGCTGACCCACACGCAGAACCGGACCTCGGCCGTGCTGACCGCGTGGAAGGCCTCCTTCGAGCCCATCCTGGCTTCCGGCGCAACAGTGATCATTGCCCTTCTGTGCCTGCTCTTCTCCGACCTGAACTCGAACAAGGCTCTGGGCCCGGTGGCTGCTGCCGGCATCCTTTGCTCCCTGTTCGCCGCGCTGACCTTGCTGCCGGCCCTGATGGCGATCTTCGGCCGCGCGGCCTTCTGGCCCTTCCTGCCGAAGCTGGTCCCTGCCGATGAGCGCGAACCCGAGCTGGTGACCGGGCTGGAAGGCCAGAAGGGCCTGTGGCGGGCCACCGGCTCCCTGGTCTCCCGCCGCCCGCGCATCGTCTGGGTCGGTTCGGTCCTCCTGCTGCTGGTGGCATCGGCGGGTGTGCTGCAGCTGAAGGCCAGCGGCGTGCCACAGACCGACGTCATCCTCACCGCCTCCAACGCTGTGGATGGCCAGGACGCACTGGCCCGCCACTTCGACGCCGGCAGCGGCAGCCCCGCCGTCGTAGTCGCAGACGAAAGCAAGGCCCAGGATGTCCTGGAAACGGTAAAGGCGGCCGACGGCGTGGGCGAGGCCTATCTCCTGGCGCCGGGTTCGGTGCCCATCACCGGCGCCCCCGGGGCTCCCGGCGCGCCGGACGTCCGCGAGGGCAAGGTGCTGATCAACGCTACCCTCAGCTCCGCTGCCGATTCGCCGGCAGCGGAAGAAGCCGTCAAAGCGCTCCGCGACGAGCTCAAAACCGTGGATTCCGGCGCATTGGTGGGAGGCGTAACGGCCACCGCCCTGGATACCAACACCACAGCCCAGCGGGACCTGGTGATCATCATCCCCGTGGTCCTAGTAGTAATCCTCTTTATACTCATGCTGCTGCTGCGCTCCGTGGTGGCTCCCGTCCTGCTGGTGCTCTCCGTGGTGCTGTCCTACGCCGCAGCAATGGGTGTCTCCGCGCTGGTCTTCAACAACATCCTGGTCTTCTCCGGCGCCGACGCCACCGTTCCGCTGTTCGGCTTTGTGTTCCTGGTGGCCCTGGGCGTGGACTACAACATCTTCCTGATGAGCCGGGTCCGCGAAGAGTCACTGAAGCACGGCACCCGCCCGGGCATCCTCCGCGGACTGGGGGTCACCGGCGGAGTGATCACCTCTGCCGGTGTGGTCCTGGCTGCCACCTTCGCCGCGCTGGGCGTCATCCCGATCATGTTCCTGGTGCAGCTGGCCTTCATTGTGGCCTTCGGCGTGCTGCTGGACACGGTCCTGGTGCGCTCGCTGCTTGTCCCCGCACTGGCGTACGACATCGGGCCGAAGATCTGGTGGCCCGGCAAGCTGGGGCGGACCGCGGCGAAGGGCGGCCCGGATGCGGCGGCCGCGGAACCCGGCGTCACGGCGGGCAGTCTTTAGGCCTGGTCGCGCCGGCGCGGCCCCGGAAAGGCGGGGATTCCTGCGGAGTTCGGGTCCAAAAGCCTGCTCTGCGTGACGGCTAAGAAGCCGCCTCGATGGTGCGCCACCAGTCCACTGTTGCGGCGGCCGCCTTCGGCAGCGGTGTTGGCCGCAGGCCGAAAGCGGTCTCGCTGGCGGTGGAGTCCATGACAAAGGGCCTCTCAAACTGGTAAGCCAGCTCCGCAATCTCCTTCAGGTCTGAGGAAAACAGCCCACTGAGCCGCATCGCCCAGCCGGGAACGGCATAGATACCTTTCAGCGGAACGCCGGCGGCCTGGGCAAAGGCCGTGGCGAGTTCCCGTTGGGTCATGGCCGGCAGGGTGGGAGCATGCCACACCGTGTTCCATAGCTCCGGGGTCCCGGCCGCGTGGATCATGGCATCAGCCAGGTCCGGCACGTACGTGAACGCGTGCGGCTGGGTGGTGCTGCCGATCACTGAGAGCCGCTTCCCCGCGAGGATGCCGGGCACAATGCGCTCGCCGGCATGGGCCATCCGGACGCGCGGACCGAAGAAATCGCCGGCAACGACGCTGACCGTATCCGTGGCGGACGCCGCCCTGCCGGCCAGCAGTTGGCTCCGCACCCCACGTTTTCCGCCGCTGGCCTCCCGCGGTGAATCCTCCCTCATAACGCTGTCCGGCTCGCTGTAGGAGTAGAGGCTTTCCGGGAAGATGACGACGGCGCCCGCCTCCTTCGCGGCGGTCATTACCTTTTACTCTGCGCGGGGGAGTTCCGCCTCCCAGTCCCGCGCGTTGTAGGACGCGTGGATGCAGTGGAAGACTGCTGCGGCGCCTTGCATCAGCGCGCGGAGGGCTTCTGCGTCCTGGACGTCCACGCGGACACGCTCCACCAGCGGGTGCTCCGGGCCGCTGCCGGAGCGGGTGGCAATGCGGACGTTTTTGCCTTGTTCTGCAAGGCATTCGGCGATGGTCCAGCCAACAGGACCGGCTCCGGTGACAACGTACTGTTCGTTCATGGTGTTCCTTCTACTGGTGGACCGGCATTGCCCGGGAGTTTGGGAGAGCAGTGCTCTCGAAAACAAGAATGAAGCCATGCTGCCGTTAAGTCAAGAGCACTGCTCTCAAGAGGCGGCGGTGCTCTGGTTTTTTTGGATCCGTGGCATGCTGGATGGTATGTCCCCAGCCGATTCCATCGATTCCGACGGGTCTCCGGACGCCGCTGATGCCACCGACGCCGCCGATGCCCGACGGGGAACCGCCAGGCCCCTGACGCCCCGTGCCCGCGCCAGGGCGCGGACGATCGCCGACATAATCCGGCTGGGCAGGGAGCATCTTGCCAAAGACGGTGCTGCCGCCTTGTCACTGCGTGCCGTTGCCCGCGACCTTGGCGTCGTCTCCTCTGCGGTCTACCGGTACGTGGAAAGCCGCGATGAACTGCTGACGCTGCTGCTGGTAGACGCCTACAACGAGTTGGGCGATGCCGTTGATGCTGCTGTTGCCACCCGCCCTGAGAGTGACCATCGTGGCCGCTTTGACGCCTTGGCATACGCCGTCAGGTCTTGGGCGCTCAGTGAGCCCGCCCGCTATGGACTCCTGTTTGGCAGCCCGGTACCCGGCTACAAAGCGCCAGCGGAGCGCACCACCGAGCCCGGAACGAGGGTGGTCCGGGCGCTGATCGGCGTAGTGGATGATGCCTACCGCAGTGCCGCCGGCCGGTTGCCCGCGCAGCCGGAGCCGCCCGCCGTCGGGCCTGCACTTCATGCTGATTTCGAAGCAATACGGGACGGGCTGGGTATTGTGCTCAGCGATGCCGTGCTGGCGCGCGGAACGCTGGTGTGGACTGCACTGTTTGGCACCATCAGCTTCGAGGTCTTTGGCCAGTATGGGCCGGACACCTTCGGTGCCAGGGACGAACTTTTTGGCCAACACGTGGAGCATCTTGCACGGCTGGCCGGGCTGGACTGAGGGCCAGGCCCTGTTGCCCAATGCTGATGGTAAGTAGACTTTCAATGTTCTGAAGATGCCAATCCAGAGGAGTGGAAGCCATGAGCGACAGCACGGAATCAGGATCAAGCAGGAACCCGCTGGACCCGGACGGTGTGGCCAATCCCGGGCCTGACCGCGACCTGGAGCGCGATCCGGATTATGATCCGGCTCCTGATGTGGCTGAGGGCGTAGACACTGCAGCCGACGGCGTGGACACTTCAGTCCCTGGTGCTGGTGCCGCGGATTCGGAGGCGGTGGATGACGAGTCCGGCCGCTACGTCGAGGGCAATTATGGAGATGCCGGCGTGGTCGATGAGGCCCCCGGAGGGCTCGCGGACGAGGGTGAATACACCAAGGGTGATTACGGCGATGCGGGGACGTCGGACGGTGCTGTCGCGGAGAGTCCGGAGGGTGAATATGAAGAAGGCGACTACGGGCCGGCCGGCGTGAACGAACGCCTCAAAACCGCTGAAGAAGGCGCCGACGGCGAATATCCGGAAGGCGATTACGGCGACGCCGGACGTGTTGGCCGGGAGCCCCGCGACGGCTTTCCCGAGGATGAACCTTCCTGACAAAGGGCTCTAGAGGGCTGTTCGCGAAGAGCGAAAGGTTCCGCAGGTGACTTCAGTGCGCCCAAAAACCGCGCCGATAAAGCGAACTTTCCGGCCGCCGTCGAACTCTTCCTGCAAAGTTGAGCGAACTACGCTCAACTTTTTTTGACATCGTTCGGCGCCTGAGTAATCTTGAGTGCAGAACGCTCAAGGATTGGGCGCCGCAGCAAGTTTCCAAGGAAGAAGGAAGCACCACATGTCACGTGCAGTAGGTATTGACCTCGGAACCACCAACTCCGTCGTCTCCGTTCTCGAAGGTGGCGAGCCCACCGTCATTGCCAACGCCGAGGGTGGTCGCACCACGCCGTCGGTAGTTGCTTTCTCCAAGGCCGGCGAAGTACTGGTTGGCGAAATCGCCAAGCGCCAGGCCGTCAACAACATTGACCGCACCATTGCTTCCGTCAAACGCCACATGGGCACCGACTGGAACGTCGCCGTCGATGACAAGAAGTACACGCCGCAGGAAATCTCCGCGCGTATCCTCATGAAGCTGAAGAACGACGCCGAGAGCTACCTTGGCGAAAAGGTCACCGACGCAGTGATCACCGTTCCGGCCTACTTCAACGACGCCGAGCGCCAGGCCACCAAGGAAGCCGGCGAGATCGCGGGCCTGAACGTCCTGCGCATCGTCAACGAGCCCACCGCTGCCGCCTTGGCCTACGGACTGGACAAGGGCAAGGAAGACGAACTCATCCTCGTGTTCGACCTCGGCGGCGGAACCTTCGACGTCTCCCTGCTGGAAGTCGGCAAGGACGAAGACGACTTCTCCACCATCCAGGTCCGCTCCACCGCAGGCGACAACCGCCTGGGCGGCGACGACTGGGACCAGCGCGTTGTTGACTACCTGCTGAACCAGCTCAAGGTCAAGGGCATCGACCTCTCCAAGGACAAGATCGCCCTGCAGCGCCTCCGCGAAGCTGCCGAGCAGGCCAAGAAGGAACTCTCTTCCTCCACCAGCACCAACGTCTCGCTCCAGTACCTCTCCGTCACCCCCGACGGCCCGGTCCACCTGGACGAGCAGCTCACCCGCGCCAAGTTCCAGGACCTCACCAAGGACCTGCTCGAGCGCACCAAGAAGCCGTTCCACGACGTCATCAAGGAAGCCGGCATCAAGCTGTCCGACATTGACCACATCGTGCTGGTCGGTGGCTCCACCCGTATGCCCGCCGTCTTCGACCTGGTCAAGGAACTGGCCGGCGGCAAGGAACCGAACAAGGGCGTCAACCCGGATGAGGTTGTGGCCGTTGGTGCTGCACTGCAGGCCGGTGTCCTGAAGGGCGAGCGCAAGGACGTCCTGCTGATCGACGTCACCCCGCTGTCCCTGGGCATCGAAACCAAGGGTGGCGTTATGACGCACCTGATTGAGCGCAACACGGCCATCCCCACCAAGCGGTCCGAGACCTTCACCACCGCTGACGACAACCAGCCGTCCGTGGCCATCCAGGTCTTCCAGGGCGAGCGTGAATTCACCCGCGACAACAAGCCGCTGGGCACGTTCGAACTGACCGGTATTGCTCCGGCTCCCCGTGGCGTCCCGCAGGTCGAGGTCACCTTCGACATCGATGCCAACGGCATCGTCCACGTGTCCGCCAAGGACAAGGGCACCGGCAAGGAGCAGTCGATGACCATCACCGGCGGCACCGCGCTTTCCAAGGAAGACATCGACCGCATGGTCCGTGACGCCGAGGAACACGCAGCAGAGGACAAGGCGCGCCGCGAGGCAACCGACACCCGCAACACTGCCGAGCAGCTCGCCTACTCGGTGGACAAGCTCATCGCCGACAACGCCGACGAGCTGCCCGAAGAAGTCAAGACCGAGGTCCAGGCCGACGTCGACGAGCTCAAGAAGGCGCTGGAAGGCACCGACGATGCGGCCGTGAAGACCGCATTCGAGAAGCTCCAGGCTTCGCAGACCAAGCTGGGTGAGGCAATCTACGCCCAGGCAGCTCCGGCCGACGCCGGTGCTGAAGGTGCTGCGGGCGCTTCCTCCGAAGGCGCGTCCGCTGCTGCTGATGAGGACATTGTTGACGCCGAGATCATCGACGAAGACGAAGCGAAGAAGTAGCCATGCCCCATCACGGTAACGAAGAAGAGCACGATCCGGCGGTCGAGCCAGTCGAGATCCAACAGGAGCGGGAACAGGAACGCGAGCAGTCCGGCCGCCAGGAACCGGTCATCCGGGACAACCGCAAGGTTGACCCGGTGACGGGAAAGGCGCGGCACCCGGAGTCCCAGTCTCCGGTGGTCGAGCCTGTCGAGACCGACGCCGACGCCCTGGCCCAGGCCGAGGAAATCCTCAACGGCATCGAAGTGCCTGCTGAGGAATCCGTGGCCCAGGGGGTTTCGGGCGCAGCTTCCGGCCCCGAGGCTGCCGAACTGAAGAACGACCTTCTCCGCCTGCAGGCCGAGTACGTCAACTACCGCAAGCGAGTCGAGCGTGACCGCGCCGTGGCAGGGGAGATGGCCGTCATCGGCGTCCTGAACTCCCTGCTTCCGGTGCTGGATGACATCGACGCAGCCCGCCAGCACGGCGACCTCGCGGACGGCCCGTTCGCCGCGATCTCTGCCAAGCTGGAGAATGCGCTAAAGACGTACAACCTGGTCCGCATCGATGAGACCGGCGTGGAGTTCGATCCGACCATCCACGAGGCCCTCATCCAGCAGCCCGGCGAGGACATCGAGGTTGACACCGTCAGCCAGGTTCTTCGTTCCGGCTACAAGGCAGGTGAGCGCGTGCTCCGCGCCGCACAGGTGATCGTGGCCGTTCCGGCTTAGTCGGGTCGACTCGGCGCTAGGCCGGATAGAGGGCGGTGCCCGCTTCGCGGTGCCCTCCACACCGCCGCCCCCTATCCGGCCTCCGCGCCCGCAGTTTTCTCGCCTAAGGTGAGGTGACAACACAGCTCGCAGCGATATATGGGCCCCGGGAGTGGCATCGGGCCTGCCGGAGCGTGGCGGCGCGGGTCCGCAAGGACCCAGCCGCCACGCGAAGGGGCGGGGGCCCATATATCGCGGAGAGCTTAGTAAGCACAGATTTGAAAGGAAACGCCATTGGCTAGCCAGGATTGGGTGGACAAGGATTTTTATAAGATCCTTGGTGTTGCCAAGGACGCTTCCGACGCCGACATCAAGAAGGCCTACCGGAAGCTTGCGCGCGAGCACCACCCTGACACCAACTCCGGTAATGCTGCTTCGGAGAAGAAGTTCAAGGACATTTCCGAGGCTTACTCGGTGCTGTCAGACGCCGAAGAGCGCCAGCAGTATGACGCCATCCGGGCCATGGGCGGCGGGGCACGGTTTGCTCCCGGCGGCGCAGGTGCCGGCGGCAATGCAGGTTTCGAGGATATGTTCGGCGGCCTGTTCACCGGCAACGCCGGGCGGCACGCGGGCGGGTTCAGTACCTCCGGCGGCATTCCGCCCGAGTTTGCGGACCTCTTTGGCGGCGGTTTTGGCGGCCCTGCGGGTTACCAGCGGACCCCGCAGAAGGGTGCCGACAGGACTGCAACCACCAGCATTTCCTTCGCCGGTTCCATCCGGGGAACCACCATCGGCCTCCGCGAACCCAACGGCGAGGTCATCGACGTCCGTGTTCCGGCCGGCATCAAAGACGGCCAGAAAGTGCGTGTTCGCGGCAAGGGCCAGCCCGGAGCCGCGGGCAACGGCGACCTGATGGTCCAGGTCTCGGTCAAGCCGCACCCGTTCTACACGCGCGACGGCGACAACCTTCGCATCCACGTTCCCGTGACCTTCGCAGAAGCTGCTTTGGGCGCGGAGATCGAGGTTCCGACGTTCGACGGCGAGCATGTCCGGGTCCGTGTTCCGGCTGGCACCCCGTCCGGGCGCACCCTCAGGGTGAAGGGCCACGGCGTGAAGACCTCAAAGGCAACGGGCGATCTGCTGGTGACGATCGACGTCGCCGTTCCCGCCAACCTGAGCAAGGCTGCGGAGGAAGCAGTGCGGGCATTCGCCGAAGCAACCGCCGACGCCGATGTCCGTGAGGGCCTCGCCGCCAAAGCCCGGTTGTAGGGCGGAGTGGTCATGAACATCAGTGCTGACCAGCCGATCTTCGTGATCTCGGTGGCTGCGGAACTGGCGGACATGCACCCGCAGACGCTGAGGCAGTACGACCGCCTGGGCCTGGTGTCGCCCCGGCGTGCGCCGGGGAAGTCACGGCGCTATTCCCAGCGGGACATCAACATGCTCCGGGAGATCCAGCGGCTGTCCCAGGAGGGCGTCTCGCTGGAGGGCATCAAGAGGATCCTCCAGCTGGAGAACCAGGTGGCCGCCTTGCAAAGCCGGGTCAACGAACTGACCGAGGAACTGAATGTCCGTCGCCGCCAGCCGCTGGACTCCCGCATCTTCGCGGCGGGGGCGGCCGGCGACGTCGTAAGCCTGGCCCGCGGCCAGCGGCCGCAGGCCAGGTCGCAGGCCGTGGTGGTGTGGCGGCCGAAGCTGTAACTCCGGGCCACCGTCGCGGGCTGCTTTTGCCGAGGTCATACAGTAGGGTGATGCGCACCTTGAATCCGGCTGAATCCGGGACGTACCTGCTGGCCGGCACGATCCTGACCGATGGAACAGCCCAGCCGGATTCCGTAGTTGCCTTCTCCGGCGGCCTCATCACCTACACCGGCCCGCGGTCCGGCCTGGATCCATCCCTGCTGCCCGGACCTGAAGAGATCGAACTGCCACCGGGCAGCATGATCCTGCCCGGCCTCGTCGACCTGCACTGCCACGGTGCTGCCGGCGGTGACTTTCCGAGCGGTTCCGGTGAGGCGGCGCGAACCGCAGTGGATTACCTGCACCGCAGCGGCACCACCACGCTGCTTGCCAGCCTGGTGACGGCATCCCGGGAAGACCTGTTGCGCGGAATGGAAGGCCTCAGCGTTCTCGCCGGCCAAGGTCTCATAGCCGGTATCCATGCGGAGGGCCCGTTCCTTTCCCACGTCCGCTGCGGCGCCCAGGATCCCAGGTTCCTCCTCGACCCGGACCTGGATTTCACCCAGGAGCTGATTGCCGCTGCCGGCGGTTACTTGCGCACCATGACGTACGCCCCGGAACTGCCTGGTGCCAGTGCCCTGGTGCAGCTGCTTGTCCGGAACGGTGTTGTTCCGTCCCTGGGGCACACGGACGCGGATGCTTTTTCGACGGCGGCCTCCCTCACCGGGGCGGCCGGGCTGCTGGCCGGGTCCGGAGACCTGGAGACGTCGCGTCCCACCGTCACGCACCTCTTCAACGGAATGCCGCCCCTGCACCACCGCAGCCCAGGCCCGGTGGCCGCGTGCCTCCGCCTTGCCGCCAGAGGCACAGTGGCAGTGGAGCTTATCGCCGACGGCGCGCACCTGGATCCGGAAACAGTCCGCATGGTCTTCGAGCTGGTGGGCGCGGAAAATGTGGTCCTGGTGACGGATTCAATGGCTGCAACCGGGTTGCCTGATGGCGATTACCAGCTGGGTCCGGCGGCCGTTTCCGTACAGGGCTCCGTGGCCAGGCTGGGCAGCAACGGTTCCCTGGCCGGCGGCACCGCCACCCTCCTGGACGTTGTGCGGCGGACCATCAGTGCCGGAGTGGACCCAGCGGCCGCCGTCGCATCGGCCACTGCGGTTCCGGCCGCGATCATAGGGCGCCAGCACCAGGTGGGAAGCCTTCGTGCGGGCCTGCAGGCCGACGTCGTGGTGGTTGACGCCGACTTCCGCAGGGTCTTGGTCCTGCGGGGAGGACGCCCATTGGCCCAGCCCGTCGTGGAGCAGGCGCCTGCACCCCAGGCTCACTGAACATGCAGGGAAAGTTACAACCGCTCCCTCGTATGGCGCAGGATGGTGGTCACCGGCTGGCCGGCGAGCAGTTCGCCGTCTTTTACAAAGCCTTCCTCCCTGCCCGCAAGATCCACAATCAAGCGGTCCCGCCAGGCGGCCAGCAATTCGGCATGCTCTGGAAATACTGCCAGGTTCTGCGTCTCCGCAGGATCCTCACGGAGGTCGAAGAGTTGCTCAATTCCTTCGGCCGAACCCCACACATATTTGTACCTGCCATCCGTCACCCACTGGATGGACTGCCCGAAGTACACATGCTCCCCATGAAGATGCTGGCGCGGGATCGGCTGATATTCATGAGCCCGTATGTAGGGTGCCAGGGATACCCCGTCCACGCTGTCCGGGATTTCCAGGCCTGCGAGGTCCAGGAGCGTGGGCATGATGTCCCGCAGCTCCACCACCTGGTCCACCGTCCGTGGGGACACCTGTTTGTTCCGGGAATCGGAGATGATCAGCGGCACCCTGGCCGAGCCCTCATAGGGCAACGCCTTGCGGAACATGTCGTGGTCTCCCATCATTTCGCCGTGGTCCGACGTGAATGCAATGACGGTGTCCTCCGCGAGCCCGAAGTCCGCCAGGGACTCAAGGATGCGGTTGATTTGCTGGTCGATGTGGGTCATGTGCCCGTAATACCCGGCGCGGGCGCGGTGAAGCATTTCCGGCGACAAACGGGCGATCGCGGCCTGGGTGTCACCGTCACGCCGGTGTGCCTCCCAGTGATGGCTCCAGTCTCCGCTGACCTGCGGAGCCTCGGGCTGGCCAAGGTACTGCTCGAAGGCCCAGGCGGGAGGATCGTACGGAGGGTGCGGACGATGGAAGGAGAGATACAGGAAAAATGGCTTTGAGGGATCACGCCGGTGCATCCAGTCAATGGCCTGGGTGGCGAGCCAGTTGGTAGGGTGCAGGCGCTCCGGCTTGTCCCATGGGCGGGCAATCACAGAATTGCAGTTCACTCCGTTGTCGAAATACTCCTCCTCCGGACCGACGCCGGGTTGCCGCCTGAGCCAGGGGACATAGTCGTCGAAGAACCGGAAGTCCTGCCGGTGCTCCCCGCGGGCGTGGTGCAGGAAGCCGTCATGTAAGGTGACATCGTCGAAGCCCAGCCGTGCGCGTTCGGGGTAGACGTGCATCTTTCCGATGGCCTGCGTGTGGTAGCCCGCCTTACGGAATTCTCCGGCAATGCTGATGGGATGGGCTTTCTCGAAGGGAACGCCCTCCTCATAGCCCACGCGCCCGTGCCGCTCCTGGGACTGCCCGGTGAAGAGCGCCACCCGGGCGGGCACACAGGTGGGCGTGGCGGAATAGGCTTTACTGAACCTCGTCCCCGTGCGGGCCAGGGCGTCCAGGTGGGGAGTCTGCACCTGTGCATGGCCGTCGATGGAGAGACAATCCCCGCGCCACTGATCGGCACAGATCAAGATCACATTAGTCATGTCCAATTATGACTCAAATCTAGCCTTTTGATGCAACAAACATCATAGAATCAGATAAAAGAATCAAAAATTTCACGCCGCCGACCCCACTTGGAGAATATTCCCATGATTCGCAGCGAACGACTTGAAGCAGTCCTGGACCTGCTCGCGGAGGCCGGCCAGGTCGACATCGACGACATCGTGTCCACTCTGGGAGTTTCTCCGGCCACGGCCCGGCGCGATCTGGACAGCCTGGCAAAACAGCGGCTCCTCACGCGCACGCACGGCGGCGCCACTACCGGGACCGTCTCCTACGACCTGCCCGGACGCTACAACCGGGATGACAACGCCGAAGCCAAACAGCGGATCGCGGAGGCGGCATCGGAATTAATCACGCCAGGAGTGGTGATCGGACTCAGCGGCGGAACAACCACCACGGCCCTGGCCCAGGTGCTGTCTACCCGCGCGGACCTCAACGCCAAATCAGATCACGCGTTGCTTACCGTAGTGACCAATGCGATCAATATCGCAGCACAGTTGGCCGTGCGCCCGAACATCAAGGTCATCGTCATCGGTGGAGTGCTGAACCCGCGGTCCTATGAACTGGTGGGGCCTTACACGGACCTGGTAATGAACAGGATCGCCTTGGACCTGGCCTTTATCGGGGTCAACGGTATTGACCACACCGTGGGGCCCACGGTCTCGGACGAAAGTGAGGCCTCGGTCAATCTCCTGATGGCACAGCGCGCCACCACCAGCTACGTGCTGGCGGATTCCTCAAAGGTGGGACGGCGGGCGTTGGCTACGCTGGGTGACTACGAATTCGCCCGGCTGATTACGGACTCAGGACTCACCGAAGAGGACAAGACTGCTTTCGAGGAACGCGGGGTTGACGTTACCGTGGTCCCGGCGAAAGCGTAATGCCCGCTCCTGCAGAGCAGGAGCGGGCATTACTTCCAGTAGTTGCTAGGGAGAACAGACGAACTTTGCGTCGGCCCAGTCGGCGTGATCGTTGCCGTTGCCATCGGCAGTGGCATCTGCAACCAGGTCGACATACTGCGCCCCGGTGACATCAACCGCCAGTGGCAACGGCTCGCTCAGTGCACCGAGCACTGGTGTGGCCGCTTTGGTGACGCCGTCGGCCACCACGCTGAACTTCACGCTGCCGCGGGTCGCCTGGGCGTCGTCGATGCCCACCACGGCACTGAAGCTGGTGCAGTAGCCGCCGAGGTAGTAGCGGATGGAACCGTTGGCGTGGGCGCCGAGCCCCTTGGCGTATACAGTCCCGTTCAGTTTCAGCGGTGTGCCGTCACCCGCGCCCTGGGGACCGTTGGACATATCCTTTTCCACAGGGCCCCAGCCGTTGGTGCTGCTGACCCAAGGATGATCACTGGCGTAGACGGTGCCCTGCGGAGGCTTGGGCAACGTGCGCACCTGAGTGGTGGTGCTGATGCTGCGGGTACCGGCCGGCTCCGTAGTAGTGGTGTAGGTAGCCGTGGCCTTGATGGGGTAGTCGCCGTCGGCGGTAGCGGGAGCCGTCAGCTTCCACGTGGTGGCAAGCTTTCCGCCTGCGGGCAATGTTGTTGCGGCGGCCGGCGTAGCCGGGGTTGCCGTCCAGCCCTGCGGAAGCTCGAGTTCCACGGACAAGCCGCTGATCCCGGCCGGCTCGTCGGACGTGAAAGTCGTGACGAAGTCCTGGGCGGTACCCTGTTGCACCACGTCGCCCTTGAGGACGGCGCTGAGCTGGGCGCAGGCCGGAACTGCGTCGGAGGCGCCCAGGTCTTCAACCAGCAGGTTGTCCAGGGTGAAGTCCGAACCGCCCGCAGAACCAGTGCGCTGCAGGCCGACGAAGTAGTCACCGCAGAATCCCGTGTCCAGAATCTGCTCAAAGCGGGCGGTAGAGGTCTGTGCACCGATCGCCTGGCTTCCGGTCACTGCCGGCCCGGCCTGGGAATCATAGCCTGACACCCAGGCATACTGCCCTGCCTTGGAGTTCTGGTAATCGAAGGAGACCTTGTACTTGTGTCCGGCCACGAATGGCATCGTGTAGCCGGTGGTGCGGTACACGATGCCAGGGGTACCACCGGGGGCCCGGTTCTCCTCATGGGCGATGAGGGACCAGTTGCCGCCGAGGACCTCGTCGATGACGTTGGTGTGCCAGCCCTTCTGGGTGAAGGGTTCCCTACGTTCCGTAATGTGGGTCCGGGGATCATTGGAACCGCCGGCGTTGCCCTTCACGAACGGGCCCCAGCCCTGGTCCACATTTTCGAAGTCCTCGCTGAGGACGCCGGTGGTGGGAACGCGCTTGGTTTCCACGGCCCGGAAGTCGTCCACACGTACCTTGGCTGTGCCGTCTCCGGTATGGAAGGTAATGGTGGGGCGGATGCCGTTTGCAGGGACATCGATGAGCACGCGGAGACGCTGAAAGTTGGTGTCGTGCTTTTCGTCGGCCGCGATGAAGTTCGTCGCGTTGGAGCTGGAAACCGTGATGGCCTCTGTCTTGCCCCCGGGAACCTCAACTTTGAGCGTGGTGGGGCGCTTCTGGCCGGGCTCGATTTCAACAAGGGCACTGACGGAGTACGTGCCGGCCTTGAACGGAAGCAGTTGCTGGGAGATCGCAGACGCACCCGCGCCCAGTTCTGCGTAGCGGCGGCCTTTGGAGTCGCGGACGGTCGTGGCGGAGCCGCTGGGGTTCCATTTGGCAAGATCTGCGGCGTTGAAGCCGGGGTCTTTGATCCGGGTGCCTTCGCCAAATGATGGGTCGGCGGGAACGCTGACTGTGGCGGCGTTGGCAGTCAGTACATACGGCTGGCCGGGATCGGCGGAAAGCGCGGCCTGGCCATTGACCACCGGGATGTCGGCCACCTTGACGCGTCCGTTGTCCGTCAGCTTGAACTGCTGCAGGCTGGTGGCGTCGCGGTACGCATCGGTCAGTGTCCAGGTGGTGCTGCCGCCCGCGGGGTTGTAGTGGTAGAGCTTATCGAGCGCTCCGCCCTTGGTGGATGCCCAAGGGAGCAGGTACTTGTCGCCCTGGAGCACGGAGACGCCGTCGACAGTGATGTCGCGCGTGGCAGCGGCATCGCCGGTCACCGAAACGCCGTCGGCGAGGTCGATGCGGTCGGCGGTCCACTTGATGATCTCGTGGTGCTGCAGGTACTTTGCCGGCAGGTTGGAGGTCCAGATGTTGTTGTAGAAGGCGTTGAAGTCGTTCTGCCCGGTCCAGCCTTCGAATTCCACGATGTGGGAGACACCAAGCTTGGCGTCCGGGTTCCAGACGTCTGATTGGGTGTTGTTGATGAAGCGCAGGATTTGGGAGTTGACGCCCTTGTTGGTGCTGCCGCCGTATTTCTCGTCGTTGGCCCAATGCGACCACGTGTTGTTGCGGGAGAGTTTGTCCGCCCATTCCGAACCTACCCGGAAGCCGTTCTTGACCAGCTCCTCCTGGATGGTTTCCGCGAGCCAACCGTATTCGTAATAGACGTCCACGTAGACGAAGTCGAGGTTGTCGTCGGTGGCGTCGGCGAGTTCCTTGATGCGCTGGGCCAGCTTGCCTGAGTTGATGTCCTGGCGCTGGTTGATGATGTAGGACTGGTCAAGCCAGTTCCAGCCAAGGTTTTTGTTTGCCGTCAGGAGGTCTTCGGCGAAGGATTTGGCCTCGGGGTAGATCTCGGTGGCGTTGATGTGGACGCCAAAGGAGGCATTCCACTGCTTGCCGGCCGAGGCAAGCTTGTTCAGGTCTTCCAGGCCGCCGGCCCGGGCGTTGAAATTATTGCCGTAGTCCGTATTGGCTGAATCGTGGCCTTCGCTGGTGTAGCCCTTGAGCATGGCAACCTGGCCGAGTCCGTCAGTGGCGAGGGAGATGCGCTTGACGTCGTCGAGGGTGCGCAGGAATGGGTGGGTCGCCTGCGACGCGAAGTTGAACGGGATATGGGTGATGACGTTGTCAGGAGTCTGTTCGCCCTTGAAGGCCTTGACCTCGATGGACCGCATGGCGATGGCCGCGTCCTGCCAGTCAACGACGGAGTCTGCGTTGGCATCCGCGGTGATGGCCACCCGTGTCCAAGGCAGTTCTTCGGTCTGGCTGGAGCCGGCTGCACGGTAAAGCCACTGGCCGCTGGCCACTCCCATCTTCACGGCGCCTGCCCCGTCGCTGACTGCCTGATGCCAGAAACGTCCTTGGTCCTTGTGGGCGGGGCCGGAGGAAGTGTCGTAGAGGGCATTGGATTCAAACGCCGCCGCCAGTTGGCTCGTGTTGGCCAGGGCGTATGCGGAGCTCTTGGGAGACGGGTCCAGCGGTGTGGCGCTGGTGACCGGTGTGAAGCGGTCCCCGCTGACGCCGCGGTCCACGGATAGATTGGCAGTGGAGACCTGTGCGCCGGGCTCGGCTGACGTGACTGTTGCGAGGTTCAGCTTCGGCAGCTGCAGGGTTGAGACCCTGTGCTCGGCGGTGTCATTGATCTTGGTGATGTTGAAGTTGACCACCCGGTCATCCACGCTGATCCTGGCTTCAAGGGTGATCCCTCCCATGCCTGGAACCGTCAGGACGTAGTCGATCGTGGATGGGCCGGACTTGGTGGATGCCACGTCCACCGGCTGCTCCGTTCCGTTGATGGTTATGGTGTTCAGCTGCTCCGCCGTGCCGGCCAGGCTGCCCTGCGTCTGCAGGTCGGTGTAGCGGATGACCTGTGGAAAACCGGTGGACACCGAGAGCGAGAGCTGCCCTGATGCGATGGTTTCAGTACCGGCAGTGGGCTGGGCATACGCGGTCATAGGGGATATCAGAACAAGCGAGGACGCAGCCAGGACGCATGCTGCGGCTCCCCCTTTTATTCGTCGACGTTGACTCATTGTGCTCCTTTGTGATCTTGCAAACACGCAAGTGCTCACTTTCTATCACAACTCCACATTAATGTCCCGAAGTTTTCGTTGGACGGTTCAGTGCGGGCGCCCTGCGTCAAATTCCGGCCGTGCCCTACTTTCCAGTAGATGGGAAATGATCGACTGCGATTATTATTGGATGCTAGGGTAGTAAAACGATCATAAAAAATCACATGTCCATCTGGTGATTCCAGTTCTGGGCGCGACATCTGGAGAGAGACTGATGGACAAACTGACCGCCCGGCCCGGGGCCCACATGGAAGCGGAACTGCTGTCGCAGCCGGAAGTCTGGGCCCGTGCCATCGAGCAGGCACGCTCGGAATCCTTGGCCCCCGCACCGGGAGAACGAGTCGCCGTCGTGGGTTGCGGAACCTCGTGGTTCATGGCTCAGGCCTACGCTGCCGCGCGCGAGACAGCGGGTCTTGGGGTGACGGACGCGTTTGCTGCCTCCGAGGCCTTCCTGGGGGAGGCGCGTGGTTACGACCGCGTGGTGGCCATCACCCGGTCGGGAACCACAACGGAGGTCATTGAATTACTGGAACGGACCAAGGGCGTTCTTCCCGGCATTGCCATTCTGGGGGATCCCCACACTGCCGTCGGGTCACTGGCGGACAGTGTTGTTGCGCTTCCGTACGCGGATGAGGTCTCCGTTGTCCAGACCCGCTTCGCGACCACCGCGCTTGCTTACCTGCTGACCACCATCGGCGTCGATCTCTCGACGGCGGTGGAGGACGCCCGTGAGGCCGTTGCCACACCGGCGCCGGAGGACCTGCTGGAGGCTGAACAGTTTACGTTTGTGGGCCGCAACTGGACGGTGGGGCTTGCCAACGAAGCAGCCTTGAAGATGCGTGAGGCAGTGCAAGGCTGGACCGAGGCTTACCCGGCGATGGAATACCGTCACGGCCCCATCTCCATAGCCGCACCCGGGCGCGTGACGTGGATGTTTGGCGAGGCCCCGTCCGGGCTTGCCAACGAGGTGGAACGCACCGGCGCGCTCTTTGTGCATTCCCGCAGGCATCCTCTCGCAGAACTCGCCCGCGTCCACCGGGTTACTCTGGACCGCGCCCGCCAGAGAGGACTGGATCCTGATCTTCCGCGGAACCTGACCCGTTCCGTCATCCTGAGCAACTGAGCCGATGCACCATCCCATGGAGCAGTTGCCGGGGCCCCTGTTGGCGTTCGACGTGGGGGGAACGGACCTCAAAGCGGTCCTGGCGGCAGCCGACGGTTCCGAGCTGGCGGCCGCCACCGTACCCACGCCCTTAGGCGGCAGGGACCCCGGCGCCGACGTGCTGGCCGCCGCTGCCGGGCTCATCCCGCAGCTTCTGCGGGGAGTGCCCGAGACCCCGGTGGCCGTAGGCGTCGTTGTTCCCGGGATCGTTGATGAAGTGGCGGGTACCGGTGTGTACTCGGCAAACCTGGGCTGGCGGAACTATCCGTTCCGTGAGCGCGCTGCCCGGCTGTTCGGGCTGCCTGTGGGGTTTGGGCACGATGTCGGCATGGCGGGGGAGGCCGAAATGGCGGCCGGTTCCGGGCACGGCTCAGGGGACGTAGCTGTCGTCGTCATCGGAACAGGCATAGCGGCCACTCTCTTCGATGAAGGACGCCGGATCCGGGGTGCCGGTTTCGCCGGCGAACTGGGTCACCTCATCGTTCCCGGGGGCGGCGGGCCGGTCCATCTGGAATCGGTCGCATCCGCCGCGGCAATCGCCCGCGCATACTCGCACCGCAGCGGACGTCCCGTTGCAGGTGCCCGGGAGGTTTTCGCGGCCGCCGCCGCGGGTGATGATCAGGCCACTGCTTCGCTGGAAACCGCCTTTGATGCGTTGGCACATGGATTCCTGCAGCTGAGTACCCTCCTCGGTACGGAACGCTTTGTCCTGACCGGCGGCCTCGCCCGGGCGGGTGAAGCCCTGCGGAAGCCCGTGGCTGAGCGGTTGGCGCAGGCAGTGGACTTCCAGCGCCCGCCAATTGTCGGGCTGGGCACGCTGGGCGCCCGCGCCGGGATTGCGGGCGCCCTGGTCTGTGCACGCCGGGCCGCGGAAGGAACCCGGTGAACGGGCTCGAGGAACGGGAAGACGGCGCCCGGGGCCGGATCATTACGCTCACCCCCAACCCCGCGCTGGACCTGACGTACACCCTCGCCAAAGTGGAACGCGGAACCAGCCACCGCGTGGATATGCCACTTTCGCGTGCGGGCGGCAAAGGCATCAACGTGGCCCGCGTGGCGTTTACGCAGGGTTTTGACGTCCTGGCGATCGCTCCTGTTGGTGGGGCCACCGGGGACGTCTTCCGGCGCGAACTCGAGCAGTCAGGCGTTCCGGCGAAGCTTGTTGATTCGCCCACGGAAACCAGGCGAAGCATCGCCATTGTGGAAACCGGATGCGGCGGTGAATCCACCCTGCTTAACGAAGCCGGCGGCAGCCAGCCGGCGGCCGTCCTGGCCGCCCTGCTGGAGGCCGCCGGCGCCGCTGCAGCCGGAGCATCCGTGATGGTCGGGTCCGGGTCCATGCCGGGCGGCGCCACCGCCGGGTTCTACTCCAGCCTTGCCCGCCTCGCCGCGGACGCCGGCCTGCCGTGCATCCTGGACACTTCCGGCGGTGCCCTTCTTGACGCGGCGGAGGCCGGGGCAACGCTCCTCAAACCGAACCACCATGAATTGCTGGAGGCTACTGGGGCCGGTTCAGTGCCGGCAGGCGCAGCTGCACTCATGGACCGCGGGGCCAAACAGGTCCTGGTCAGCCGGGGTGCAGAAGGTATGTCCCTCTTTGATGCCGGCAACCCTGGTGCCATGCTCACAGCCCGGCTGCCGTGGGCCATCGCCGGAAACGCCACCGGAGCAGGCGACGCCGCCGTCGCCGCCGTCGCTTCCTGCCTCGCAGAGGGTGTTGGTGACCCCGCGGCCGTGCTGCGCCGGGCGGTTGCGTGGTCTGCCGCCGCGGTCCTGATGCCGGGGGCCGGGGAAATATCCCCGCAGCAGGAAGAATTCGCCACATTGGTTGTCATCGAAAAGGAAAGTTTCTAATGCCCCTGGTTCCTACCCGCCAGCTTATGGATCTCGCAGTATCCGCCGGACGCGGGCAGGGCGCTTTCAACGTCCTGCACCTGGAAACGGTGGAGGCGCTGGTCCGCGGTGCAGTGGACGCCTCCTGCCCCCTCATCCTTCAGATTTCGCAGAATTGCGTGGCCTTCCACGGTGGCCTGGAACCCCTCGCGGCCGCAAGCCTGGCAGTCGCCCGGGCTGCAGCGGTACCGGTGGCCCTGCACCTGGATCACGCTGAAGACGAAGAGCTTGCCAAGCGGGCAGTAGACCTGGGCTTTGGATCGGTGATGTTCGACGGCGCCGCGCTCGCTTATGCGGAAAACGTCGCCGCCACCACCCGGGTGGTGGACTACGCCCGGTCAGCCGGTGTCTACGTTGAGGCGGAACTGGGCATGGTGGGCGGCAAGGACGGCGTACACCTTGGTGCCCACGCGCCGGGCGCGCGCACGGATCCCGCCGAGGCGCAGGACTTTGTCCGTGCCACGGGTGTTGACGCCCTTGCCGTGGCGGTGGGTTCCTCCCACGCGATGCAGGAGCGGACCGCCAGCCTGGACCTGCAGCTCATTGCCGCCCTGAAGGCCGAGCTTGACGTGCCCTTGGTGCTTCACGGATCCTCCGGAGTGCCGGATCAGGGCCTCACCGATGCCATCGGCGCAGGCATGACCAAGATCAACGTGTCCACCCACCTCAACGGTGTGTTTACCCATGCTGTGCGGGAGTTCCTGGCTGCCAACCCCGGAACCACCGATTCGCGGAAGTACCTCGGGGCGGGACGCGAGGCGCTGGTGCCGGAAGTTTCCCGGCTCCTGCGGCTTTTCGCCGGCAGTTTCAGCGGAGCTTTGGCCTAGGAAACACTGCCGGCCAATATCCAGCAGTGCGCGGCGGCTGTCACCTTAAGGGAGATAGCCGCCGCGCAGTTTATGTCAATCGGCGAGCTCTGCCCCGGTCGGATCGGCCTGGGAATCACCGAGGCAGGCACGTTCGCGAAGCTCGATGCTGGATCCAGCGAGTTCAAGTTCGAGGACGTGGATCTCGTTGCGGCCCGGGCGCCAGAACCCTGCCGGGACATATAAGGTCTGCTGCGGCCCGATTCCCCAGTACCGTCCAACCAGTGAACCGTTGACCCAGAGGAATCCCTTGCCCGACCCGGGGAGAGCCACGTGGGCGTCCGCTGGTTCATCGACATCCAGATGCGCTGCCGCCAACTGCCCGAGTTCCGCCGCACCCCAGGCCTCGAGATCCAGGACGGTATGCTCCCAGTCAAAGGAGTAGCGCTGGTCCACCAGGACACCTCCGGGCAGGCCTTTGCCCGCGCCTGTTAGTGGGCCGTAGTTGATGTGGCCCAGGCTTTCCACGAGGATTTCCAGCACCGCCGCCGCTCCATGGCCCTCCACGGCAAGTCCAGCTGCCGCCGTGGTGTCATCCAGCCGGCCCGCCAGTTCGCCGTCGATCCACACTGTGGCGCGGTCCGCGAGGCCGGGCAGCTTCAGACGGAATTCGCGGGCCGGAAGGACGGCCGTGCTGCGGTACAACACCAGGCCGTTGGGCAAGGCGAGTTCCTCGAAGGACAGCGGGTCTTTTGCCCGGACAACCTGGTCTCCACCGGACCTCCCGCCCCTGCGGGCCAGTTCCAGCAGGTCGGTTCCGTGGGTCAACGGCAGGGTAGCCGCCGGCAACACAGGGGCAGTCTGGCTCAGGTGCTCCGGCAATTCGGGGAGCTCCCGGCCCAGGGCGGCGTGGAACAACGGCCGCAGCGCGTGGAACTTGTCCGTCAGCGCGCCGTCCTCCGCGATCGGTGCGTCGGAATCGTAGCTGGACACGGTGGGTTGGAGGCGCTTCCCGTCGTGGTTGCAGCCGGAACCCAAACCAAAATTGGTCCCGCCGTGTGCCATATACAGGCAGATGGAGCCGCCGAGGTCCAGAATCCGGCCTACCTCAGCGGCCACCTCGGCGGCGTCGCGGACGTGGTGGTTTTCGCCCCAGTGGTCAAACCAGCCGTTCCAAAACTCAACAGCAAAGAAGGGCTCGCCCGGACGGCGGCGCTGCCATGTTTCGAAGGCTTCGGCGCCGCGGGAACCGAGCGTTGCGGCAGCCAGAAGCTCGGGGATGCTGCCGCCGTCGAGATAGAAGTCCGTGCCGCCGTCGGCCGTGAACAGCAGCTCTGTGATGCCCCGCTGTACCAGGGCGTCACGGTTCCACCGGACATAGGAGGCGTCATCGCCGTAGCTGCCGTATTCGTTTTCGACCTGGACGGCCACCACTGGACCTCCCCGGCTGGCCTGGCGAGAGGCGATAACCGGGACCAGCTGGTCAAACCACTCGCCGACGAGCCGTTCGAAGGCGTCGTTGCGACGGCGCAGGCGCAGACCGGGAGCCGAGGTCACCCACGCCGGAAATCCGCCGTTGTCCCACTCGGCGCATATGTAGGGACCCGGCCGGACGATCACATCCAGGCCAAGTTCACCGGCGAGGTCGATGAACCGCCCAAGGTCACGCCAGCCGCTGAAATCCGCTTCCACTCCCTGCCTGGGCTGGTGGAAGTTCCAGGCAACGTAGGTGTCCAGGGTGTTGGCACCAAGCGCAACGAGGCGTTCAAGGCGATCCCGCCATTGGGTTGGATGCACTCGAAAGTAGTGGATAGCCCCTGCAATGACCCGGTGGGGAGCGGCATTTCGCAGGAACATCCCGTGGGACCAGGTGAGGGTGGGCTCGATCGGCAGGTTCATGCGGCAACGATAACAGTTTGATCTTTATTGATCGATTTAGGGTGAAAACATTGCATTTGCGTCATATCTGCGAAAACATAACGCTAGGAGGTCTGTTTGGGACCGCTAGCCTCGACGACGAGGCTTCACCTATTGGAGGCAACATTGAATCGGATCCATACACAGTCCGCGCTCGGTCGTCGAAACTTCCTCCGGGGCACACTTGCGGCCGCGGTACTCATCCCCACCGCATCAGTCCTGGCAGGCTGCGCCGGCGGCGGGACCACGCCCGGCGGTACGGCCTCGGGTGCCGTCACCGCGGGGAATCCGTTCGGCGTGGCCAGCGGCTCAACCGTTGACGCCGTCATTTTCAAGGGTGGCTACGACGTCAAGTACGTCGAATTTGCGGCCGAGATCCTGGCCAAGGGCGAGGCCAAGGCAACCGCCAAAGTCAGCCCGTCCACTGACATTACCGGCGAGCTCCAGCCACGGTTCGCCGGAGGAACTCCGCCGGACCTGATCGACAACTCAGGCGCAAAGAAGATCGGCATGACCACCATTGTCGATCAACTCGAGGACCTTCAGGGCGTAGTGGATGCCAAAAACCTCGAAGGCAAGGTCATTAAGGACACTCTCTACCCCGGCGTCCTGACTCCGGGAACCTACGGTGGCAAGCTTGCGTCCATCAACTATGTCCTGACGGTGTTCGCGGTCTGGTACTCAGCTTCACTGTTCAAGGAACTGGGACTTACCCCGCCCAAGACCTGGGATGAAATGCTCAAACTTGGCGAAGACGCCAAGGCCCAAGGCAAATACCTGTTCACCTGGGGCACTGAAGCTGCCACGTACTACCAGGAATTCGCCCTTGCCTCAGCCATCAAGGAAGGCGGCGACGACGTCCGGCTGGCCATCGAGAACCTGAAGCCGGACGCCTGGAGCCACCCCGCCATCCAGGATGTCTTCACAGCGCTCGAGACCTGCGTCAAGAACGGTTACTTCAAGCCCGGCGGCTCGGGTACCAAGTTCACCGCAGCACAGGCATCTTGGTCCAATGCACAGGAGGCGCTGCTTTACCCGTCCGGTTCCTGGATCGAGAATGAGATGAAGGACCAGACCAAGGCTGGTTTCGAAATGACGGGCATGCCGGTCCCGCACAAGTCGTCCTCACCGAAACTCGGCGCGGACGCGATCCACTCGGCTTCAGATGAACCGTTTGTTGTTCCCAGCGCCGCCAAGAACCCGGCCGGAGGCAAGGAACTGCTCCGCACCATGCTCTCCCAGGAAGCGGCTGCCAACTTCGCCAAGACCATCCTGGCACCGACCATCGTCAAGGGCACAGTGCCTGCCGATGGCTTTGGTTCCACGGCACTGGTGTCGCAAACCAAAATGCTTGATGCTGCAGCGGACAATGTTTTCGACATCCGCTTCGGCAATGTCTACGGCCTGAACAAGGACCAGCTCGTCACCTGGAATTCCTTCCTGGACGGCAAGATTGACGCTGCCGGGCTGACCGCAGACCTGCAGAAGATCTCTGACAAGGTGGCCAACGACAAGTCCATCACCAAGATCGAAATCAAATGACCGCTGTTCCACCAGTGCAGACGGTGCCGGACGGCGGCCTCGCCGCCGCCCGGCGCCGCCGGCGTAAGCCGACTTTCGACCGTATTTCGTTCTTCGCCGTATTCCTGGGCCTTCCGCTGGCGGTCTATCTGCTGTTCGTCATCTGGCCCTTTATCCAAGCCGTGTATATTTCCCTTACCGCTTGGAACGGCTTCAGCAATGCCATGCCCTTCATCGGCTTGGAAAACTATGTGACGCTGTTCCAGGACGAGAACTTCCTGCGCGCCATGCTGAACAGTTCAATCCTTGGGCTGGTTCTTCCGCTCATCACCATTGTGCTTGCACTTTCCCTGGCCTCGGTTGTCACCCTTGGCGGGCCCAGCCGTGGCCAGGTGCGCGGACTCCACGGTTCGGGCTTCTACCGCGTGGTCTCGTTTTTCCCGTATGTCATTCCCGCCATTGTGGTGGGCATTATGTGGGGAATGATCTTTGACCCGAACGCCGGATTGTTTAATGCCTTCCTCAACGCCGTTGGTGTCCCCATTGGCCAATTCCCATGGCTGGGCGATGCGCGGACAGCGCTGGGAACCTCCATGTTTATCATCACCTGGGGATTCGTCGGGTTCTACATGGTGCTGTTCATTGCCGCCATCAAGGGGATTCCAGCCGAGCTTTTCGAAGCGGCGAGGGTAGACGGCGCCGGCCGCATGCGGATCCTGGTGCAGATCACCATTCCACTTATCCGGGACAACATCCAGACTGCGTACGTTTACATGGGAATCATTGCCCTGGACGCCTTCGTCTACATGTCTGCCCTGTACCTGAGTCCCGGCGGTCCCGAGAATTCCACCCTGGTCATGTCGCAGGAACTCTATTACACGGCGTTCGGCGGCACCGGAAAGTTTGGCCTCGCTACTGCCATGGGCGTTGTGCTTTCCCTGATCACCCTTGCCTTTGCCGGAATGGTCTTCGGCGTCAATAAGATTACGGGTGGCAGCGCCCAGGACGAAAGGCTCTGACCGATGCAGACGCCAACGCTAAAACCAGGAAAGGCCGGTTCCAGCACCGGCGAATCCCCTGTGGTTCCGCAGCCACGGACCAGTACAGCCAGCACCAAGTCGGACAAAACGGTAGCCGTTGTATCGCACGGGATGCTGATCGTCTGGGCGCTGCTGGTTGTGGTACCGCTGCTCTGGACCCTTGTGGCCTCTTTCAAAACCTCGTCGGAAATCTTTGCGTCGCCGTTTGGCCTGCCGACGCAATGGAACTTCGACGCCTACGTCCGGGCCTGGAACGAGGCCGGAATCGGCTCCGCATTCCTGAACACCGTGATTGTGGTGGTGGTTTCCATGACGCTGACCATGACGCTGGGTGCCATGTGCGCCTACGTCCTGGCCAGGTTCGCTTTCCCCGGCAGCAAAGCCATCTACTACCTTCTGCTGGCTGGGCTTACCTTCCCCATATTCCTCGCCATCGTTCCCCTTTTCTCTGTCATGAAGAACCTGGGGTTGCTGAATACCCTGGTGGGCCTGATCCTCACCTACGTGGCGTTCTCGCTGCCGTTTTCGGTGTTCTTCCTTTTCGCGTTCTTCAAGACCCTGCCGTCGGAGGTTGCCGAGGCGGCTTCTGTTGACGGGGCAGGGGAGTGGCGTACGTTCTTCCAGGTGATGCTGCCCATGGCCAAGCCAGGACTGGCGTCGGTGGCCATCTTCAACTTCCTGGGCCTTTGGAACCAATATCTCCTGCCCACAGCCCTAAGCCCCGCACCGGAAGCCCGCGTGCTCTCACAGGCTGTCCAGGCGTTCGCCGGGCAGATGGGGTACAGGACGGATTTCGGGGCTCTCTTCGCTGCCGTCATCATCACCATTACTCCGGTGCTGATTGTCTACATCCTGTTCCAGCGCCAGCTGCAGGGTTCAGTGGCCCAGGGTACGTCCCGCTAAGGGGGGTGCCAGGTTGCGGGCCGCGGTGGTGTGGCCGCGTGGACAGCAGCGCCGGGTCCCCGGCGAAGATCAGCTGCTCCAGGCCACCCATCACGGTCCGCCTTTCCAGCGCCAGCCCGCACTTCACCGCGACGCGTTGGGACGGGATGTTGGCCGGATTGATGATGGCAACAACCCGCCCGATTCCGGCCTGGTCTGCGAACTCCAGGCAGGCTGCCGCCGCTTCGGTGGCATAACCCTGGCCTTGGTGCTCCGGGCGGACGTGGTAGCCAACCTCAACTTCGGCAACGCCATCCACCATCTGGATGGTCAGCCCGCAGTCACCCAGGAAAGTGCCCTCCGGAGTTTCCATAATCCATAGGCCGAATCCGTGGTCTGCATAATTGCGCTTGTTCCAGTCGATCCAGCCCTGTGCATCCGCCCGGCTTTTCGGTGCAGGGTAGTGGCGCATGACGGATGGATCTCCCAAGAGGCCTGCCATCCGATCCAAGTCGCCGTCCGTCATCTGGCGCAGCCGCAGCCGGCTGGTCTCGATGCTGTAGGCCGACACTAGGCGCCGGGAACCTCAACCAGGGTGGCCAGCCGGACCGGCGTCTCCTGTCCTTGCCACGTACCGTTCAGGCCCGGGTTCGCCGGAGCCGCGGCAAGGTCCAGGACCCGGAACACGTGCAGCTGCAGGACGCCGGCGTCGATGACCGTGACAGCGTCTGCAGTGCTGGGTGCCGCAGGACTGAACGACGGTCCCAAGGCCGGGATCCCGCCGTCGGGCATTCCTGTGCCCTTGACCGTGGCGGTGCTGGGGCGGGGTTCAAGCTTCCCGTCCGATTGGACAAACTGCTCCGCACCGTCCTGTCCCAGCAGGATTGTGCTGGCGAGGGCGGCAGCGTAGACAGGGTCGGCGCAGGCATCGTACACCCACCGGGGACCCAGGACCGAGTGGTCCATGGTGCCCGCCAGCCAGGCTTCCGCGCCCGGGAGCTCGGCGCCGCGGTAGCTGAGCGGAACCTGATATACGACGCCGTCGACGGAGACCAGGTGCGTTTCCAGCCCAACCTCGCCGGCCGGATCGTCGAAGCGGTACGCGCCGAGGAGTTCGGGGGAGCCGGCACCGGACCCCTTAGCGGGAAACCATGGCTGCCGGGGCAGGAACTGCTCAATGAGCTGCAGCTTGGACGGGGTCAGGGTTGCTTTGTGCAGGATCGCCATGGTCCCCAGCCTAGGCCAGGAGCCTTTCACCCGCACTGGCGCTGCCAGGGTGCTGACTTGTGGTGAGCGGTCTTCCGGCGAAGCCTTTGTCCCTTACATTGTGAGGACGACAGAGTGGAGTAAATTCATGCGTTTAGCAGTTGCCCAGATCATCAGCGGCGCCGATACCTCGGCCAACCTGGAACTCATCCGAGACTACGCGACACAGGCAAAAGCCGCAGGTGCCGCGCTGGTTGTCTTCCCCGAGGCGGCCATGCGCGCCTTCGGCAACCCGCTGGCGGAGATCGCCGAGCCGTTGGACGGTCCGTGGGCCAGCAGCGTCCGCACCATGGCGAAGGAACTGGACATTGCCATTGTGGCCGGAATGTTCACTCCGGGGGAGGGCGGGCGCGTCCGCAATACCCTGCTGGTCACCGGGCCCGACGTAGACACTTCCTATGACAAGATCCACCTTTTTGATGCCTTCGGTTTTGCCGAATCGGATTCGGTGGATCCCGGGGAAGCTCCCGTGACGTTTGAAATTGAAGGCACCACCATCGGCCTTGCCACCTGCTACGACGTCCGGTTCCCAGCCCTTTTCACGGCCAACGCCAACGCGGGCGCCCAGGTAAACATCGTATGTGCCTCATGGGGTGCAGGGGAGGGCAAGGCGGAACAATGGGATCTGCTGGTGCGCGCCCGCGCTCTGGACAGCACCACGTTTGTGGTGGCCTGCGGCCAGGCCGATCCCGCCAGTGTGGGCATTCCGGCTGCCGGCAAAGCACCCACGGGCGTCGGCCATAGCGCCGTCGTCTCGCCCATGGGGGCTGCCGTGAAGGCACTGGGCCGGGAGCCCCAACTTGCCATCGTGGACATTGATCCGACGGCGGTCGCTGACGTTCGTGCCAAGCTGCCGGTGCTGGCCAACGCCCGCAGCTTTTGATCGGGAGCCCGGCCGGGGCCCGGCCGTTCGGACCTGGTGCCGGCCGTGACTAGACTGTCCCGAAACGCGATTAGTTGGGGGACAGCCATGACGATCACCATCCGGGCCACGCGGGAATCCGACTGGCGGCAGGTGCGCGACCTTCGCCTGGAAATGCTGGCGGATGAGCCTATGGCTTACGCGGAGTCCCTAAAAGATGCCCGGAAGCTGCAGGAGGCCGACTGGCGGATGCGCGGTGCGCGCGGGCAGGCGGAAACCGGAACCGCCGTCGTGGCAATCTCCGACGACGGCCGCTGGGTGGGCGGCATGGGCTGCTTTATCCCCGAAGATCCTCAGGACCCGCTGCTGGTGGGCGTGTATGTTGCCCCGGACTACCGGGGGAGCGCCCAGGGGGTCGCCGAAGCCCTGCTCTACGCGATCAAGGCCTGGGCAGCCGCCAGAGGTACCCTGCTCCGGCTGGAAGTGCACCAGGACAACCTCCGCGCCCAACGCTTCTACCTGCGCCAAGGCTTCACATTCACTGGTGCCAAGCGGCCCTACAACCTGAATCCGGACCAGGCTGAGCTGGAGATGTCCTGCCCGCTTTAAAAGCCAGGGCACAGTACAAAAAAACTGAGCCGTTGTGGCCCGCGTCACTGGTGGCGTAAAGTGCTGCCTAATGATGATTCATTATTTGAATCACCTGTTCAAATAATGAACAGGGCTAAGTCACAATGAAGTGAGGACCTCCCGTGCAGTTCCACCATCACGGTTACGTATCCGGTGACCCGCGGGTAGAGCCCGCCGCAGGGACGGGCATTAACAGGCCTGCTGAACTTCCCGATGAAGTTGACGTACTGATCGTCGGTACCGGCCCTGCCGGCATGCTCACGGCCGCACAGCTGTCCCAGTTCCCGGGAATCACCACCAGGATTGTGGAGCGTCGCGGCGGGCGGCTCGCGATTGGCCAGGCGGACGGCATTCAGGCCAGGAGTGTGGAGACATTCCAGGCCTTCGGGTTTGCCGAGCGCATTACTGCCGAGGCGTACAGGATCACCGAGATGGCCTTTTGGAAGCCGGACCCCTCGGACCATTCCAGGATCCACCGGGCCGCCCGTGCTGTGGATGACCCCGCCGGGATCAGTGAATTCCCGCACCTGATCGTGAACCAGGCGCGCGTGCTGGACTACTTCTCTGAGTTCATGGCGAACGCACCAGCCCGGATGTCCCCGGATTACGGGTATGAGTTCCGCAGCCTGGAGGTATTAGGGGATGGGGAGTATCCGGTATTGGTGACGCTTCTTCCTACGGCGGGCCCCCACGAGGGCAGCGAGCGCATCATCCGCGCCAAATACGTTGTCGGTGCCGACGGCGCCCGGAGCAAGGTGCGGGAGTCGATCGGCTGCACCCTTGCCGGAGACCAGGCCAACCATGCCTGGGGTGTGATGGACGTTCTCGCCGTTACGGATTTTCCGGACATCCGCACCAAGTGCGCCATCCAGGCGGAGCGCGGCAGTATCCTGCTGATCCCGCGTGAAGGCGGCCACCTGTTCCGCATGTACGTGGACCTGGGCGAGGTGGATCCCGCCACGCACCACGCAGTGCGGAACACCAGCATCGAGCAGATCATCAAGCAGGCCAACCAGATCCTGCACCCGTACACCCTGGATGTGCGGAACGTGGCGTGGCACAGCGTCTACGAAGTGGGCCACCGCCTGACGGACAGGTTCGACGACGTCCTGCCGGAGGAGCGCGGGCAGCGCACCCCGCGGGTGTTTATCACCGGCGATGCCTGCCATACACATAGTGCCAAGGCGGGCCAGGGCATGAACGTTTCCATGCAGGATGGTTTCAACATCGGCTGGAAGCTGGGGCACGTCCTTGAGGGCAGGAGCCCGGAGCGGCTCCTCGATACGTACTCGGCGGAGCGCCAGGTGGTGGCGAAGAACCTGATCGATTTCGACAAGCAGTGGTCGGCCATGATGGCCAGGAAGCCGGAAGAGTTCGACGACCCCACCGAACTGGAGAACTTCTACACCAGTACGGCCGAGTTTCCTGCGGGTTTTATGACCCACTATGGGCCGTCGCTGTTGGTTTCCGAGGCCAGCCACCAGGAGCTGGCCACCGGCTTTACCGTGGGCAAGAGGTTCAAGTCGGCACCGGTCCTGAGGGTCTGCGATACCAATCCTGTCCACCTCGGCCACCAGGCGCGGGCGGATGGCCGCTGGCGGATTTACGTGTTCGCCGATGCCGCCGCCCCTGGGCAGGGTGGCGGCACCGTCTCAAAGGTGGAGGACTTTGCTGAGTGGCTCGCCAAGGCGTCCGATTCGCCGCTGGCAGCAACGCCGTCGGACCTTGATGGGGACGCCTGGTTTGACGTCCGGGTGATCTATCAGCAGGACCACACGCAGATCGATATCAACGAGGTCCCCGCTGTTTTCAAGCCCACGGTGGGCCCGTTCGGGCTCAACTACCTGGAGAAGGTATTTGGGGCCGATCCGGCCAGCGATATCTTCGATCTGCGTGGCGTGAGCCGCGACGGCGTGGTGGTTGTGGTGCGCCCGGACCAGTACGTGGCGAATGTGCTGCCGTTGACCGCGACGGCGGAACTCGCCGCGTTCTTCGCGCCGCTGCTAACTTTGGGGTGACCTAACCCCAAGGAGGCCCAACCGTGGCGCGCCCGTCCCAACCGCTGATTTCCGTCGACGCCCTGGTGACGGCGGCACTGGAGCTGATCGATGAATCGGGTGATTTCAGCCTCCCCAGGCTGGCCCGGCGCATCGGTGTCAGCCAGTCCTCCATCTACAACCATGTCAGCGGCCGGGAAGAAATCCTTGAGTTGGTCCGTGGTCGTATTACCAGGAGCATGCCGCTGCCGCCGCCGGCTGCCACGTGGGATGAGGTGCTTCGCTATGAGATCCGTGCCTACCGGGACAGCTTCGCGCGCCATCCACGCGCGGCTCCCCTGCTGGTGATGCAGACGGTGCGGGACGCAGACGTCATTGCCTTCTATGAGCGCCTGTCCTCGGCCCTGGAGGAAGCGGGGTTCGGGGGAGCGGAGGTGGCGTCTGCGCTGGCCGTGATCGACAGTTTCGCGATCGGCGCCGCACTGGACCTCGCAGCCCCGGGCAACGTCTGGGCTGTTGACCCGGGTTCCGGAACTGCGCTGGCGCGGGCCGTTGATGATGCCTCGCGGCTGGCGGACAGGGCCGGGACTGCCTTCGAGTTTGGCCTTGAAATCCTCCTTGATGGACTGCGGAACCGCGCCGCCCGGATCTAGCTCCCGAAGACCTCCCCTTGTGCAAACCGGGACTAAGCCCGCATACTAAACGAAAGCCTTTCGTTTTGTGATCCGGCTCTCAATAGTTCCCCCGTCGCAACGACGCGGCGCCCGCAACCCACGGAGTCCACCTTGAACAAGCCCTCACCTTCCCTGCCGCCAGGGAGCCACGATGCCGGGGCCCGGGTGCCCCTGACCCTGCGCCGCGGCGTGTCCACCTTCGGCATCGGCGTCATCGGTTTTATGGCCGCAAACCTGGTCCCGTTTATGATCATCGCGCTGGTGGACCAGCATGACCTGACGCCTACCGAGGCGGGCACGGTCATGACTGCCTGCTTGCTCAGTACGGCCATAAGCTGCCTCCTGACCTCGCGGCTGTCGGCGGGTGGCGGGCGTTACGGCGTGGCGCGGGCGGGCCTGCTCCTGGCGGCCGCCGGATTCGGAGTGGCCGCGCTGGTGCCCAGTACGCCGATTGCCATTGCCGGGATCGTCCTTGGCGGGCTGGGCGGTGGTGGTTCCATTTCGGCAAGCGGCGCCGCGCTCGCGGCCCTGCGCAACCCCAACCGGATGTCCGGCATCAGCAGCCTGTCCAACCGGGCCATCGTCACCGTGGTGCTGGCACTCATCCCGTTGCTGGGAACCGGGATGGTGAGCGCCTTCGGCCTCCTCGCCATCCTCGCCCTGCTGTTCCTGGGCACTACCGCCTGGATGCCTAAGGCTCTCACCGTCTCCCGGAAGGTGACTTTCGACGCCGGGACCACGCCGTCGTCAGTCCGTGAACGCCCTGCCCCCTCACTCAAGATCACTATCGCCGGATTCAGCCTGCTGGCCTGCTTTGGCCTGTGGGCACTTGGCGAAGATTCGCTGTGGGCGGTAGCCGGGTCGATGGGAGCGGACCAGGCCGGGATCGGCGATCAGGAGATCGGGCTGATGCTGAGTGCCTCGACGGCCGGCGGCCTGCTGTTCGGTGCCGCCGCCAGTTACGCCGGCGACCGGCTGGGCAGGACAGTCCCGCTGGTGGTGCTGTTGCTGCTGGGCGGTTCACTGAAACTCGCGTCCGGCCTTGCCGCGGACCCCACCTGGTACATCGTGATCATCATCGCGTGGAACACCGTGTACGCCCTCGCCTTTATGTACGTGGTGTCCGTAGCCGTGGCCCTGGACGTGCGTGGCGTCTGGTCCGCGGCGTTGAGCGGGACCTACCTGATCGGCTCGGCGTTTTCACCGCTGTTCGGCACCTTCATCGCCGAAACCCTGGGCTATGTTCCCCTGACCACGATCCTCGCGGCGTTCAGCTTCCTGCTGCTGGTGCCCTTTGTGGTCATTTCCCGGATTGCCGTCCAGGCGGAGAAGGATGCGGTGGCCGCAGCCCTCGCCGCCACCGAGCCACAGCTCAACCAAGCCGCAATTGTCTAGTAAAACAAAGGAATCACTGTGACTACCCCTGAACGCACCCTCTACCGCAACGCCCGCATTTTTACGGCTGGCGGCCCCGGCCTCGCAGAGGCAATGATCGTCGACGGCGACCGACTCGCCTATGTGGGCAGCGACGCCGGCGCCCGCGATGCAGTTGCGGCCGGGGGAACGGCAGCCACAGAGGTGGATCTGGGCGGGGCGTTTGTGATGCCCGGTTTTGTGGACGCGCACACGCACCTGATGATGATGGGCGAAACCATGCAGAAGGTGGCCCTGCGCGATGCCGGCTCGCTGGACGAGATCCAGCTTCGGATCAAGGAGGCGGCAGCACAGGATCCTGGCGCTGCCCGCATCCTTGGCAGCGGCTGGCTTTTCTCGGCCGTCCCGGGCGGTGCGCCCACCGCGGAGATGATTGACGCCGTCGTATCTGACCGTCCCGTGTACCTGGACGCGAACGACCTGCACTCCGTCTGGGTGAACAAGGCGGCCCTGGCCGAAATGGGAATCGATAGCAGCACAGCGGACCCTCTGGGCGGCAGGATCGAACGCGACCCGCAGACCGGGGAGGCTACGGGACTGCTGCACGAAACAGCGATGCACCAGTACGCCTGGCCCACGCTCGCTTCGCTGACCTCGGACGCCCAGCGCGACGCGCACCTGGCCACCAGCTTTGAGCACTACCTCTCCACCGGAGTCACCAGCGGCATCGACATGGCACTCGGAGAGGATGACCTCGCCGCCATGCTCCGCGCCCTCGACGCCGGCGACGGCACCCTGCCCTTGCGGATCAACGCGCACTGGCTGGTGGCGCCGTCGGAAAACCACGACAAAAACCTGGCCCAGGTGGCCCGGGCCGCCCAGCTGAGCAAGGAGGTCAACACCCCGTGGCTGCGGGTGGTGGGCATCAAGATCGTTGCCGACGGCGTGATTGACGGCTGCACGGCTGCCATGAAGGAACCGTATTCGGACGGCAGTAACGCAGACTTGATCTGGGCGCCGGATTACCTGAATCCGGTGGTGGCCGCTGCGGACGCCGAGGGCCTGCAGGTGGCCATCCACGCCATCGGCGATCTCGCGTCCGAGGTGGCGCTTGACGCCTTTGAACACGCCAACCGGGTCAACGGGCCGCGGGACCGCAGGCACCGGATCGAGCACCTGGAATCGGTAACGCCGGAAAGTGTTGCCCGCCTGGCCGGGCTGGGCATCGTTGCGTCCATGCAGCCGGTCCACGCCGATCCGGCCGTCCAGGAAAACTGGCGGGCCATGCTGGGTGACCAGCGGATCGAACGGGCCTACCCGTGGAGCGAGTTCACGGATGCCGGGGCGGTCCTGGCGCTGGGCTCCGACGCGCCTACCGCACCCCATCCGCCGCTGCCCAACATGTACATTGCCACCACCCGGAGATCGGCGTTGGACGGCGACTTGCCGGCCAACCTGCCCGGCTATGCGCTGGAGCTTGCCGACGCCCTGGGCCACGCCACCCGTGACGCTGCCTACTCCTGCCGACGGGAGCACGAACTGGGCCGCTTGGCCGAGGGGATGCTGGCGGACTTCGTGGTCCTGGATACCGATCCGTTCGACGCCGGCACGGACTCGCTGCTCACTGCTTGCGTTGCGCTCACGGTAGTGGGCGGGCAGGTGCGCTACCAGTCAGCAACCGCACGTTTCGGTTCTGGGCATAGTCATGCACAACAATGGAAAGCATGACCCTCACAACGTTCGCCCTGATCCGCCACGGCCAGACCGACTGGAATGCCGAACGCCGCCTGCAGGGCGTCACCGATATTCCCCTGAACGACGTCGGACGCGGCCAGGCGCGGGACGCCGTGGCAGGGCTGTCCGGTTTCGAATGGGACGCCGTGGTGTCCTCGCCGCTGGGCAGGGCCGCTGAGACGGCGGACATCATCGCCGCGGGGCTGGGCCGCAAAGTGGACCGACGCCTGCCCGACCTCCAGGAACGTGGTTACGGCGAGGCCGAAGGGCTTCAGGACGGACCGGAGCTGGATGCCTTGCGGACCCCCGGAGGCTTCCGTGGAGCCGAAAGCGAAGAATCCACGGCGGCGCGCGGACTGGCCGCATTGGAAACCCTGGCAGCGGAGTTCCCCGGCCAACGGGTCCTGGTGGTGGCACACGGCACGCTCATCCGGCTTACGCTCAACTTGGCGCTGGGAAGCACCTTGGCCAGCGTGGACAACGCGGTGCTCAACCTTGCCCACCACCATGTGGTGGACGGCTGGCAGCTGGAGTACTTCAACGGCCAGCTCCTGGCCGCGGATGTCCTCAGCTAGGCGGAGTCCTGCCGCGCGCCGGACCTAGCGCAGCGCCGGACCTAACGCAGCACGGAGCTGAGGAGCAGGCTGGTTTCGCTGTTGACCACACCGTCCAGGGACCTGATCCGACCCAGCACATCATCAAATCCGGCCAGGTCCTGGGTCCGGAGTTCGGCCACCAGGTCCCAGCCGCCGTTGGTGGTGTGCAGGGCGCTGATTTCCGGGAAGCCACGAAGCTGCCGGATCACCCTGTCCGTGGACCGGCCTTCAACGGCGATCAGGGAAACCGCCTGGATGGCCAGCGGGTCCAGCTCATCGCGGACGCGGACGGTAAAGCCCACCACTGTTCCAGAGGAGACCAGACGGTCCAGCCGGCTGTTGACGGTTGCCCTGGCCACGCCAAGTTTCCTGGCCAGTTCGGCTACGGGCGCCCGGCCGTCCTCGCGGAGGGCAGAAATCAGGCGTCGGTCAATGTCGTCAAGCAGCGGCATGGACACAATGTACAGGCGGCGTCGTCATTTTGTGTAGAAACCAGCCGAAAAGTCAGCATTTCCGCTCTTGAGCATGCAAAGCGCTTCTCCGTACTGTTACTGCAGCAAGCAAGGCTGACAAACAGGAAGAGGAGCTATGACGCGTTTTGTGGACGTCGGAGACATGGTCCGGTGGCTTGCCGGCCGCGGAACGGAACAGGTCATCGCGGAGATGATCGGTTACCTCGAAGCGGACTTCCGCCGCTGGGAACAATTCGACAAATGCCCGCGGGTGGCAAGCCACACTCCCTTTGGCGTGATCGAACTGATGCCCACCAGCGACCAGGAAAACTACGGCTTTAAGTACGTCAACGGCCACCCCTCAAATCCCTCGCGCGGCTTCCAGACGGTGACGGCCTTCGGCGTCCTGGCCGATGTGCACAACGGCTATCCCACGTTCCTCGCCGAGATGACCGTGCTCACCGCGTTGCGGACGGCCGCGACCTCTGCGATGGTGGCCCGCAGGCTGGCGCGCCCGGACTCCCGGGTGATGGCCATGATCGGAACGGGAACGCAGTCGGAGTTTCAGGCGCTGGCTTTCCGGGCTGCTTTGGGCATCAGTCAGTTGCAGGTCTGGGATACGGACCCGGCCGCCGTCGCAAAATTCCTCCGGAACGTCGAGCCTTTGGGCTTCACCGTTACCGTGGCTGGTTCGGCGGCAGAAGCGGTGCAGGGCGCCGATGTGATCACCACCTGCACTGCCGACAAGGCGCAGGCCACCATACTCACGGCGGACCTGGTGGCTCCCGGCGTCCACCTGAACGCCATCGGCGGGGACTGCCCTGGAAAGACGGAGCTTGATGCCGCCATCCTGCTGCGTGGTGACGTCTTCGTGGAGTTCACGCCGCAGACCAGGATCGAAGGGGAGATCCAGCAGATGCCGGCCGATTACCCCGTGACCGAATTCTGGGAGGTCCTCGTGGGCAGCAAGCCGGGACGGACATCTGCGGAACAAATCACCGTATTCGACTCTGTTGGTTTTGCCATCGAGGACTTCTCCGCGCTGCGGTACGTCCGGGACGCAGTGCAGGGGACGGACTTCTTCGAAGAGATTGACCTCGTGGCCAGCCCTGAGGATCCCAAGGACCTGTTCGGACTGGTCGCCGCCTTCACGCCCGCGGCATAGCAGAAACGCTCCCGCCCGGTTGCCCTGAAGGCTTCCGGGCGGGAGCGCTCAATCACGCTGGGAACTAGTCCGTGGTGTCCGCGATGTAGACGTCGCAGGAGGTGCCGTGGGCAACGCTGTTGGCCACGCTGCCCAGAACACGGGCGACGCCCCTCATCCGGCGGTTTCCCACCACGATCAGGCTGGCGCCGTGCTTCTCCGCATGGGAAATGATGGCCTGTGCGGCATTGCCCTCGGCGACGAAGGGCTCGACGTCCAGGCCGTCCTGGCTCAGGCCCTGCGCCACTGCGTGGGCGGTCTCCTTGGCCTCACGGGCAGGATTGCCAACCACGATTGCGCGTTCGCTGGCCGTGCTGGCCACTGTTACCGGATCGCCCTCGTAGGCGGTGATCACGTGCAGCTTGGCGCCCAGGGCCACGGCGAGCTCTTTCGCCTTCTGCGCAGCTTTCCCGGCGGTTTCGCTTGCGTCAACGCCAACAACAATGATCTCGGCCATAGTGATGCTCCTGTGTAGTAGGGGATTCCAGCTCCAAAGTTACCTTCCGGCGCGACGGATAGGCCGCTGATGTCTGGTCATATTTGGCGGGGAGCGCGGATTGTGTCCCGTGCCACTGGCTAGAACCTGGAGGAGCTGCCCGACCCGGAGAAGCTGCCGCCGCTGGAGCCGTAACCGGTGCTGCTGCCTGACGACGATGCGGCACTCCTGGCTGATGACACAGCGTCCTGGCCCGCATCGACCCCGTTACTGAAGCTGGTCACCGAGATGAAGGGCAGCCTCGGATAAGCGATGTCCACAATGCTGCCACCATAGCGCCGCTGCTGCCGTTGGCCTTCGGCAGCCTCGTTGATCTTGTCCCGCATCAGTTCAGCCTCCCGGTCCGAGCGGGTGTGCGCGGCAATCACAGCGTCAGCATGCTTCTCCATCAACTCAGCCGTTTTCTCGCGCTCCGCCTTCAATCCATCCAGCGCGGCGTCAGGGGTTGCCGTGCCGTTGTCCAGCCCGGCTTCAAGAGCGGCGATCCGCTGAAGGGCCGTGGCGGCATGGGACCGCAACGCCGCGGCAGTCTCGGGGCTTCCCTCGGTTTTGCTGCCGGCCAGCATGCCGTCCATTTCTGCCAGCTCCTTGGCCAGATCGCCGGATTGGTTCCGCCAGGCCTCCCGCCACATCGAGTGGAGATTAAGCAGGGCGTTGGAATCGGCAATCGCATCATCGAGGTCATCCAGGTCCGCAGTCACCAGCTGGAATTCCCGAGCCTGCTCCACGCTGGCCTTGACGGACCGCTCCTTTGGCCCCATGGCCTCCAGCCGTTCGCGCAGCTTGGTCATCTCCAGCAGCCGGGCCGACAGGGTGTGCCAGCGTTCCAGTACCAGGGCGCCATAGGTGGAAGCGGGCGGAATCGTGGAGGCGTTCAGCTCTGTCTCCTCCAAGCGAAGGGTGACAGAGGCATACGAGCGGTCACCGGCGTCGAGCGCTTCCGCGAATTTGCTGCGGTTTCCCGCCCGGACGCCTGCCCGGATCCCGAACCCCGCAAGAGTGGCCAGGGCGGCGATGCCGCCGGTCCACAGAGTTCCGGGGTGCAGGTACCACGGCCTGCCGATGCGGGATGCGGCGGATTTCACGCCGGCGATGGTCCCGTCCGTCCATTGGGCCGAGCGGAACAAGTCCTTGGTGTCCTCCTGGATGGCTTCCTGCTCGCTGAGCGGAACCTTCCGGTCCTCACCGAAATAGGTGCCGATCTGGCGTCCGGTGGTGTCCAGGGCAAAGACGAACAGCCCGTCCGCCCACTTTTGGCCGTCAGCGCTGATCCACTCAGGGTGCTCTGCGCGGGCGAAGCGGAGCACCTCCTCGTTGAGGTCATCGCTGAAACGGCCGGCGCGTGTAAACACCACTACCTTGGTGGGCTGGTAGAAGGAAATCCCTGCGAGGGCGGGCTCCAGCTGCGGCAGGTACAACGCTCCCGCGGTGTCCTCGACCACCACCTCCACCGGGGCGTCCGCACGGGCGGCCGGGGGAGCGGCCAGCAGCGGAAACAAGGAAAGTACGACGACGAGGAGCAGCCGGGCGAGTAGCCTTGCGGTTTTGGCCGCGGTGCCGGCAGCCGTGACGGCGTGATGACTCATGGTTCCCCTTGTGTTGCGCATATGACTGACAGCGCCCAGCCTAGCCGTCAAGCCTGCCGACGGTAGGCCGGTCATAAATGGTTGCCGTCGGAGTTCCGTGAAAATCCTTGACAGTGGTTCACCTCACACTTATGTTGGATTTGGGATCCCAAATTGGGATCCCAAATGCGAATCGCGATCTCGCTCCATCTTCATTCATCCCCAACCATCCCAAAGCGAAGGAGAATCAGTGTCTGTCAACAACACTGAAACTGCCATTCCCGAAGCGGAAGGGACAACCGGCAAAGACGGCGCGCAACGACGCACAAACGTCCGCTGGAGACTCTTCCTGCTGCTCCTGGTACTGGTGGCCGTCAACTACATTGACCGTGGCTCCATTTCCGTGGCGCTGCCCATCATCCAAAAAGAATTCAACCTGGCCCCGGAACTTGTGGGCCTCCTCCTCTCAGCCTTCTTCTGGACCTATGCACTGATGCAGATTCCCGTCGGCTGGCTGATCGACAAGTTCGGTCCCAGGAAGGTAGTCACGGCCTCCTGCATCGGCTGGGGCGCGGCTACGGCTGCCTCCGGCATGGCCGGCGGCTTCCTGAGCATGTTCATCGCCCGCTTGGGCATCGGTGTCACTGAAGCAGGCGTTATGCCGGCCGGAGGCAAGCTCAACGCGCTCTGGATGCACAAGAAGGAGCGTGGCCGCGGTGCCACCATCCTCGACGCCGGTGCGCCGTTGGGCGCGGGCCTGGGCGGCATCATCATCACCGGGCTCATCACCACCACGGGCAGTTGGCGCATGGCATTCATCATCGCCGGCATTGCCACTGTCCTGATGGGTGCGGCCGTCTGGTGGTACGTACGCGACAATCCCCGCCAGCACCCCGGCGTTAACGAGGCGGAGGCCCAGTACATCGAGTCCTCCCATGCAGAGGAAGACGCCCTCGCCGTCCAGGAAGGCGCCAAGGGCAAGCGGGCGCTGCTCCCTTACCTGAAGTTCCGCTCCTTCTGGGCCATGTGCCTTGGCTGGCTGGGCTTCAACGGTGTGTTCTATGGCCTGCTCACCTGGGGCCCGCTGTACCTTGCACAGGACAAGGGCTTTGACCTGAAGACCATCGGCTGGTCAACGTTCCTGATCTTTGGCGCTGGCTTTGTGGGTGAGATCCTCGGCGGCATGATCGCTGACAAATGGCGCGAGGCAGGAGCCAGCGCCAACAAGGTGATGCGTACACTGCTTGGTTTCTCCAGCATCGTCGTCATCGGCGGCCTCATTGGCGTCACCGTGGTCCCGGATCCCACCACCGCGGTGGTGCTGCTGTCCCTGGTGATGTTCTTCCTGCGCTGGGTGGGACTCTTCTGGAGCATCCCGGCCATCCTGGGCGGCCGCACCAACGCCGGCGTCCTGGGTGGTGCCATGAACTTCAGCGGGAACATCTCCGGCTTTGTCACACCGATTGTGGTAGGTCTGATTGTGGGGGCCACGGGATCCTACACCTGGGCACTGCTGTACTTTGTTGGATCCGCCATCATCATGGGCGTTTCGGTCCTGGCCTTGGACTACAACAAGCGACTCCCGGTCTAAGCGTCACCAAGCGCCTGGGATGCCGGACGCATAGTTTGAATCACGAAATGGAGCTGGAAATGCTGAGCGCAGAAGAATCAACCACCACGGATCGTCCCCTCAGGGAAGCCGTGCGTGATGCCCTCCGCACCAGGATCTTCGAAGGACACTATGCGCCCGGCACCCGGCTGGTGGAACGCGATCTTGCCGCCGAATTTAATGTCTCCAGGCTGCCCATCCGGGAGGCTCTGCGGATGCTCCGCCAGGAAGGCCTGATCCGGGACCGGGCCGCCCGCGGCATGGAAGTGGCCGGGCTCAGCGACAAGGACGTCGAGGACCTCTTCGACGTCCGCGAGTCACTGGAGGTACTGGCCTGCCGGCTGGCCGCCGTCCGCGCCACGCCCGAAGACCTTAAGTACCTCGAGGGCCTGTTGGACGAGGCTGACCGCTGTCTCGCCAAGGGCTCCATCATGGAAGCGCACAGGGCCAACAGCGAATTCCACGACGCCATTACCGGCATCGCCAACAACGGGTTCCTGCGCGCAGCCCTGGAGCCCCTCCAGGGCCGCATGCACTGGCTCTTCCGCCACGTCAGCGACCTTCCCGAACTGATCCAGGAACACCGCGATCTCTATGCCGCGATCGCCAGCGGAGACCCGGACCGCGCCGCCAGCCAATCGGCGTCGCATATCGGAAAGTACCGCCAGCAGTTCCCCCAGGATTCCCCCGCCGCCGAACTCACCTTGCAACGGAAAAGAACATGAAACTACTCGTCATCAACCCCAACATCAGTGGCGATGTCACCGCCCTGATCGAAGCAGAGGCACTGCGGTCCGCCGGATCGGGCACCGAACTCCTGGTGCTCACGGCCGGGCACGGCGTCGAATACATCGAGACGCGCTTCGAGTCGCTGATCGCCGCCGGCGCCGTGGCCGAACTGATCGCCGAACACACTGCAGGCGGAGACATCGACGGCGTTGTGGTCGCCGCGTTCGGCGACCCGGGGATGCCCGCGCTGAAGGAACTGGTGGACATCCCGGTCATCGGCATCACCGAGGCCGCTCTTTGCGCCGCAGCCCTGCAGGGCCAGCGCTTTTCGATCATCGCCATCTCGGACCGCATCACGGCCTGGTACCGCGACTGCGTGGAGCACTTCGGCTTGGGCGGACGGCTGGCCTCCATCCGTTCCATCAACCAGAGCCTGAACTCCATCGGCTCCGTACAGTCGGACTTCAAGGAGACCCTGCTGGCACTGAGCCGGCAGGCCGTCACAGAGGACGGTGCCGACGTCGTAATCCTGGCAGGTGCCCCGCTCGCCGGACTTGCCCGTGAACTGGAGGGGCAGATCCCCGTTCCCGTGGTGGACGGCATTTCCGCCGGCATCCGGATGACCGAGGCCGTAGTGGCGCTCAAGTCCGGACCACACCGCCAAGGTGCGTTCGCCCCGCCGCCCGTCAAACGGCGCCGCGGCCTTTCTCAAAACCTCGCCGCCGCCCTGACCGCCGCGCAAGCCAACGTCACCGCCACCCAGCACTAGCCCTGGAAAGAAAAAGGAAGACAAAGATGTCCGTTCCCCAACTCGTCATTGCCCACGGCACCGTGGTGAACAGCTTTGGCCGGCAGGCCGCCCACGTTGTGGTGCGCGACGGCCGGATCGCCGAGCTGATCGATGCCGGCCAGCCTGTCCCCGAAGCGGCCCGCATTATTGATGCCGGCGGAAAGCTGGTGATTCCCGGCGGCATCGACGGCCACTGCCACGTTGCCCAGGTCACCGGCCGGTTCCGCACCCTGGACGACTTTGCCACCACCTCCACGGCAGCATTGTGGGGCGGCACCACCACCATCATCGACTTCGGCATTCCCCGGGATGCCCAGGAAACGCCGCTGGACGCGGTGCTGAACAAGAAGAAGCTTGCGGCCGAATCCCGCTGCGACGTTGCGCTGCACGGCTCCGTGGTCAGCTGGGACGAAACCGTGCCGTGGCAGCTTGAGCAGCTGGCTGCCGAAGGTGTGCGCTCGGTCAAGATGTACACCACCAACCGGAGCACCACCATGGCGGACGGGGACACCATCCTGAAGGTCATGCGGGAAATGGTGCGGTTGGATGGCCTGACCTACATCCATGCCGAGCACGATCCGATCATTGTGGACTGCACCGAGCAGCACGCCGAGGACGGCCTGATCGGCATCGAGCACCTGCACCGCACGCGTCCCGAACTGGCCGAGGAAATTTCCGTGAAGGAGACCCTGGCCATGGCAAAGTACACCGGCGCTCCCGTGTACTTTGTCCACCAGTCCACCCCCGGAGCCGTGGACCTGGTCAGCGAGGCCCGCGTCAACGGCCAGGAAGCCTACTCCGAAACCTGCCCGCACTATCTGACCCTGGACGACACCGTCTACGGCGGCAGCTTCCCCGAGTGGTACGCCTGCTGCCCGCCCATGCGCAGCCCGGAAACCGTCGCCGCGCTCAAGGAACGGTTTGCCGCAGGTGCCATCCACACGGTCTCCTCGGACCATTCCTGCTACGACCTGTCCCAGAAACGCGAACGCACCGACGACATCCGCTTTATGCCGCACGGCCTGCCGGGCGTCGAAACCCGGATGCCGGTAGCCTTCACGGCCCTGGTGTCCGAATCCGGCGCCTCCGTGGAGGACTTTGTTGAGGTCTTCGCGGCGGGCCCGGCCCGGATCAATGCCGTCCCGCGCAAGGGCACCATTGCTGAAGGGTTCGACGCCGATCTGGTCATCTTCGACCCCGCAGAGGAACGGATTGTTGACGGCGGCGCACTGCACATGGGAACTGACTTCTCGCCCTTCGACGGGAAGCCGCTGAACGGCTGGCCCGCCGTCGTCGTATCCGCAGGACGTGTGGTGCTGGATGGTGAGGGCTTCCACGATCCTGGCCCAGTCGGCCGCTACATCCCGCGTAACGGCTTCGCTGAACACCGTGACGCACTGTCCCCGCTGACGCCCACCACCCTTCCCGCCTAAGAGCTGCGAATGCCTTCCGAAACCCGTCCCGTGCGGATCGGCATGATTGTGCCGTCCTCCAACACCTGCCTGGAACCGCAGAGTTACCGGATACTGGGGGAGCGTACCGACGTCACCCTGCACTTCACCCGCATCAACGTCACCCGGATCGCACTGGATGACTCTTCAGACAAACAGTTCGATGTTGACGGCATGCGTGCCGCCGCGCAACTGCTGGCAACGGCCGACGTCGACGTCATCGCCTGGAACGGTACCTCCGGGTCCTGGCTTGGCGCCGACCATGATCGTGAACTGGTCCGCGAAATTACCGATGCCACCGGGATTCCGGCCACCACCTCCACGTTGGCCTACCTGGCAGCGTTCGCTGCCTTCGGCACGGAGCGGATCGGCCTGCTCACGCCGTACACGGCGGACGTCAACGAAGCCGTCATCGCCTCCTATGAGGGCGAGGGCATCAAGACCATCGACCACCGCCACCTGGACCTGAGCGACAACGAATCCTTCGCCAGGGTCACGGATGCGGAGATGCTGCCCGGTTCCCTGGAGCTCGCTGCCGCCAAACCGGACGCCTTGGTTTACCTCTGCACCAACCTGTACGGCGCCAACATCACCGCGGACGTGGAATCCCGGAGCGGCGTTGCAGTGCTGGACTCGGTGGCCGTGACGTTGTGGCACACCCTGAAACTTGCCGGCTCCCCCTTGCTCGCCCCAAGGTGGGGCCGGTTGCTGGCAGACGGGAGCTAGACCGGACTGCCAGCGCGCCCTGGTACTACCGCCAGGCCAACAACAGCCCGTCCCTTGCCTGCTTTTGCCGGCTGGGGGCGGGCTGATGTTGTTTGGATGACGTTTGGGCGCCGGGCTTGCCCGGTACCGGTTCCGGTCCGGATAATGGCGCACATGACCCTTGCTTCCCTTGCCGCGTTCGCCGGGCTCTGCGTGGTCCTGGCATTGACTCCGGGACCGGATACCTTCCTGGTCCTGCGTATTGCCTTGAACCGGCCCAGCGCAGGCGTTGCCGCCGCCGCGGGTTCGGCCGGAGCGGCCATCGTCTGGGCCGCGCTGGTGGGTGTCGGGCTGGCCGCACTCCTGGAGCAGTCGGCCGAGTTGTTCCGCTGGCTGAAAATCGCCGGCGGCCTCTACCTGGTCTACCTCGGCATTTCGTCCTTCCTCAGATCCCGCAAGGCCGCGAAGGAGCTTACCGCCACTGTTGCCGGCGCTGAGGCCGGTTCCACACCCCTCCTGTACAGCAGGCTGGCCGGGTTTGGAGCAGGTGCCCTGTCCACGTTGCTCAATCCCAAGGTGGGCCTTTTCTACCTTGCCGTTGTTCCGCAGTTCCTTCCCCGGGGCGGCGAAACCATGGGCACCGCGCTTGTGCTTGGCACGGTCATGGCCCTTGTCGCGTTCCTTTATCTTTCGATGATTTCAGCGGTGGCGTTCAAGGCCATGAAGTGGCTTAAACGCCCCAAGGTGAGTGCCGCCGTCGAGAATTCCAGCAGCGGCATCATCGCGGCACTGGGCGTGGGCGTCGTGGCATCCGCCGCCGCGAACTGATGCCCGTAAGCATGGAGATGCTCGAGTTCCGCAACGTGGCGGAGTGGGAATCATGGCTGTCTGCCAACCCGGAAGAACGGGAGGCCTGGCTGCTGATCGGCAAACGGCATTCCGGAGCTGCGCTGATCGCGATCGAGGATGCCTTGGACGTTGCCTTGTGCCACGGCTGGATCGACGGCCAGCGCCGGTCCCACAACGATGTTGCGTTCCTTCAGCGATATTCGCGGCGCCGGCCCAAAAGCCCGTGGTCCCGGATCAACGTGGACAAGGCGGAAGCACTGATCGCGGCGGGCAGGATGCGGCCGGGCGGACTGGCAGAAATCGAGGCGGCCAAGGCGGACGGCCGCTGGGATGCGGCGTACGAATCCCAGCGGACGGCAGAAGTTCCGGCTGATCTGGCGGATGCTCTGGTAGTTGATGCGGCAGCGCAGGCCGCCTTTGAAGGCCTGGGCCGGTCCGCCCGCTACGCAGTGATCCTGCCGCTGCTTAAAGCGCGCACCCCCGAGTCACGAGCCGCTGTCCTGGCCCGGGAATTGGCAAAACTGGCCGGACACGCGGCGCCCTGACGCCCGCTTCTCAAATGTCGGCGGACTGCTGCAGCCGGTAATCAGCGGCCGAATAAACACCCAGGATGCGGACCTCGGTGGTGAAGAAGTCCAGTTCCTCCAGTGCCAGCTTCAGCGACAGGTCCTCCGGGTGGCCTTCAACATCGGCCATGAACATGGTGGCGGCGAACTCGTTGCCCACCATGTAGCTCTCCAGACGGGTCATGTTCACGCCATTCGTGGCGAAGCCCCCCAGTGCCTTGTAAAGCGCGGACGGCACGTTGCGGACGCGGAAAACAAAACTGGTCACGGCAGGTCCGGTCAGTTCTTCGCGGGCCGGAAGCGCCTTTTCGCGGGCCAGCACCACAAAGCGGGTGGTGTTGGTGGGATCATCCTCGACGGCGGTAGCCAGGACCTCCAGCCCGTACAGTTGGGCGGCCATGGGGGGAGCGAGGGAGAGCTTGGTGGGATCGTTCCAATCGCGGACTTCGCGGGCTGAACCGGCAGTGTCACCGGCAATGACCGGCTTGAGTCCATGGGCCCGGATGATCCGGCGGCATTGGCCCAGTGCATGGATGTGGCTGTGGACCTCGGTGGCTGCCTCGATGCTGCTTCCGGGAAGGCCCAGAAGGTCGAAGTGGATAGGCAGGAAGAATTCGCCAACAATCTGCAGGTTGGACTGGGGGAGCAGTGCGTGGATGTCCGCTACCCGGCCGGCAATGGAGTTCTCGATGGGGATCATGGCCAGTTCGGCTTCACCGCTGGAGACCAGTTCGAAGGCATCCTCAAAGCTGGCGCACGGCACGCTCTCCATGTCGGGGAACATGTCCTGGCAGGCAATGTTGGAGTTGGCGCCGGGTTCACCCTGGTACGCGATCTTCTGAGGCATGGACACTATCGTTCCATGTCCCTGCGGCGGTCCCAACTCACGGGCGCTGGATGTCGAAGGCGCCGTGCCGGGCCGGGAATGGCTGGCGTCGGTCCGCGCCAGGATTCCCAGGCTTGTCCGCAGAACCCGGCTTTGAAGCTTGGGACCTGCGGACAAGCCTGGGAGTGCCCGCTGATAGGGCCTGCTACTTGGCCAGGAAGGGCAGCAGGATCCGGTTGATCTCCGCGCCGTGCGTCCAGAGCATGCCGTGTGGAGCGTCCTCGATCTCCACATACTCGGCGGACGGAAGCCGCTTGGCGAACTCGCGGCCCGTGGCGTCAATGGGAAGGATGCGGTCATCCGTGCCGTGGACGATCAGTGCGGGGACCGTGACCTTCTCGATGTCCGCACGGAAGTCCGTCAGCCACGAATCCACTACGGCGAAGGAGGCGTACCAGGAGGAACTGGCAGCAACGTTCCAGGCGTTGCGCAGCGCTTCCTCGCTGAGCCGGTTTCCCAGGAAATTGTCCGTGTTGAAGAAGTCGTTGTAGAAGTTGGTGAACCAGGCGTAGCGGTCCTCGATTGCTGCGTCCCGGATTCCGTCAAACACGGTGGCGGGAACGCCTGTGGGGTTGTCCTCCGTCTGGAGGAGGAAGGGCTCCAGGGATGCGAGGAACACTGCCTTGGCTACACGTGCTTCGCCGTAGGTGCCGATGTAGCGGCCCACCTCGCCGGTGCCCATGGAGAAGCCAACCAGGACGGCATTGCGCAGGTCCAGGGTTTCCATAACGGTGTTGAGGTCTGCAGCGAAGGTGTCGTAGTCGTAGCCTGTGGTCGGCTTGCTGGACTTGCCGAAGCCGCGGCGGTCGTAGGTGATGACCCGGTAGCCGGCCTGCAGGAGGGCTGCCGTCTGCTTCTCCCAGGAGCCGCCGTCGAGCGGGTATCCGTGGATCAGGACCACCGGCTGGCCTGAGCCGTGGTCCTCGTAGTAGAGCTCAATGTCCGTGGTGTTCTCGGTGCCGACGTTGATGAAACCCATGATCCTGATTCCTTTTCTCGATGGGAGAACGATCGTTCTCCGTCATGTGTAACAGCGTATAGAACGACCGTTCTCATTGCAAGTAGAATGGCTGTATGGAAGTTTCCGAGATTCGCACCCGCATCGTCGCCACCGCGGACGAGCTCTACAACGCGAAGGGAATCCAGTCCGTGGGCATGGATGAGCTGCGCACGGCGGCCGGAGTTTCGCTGAAGAGGCTTTACCAGGAATTCCCGTCAAAGAGCAGCATTGTCATGGCGGTCCTTGAGCGGCGGCATGAGGCCTGGACGGACGGCCTGGACGCTAAGGTCCGTGAGGCCGCAACACCGCGGGGACAGCTCCTGGCCATCTTCGACTACCTCTCGCAGTGGTTCTGCCAGGACACGTTCCGCGGCTGCGGCTTCATCAACAGCTTCGCGGAACTGGGTGCCGTCAGCCCGGAAGTCGCCGACTATGCGCGCGGGCACAAGGCTTCCTTCCAGGAGTATGTGGGGAGGCTGACCAAGGAGGCCGGCGGGCCGCCGGTGCTTGCCGCGCAGCTGTCCATCCTGGCCGAAGGCGCGCAGACCACTGCTGCCATCGCCGGCAGTCCGGATGCCGCCGGCCAGGCGCGGCAGGCCGCCGTAGTCCTGATCGATGCGGCGCTGAGTACCGCTTCATAGCAGCGGCTACACCCCATCAACAAGGCTTGGAGAACATGTGAAACTGACCGGAGTGGCTGACTTCGTGGTGGTGGGCGCGGGCCTGGCCGGCGCCGCTGCGGCCTGGCAGCTGGCCTCGCGCGGGCTGGACGCCACGCTGGTGGAGCAGGATGTGCCGGCGGGCCGCCAGGGCAGTTCCCACGGTTCGGCCCGGATTTTCCGTTATGCCTATGAAGATCCTTTCTATGCCGGCGCGGTGGTGGAGGCGAAAAGCATGTGGGATGCCCTGGAGGCGGCCAGTGGCGAACGGTTCCTGACGCGCACAGGCGCCGTCGACTACGGTGCCGGGCACAATCCCCGGCGCCTGGCCTCGGTCCTGGCGGGCGCCGGCGTCGAACATTCCCTGCTGTCCGCGGCAGATGCGCGGAGCCGCTGGCCGCAGATCGCCTTTGATACCGAGGTGCTCTGGCACCCCGGGGCGGGGGTGATCGACGCCGAATCGGCAGTCAACGCCATGGTCCGGCTGGCCGTTGCCAACGGCGCGCGGCTGCAGACCGGCTGGCAACTGGAGCGCATCGAGCGGAGCGGCAGCGGGTACCGGCTCACCTCCCGGAACGGTGGAACGCTCGACGCCGGCAACGTTGTGGTCAGTGCCGGCGGCTGGCTGCCGCGGCTGCTGCAGAATCTGGCACTTCCTGCCGGTTTCCTCGCTGCCCTGCCGGAGATCACGGTGCGACAGGAGCAGGCGTTCCATTTCCGCTATCTGGACCAGGGAGCTGCCGGTTCCTGGCCCACGTTCATCCACGGTGCCAAGGACATAACGGTCTATGGCCTCTCCGGCGGGCGCGATGCCGGATTCGCGGGGCAGAAGGTAGCCGAGTTCAACGGCGGCCCCGTGATCCCGTCCGCGGCGGAGCAAACCGGAATGGTGGATCCGGCCAACCGGGGACGCGTGGTGGAGTATGTGCGGCGCTACCTGCCCGGCGTCGATCCCCGGCCCTATGCGGAAACCACCTGCCTGTTCACCAGCACCCCTGACGAGGAATTCGTGATTGACCGGGTGGACGGCATCACGGTGGTTTCGCCTTGCTCCGGCCACGGTGCCAAGTTTGCGCCGTTGATCGGGCAGTGGGCAGCGGATCTGGCCAGCGGATCAGGCAGTGTGCCGCCCAGGTTTCGCCCGTCCGGACTGACGTAGGCGGGCAATTCGCAGGCACAACCGGAGAAAAAGACAGGGCGCCCCGCCGATGGCGGGACGCCCTGTCTCCTAGGGTGCTACGGACTCTACGATTCGAAGGCAGTCGGCAGGTACTGGTCAACGTTGTCGCCGGTGACCACCGGTGCGTTCAGGACAATCTGCTTGGGAACTTCAACCTCCACGAGGTCGCTCATGGCTTTGCCCTGGGCGATCAGGCGGGCGAGGCGCACGCCGTCAGCTGCCTGCGTTGAGGGGTAGATGACGGTGGCCTTGAGGACGCCCTCGCCGGACTGGATCTCGCGCATGGCGTTGGCCGAGCCTGCGCCGCCGACCATAAAGAAGTCGCTGCGGCCCGCGGTGTCGATGGCTGCCAGCACGCCGACGCCCTGGTCGTCATCGTGGTTCCAGAGGGCATCGATCTTCGGGGCTGCCGAGAGGAGCTGCGACGTCGCCGCTTCGCCGCCCTGGATGGTGAAGTCGGCTGCGACGCGGTTGTCCACGTCAAGCCCACAGGATTCGAGGGCGTCCGCGAAGCCCTTGCTGCGTTCCTGGGTCAGGGGGAGGGAATCGACGCCGGCTACTTCCGCGACGACTGCATCGTTCTTGCCGCCGAGCTGCTCGCAGATGTAGGTTCCGGCGCTGACGCCCATTCCGTAGTTGTCGCCCAGGATGGTGGTGCGTGCGGCAAACGGGCTTGAGAATTCGCGGTCGACGTTAATGACCGGGATGCCCGCTTCCATGGCCTGGATGGCCACCGGGGTGAGTGCGGCGCCGTCGGTGGGCAGCAGCACGATCGCGTCGACGCGGTCGTTGATGAACTGTTCCACCTGGCTGATCTGCAGGTTTGCGTCATTGGTGCCTTCAGCTACCCGCAGGTCAATGTCGCCGTACTTCTTTGCCTCGGCGGTGGCTGCGGAGTTGATGGCCTTGAGCCAGCCGTGATCTGCGGCAGGACCGGAGAAGCCGATGACTACGGTGTCTCCGGAGGCCTGGTTGCCTTCAACGGATGCGTTGGTGGGCTGCGTGTTGGTCTCGGTCTGCCCTGGTGTGCACCCGGTAACAAGGGCGCCAACAGCAAGAAGGGCACCCGTGGCAACGAGCATCTTCCGGCCCGTACGTACTGCAAGCATGTGTATCTCCTCAGTGAGTTAAGTGCGTCTTCGCCTGGTGCAGCATGCTCTGTTCATGCCCGCTACATTGCGTGACTGCAATCACAATAACAGAAGATTGAAAGAAATCGACGACTTTATACCGATCGCCGACATAATGTGTTAGGTTCGTCGCATGTTCGAAGAAGATCAGCCACGGCCGTTGCTCGAAGTTCGGGGAATTACCAAGAGTTTCTCCGGCGTCCAGGCGCTTAAGGGTGTCAACCTGCAGGTACTTCCCGGGGAAGTCCATTGCGTCATGGGCCAGAACGGTGCCGGTAAATCCACCCTCATCAAGACGCTCGCGGGCGTCCACCAGCCTGACGGCGGAGAAATCCTCTGGGAGGGTTCAGAAGTATCCCTGCTGCGCCCCACCGATGCCCTGGACCTGGGCATCGCCACGATGTACCAGGAACTCGACGTCGTTGACGGGCTTTCGGTGGCGGAGAACATCTTCCTGGGCCATGAAAAGGCCACCGGCGGCTTTCTCCACGTGAAGAAGGCCAACGCCATTGCGCGCACGCTCCTGAAGCGGCTCGGCCACGGCAGCCTTTCACCGTCCACAGAGGTAGGTACGCTTTCTGCCGCCAACAAGCAGATCGTGAGCATGGCCCGGGCCCTGTCGCGGGATACCAAGCTCATCATCATGGATGAGCCCAGTGCCATCCTCGACTCCGGTGAAGTTGCCAACCTGTTCCGCGTGGTCCGCGAACTGACAGCCCAGGGCATCGCCGTCGTCTATATCTCCCACCGCCTTGAAGAGATCCGGCAGATCGGCGACCGCATCTCGGTCATCAAGGACGGGCGCAGCACGGCAAGCGGCCTCAGCGTCGCAGACACTCCCAAAGCGGAGCTCATCCGCCTGATGACCGGCCGCGAAGTGGCGAACGTCTTCCCGGAGAGGGAACCCATCCCGGCGGATGCCCCCGTGTTGCTGGAGGTTGAAAACCTTGAACTTTCCGGGCATTTCGAAAAGGTCAGCTTCACGGTCCGGGCCGGCGAGATCCTCGGCTTCGCCGGGCTGGTTGGGTCCAAGCGCTCCGAGATCCTCGAGACGATCTACGGCGCACGCAAGTCCTCGTCCGGCAAGGTGTCCGTGAAAGGCAAGGCGCTGCGGCCCGGTTCGGTCCCGTCCGCCGTTAACGCCGGGATCGGCCTTTCTCCCGAGGAACGCAAGAGCCAGGGCCTGATCCTGGACGAGCCGGTGTTCAAGAACGTCACACTGTCCACCTTCGAACGGTTCGCCCGTGCGGGCCACCTGAACGAAGCGGCCGAGCGCGGGGCAGCCCTTGAAAAGATCGCCGCGCTGGAGCTGCGCCCGGCTGATCCGGACCGCCCCGCTCGCACGCTTTCCGGCGGAAATCAGCAAAAGATCCTCCTTGCCCGCTGGCTGGTGCACGGAACATCGGTGCTGCTGCTGGATGAGCCCACCCGCGGAGTCGACGTCGGCGCCCGCTCCGAGATCTACGCCCTGATCCGCAAACTCGCGGCTGCCGGGACAGCGATCATCGTTGTCTCGAGCGAAATCGAAGAAGTCCTGGGCCTGGCCGACAAGGTACTCGTCATTGACGACGGCAAGGTCCTCACCCAAACCAAAGCAAGCGATATAGACGAGCACGGAGTGCTCGACCTCGTCATGAAGGGAAGTGCCGCGTGAGCGAGCAGAACACCAAGGTGGCTGAACCGCGCGCCGATGCGCCGGACGGCCACAGTGCCACCCAGACCAATTCTTTGCAGCACTTCCTGAAAGGGTCGGCCGGGCGGAGCCTGGGACTCGTCATCGCCCTGGCGCTGCTCTTTGTGGTGGGTGCAGCCACCGGCGGGGACCGCTTCCTCAACGTCGAGAACATGCTCACCATCCTCCGGCTCGCGTCGATCATCGGCGTGCTCAGCATCGGCGTCACGTTCGTGATCACGGCAGGGGGCATTGACCTCTCCGTGGGATCGGTGATGGGCCTGACCACAGTGGTAGCCACCCTGGCCAGCGTCCAGTTGGCCGCCGCCCAGTCGTCGTGGCTCCTGATGGTCGTGGTGGCGCTCGCGGTGGGTATTGCAGCTGGCCTGATCAACGGCCTGGTGATCGCCTACGGCAACGTCGTCGCCTTTATTGCCACCCTGGCCATGCTGGTGGGAGCCCGCGGCCTGGCTGAACTCATCTCCGGCCGCAGCACGCAGGTTGTGTCCAACCGGCAGTTCCTGAGCTTCATGCGCTCAGACGTGCTGGGAATCCCGATCCTCATCTGGATCTTCATCATCGTGGCAGTGGCCGGCTGGTTCCTGCTCAACCGCACCACCTTCGGCCGCCGGACCATCGCCATCGGTGGAAACCTTGAGGCTTCGCGGCTTGCCGGCATCAAGGTGAAGCGCCACCTCGTGTACCTGTATGTCCTCGCCGGCCTCACCGCCGGTATTGCCGGCCTCATGATGCTGGGCCGCACCACGGCAGGAACCTCCACGCACGGCCTCCTCTACGAGCTCGACGCGATCGCCGCCGTCGTAGTGGGCGGAACGCTGCTGATCGGCGGACGCGGCACGATCGTAGGTACGGTCCTGGGCGTGCTGATCTTCAGCACATTGACCAACATCTTCACCCAGAACAACCTGGACACCTCCGTCCAGGCGATCGCCAAGGGCCTGATCATCGTCGTCGCCGTCCTCCTTCAGCAGCGCTTCGCCGCACGTGGACCGCGCAAGCTGAAGACCTGACGACGGCGGTAGTCGGAGCCCTGACAGCCCCGGAGTAATCCCGGGGACGGAATGACGAAGCGGAGGGCGGCGCTGTGAGCACCCTGGACATGGACCATGCGCTTCACGGAAACCCTGACCTGGAACTGGTCGAGGATGTCCTGCAGGAGTTCTTCGCTGAAGCGAAACTGCGCGCCGTCCGCGTGAACGGATCCTATCTTGGCCTCTGGGAAGCGCTTGAAAGAGCAGCCGCGGGCGGCAAACGCTCGCGGCCGCGGCTGCTCTTGCTCGCCTACCGGCATCTTGGCGGGACTGACTTCGCCAGTGCGGCGGAGCTTGCCGCCTCTTACGAACTCCTGCACAGTGCGTTGATCATCCACGACGATGTCATTGACTGCGATTTCGTCCGTCGCGGTATTCCCAACGTTTCCGGACACTACCGGAACCGGGCCCTGCGCGCCGGAGTGCCCCCGGCTGCAGCCGGGCACGCGGGAGTCTCGGCCGGGGTTCTTGCCGGTGACCTTGCCCTGTCCAGCTCCTACCGCCTGCTGAGTGGAGTGGAAGCGCCGGCAGACATACGACGGCGGCTGGGCGAAATTCTCGACGATGCGGTGTTCTCCTCCGTGGGCGGCGAAGTGCTCGACATCGAGTTCAGTCGGGCACAGGAAATGCCTCCGCTGGAGGACATCATCAAGACGGCCCACCAGAAGACGTCGGTCTATTCATTCGAAGCGCCGCTCAAGGCGGGTGCGGTTCTGGCGGGGGCACCGGAACCGGTTGTGGAGGCGCTGGTTTCCTTTGGCCGTTACGCCGGAATCGCCTACCAGATTGCGGACGATGTGCTGGGTGTGTTCGGCAAAGAGAGCCGCACTGGAAAAACGAGCTGGGGAGACCTCAGGGAAGGAAAGCGGACGGCGGTGCTTTCCTACGCGGCGACCCGGCCGGAATGGCGCAGGATCGCCGCAATGGTCGGATCCCCGGACCTGACCGCCGCCGACGCCGGCTTCGTCCGGTCCGTGCTGGTCTCCTGCGGCGCAAAGGACTACGCCATTGCGCTGGCCAGCGAGAACGCGCAGCTGGCCGTAATGCATCTGGAGCATGACGGCGTGCCCACGGCCCTGCGCAGGAGCCTGGAAGCCATGCTGTTTGCTGTTGTCGCGGACCTTGGTTCACACTAGCCGTAGCCAGGCGGCTCCAGGCTCGCAGGTGCCTGCCGGTTTGCCGCTATCATGAAGAAACGAATCGACACCAGGGCGAATCGGCATTGAGGCTAGCTGTCAGGAAGGACCTGAACCGGGGTGGATGAACGCATTCGGCGCACGGTTGCCGGTGCCAACCTCGGAAACAACCGGGATTCCACCAGGCAGCATAATCTCTCCACCGTGCTGGGCCTGGTGCATTCAATGGGCGGCGTCTCCCGCGCCCAACTGACCCGGGCTACAGGCTTGAACCGCTCCACCATCGCCGCGCTCGTCGGTGAACTGGTGCACCTTGGCCTCGTCCTGGAGAGCGACCTCGACCAGGAACAACAGCACGGCCGCCCCAGCATCATGATCGAGCCGGGCCCCGGCGCGCTGGCACTGGCCGTCAACCCGGATATTGACGTGGTGAGCGTTGCCCTCGTCTCGTTGGGCGGCCACATCGTCAATCCCGTTCGCTTCCACACCGTGCGCGCACCGTCTGTTGCGGAAGTCGTGAACATTGTTTCCGCGATCTATACCGGAATGCGCACCTCACTGCCTGCGGGCCACCGGGTCATGGGCGTTGGGCTCGCCATACCGGGACTGGTGGATCCTGTGGACGGCACCGTCATTGAGGCGCCGCATCTTGGCTGGCGGGACCAGCCGCTCGGTGCGCTGCTCAGCGATGCGCTGAAACTTCCTGTGACGTCTGCGAACGACGCCGTTGCGGGAGCGCGTGCCCAGGCCACCTTTGGCGCGGGCCGGGACGTGTCCGACCTGATCTACCTCTATGGCGGCGCAAGCGGGATCGGTGGCGGAGTCATCAGCGGGGGCCGCCTCATCCGTGGTGCCACCGGGTTTGCCGGCCAGCTCGGCCATACCCATGTGCGCACCGGCGGGGTGGAATGCACGTGCGGATCATTCGGGTGCCTCGAAGCTGCGGTCACCCGCGAAGAGCTGATCGCCGCCGTCGGCCTGGCGCCGGGCGAGACGGAGAGCCTCGAAGAAGCCGTGATGGAGAAACTGCGGGACGGCTCGGCATCCCGGGAGCTGCAGGCAATCATCGACAGGCAGGTGCAGCTGCTGGCCATTGCGCTGAAGAGCGTCGTCAACCTGCTTAATCCGTCGCTGATCGTGCTGGGCGGGTTCCTGCGCATCCTTGTCCGGGCCGCTCCCGGTGCCCTTGCCGAGGCGCTGGATACTCCCGGGGCGCGTGGTCCGCGGGAGAGCGTGGCCATTGAGCTGGCGCCGTTGGGCGAAGATCCCATCCTGGTGGGTGCCGCAGAGCTGGCGTTCGAGCCGCTCATCAGGGACCCTGCCGGTTTCCTGCGGCCGCCCGAGCACAACGCCCAGGCGGCGGTGCCCTCCGCGTAGCTTCTCCGCTGCGGGCTGGTAACGGACAAAAGCGGACCCTGTCCCAGCCGAAGCTGGGGCAGGGTCCGC